>JAUNVJ010000001.1 GCA_030537695.1 Tissierellia bacterium
TTTTAATTGTAAAGAAGGACAAATTTTATCGAGTCAAGATCTTTTGGAATAAAAAAAGTGTAAGTTGTACAACTTACACTTTTTTAAATTTTCGGATGGATTTAATGACATGAATGACGGTGGTGGATGATATAATTCCCAAAGATAGAGATGCTGCTGTAAAAAAAGTTTTTGTTGCAATATCCATCATAAGATCATATGAACCTTCAATGAAATGATACATCGTGTAGTACATACCTGCTCCAGGAACTAATGGGATCAAACAAGGTAATGAAAAGACGGTAACCGGCTTTTTAAAAAAAATTGCACATAATTCTGAAGCGCAACCGATACAAAAAGCAGCTAAAAAACCGGGCAAAATGTAAGAATCAACATGATGTTGTAAATAATCAAACATAACCCAAATCCACCCACTGATAAAACAACTGATGGGAATGGCTTTTTTAGGAACTTTAAAATAGAGACAAAAGCCACTGGTAGCAATTGCAGCAATTAGAAATTGAAAAAAATAATTCATAATACACCTCGTAAAGACAATACAGTTCCTACACCAAGAGCAATGGCCAAAGCGATAAAAATAGCCTTTGTCAATGTGATTGTACCAGTTATAAATTCTCCACTCATGATATCTCTCATGGAGTTGGTAATAGCTACGATAATGATATTATCTCTATTGGTTCCGAGACCGATCCGCACGGAGATAACAGCCAATAATGAAGCGATAAAAGCACCAATATAATTATCGATAAAAAAAGGTAATTTGTATCGGGATAAGAAACGTAAACTTTTACTTAAGAAAAAACCGATGACAAAGGAGCATAAAAGATCTTGTCCATTTCCTCCGAAGAGCAGTGTAAAAAACGACGATGCAATACCTGCTGCAAAATCGGTAAGAATAAAATGTTCCGGTAAATTATCAATGGAATGTAATATTTCAAAAGCTTCTAAAATGTCCATATTATACTTTACAAAATCTCGAGAAAAAGAATTCACTTGGTCAACTTTATTCATATTGGTATCGGAAACGGTTATTTTTCGGAAAATCGTATAGGTCTCTCCTTCGTACTCTAAAGATACAAATACTGCAGAAGGTAAAGCGTAAGCGTCTACTGAAGTAACATTAACCACAGAGCTACAAATCCGTTGGATCGTATCTTCAGCACGGTAGGATTCCGCTCCGTTTTGAATTAATAATTGACCGGCATAAAGTGATAGATTCATTAAATTTTTTGCATCTTTTTCATTTCTCAATATTTTCATAGGATACCTCCGATGCCATTATACTATTTGATTTCCCATAGCTCAATAAAATTATCCAAAAGGAAGAAATAAGGATTCTCTAAATTGAAACTGCTTGTTTTCAATGATATAATGAATAGCAGATTAAAAGAGGGGTGATAATATGGAAATGCCCATTGTTTCAATTATTGGGAAACCAAATGTTGGGAAGTCAACACTTTTTAATAAAATTGTAGGTCGTAAAATATCGATTACTGAAGATACACCCGGTGTAACGAGAGATCGAATTTATCAAGAAGCATCATGGTTAGGTAGAAAATTTTTATTAATTGATACCGGAGGCTTGGATCTTAAGGATGAAGATATTTTTATGTCAAATATTAAATCTCAAGTGGATTTGGCGATCGATACTTCTGATGTGATTATTTTTTTGACCGATGGTGTATTCGGTGTCTCGCCGACGGATCGTGAAATTTCAAACTATTTAAGGAAAACGAAAAAAAAAGTTATCTTAGCCGTTAATAAGCTGGATTCAAAAGCTACGAAAGATAATATCTATGATTTTTATGAATTAGGATTAGGAACACCACTAGCTATTTCTTCGGAGCAAGGGACAGGTGTGGGGGATCTTTTAGACGAAGTAATCGAGGGAATGCCCATTGCTGATGATGATTTCGAAGATGATCAAATTCGAGTTACTTTTATTGGGAAACCAAATGTGGGAAAATCATCATTACTTAATTATATTACCGGGGAAGAACGCTCTATCGTCACAGATATTCCCGGTACGACGAGAGACTCCATAGATTCTAAGGTACGATTCCATGATACGGACTATATTCTGGTGGATACGGCAGGATTGCGGAAAAAGAAAAAAATTTATAAAAATGTTGAAAGATACTCGGTAATTCGTACCCTTACAGCAATAGAAAGATCCAGTGTATGTGTCCTTTTAATTGATGCAACAGAAGGAGTTACGGAACAGGATAGCAAAATTGTAGGTTTTGCCCATGACAATAATAAGTCCATTATTATTGCAGTGAATAAATGGGATGCCATTGAAAAAGACAATACGAGTATTCGTAATTTTGAAGAACAAATTCGAATTCGTCTACCCTTTATCAATTATGCACCGATTATCTTTATATCAGCAAAAACAGGACAAAGAGTAGATCGGCTTTTAGATCTTATCAGTACCGTGAATAATAATTATAATCATCGGATTCAAACTGGAGTTTTAAATGATATTTTAAATCGAGCCGTTTTAATGAATCAACCCCCTTCCGATAAAGGCAGGAGAGGTAAACTTTATTATGGATCTCAAGTTTCCGTTCGTCCACCTCGTTTTGTGCTATTTGTAAATGATAAAGAATTGTTCCATTTCTCCTACATGAGATATTTGGAAAATCAAATTCGTCAATCCTACACTTTTGATGGCACACCTATTATTTTAGAATTAAAAAATCGTGGAGAAAAATGATGAAATACTTTTATGTCGCTATCATCGCCTATTTAATCGGTAATATTTCCGGATCTTTTTTAATCGGCAAGTTAATCCTTGATAAGGATATTCGAAAATATGGATCCGGGAATGCTGGAACGACGAATGCCTTTCGTGTCATGGGTAAAAAATATGGTATTTTAACTTTTATCATTGATTTTATCAAAGGGATTGTCTCCTCTTATCTTATTATTAAATTTTTTGGCAAGGAATATGTTCCTTTCAGTATATTCTTTTGTGTATTAGGACATAATTATCCTTTTTACATGAATTTCAAAGGTGGAAAGGGAATGGCAACCACCTTGGGAGCTTTTGCATTTTTAAATTTCAAGTTGACCCTCATTCCATATATGGCTTGGGTTTTAGGTACTTGGATTACAAAAATGGTTTCTGTTGGCTCCATCAGTTTTTTTGTTGTTTCAATGATTGTCTTTACTTTTTTTTCAGATATGGAAGTTTTTAACATCTTAATGATAAACTTAATTTGTCTAATGGGTATTTATCGTCATAAATCCAATATTAAAAGATTGATAAATGGTACTGAAAATAAAATCGGAGGTAAAAAATGAAAATAACTGTAATTGGCGGTGGTAGTTGGGGAACGGCCATTGCCAGATTATTGGGAAATAAAAATCATGACGTTAATTTTTACATGAGGGAACGAGATGTAGCTGAAGATATCATAAAAAATCACGAAAATTCCCGATTTTTACCGAATTGTACTTTGTCAACAAAGATTAATATATTTACAAATTTCGACCAAGGGATAAAGGATGCGGAAATTATCGTATTAGGTGTTCCTTCTGATGCCAGTCGCATCATTTTAAAAGACCTCCAAGATAAGATTTCTTCGGATGTAATTATTGTCAATCTTTCGAAGGGTATTGAAGTAGATACTCTTTTGCGGATAAGCGAAGTTGCTGAAGAAATTCTTCCCCACAATCCATTTGTCTGTCTCTCGGGACCATCACATGCAGAAGAAGTGGGAAAAGACGTACCGACTGCAGTTGTCGTTTCGTCTAGGGATGAAAAAGCATCGAAGATTGTTCAAGAAGAGTTTTCCACTTCCGTCTTTCGGATCTACACAAATTCTGATCTTGTAGGGGTAGAAATGGGGGGAGCTTTAAAAAATATCATAGCATTAGCTGCCGGTCTCAGTGATGGACTTGGTTACGGAGATAATACAAAAGCCGCATTGATGACAAGAGGGATTTATGAAATGAGTAAATTAGGGATTGAAATGGGTGCTATGCCTCAAACATTAAATGGATTATCCGGTATAGGTGATCTCATAGTAACTTGCACCAGTATGCATTCAAGAAATAGACGTGCAGGGATCCTCATCGGTCAAGGAAAATCAACTGAAAAAGCTTGTCAAGAAATAGGACAAGTCGTCGAAGGGATAAAGACTACAAAATCCGCTTATTTATTGGCACAAAAACATCGGATCGAAATGCCTATTACGGAAAAACTATATCAAGTTCTCTATGAAAATCAAAATGCAAAAGAAGCAGTAGACCATTTAATGAATCGAGAGAAAAAAGAAGAAATTGAACAAATATTTTTTGTATCATAATAAATGAATCCATCTTTATGATATAATAAATAAGATTAGGTGAGAATGTGAAGACCAAAAAGAAAAATAATAATAAATATGTGATTCGTCGAATTTTAGCCCTGGTAATATTAATATTTTTTCTTACCTTTCTTATAAAAACAGTAAAAGGCCATAAATTTCCATCGTATAAAACGGTATTTCCAACCTATACAACATTTGAAGAAGATATTCCGGTGACAGTGTATAATATTCTTCATGAAGAAGTATATTTTGCAGAAGGAAACGGTATTGCAGTTTTTAATGCCAGCGAAGGACAGAAAATTCCTGTCAATTATGAAATTGCCAGTATTAATTTAATGGAAGATGTTTCAGAATTAAAAGATGAATTACAAAAAGTAAAAGCTGCAATTGAATATAAAACGACCGGAAAAGACGAAAAGAAAGAGATCTCGATTACTTTTGATGATTCGATCCAAAAGGCAATTCGGGATAGGAATTTTGAACAGGCGATTGGAAGTATTAATGATTTAGATCTTGGTTCTCATTCCAATATTAATTTAAGTGATATTAAAGATTTAATCAAATTATCGGATGATGAATTGGAGAATCGAAAATCATCTTTGGTAGAAAAAATTTCCCAATCTAATGTTTCTTATCTATCAAAATTTACAGGTATAGTATCCTATAAAATTGACGGATTGGAACAGTATTTTACGAACCAACCGTTAAAGACCTATACGGATAAATACCTTAAAAATCATTCGCAAATCGAGTCCTTTGCCGTCAATACGGAGGTAAAAAAAGCAGAACCCATATTTAAATTAATTGACAACTTATCGTGGAAAGCTGCATTATTAATTGAAGATTCTTCTAAAATAAAAGATTATTCGCCAGGGGATACTATAAATGTTGAAGTACTCAATGGTCAGATTTTAAGAGGCGACATAGTTCAAATTAACAAATCCAAAAGAAGCCCTGTATACATTATTGATGTGGATAGCATGTTAAATGAAATGTATTCCAAAAGAATCCATGAAGGAAAAATAATCGTCGATAAAACCAAAGGTTTTGAAATTCCAAGTTCAGCTTTGATTTCAAGGAATCATATGACAGGAGTCTATGTTCAGGAGATTAAAGGTTTGGTTAAATTTTTACCGGTGGAAATCATTCGGGAGGAACATGAAAAGATCTTTGTAGGCAAAGGCAATCGAGAAGGTCGAATTGAGATCAATGATAAGGAGTACAAAACCCTTACCATTAATGATGCCATTGTCATAAATCCCAGAACAGTGGAAGAATCTCGAGTTTTAAATTAGGAGGTTTTATGTCAATTAAAGATAATTTGGAGATCGTTTTAGAAGAAATTGAGAAAGCAAAAAGTCATTCTTTGACAGGTGAAGATGTTCGTCTGATCGCTGTTTCAAAAAATCATTCAATAAAATCCATATTAGAAGCTCATCGATATGGAATCAAAGATATTGGTGAGAATAGAGTTCAAGAATTAACTTCGAAAATGGAAGAATTAGATGTGGAATTAAATTATCATATGATTGGAAGTTTACAACGAAATAAAGTAAAATATATTTATGATAAGGTGGAATTGATCCACTCTCTTGACCGAATGAGATTAGCAAGAGAAATCGAGAAAAGAGCTTCTCGAGACAATTTGGACGTCAATTGCCTGGTTCAAATAAATATTGGGAAAGAAGCTTCCAAAGAAGGTTTGGACTATTCCCAAGTGGAACAATTTATTTATGATTTAGAATCTTTCGATCATGTTAAGATAAAAGGGCTAATGGCAATTCTACCCTACTCGGAAGATGAGCAGTATTTACGAAGCCTCTTCAGAAAGATGTATAAACTCTATGAAAAATTAAAAGAAGAAGGGTATCAAAATACAACCATGAACTATCTTTCAATGGGTATGAGTGGAGATTATAAACTGGCGATTGAAGAAGGCTCCAATATGGTACGTATTGGAACAAAGATCTTTGGTGCTAGAGCGTATTAATAAAAGGAGGACAATATGGCAGAAAAAGCAGTGGACAAATTAAAGAGAATTTTTGGGTTTGCAGATGAGGAAGAGTATGAAGATTATGGATATGAGTATGAAGAGGAACCGATCGGTATAGAGCCGGAGCATCATACAACTTCTGTCTCATCTACTTCACATAAGAAGAAATCTTCAACCAATACATCTTCAGGACCGGTGATTACCGTTCATGAGCCCTTATCATATGATGAATCTCCTTTAATCGTTGACGATTTAAGGAATTTAAAAGCTGTAGTTTTGAATTTTGAACAGTTAGATATTGATGTGAAGCGTGAGATTTTTGATTTTGTCAGTGGAGCACTTTATGCATTGGACGGAAAAATTCAAAAGGTGAACAAAGACATATTTATATTGGCACCTCATACCATAGCTATCGATGGCTTGAAGGAAGAGCTAAAAAATAATGGGATGTTTCCTTGGTAAAAATTGACAGAGATAAATTGCTCCATCATATCCATGAACCAGAAGACCAACTTAAGATGAAACAAATAATTGATAAGATAGAAATTGTATTACGATCTCATGGTCAGCAAGAAACTGATTTTCTTAACCCCCATGAGATTGAAATGACAATTTCTATTTTAAATCAATTTGATACACTTAAGTATCAAGTATTTGGGGGTTATGATGAAGCGGAACAAAAAATTATATATATCTATCCTTTTTATATCGAGAACCCTCAATGTGGCTTGACTATCTTTAAATTTGATTCTCTGGAAGGTATTAAGCATCCTGATATCTTAGGTTCTTTATTAGGACTCGGAATAGATCGGAGAAAAATAGGTGATATTTTGATCGGAAAAGAATACACTTATTTTTTTGTTAAAAATGAAATTGCAAACTTTATTCAATTCAATTTTAATCAGATTTCAAGAGAATCTGTATTGGTTAAAGCGGTTTCGACTATTGATCAAATTCCTAAAAAAAGATTTGAAAAGAAAAAAATCATCGCCTCATCCCTTCGACTGGATACTTTTATTGCTCAATCTTATAATTTATCTCGAAGCAATGCCTTAGACTTAATAAAGCGGGAACAAGTAAAAGTTAATTATGCAAAAGAGAGGAAATCTTCACGGGAATTGGTAGAAGGGGATATGGTTTCTGTTCGAAAATTCGGTCGTATTATTTTTGAGCGAATTGAAAATAGGACAAAAAAAGAAAACTATGTCATAGAGATTAAAATTCCAAAATAATATGGGGGATTTATGTTAGTATTTATTTTAAGTATTTTGTTTATTATAACTGATCAAGTATCCAAATTTATGGTGACTACTTATTTGCGAGGTCAACCACCCAAAAGTATCATTGGAGAATTTTTCCAATTTTATTATTTAGAAAATACAGGAGCAGCTTTTGGAATTTTAAAAGGATCAAGAACCATCTTTTTTATTATTACCATTATTGTTCTCTTTGTATTATTTGGGATTTTGCTAAGAGATTATCACAACACCTCCACGATATTAAAGATATCCTTTGCCTTAATTATCGGCGGAACAATTGGAAACTTTATTGATCGGATTCGACTACATTATGTAGTGGATTTCATTTCTATAAAAATATTTGACTATAATTTTGCAATTTTTAATTTGGCGGATACCTATATTGTCCTTGGTACTTTTTTATTGATGATTATCGTATTGCTCCATGAGAATCCGAAGAGGTAGAAAATGAAAGAAGTATATATTGTAGAAGGACAAGGTCGCTTGGATCATTATTTGAAAAATAAATTGGATATGAATCGTTCTCAAATAAAAAAGCATATTGTCCAAGGGCATATTTTACTCAATGGTCAAAAGGTAAAAGCCGGCTATGAAGTATCCTATGGGGATGAGATCATCGTTCAAATCCCCGAGGAAACGCCCCTTCAACCAGAATCAATCGATTTTAATATTCTGTATGAAGACGAAGATATTGCAGTGATATCCAAGCCTCAAAATCTTATTGTCCATCCTGGAGCGGGAAATAATGAACACACATTAGTCAATGGGCTGCTCTATCATTTTGATCAACTATCCAATCCGATGGAGCCTTTTAGACCTGGGATTGTTCATCGATTAGACAAGGATACTTCCGGTTTAATGATTATATCAAAAACTGATATTGCCTATTATGAATTGGTCAGAGCATTTAAACAAAAAAAAGTACAAAAAGAATATCTGGCTATCGTTCACGGGCATACTAAAAATCAGGGAGTTATCAATCGGCCCATTGGACGAAACCCCTTTAATAGAAAGCAAATGGCAGTTGTAGATAAAAATGGAAAAGAAGCCATTAGCAAATTTAAAACTATAAAACATTATGGAAATTATTCATTTGTTAAAGTTGATTTAATCACAGGACGGACTCATCAAATTCGCGTCCATTTTTCCTCCATCGGCCATCCCGTATTGGGAGATCCGACCTATGGTTGGAAAAATAAATTGGGAATAAAAACACAAATGCTCCATGCTTTCTCTCTTCGATTAAATCATCCAGTTACGAAAAGACCCCTCTATTTTGAAGATGACATTCCGATTCGATTTAAAAAAATGATAAGACGATTTGAAAATCAATAAAGCCTTGTGAAGAACACAAGGCTTTTTACTATAGCAATATGGAATCGGATTGGATATTTAAGATATTGGGGTCTTTAAAACAGGAAGATATGGATCGTAGTAGACGGTCTTTGTCTACCTTATTCTTTTTAAAATCATCGGCTGAGATAATACCTTTTACACCAGTACAGTAATTGGTCACATATGAAATGCAAGCATATGAAATATTTTTTTCATTAGCTAAAAGCACTTCAGGAATATTGGTCATTCCTACCACATGGCAGCCTAAGGATTGATATAATTTAATTTCGATACGGCTTTCAAAACGGGGACCTTCCGTACATACATAAATACCTTTTTTATGAATATTAGAGACTGAGGAATGTTCTAAAAACAAATGTGACAATCCTTCTGAATAAGGCTTCGATACTTCTAAATGCTTGACGAGGGAGTCTTCTCCATTATAAAAACTCGTAATTCTATTTTTTGTCATATCAAGAAAATCTTCTATTAAAACCAGATCTCCCGGTACAATCTTAGAATGAAGGCTACCGACAGCACATATGCCATATATGTACTGCACTCCTAATTGATGTAAAGCAGCAATATTATTTCGGTAATTTATTTTGTGAGGAGGTATGACATGATCATTTCCGTGTCGATTTAAAATGGCAACTTGAAAATCTTCCTCTTGATATAAACTGACCAGTACCGTTCCGTATTTTGTGACGACTTTAATTTTTTCTAAATGACGATCAAAATTGTCAAAGCCGGTACCGGCTATCAAACCATATTTTATCATTGATTATCCTTTCTACAGGGATTTCCATGTACATTTATAAAAAGATATCTATTGTTAAAGAGACTACATGTATTATACAAAAAGCTTTAAAAAATCACAAGGAGATGGAATAGAAGATCTTTCAAAAAAGTAATATCAAGAAGTTTTAATAATATGTTAAAATGGAAGAGGTAAGGAGAATGATTATGGAAAGAATTGATAATAATTTAGCCTTCATGTTACAATTTGAAAATGTCGCATGGTATGAAAAGGGCAAAGTAAAAATATTAGATCGTCGAATTTATCCTATGGAAATTCAATTTGTTTATTGTAATCGTTATACAGAAGTTGCACAGTCTATCAAGGATATGGTAACCCAATCAGCCGGTCCTTACACTGCAGCAGGGATGGGAATGGCTTTAGCAGCTTATGAAGCGAGAACTCTAGATAAAAAAAACAAATTACAATTTTTAGAAAATGCAGCGAAAACAATTTCCAATGCCAGACCGACCACAAGGGATCGCATGATTCAAGTAACAGATGGTTGCTTGGATATTGCAAAAAAAAATTTAGAGTCCAACGATTTAGACCAGATAATATTTGACCATACAGTTCAGGCAATGGAAAATCGCTATCGCAGAATTTATAAGATTGCGCAGTTTCTCAATACAAAAATTCCAAATGGAGGTAAAATTATCACTCAATGTTTTGGAGAAACCATTATAGGAATGATGTTAAAAGTAGCAATAGAGGAGAACAAGGAGTTTAAGTTGTACTGTCCTGAAACGAGACCTTTTTTACAAGGGGCGCGATTTACTTCTTCCGTCGCCATAGATATGGGCTTTGACACTACCGTAATCACGGATAATATGGTAGCTCAGACGATGAAAGAAGAAAATATTGATCTCTTTACATCAGCAGCTGATTCCATTTGTAAAGACGGTTATGTCGTCAATAAAGTTGGAACCTTTCAAATGGCAATCGTAGCACAATATTTAAACATCCCTTATTTTGTTACCGGCATACCCGATCAGACAAAGTCCATCACCAATATCGATATTGAATACCGTAACCCTGAAGAAACTTTAAGTTGTCACGGCATTAAGAATACGAAATCCATGGTAAAAGGTTATTATCCGGCTTTTGATATCACGCCACCTAAACTAATTGATGGAGTAGTAACAGATCAAGGAATTCTTTCTCCATATGATTTGAAAAGTTATGTCAACTCATCGACGGATTTTTATCGATTTGCCGTATAGTTAAAGTGGTCATATGGATAGAAATTTAAAGAAAGATCTTCGTTTTTTAATAGAAGTCGATAAATTGAAAACAGTTTATCGAAAAATTAAAAACCACAATGTAGATCGCTATGAAAATGACAGTGAACATTCTTATCATGTGACATTGATGGCTTTAATCCTTCATAATTACAGTCATGACGAAATCGATCTTTTAAAAGTTATAAAGATGCTATTGATTCATGATATTGTGGAAATCGATGCGGGAGATACTTTTGCCTATGATAAAGAAGCGTATCAAACAAAATTTGAGCGAGAACAAAAGGCGGCAAATCGAATTTTTCATTTGCTGAGTGAAGAAAAGGGAACTTATTATCTAAATTTATATCATGAGTTTGAGGCGATGAATACAAAGGAAGCTCAATTTGCCAATTTAATTGATCGATTCCAACCGATTTTGTTAAATTATTTAAATGATGGTGGTTCTTGGAAGGAACATAATATTTCCAAGGATCAAGTACAAAGAAGAATTGACCCTTTTAAAGATTCTGCCCCTCTTTTATATCAATTCTTGCAAGAAATATTAGATGATTATTTTAATGAGGTGTGAGATGAAACATTATGATGTAATTATTGTAGGCTCAGGTGCAAGCGGGGTATTTGCATCTTACGAGTTTACGAAGCTGAATACATCGTTAAAAATATTGATGATTGATAAAGGCAATCCCATTAAGAAAAGACATTGCCCTATTAAAACCGGAAAAGTAGAACGTTGTATTAGTTGTGAACCTTGCAATATAATGAACGGGTACGGAGGAGCGGGAACACTTTCCGATGGAAAATACAATATTACCACAAATTTTGGTGGTGAAATGCACAAATATCTTGGTCGAGAAGACTCCATTCAATTGATGGAATATGTGGATCAAATTTTATGTGAATTTGATGGGGAAGAATCAAAGTTATATTCAACCTCAAGTTCCGATTTAAAAACCATTGCATTGCGGCATGATCTTCATCTTTTAGATGCTAAAGTTCGCCATTTTGGAACAGATCGAAATATTAAAATTTTAGAAAAGATTTTTGAGTATTCCAAGGAAAAAGTGGAAATGATGTTTAATACTACAGTTTTAGATATTGAACATCGAAATGGATTATATGAAGTTATTACCGATCGGAATCAAATTTTTTCATGTCAAAAATTAATCTTGGCCTCCGGTCGTTCCGGTTCAAAATGGATTTCTCAAATGTGTCAAAAATTTGGGATTGCCACATTTTCCAATCAAGTGGATATTGGTGTTCGTGTCGAATTACCGGCAGAAGTGTTTAAACATATTACCGATGCTGTCTATGAATCTAAAATTGTTTATCAGACCAAAAGCTATAACGATCTCGTTCGAACCTTTTGTATGAACCCTTATGGTCAAGTAGTGGCGGAAAATACCAATGGAATTATTACTGTCAATGGACATTCTTATTCAGATGAAAAATTACAAAGTGAAAATACGAATTTTGCATTACTGGTTAGTAATCGTTTTACAGAGCCTTTTAAGAATTCCAATGAGTATGGAGAATCAATTGCAAAACTTTCAAATATGTTAGGTGGGGGCGTTTTATTGCAGCGGTTCGGAGATTTGATCAAAGGACGTCGATCCAGTGATCGGCGTATGGAAAAATGTTTCACCGTTCCTACCTTAAAGGCGACGCCAGGTGATTTATCCTTGGTCATACCCAAAAGACAATTAGATTCTATTATAGAAATGATCTATGCCTTGGATAAAATTGCTCCTGGCACCGCAAATGACGATACGCTCTTATACGGAGTGGAGGTCAAATTTTATAATTCAAAAGTAGAAGTCGATAAGCATTTTGAAACGGAAAAAGACGGCTTATTTGTGGTAGGGGATGGTGGAGGTTCAACTCATTCATTATCCCAAGCTTCTGCCTGTGGTATTTATGTAGCCCGTTATTTGAATCAATTACTATCATAAGATAAAAAGAAGGTTTCGACATAGAAGCCTTCTTTTGCTTTTCCAGCATAGAATTTATGGTATAATGAAATGATGGAAAGAAGGATGATACCTTGAATACAAATATTGATTTAATTGAAAAAACACAAGATAATGTGAATGAATATATAGGAAAAATAAAAGAATTTAATAAAAAACCTTTGAAAGTTCGAGTCATCACTCATGGCTGTCAAATGAATGAACACGATACGGAAAAAATAATTTGGCTATTGGATAAAATGGATTTTGAGTTTACACAAAGTAATGAAGAAGCAGATCTAGTTATTATCAATACCTGTTCCATTCGTCATTCTGCGGAAGATAAAGTTTATGGTCAACTAGGTGTTTTAAAACATTTAAAAGAAAATAGACCGGAATTAAAAGTTGCAGTTTGCGGCTGTATGATGCAAAGAGAAGAATCTCGAGAATATGTTATGAAGACCCATAAACATGTCAATATCATATTTGGCACCAACAATATACATCGATTACCAGAACTTTTATATCGCTCCTTTGAAGGAGAAAAATTCGTTGTGGATATTGAAGAGCGTTTTTCGGAAATTGACGATAATTTAGGTGCAAATCGTCTATATTCCTATAAGTCCTATGTCAATATCATGTATGGATGTAACAATTTTTGCACTTATTGTATCGTTCCCTACACGAGGGGCCGAGAAGTGAGTCGTCCTATGGCAGATATATTAAATGAAATCAAAGCTTTGGCTCAAACAGGAACCAAAGAAGTGACTCTATTGGGTCAAAATGTAAATTCCTATGGTAAAACTTTGAGCAAACCTGTTAGTTTTGCAAGACTTTTAAGAGAAGTAAATGAAATTGAAGGCATTGAACGAATTCGATTTATGACATCGCATCCAAAAGATATTTCCGATGAATTAATTAAATCTTTTGCGTCACTAGATCATTTGTGCAATTTTCTTCATCTCCCGGTTCAAGCAGGCTCCAGCAGAGTTTTGCAATTAATGAATCGAAAATATACAAAAGAAGAGTATTTGCGAAAAATTGACAAAATTAAAAATGTAAAACCTGACATTGCTTTATCGACTGATCTCATGGTTGGTTTCCCAGGAGAAACAGAAGAAGACTTTAAAGAAACTTTAGACTTGGTACAAAGAGTGGAATATGATACCGCTTTTACTTTTATTTATTCTCTACGGGAAGGTACACCGGCAGCTAGATCTCAACAACAAATATCTGATCAGGTAAAACATGATCGGTTTGAACGATTGTTAGATATTTTATATCCCATTCAATGGGCGAAAAATAAACTTTACCAAGGACAAAATATTAAAGTTTTAGCAGAAGATTTTTCTAAGAGAGATCCTCAAAAATTGACCGGTCGAAGTGAAGAATTTAAATTGGTTAATTTTACAGGTGATTCGTCGGATATTGGAAATATCGTCGATGTGAAAATTACAGATTTTAATAGTTTTGCACTGGAAGGTGAAAGAATTTGACAGAAAAAAAACTTACGCCTATGATGCAACAATATATGAATATTAAAAATGAGAATCCCGATACGATTTTATTTTTCAGGCTGGGAGATTTTTATGAAATGTTCTTTGAAGATGCATTATTGGCCTCAAGGGAATTGGAAATCACACTGACACAACGGGATGCTGGACTAGCGAAAAAAGCTCCCATGTGTGGTGTTCCTTACCATGTTGCAAATACTTATATTTCCAGATTGATCAACAAAGGATACAAGGTTGCCATATGTGATCAGGTAGAGGATCCAAAGCTAGCGAAAGGTTTGGTACGACGTGAAGTTACCCAAATTATTACCCCCGGTACCTTTACAGATATCGACTATCTAAAAACGGATGAAAATAATTATTTAATGTCTATCTATCTGGATGAATATCAAATAAATATCAGTTACGTTGACTATTCAACGGGTGAACTGTTTACCGGTGAAAGAGTATTTCTGGATCAAGACAGCATGTTCTCTTATATGGCAGATGAGATCTACCGTCTAATGCCAAGTGAAATTTTAATCAATGAATTTCATCAAAACAAAGTAAAAAAATACCTCCAGCTCAATCGATTTTACTTTAATCCAATATCAAAAGAGCAAATGGAAGAATGCCTTAATAGAAAATATTTCGGGATACTATCAGAGAAACTGTTAACAGAGATCGAAGATCTGAAAAATAACCACAAGATCAGTCATTGGAACAGTATCGCAATGATCTTAAACTATCTTATAGAAACACAAAAAAACCAGTTAAATCACATTAATAGCGTCCATTATTATGACAATCAAAATTATCTGATTCTTGATGAAAGCTCGAAGCAAAATTTAGAATTGATTCAAGGACTAAATACGAATTCCAAAAAAGGTTCTCTCTTGGAAATATTGGACAATTGTGTGACTGCAATGGGCTCTCGAAAGCTCAAAAAATGGGTGCAAAGCCCTTTGATCGATAAGGATAAGATATGCTATCGATATGATCTCATTGACGCTTTTTTAAAAGATTTAATTCTATTAGATGATATTAAAGGTATATTAAAAACAGTATATGATATTGAAAGACTTAGTGTAAAAATAGCCAATGGCACGGTCAATCCTCGTGAAATTGATTCTTTAAAGAGATCCATTGGGGCTTCCCATCAATTAAAAGAATTACTCAGTCAATCGAATGAAGTTATTCTACAAAAATTAGGGTCAAGAATACCCTTTGAAGAAGAAGTCTTTCAACTGATTGATAAAATTTTAATGGAAGATCCACCGGCACTGATAGAAGAAAATCGCATTATTCGACAAGAATATGATAAGAGATTGGATGAATTATTTATAGCCAGTGAAGAAGGTAGAAATTGGATTTTAAATTTTGAGCAAAACGAAAGAAATAAAACAGGGATTAAGAACTTAAAAGTCAAGTATAATAAAATATTAGGTTATTTTATAGATATTACTAAATCAAATTTAAACTTAGTTCCTGAAAACTATATTAGAAAACAAACCTTAGTGGGTTCTGAACGTTTTTTCTCCATGGAATTAAAAGAGATGGAGTCGAAAATCTTAGGATCGAAAGAACAAGCCTTAAATCTTCAATTGAAAATTTTTAATGACTTGAAAAATAAGTTATTATCTTATCTCAGTAGAATTCAAAAACTAGCCAATGTGTTAGCAAGCTTAGACTGTATTATCTCTCTTACGGAATCCTCAAGAATCAATCGATTTAAGCGACCGAATCTAAATGAAGATGGCGTAATTTCGATTATTGATGGACGCCATCCCATCGTTGAGTATAATTTCAAAGAAGAGTTTTTCGTACCGAATGACACTGTTTTAGATTTGGATCAAAATATGATTCATATTATCACAGGTCCTAATATGGCAGGTAAGTCCACTTATATGAGGCAAGTGGCACTAATCGCTATTATGGCTCATATCGGTTGTTTTGTCCCCTGTGAAGAAGCGGATATCTCAATTTTAGATCGAGTGTTTACTCGTATAGGTGCATCGGATAATCTTGCAAAAGGAGAGAGTACCTTTATGGTGGAGATGAAAGAAGTTGCCAATATTGTATCTCATTCAACGACAAAAAGTCTTTTAATTTTAGATGAAGTAGGGCGAGGAACCAGTACCTATGATGGATTGGCAATCGCATGGGCGATTATTGAATTTATCGCAGAAGAAATCAAAGCTAAGACATTATTTGCCACTCATTACCATGAGCTTGTGGTCCTAGCTGACAAATATGATGAAATAGATAATTTAACAATTGCTGTGAAACGTGACGAAGATGAAATGATTTTTTTAAGAAGAATCATTGAAGGCTTTAGTAATCATTCCTATGGAATTGATGTGGCAAAATTAGCAGGAATTGATCCTCGAATCATTCACCGAGCAAATGACATTTTAAAAGTTTTAGAAAGTCAAGACGAAGTAGAGTATTCAACGATACAGCAAGGATCTTTTGAACATATTCAAGAAAATATTTTCGATCAAAAGAAAGAAAAACTCATTAAGAAAATTAAAGATCTTGATATTAATCAAATTTCACCGATCCAAGCATTCAATATACTTCATGAGATTATAAAAGAATCGAGGGAAACCTAATATGTCGATTTTATTATTAGACGATGCTACAATTTCAAAAATTGCTGCAGGAGAAATTATAGAAAATCCAGCATCCGTTGTAAAAGAATTAATAGAAAATTCCATCGATGCCAATGCTAAAAATATAACCGTTGAAGTGAAGCATCCATCAGATTACTTACGTATTACTGATGACGGGACAGGAATTGAAGAAGAGGATATTTCGAAGGCTTTTTTACGTCATTCAACGTCCAAATTAAAGACAGTCGAAGATTTGAAGAATATATATTCCTTAGGTTTTCGAGGAGAAGCTTTAGCAAGCATTTCTCATGTATCTAAGATAAAAATGATGACAAAGTCCCAAAAAGATTTAGCCGGAACGATGGTTGAAGTAGAAAATGGAGAAATTTTAAAACGAAAAAATATGGGAATGCCGGAAGGGACCACTTTTTATATCAAAGATTTATTTTATAATACGCCGGTACGCAAAAAATTTTTAAAAAGTGATAATACCGAGTTTAACAACATTATGGACGTGGTAAAAAAAATAGCTTTGGGAAATCCAAATATTTCTTTTCATTTGATTCGCGAAGGACGAACCATTATGCAATCCGTTGCATCTTCCGATTACAAAAATCATATTTATTCAATTTTAGGAAAGGATATCGCAGATAATTTGATAGAAACAGAATTTATCTCCCATTCCTATAAAATAAAATTATACGTATCCAATAATCGATTATTTCGGTCCAATCGCAATCATCAATATATTTATATCAATCGGCGATACGTTCAAAACAGTGAGATTTCAAAAGAAATCGAGAGATTATACCATTCTTTAATTCCACTAAATCGATATCCTGTATTTCTTGCTTTTATTGAAGTGGATCCTATTTTAGTCGATGTAAATATTCATCCAAAGAAAAACGAAGTAAAATTATCAAAAGAAAATAATTTATTGGCCATTTTGTCAGAGATGGTAGAAGAAGTGCTCTATCCAAATCGCAAGATTCCAATGATTGAAATGGAAACAAAGTCACCAACTTTGAATGTGTTTGAAATGTTTCAAGAAGATAAAGGCATCGATGGAAAGGATGAAGAATCTTTTAACCATCTTAAAATAACGGAAAGTGAAAAACATTTCATTGGAGAAATAAATGAAGATGAGGAGGAGTACAAGGCATCTTTTTTAAATCAAAGCTACCAGTATCAAATGGAAACAGCGTCCCAAAATAGAGAAAAAGAATTTTTACCTCTAAAAGATCATGAAGTGGAGAGTGTAATTGATAATAACTTGCTCCATACTAAAATTGTTGGAATTCTTTTTAAAACTTATATTATTTTAGAAAATACCCAACAGGATATTTTATTTTTAATCGATCAGCATGCAGCTCATGAACGTGTTCTATATGAAAAGTATAAAAAAAAGTATACAGAAAAACAGATAGATGCACAAATTTTACTACAATCGGAAATTTTAGAATTAAGTCCTAATGAATATGAAAAAATTGAAAAACATTTCGATCTTTTCCAAAATTTAGGTTTTGAAATTGAAAATTTTGGAGAAAATAGTGTTATTATCCGAAGTGTTCCTATGATCTTTGGGCTACCGACCTATAAAAGTTTCATTCGAGATATTATCGATTCCCTAGACGAAAAAATGACTAATAATTATGAAGCGGATCTGTATCAAGTCATGCGAAAAGCTTGTCGTAGTGCAGTTAAGGCAGGAGATCGACTGTCTAATCAGGAAGTCTATGCTCTTGTCGATGAATTGATTCATTGTGACAATCCCTATACTTGTCCTCATGGAAGACCTACTATTATCGATCTTCGAAAATCAACGATTTCTAAATTGTTTTTGAGGGAGTGATGATGATGGATAAATTAGTAATTATTACTGGTCCTACCGGCGTCGGTAAGACCGGACTATCCTTACCATTATGTAAAAAATATAAAGGGGAAGTTATATCCGCTGATTCGATGCAAATCTATAAGGGATTAAATATTGGAACAGATAAAGTAGATTTGACGAAAACTGATATTCCTCATTATATGGTGGACATCATAAATCCTGAAGATAATTATTCTGTTGCTGAATTTAAGACCGAAGCACAGCGTAGAATCAAAGAGATCAATCATAGGGACAAGATTCCTTTTGTTGTCGGAGGAACGGGACTTTATATTAATTCATTGGTGTATGATTTAGACTTTTCCCTCAAGTCCGATCCAAAACTACGGATTCAATTAGAAAATCAGATGAAGGATTTGGGACTCCAAAAGATGTATCAGAAATTAAAAAAAATCCGTCCTGATATTGCAGCTAAAGTTGATCCCAATAATAAAAACCGTGTCTTACGGGCTTTAGAAATTGAGTTTATGGGAGGAAAAACCAAGACTGGAAATTTTAGAAAAGAAACCACGAATTATCAATTGGCTTTTATCGGTTTAAATATGGATCGAAAAAAACTTTACCAACGAATAAATGATCGGGTAGAAGAGATGTTAGAACGTGGCTTGATTGAAGAGGTGGAATTTCTTTTAGCTTCCGGTCTGACTAAAGACCATCAATCGATGAAAGCCATCGGTTACAAAGAAGTAATAGAGTATTTAAAGGGAAATGTGAACTATGATGATATGGTTTTTCAATTAAAACGCAATTCTAGAAGATATGCTAAGCGTCAATTGACTTGGTTTCGAAGAGATCAAAGGATTCATTGGTTTGATCGTGAAAATCCCAATGTATTAGATGAGGTGACTACATTTATAAATGCAAAACTTAAAGAAATACCATTCGATCATGAATGATCTTTATCAGATTGATGAAAAGGTCATTCATTTTGTTGATGAATGTGAAAAGCAATTGGAAGAAAAATTCGAAAGAATTTCCGATATTTCTCAGTATAATCAAATTAAAATTTTAAAGGCCATGCAAGATGCAAAACTTGCATCGACTGATTTTAATTGGACGACCGGTTATGGGTATGGGGATATTGGACGTGAAAAAGTAGAAGAAATTTACGCCCATATTTTTGGTGTGGAAGACGCTTTGGTTCGGCCCAATATCGTATCGGGAACCCATGCCATTTCTCTTAGTCTATTTAGCCTATTAAAACCGGGAGATCACTTATTATCTCTAACGGGTCGGCCCTATGATACATTGTTAAAAGTGATCGGGGTGGAGGGTAATGCCACGGGAACCTTAATGGATTTTGGAGTAGTTTACAGTGAAGTTCCTTTAAAAAACTCGTCGATCAACCTGGATGCATTTAATTCTCATATTCAAAAAAATACAAAGGTTGTCATGATACAACGTTCCACCGGTTATAGTGACAGACGTGCTTTTACAATAGAAGAGATTAGAGAAGCTATTGATAAAATCAAAAGCATAAATAAAGAAATCATCGTTTTCGTAGATAATTGCTATGGTGAATTTACTGCAACCATAGAACCGTCACAGATAGATGCAGACATAGTGGCTGGATCACTGATTAAAAACCCTGGAGGAGGATTAGCATATTCAGGAGGTTATATCGTTGGAAAACATCAATTTATTGAAGCTTGTGCCAGTCGATTAACAGCTCCCGGGATCGGAAGAGACTGTGGTCTTACCTTTGGTATGACAAGACAAATCTTACAAGGATTATTCATGGCCCCAAAAGTGGTAGAAGATGCATTGAAGTCTGCTTTATTGTTTTCAAAAGCCTTTGAAAAATTGGGCTTTGAATGTATTCCATCATCAACAGATGAACGCTCAGATATTATTTTGGCAATTAAATTGAATTCGCCAAAAATTTTAAATGAATTTTGTAAATATATTCAATTTTCTTCACCGGTGGATTCCATCTTTACGCCAGTTCCATGGGATATGCCAGGATACGAAGATCAAGTTATCATGGCTGCTGGTGGCTTTATAGAAGGTTCTTCCATTGAGCTTTCTTCGGATGGACCTATGCGAGAACCATATTATGTGTACTATCAAGGAGGTCTGACTTATTATCACGGAAAATTTGCATTAAATCATGTTTTGAGCAATCTCATGGATAAAGGCTTTGTTCAATTTTAAAAAACACCGTAAAGGATATCCTTTACAGTGTTTTTTTAAAATTTGCGATAGAGACCGATAATTTTACCTAGAATACTTAATGTATCCGTATAGATGGGTTCCATAAAATCATTTTCAGGTTGTAATCGATAACCACCATTTTCCTTATAAAAAGTCTTAATTGTTGCTTCATCTTCAATTAATGCCAATACCTTATCGCCATTAATTGCATAATTTGTCTTTTCAATAATTACATAATCACCGTCAAATATGCCTGCATTGATCATACTCTCACCACTTACCTTAAGGATAAATAAATCTTTATCTTGAACAAAATCAATCGATAGTGGTAGGGTATCTTCAATATTTTCTACAGCCAATATAGGAACCCCTGCCGTAACCTTACCAAGGATGGGAATATCTACCGTTTTTTTCTTGGAGATTAAAAAATCATCACTTTGATCAATAATTTCAATTGCTCTCGGTTTTGAAGGATCTTTTCGAATATAATTTTTATTTTCCAACTTTTCTAATGAATAGTGAACAGTGGAAGTACTTTTAATATTACAACCGGAGCATATTTCGCGAACAGTAGGAGGATATCCTTTTCTCTCAATTTCTTTTTTAATATAAAATAAAATTTCTAATTGTCTTTGACTTAAATCTTCGTACATAATAACCTCCAATCATTTATTAACTTAATAATACCATATTAGAACAACTATTTCAAACAAATGTTTAATTATCTATTGACAAATTCGAAAAATTTTTGTAACATATGTTTAGAACGTATATTTAGAACAAATATTTTAAACATATATTCAGTTAGGAGTACTTTTATGAAAAAGAAAATTTTTTTAAAAAAGAAAAAAATTATATTGTTTTTATTTTTAATTTTTATATTTTGTTCGGGGATCAATTTATATACCGAGCCGTATGATATGGAAAGGGATTTTGAAGACAGTGTATATATTTATACCGTTTCACAAGGAGATACCATTTGGACTGTAGCTGATTATTTTGAAGTTAAAAATAAAAATAAATTTATTGATCAAGTCATTGAATTAAATAATATCATTGAAAGCCGAATCTATCCGGGGGATAAATTATGCATCCCTAAAGATTTTTGAGAAAGTCAGTTTGACTTTCTTTTTTTATAGAAAGAACTATGGAAAGCACGAAGATTCCAGGGAAACTAAGGATTTTGGATGTTGATGTAGTATTTGACTTCTTAAAAGAAAAGATATAGAATAATTATGTACATATCAAATATGTACTTAATTTTACGATTAATAATTGATCTATGAAACTTGAAAATTTAATATAGGAGGTGTTAAAAATTTGAATTATTTGATTTATATAATTGTTGCCATAATTAGTATAGTTATCGGCTATGCTATTAGAAAATATATTTCTGAAGGAAAAATAAATAATGCCGAAGAACTTTCAAAACGAATTATTTATGAAGCTGAACATGATGCTCAAACTAAGAAAAAAGAACTTTTAGTTGAAGCAAAGGAAGAAATACAAAAACTTCGTTCAGAACAAGAAAAGGAAATTGGAAATCGAAGAGAAGAACTACAACAATTAGAAACGAGAGTCCTTACTCGAGAAGAAAATTTGGAACGGAAAATTTTTTCCATTGAGAAAAAAGAAGAAAAGCTTAACTCAAAACTTGATCGAGCGAAAGAAAAGATTGAATATGCGGATTCTCTTATAGAAAAGAGAGAAGAAGAACTTCAAAAAGTAGCAGGATTGACTTCCGAAGAAGGAAAAGCTATTTTATTAAATGAATTGGAACGAGAAATTGTTCAAGAATCTGCTGTTATGATTCGCGAAAATGAAATCAAAATAAAAGAAGAATCAAATAAAGTTGCTCGAAATATTATCTCACAGGCAATCCAGCGATGTGCTGCAGATCAAGTAGTAGAATCTACAGTATCTGTGGTCAATTTACCTAATGATGAAATGAAAGGCCGAATTATCGGTCGTGAGGGGAGAAATATTCGTGCGATCGAATCATTAACCGGAGTCGATTTAATTATAGATGATACACCGGAAGCAGTTGTATTATCTTGTTTTGATCCCATACGACGAGAAATTGCTCGTATTGCCTTGGAGAAATTGGTAACCGATGGACGAATTCATCCTACTCGAATTGAAGAAATGGTAGATAAAGCAAAAGAAGAGGTTGAGATTACCATTAAAGAATCCGGAGAACAGGCAGCTTATGATGCCGGAGTGCACGGATTACATCCTGAAATTATAAAGTATCTCGGTCGATTAAAATACCGAACAAGCTATGGACAAAATAATTTGAAACATTCAGTAGAAGTTTCACAAATTGCCGGAATTTTGGCAAATGAAATCGGTGCTGATGTCAAATTAGCAAAACGTGGCGGTTTACTTCATGATATCGGAAAGAGTATCGACCATAATGTAGATGCTCCTCATGTAGAATTAGGAGTTGAAATTGCTCGCAGATATCGAGAATCCGATGCTGTCATAAATGCCATTGAATCTCATCACGGAGATGTTGAACCGACTTGCATCGAATCCATTTTAGTCCAAGCTGCAGATGCTATTTCTGCTGCTCGTCCAGGCGCTCGTAGAGAAACTGTAGAATCTTATATCAAGCGATTGGAAAAATTAGAAGAAATTGCTAATTCCTTTGATGGCATAGAAAAATCATATGCTGTACAAGCAGGACGAGAAATTAGGATAATAGTAAAACCAGAGCAAATTTCAGAAGCGGAGATAACTTTAATTGCTCGTAATGTGGTGAAAAAAATTGAATCTGAACTAGACTTTCCCGGTCAAATTAAAGTAAATGTTATCAGAGAAACTCGTGCTACTGAATATGCAAAATAAAAAAACCTGACTTATGTCAGGTTTTTTTTATAGGAGGTGTTGCATGATATATTCGAATTTATTAGATGATTTCTTATCATATATGAAATCAACAAAGGGATCTTCTGACAATACCATGAGGGAATATTATTACGATATAAGAATGTTTTTGCGATTTTTAAAGATACGAAGAGGTTATGTGGATTCCGATACTTTATTTGATGATATAGAAATAGATGATATTGACGTTGCAATCTTAAAAACAGTGACAAAAAGAGATATTTACGCATATAATTCCTATCTTGGACAGACTAGAAAAATATCAAATCGAAGTAAACATAGAAAAATTACATCAGTAAGACGTTTTTTTCACTATCTAACGACAAAGGTTGATTTGTTAGATGAAAATCCTCTCGATAATATTGATTTACCGACTTTTGAAAAAACCTTGCCCGTTTATTTAAGTTTAGAAGAAGCAAAAGCATTATTGGAAACAGCACTTCACTCTAAACAACGAGAAGTATATAAGAGAAGGGATTATGCCATTTTAACCTTATTTTTAAACTGTGGTTTACGTTTATCAGAATTGCAAAGTATAGATATTGATCATATTGAAAAAGATCATACCTTGCGAGTTATGGGAAAGGGCAAGAAAGAACGGACAATCTATTTAAATCAAGCTTGTGTACAAGCTTTAGAAATGTATTTATCCTATCGACCTCAAATTAAAGATTCCGCATTATTTTTAAGCCAACGACAAAAAAGAATGAGTAATCGGGCAATTCAACATATGATTGAAAAACATATTGTAAATACAGGTTTGGATCCAAAAAAATATTCTGTTCACAAATTACGACATACAGCGGCTACCTTGATGTATCAATACGGAAATGCCGATATATTGTCACTTCAGGAAATTTTAGGTCATGAATCAGTCACTACGACTCAAATATATACCCATATAAAGGAAGAACATTTAAGGGCTACCTTAGATAACAATCCTCTAGGAGATTATATTGTAGAAGATGAAAGACCGAAAGAAGAGTCTCTAAAAAACTCTAAAAAAGAAGAAGCTTAAGACATGGTATGTATGAGATAATGTTATACAATTATTATTGTTAAAAAATAAAAACATAAAAAGAGCCAATCGGCTCTTTTTTTATATTAGCGTATATTATTGGATGTCAATTTTTTAGGATAGCTCAATGGGGGATAAGAATTGATTCCATTCTTCATAAGGTGTATTGGGAATCGCTTGACCTTTTTTAATGGAAGGACTGACCATAAAAATGACAGATTCGGCAGATTTTCCCAAGAAAGATGAATTTCTCTTGGAGATCGTTGGACTTCCATTTAAGTTAATGGAATCAAAATATTCAATTAAAGATAAATCAAAATTGACCCAATTACCATCTTTCGTCTTGACTTCCAAAAACATATGACTGGTTTTATCGGTTGCAACTTGACCTGTAAAAATATCCTCTTGATATTCCGTTACCAAACGGTATTCGATATCAGTTTTATTTAAAAGTTGAATTCCTAAATATGTAAAACCTAGACAAAAAGTAAATCCATTTTCAATGTTTTCAATCTGATGCAGTGTATTGTGTTTTGATAATTCCTTTCCATAATGAATACCTGAGTTTTTCAAATGATTATATACTTCCTGAATTTGCACATCAACATCTTCAGAAATGGCGGTAAAGGAATTTACAATTTCTTTAAAGCGAGGTCCTTCACGATCTTTTAAATTTAAAAAATAAGAAGTGTGATTAAAAAAGTGATTTTCTTTTGTTCGAACTCCTTGAATCGCTCGATTCATAGCGTCTTCCAAACCCATCGTTCTCTTTTTTAAATTGGATACTTGAGAAGATTGCTTTTGACTGACTATATGTTGTGGTTTGTTAAGAGGAATTGAAAGATCCTGAATTTCAAGATTTCGTGAAGAATCGGGAGAAAAGGATGATAAAAGAAATAAAATAACCAATAGGATCGGTGTCTTTAACCTTTTTAAAATTGTGTGTAAAATTTTCATATTGCACTCCTTTTTGATCATTTACCAATAAAACGCAGCTGTAAAATACTAAAAAATATCGTATATTTTAATATAATAAATATTTTAAAAAATCATGTGAAAAAAATATTTTTTTCATTTTATCAATTACTCTATCTTAATTCTATCCTTTAAATCATTAATTGTCAATACTATCCATTGATATTTATTAATAATAAATTGTAGCTATTGTATACAATATTTTTAAAGCATTTTTATAACCACATAGAATGGCTATTTTACTACATTATAACTAAGCATATTTTTTGTTTAAAATAAAACCTATTATTAGAAACTGTACTTGTATAGTATATTATATATAGATAGTTAACTTTATTCCTATAGTATACAATGAACAAATAATCGGTATAAATTTAATTTACAGACAATAGTCATTGAAAATTGAATTTTAGAATAATAAAATTCCTATAAAATATACAAAATATTTCATTTTTAAAACAATTTTTAAAATTCAAGATTCTAGAAATCAATAAAAATTGTGAAGTTAAAAAATTTTAAGGTAATAAATTCAATCAAACACATCATCAATGAAAGGAGAAGCGTCGTTGTTTTCCGATATTTTATTTAAAATACAGTTAAAAAACAAATGAATTCTTCGTAGTAGATCCTAGTAGATGGTAATGAAATTTAAATAAAATAATTTTAGAATGTAAATTTAATAGCAAGTATTTGGAAGGGGAACAAGATGTATTTTTAAATAAGAAAGAAAAAAGCTATAAAACTAGTCGCAAAATAATAATTTTGCGACTAGTTTTATAGCTTTTACTTAAAATTTTAACCGCTTCTCCGAAAAATGACTTTTTAACTCCTTATAATATTTTGGATATCCACATTAAAAATAGCTTTTAATTACAATGGATTAATTTACGCTGATAACTATTGGCACAATATGATTTAATACTCTTTGGAAATTCAAATTATCAAAACGGTACCGATCTTTTAAATTTCACTTGTGTTACTCATACTTATAAATTCTCTGTAGAATCATCTCATCATTTAAAAGATCTCTTAATTAAAACATCTCTTTAATTGATAATGTATTGATAATATAAAAAAAGACAGAAAAATTCATAATCATAAATTTCGAATTTTATGTTTTTGTTCCACTACTTTTTTCATATAAAAAGAATATATGTTTTGATCTTATGTTCAAAACATATATTCTTAACTATTGGATCTTTCCCTTTAAAATTAATAAAATTCCTGCACTTAAAATAATAATCGCTGCAAATAAATCACTGTACATAAAGATTTCATCCAAGACCAGAACACCTAAGAATAATGATGTAATGGGTTCGACAGTACTTAAAATTCCGGTTTTCTTTGAACCGATATGACGCACCCCTATTTGAAAAAATAAAGTAGCTATAAATTGTATAATTAATGAATAGCCAAAACCAAATCCTATCGAAGCAAGTGTAAAAGGCTTTGTGTAAGCATTTAAATAATTCATAAATAAAAAGGCAAAGAAAGACGAAAAGATGCATAAATACATCATTAATTTAAATGGTGGAAGTTGTTGTAAACCGCTTTTTTCCAAATAAACAGAATATAAAGCAAAGGCTACCCCGGAGCCAAAGGCCAGCAAAGCACCTTTAATACTTTCAATTTGTTGAAAGTCAATTAATAAAATAATACCGATCATTGCCAGAATAACACAAATTCCTTCAATTTTAGTTGGTGGATCACGGTAAATAAAAGATGAAAATAATACGATTAAAATTGGGTATGCGAAATGAATACTGGCAGCAGCTCCTGAATTCATATATTCATAGGATGAATATAATAAAATCGGTGTAAAAATAAAAAATATAGACAAAATAAAAATTTTCCCAATTTCCTTTATATTGATATAAAGTCCTTCTTTTTCATATCTCAAAGTCACAACAATGGATGGAAAAATTGAATAAAAAACCCGTGCAAATGTTGCACTTAAAGGAGTAAAACCTATTAAATACAATAATTTTGTCAATAGAGCCATTGCTCCAAATATCAAAGCAGAAGTAATGACGTAAAAATATCCAATTTTATGATTTTTTTGATTATTCAATCTTCTACCTCCTTATCAATAATTATAGCAAATTAAAAGATTTATAGAAAGTGAATAAAATTAATAAATTGTTAAAAAAATAACACTTTTAGGTAAAAATATTATATAATATATCTATAAAATACTGAAAGGAGTGAAGTTATGCCTTTTGACATTGCAATGCTCGATGAACAGTTGTTAAGAGAGCTAGATCAATATATTGATTCTTTCGATGATATTGAGCATAATATCATACCGATCTTACATTTTGCTCAAAATAAATTTTCGTATTTGCCTCCATCTTTACAGTTTTATATAGCTAGAAGAGCTAATTTACCTTCTGCAAAGATAAACGGAATTGTGACATTTTATTCCTTCTTTTCGGAAAAGCCCAGAGGTAAATATAATGTCAATGTTTGTATGGGAACCGCTTGTTTTGTGAAACATGCTCAAAGGCTCTTAGAAAATCTGGAAAAGAATTTGAAACTGAATCCAGATGGATTGTCTGAAGATGGTTTATTTTCCGTTGAATCCATTCGATGTATAGGAGCTTGTGGAATTGGTCCCGTCGTTCAAATAAATGATAAAATTTATGGTCATGTAACAGAAGATGATATTGTTCAATTGTTATATAAATACCGGGGTGAAGATGATGAAAATCAATAGTCGGAAACATTTAACACAATTAAGGGAAAAATACTACCCCAAGATTTTATTACGCATACAGGGAAATTTACATGAGGAAGAATTATTAGATGTGATTGTATTCCATAAAGAAACGATTTCCTATGAGGAAAAACAGGCAGTTCTCTTGAAAATTCGTAAAAAAATACTCGAAAGTAAATTATTTCGTGTGCGAATTTTATCCACAAGTGAAGAGTTACATTCCAATTATAAGATACTAATAAAAGGAAATACATATAAAGAATTTGAGTTTGATCGAATCGAAGATGATGAGCTTATGACAATATTAAATCATATACATATTTTAGGTGATATCAATGAAAAATAGTAGATTGCAAATTTTAATATGTAAAGGTACCGGTTGTGTTTCCGCAGATTCTGACACGATTTATTCCAAGATGAAAGAAATAGTACAATTAAATAATTTAAATGATATTGAAATCATACAAACGGGATGTTTCGGATTTTGTGGTCAGGGTCCTGTTATAAAATTCTATCCCGACAATGTTTTCTATGTCAAGGTCACGGTAGACGATGTGGAAAAATTAGTAACAGAACATGTCATTCATGGTAGACCAGTCTCCTCCCTACTATATCACTCTCCTAAAACTGGTCATGCCATCATCAATCAACATGATATGGATTTTTATGAGAAACAAACTAGAATTGCCTTACAAAATTGTGGGCTGATTGATCCAGAAGAAATACTGGATTATATCGCTTTTAATGGTTATGAAGCCTTGGCAAAAGTATTGGAAGAATATATGCCATGGGAAGTAATTGAAATTATTAAATCATCAGGACTGCGGGGACGCGGCGGTGGTGGTTTTCCGACAGGTATCAAATGGGAAAGTACCTACCATGCCCAGGGCGATCAAAAATACGTATTTTGTAATGCAGATGAAGGAGATCCCGGAGCTTTTATGGATCGATCAATTTTAGAAGGAGATCCCCATTCAATAATTGAAGCAATGGCTATTGCAGGATATGCTATCGGTTCAAATCAAGGGATTGTCTATATTCGAGCCGAGTATCCACTTGCCATTCACCGTTTGGAAGTAGCGATTCAACAAGCAATGGAGTTTGGATTATTAGGCAATAATATTATGGGGAGTGATTTTTCCTTTCATATTAATTTAAAGTTTGGTGCCGGTGCTTTTGTTTGTGGAGAGGAAACTGCATTAATTCATTCTGTGGAAGGAATGCGAGGAGAACCGACGAGAAAGCCTCCTTACCCTTCAATTCAAGGATATTTAGGATGTCCTACTCTGGTTAATAATGTGGAAACCTATGCCAATATTCCTAAGATTCTCATTAAAGGGATCCAATGGTTCAATCATTATGGTACAGAAGAATCCAAAGGGACTAAGGTTTTTGCCTTAGCCGGCAATGTTAAGAATGTAGGCTTAGTCGAAGTCCCTATGGGTTTAACGATCCGAGAAATAGTCTATGATATTGGTGGCGGAATTCCCATGGATAAAAAATTCAAAGCCGTACAAATTGGTGGTCCTTCCGGAGGTATGATAACCAAAGACCATCTAGATACTCCCATCGGTTACGCAAATTTAAAAAAGATTGGAGCAATGATGGGATCCGGTGGACTGATCGTCATGGACGAAGATAATGATATGGTCAAAATAGCAAGATTTTATTTGGAATTTACTCAAGATGAATCTTGTGGAAAATGCACGCCTTGTCGTGTCGGAACAAAAAGATTACTTGAAATGCTGGATCAATTAATAGCACAAAAGGCCGACCCTAGTATTCTACAAAAAATAGAACTTCTCTGTCATAATATCAAAGATTCTGCTGCATGCGGATTGGGTCAAACGGCTCCCAATCCAGTCTTATCGACTATGAAATACTTTCCTGAAGAATATCAGCGATATGCCAATAGAGAAATGAAAAATTATTATATAATCATTCAAGAGCTATGTGTCGGTTGTCATCGATGTGTAAAATTTTGTCCTGTGGAATGTATTTCTGGAAAATTGCGTGAAAAACATATTATAAAGAAAGACCTTTGTGTCGGATGCGGATCATGTGTTGATCACTGTCCTGTAAAAGCAATTGTCAAGGCTTAGGGGTGTAATATGATTAAATGTTATATAAATGATCGAGAGGTCACAGTACCTAAAGGGAGTACGATATTAGATGCAGCTAAGAAGATCGGAATTGAAATTCCCACTCTATGCCATATGAATTTAAATGATTTTGGATATGAAAACATTCCTTCCGCTTGTAGAATATGCATGGTTGAGGTAGAAGGTCGCCCGGTTCTTTGTACCGCTTGTTCGGAAAAAGTGACAGAAGGAATGGTAATTCGTACCGATAGTAGAAGAGCAGTTATGGCAAGAAAAATTAATTTAGAACTTTTACTTTCCAATCATCCAAAAGATTGTCTTGTTTGTTCAAAAAATTTAAATTGTGAACTTCAAAGTTTGTCAGAAAGCATGGGGATTCGTGAGATTCCTTTTAAAGGAGAAAAAATGCAACACCATGTGGATGCAAGTTCCCGTGCCATCTATCGCAATCCGAATAAATGCGTTATGTGTCGACGATGCGAAATGATGTGCAATACAGTGCAGACGGTAGGGACTCTATCGGCAATTTATCGTGGATTTGATGCAATTGTAAGTCCGGCATTTAATATTCCTTTGGCGGATAGTTCCTGTACCTTTTGTGGACAATGTGCTGCAGCTTGTCCAACCGGCGCCATCGTAGAAATTGATGAATCCATGAAAGTGCTCAATGCCCTCTCCAATCCGAACAAACATGTAATTGTTCAAGTGGCACCTGCTATTCGTGTTGCTATTGGAGAAATTTTCGGATTGGATCCAGGAGTAATTTCAACAAAAAAATTGGTAACTGCATTACGTAGAATTGGTTTTGATCGAGTTTTTGATACTAATTTTTCAGCTGATTTAACGATTATGGAAGAAGCATCTGAATTAGTCCATCGAATTAAAAACAATGGAAGACTTCCTATGTTAACGTCTTGCTGTCCTGCTTGGGTTCGTTTTATTGAATACAACTTTCCATCAATGTTGGATATTCCCTCCTCCTGTAAATCTCCTCAAATAATGATGGGAACAATGGTAAAAACTTATTATGCGGAAAAAAACAATATGGATCCTAAAGATATTGTCATGGTATCTATTATGCCCTGTACCGCAAAAAAAGCGGAAGCCGCTCGATCTGAATTAGGATCGGAAGGATTACAAGATGTAGATATCGTTATGAGTACGAGAGAATTAGGTCGACTGATTAAAATGTACGGGATCGATTTTATCAATTTACCTGATTCGGATTTTGATCAATTAATGGGAGAATGCACCGGTGCCGGAGCCATTTTCGGAACGACAGGTGGAGTTATCGAAGCGGCTGTCCGAACGGCTTATGAGTGGATAACCGGTGAAGAACTGAAACAATTGGACTTTAAACAATTGCGAGGTTTTGAAGGAATCCGATCAAGTTCCGTTCAAATTGGAAATTTAAACTTGAAAATTGGAATAGCTCACGGTTTAGGGAATGCTAGAAAATTATTAACTGGAATTCAGGAAGGAATTTATGATTTTGATGCGATTGAAATTATGGCTTGTCCCGGAGGCTGTGTCGGTGGTGGAGGTCAACCGTATCACCATGGAAATTCGGAAGTTATCCGTAAACGACAAAAAGCCTTGTATGCCATTGACGTCCATAAAAAATACAGAAAATCCCATGAAAATCCAATGATAAAAAAAATATATGAGGAATATTTAGGGGAGCCCTATGGAGAAAAAGCCCATCAACTACTCCACACCTATTACATTCCTAGAGAACGAATTTAAAAAAATCGGATTAATTATCCGATTTTTTTCCTATTCTTTAGTATGAGAAAAGCTTCTAATGTCGCTCCACCGATATTACGAGCTTTATCGGAGATCAAGTGATAATCCACATCGACTCGAGGATCCACATCCCCGATTTTCATATTTTTGGTAACATAGGATTGATTTTCAATGAGGCCTCTTAAACATCCGTCGATTTGACTTATTATGTTTTGATTTGAAACCGTTCCGATGATCTCCCCTTTCTTCACCAAGTCTCCAATATTTTTAGTCGTATGAAATATTCCAAAATCAGGAGATCGGAGCAATCGCTCCTTGGAAAAACCATTGATATTTCCCGGAATATGAGTATTGGCTTCTGCTTGACCTCTAAATATTAATCTTCCTAGATGATGTCCCCGATTCGTTTCTATGACAATGTCTACGTCTTTTCCTGCTATAAAACCGGGACCTAATCCAATTGTGATAGGAGCCATTTTCCGGCTGGTGCCTAAATTTTTCTTTGCTATGATTGCATCTATAACTGCTAAAGGTTTCAATTTCCATATCCACTCTCCCTGGGGGTCGATGATTACAGGAATATAATTTTGTTTAAAAGCGTTATGGATTTCATTTAAATCTTTACAATGTAGAGCAGTCATATCTTCCACAGTAACTTTATTTTTAAAAATACATTCTGAAAGAGCTACTGTTTTTCTAACGGTGTTGGGCCAAGGGGTTTCTAAGACTAAAATAGAATAGCCGACTCGGTGTAGTTTTTGAATGGAACCTGTGGCAACATCTCCTCCCCCACGAAAAATGATTAAATCTTTAAATGGTTTCATAGTCAGTTGGGGTATCAATATCAAAATGTTCTCTGCCGTCTTGGATGGAGACAGGATTCATTTCATTTTCAGGTATCAATAGGACACCGCCTTCATCTTCCTTTAATTGTAATAAGTCATCTTTCAAAAATCGAGGAAAAATCATTGGAGCACCTCTTTTACCATCATAATAGGGAACAGTGATATTTTTAGGATTTCCAATAAATTTTTGAACAATTTTATCGACGGTTTCTAAAGATAAAAAAGGTTGATCTGCAACAAAAAACATATATCCTTTCGTATCTTGCGCACTATGGCGAACTCCAATCTTAATCGAAGAAGATTTGCCTATCTCAGCTTGGGGATTTTCAAAAGTTTTAATCCCCTTAGAACTGGCATAGGATAAAATCTCATCGTCATTAGATACCAATATTTTTTCTGCAAAATCATATTGAGATACCAAATCGATGCTGTACTCATACATTTTCTTTTGATCAATTTTCAGTTTTAGTTTATTTTCTTTCATTCTTGTAGAAAATCCACTAGCCATAATAATTGCTGTTAATTTCATAAAATTCCTCCTTAATGGTAGAACCGACCAGGATTTTAATATCCTTTACATCTTTCAACTGATTCATCCATTGATTTATTCTTTCCCAGGATAAATCTTCTATTTGATTGAAATATACAAATTTTTTCCCTATCGCTTGTTTAAAAAGTCCTTCTTGGTCATTAATAATGTTTAAAATGGTCTCTATATCAATCATACCCGATTTTGAAAATTTTTTTAAAAATAATTCTTTTTGAAAAACGATACGATTTGATACCGGAAAATCCATATATTTCAAAGGGAATACGCCAACGGTTTTAGTTGTTTTTGGATAAATAACCGGTTCAGATTCTCTCCAGGCTTTATAGGGTAATTCTTTTGAACCATCCGCTTCAATTAGCATATTGTCAAAATATGGTTTTAATTGATCCAATTGTTGAAAATTCAAACCTTCAACCTTATGATCAACGATCTTATTTCCGGCTAGATAAATTTTACCGGATTTTAAATAGGTTAAATCAAAGGGAGGCAGTAAAATCTCATCTTCAAAAAGATCGGTATGGGGCTTGTAAATTTTAGTTGTGGTCGTTACTAGAATCGGTTTTTTCGTTTGTCTTTTTGCCAATTGATTAGCTAAATAAAATAAAAGGGTTGTTTTGCCACCACTACCGACAATTGAAATAATATCTTTTGTTTGAATATTTAATAATATGTCCATGGATTGAAAAAATGCTGTGTTCCCACAGCATTCCTCCTTTATTTAAATTTTTTCTTCGGCTTTGAATAGAATGTGTCCCGCATGGGAAATTTGGTTCTTAAATCTTGGTCCAGTTCATAATACGCACCGGCACAAGCTGATGCAATTGGAATCGTTGCAATTTCTCCAATTCCTTTGGCTCCAAAAGCCATGGGTAACAATTCATTCTTTTCAATATAAACTGCTTCAATATCTGGTATATCAGGAGCTCTGAAAAGTCCCAATGTTCCAAATTTTGATTTGACAAAGCAATCTTCTAATTTGAAATCTTCTGTTAGTGCATATCCCATGCCCATTAAAACGCCACCTTCAATTTGACCTTGTATTGATGTGGGATTGACAACTTTTCCTGAATCATGAGCTGCGATGACTTTTTCCACTTTTCCATCTTCGTCTAGGATTACCATATGGGTCGCATATCCATAGGCAATATGGGATTTGGGATTTTTCTTGGGAGATCCTAATGGATCCGTCGGCTCAAAATATTCAGAAAGGAATTCTTTGCCTGCTAAATCAAAAATTTTACATTTTTTAGATTCACAAGTCTTTAAAATATCGGCACATGCCATTTGAAGAGCTTCCCCTGTTAAAAGAGTTTGTCGCGATCCAGAAGAAGTACCGGAATCTGGAGAAGTTTCAGTATTTGGAGGCATGATTACCACTTGAGAACCGTTAAGATTTAAATCGTCACAAACCATTTGATGGGCTACACTCATAAATCCTTGACCCAAATCCGAAGCAGCTGTATATACTCGTACCAAATTATCTTCAATGACAAGTCGCGCCCTCCCTTTATCCGGAAGTCCCACACCGACTCCGGAGTTTTTCATAGCACAAGCAATACCGACACGACCACGATTCTTGTCATATTCCTCTTTAACCGCTTCCAAAGTTTCCTTTAATGCAGTGGAAACATCGGCAATCTGTCCATTCGGTAATACCTTACCCGGTTCGATAGCATTGCGATAACGAATTTCCCAAGGAGAAATCCCGACTTTTTCAGCCAATACATTCAATAATGATTCAAAAGCAAAGTTGGACTGACAAACTCCAAATCCTCGAAATGCACCTGCCGGAGGATTGTTCGTATATAATCCATAACCACGGATATCCGTATTTTGATAGGTATAAGGACCAACAGCATGAGTACAAGCTCTTTCAAGTACAGGACCGCAAAGAGAGGCATAAGCTCCGGTATCAAAGTATATATCACAGTCAATGGCTTGAATAATTCCATTTTCATCACAACCCACAGTAAAATCTGCTTCCATAGCATGTCTTTTCGGATGGAAGGCTAAGGACTCATCTCGTGTCAATTTCATTTTAACGGTTCGATCAAATTTATAAGCACAAAGGCAAGCCAAATGTTGGATTGACACATCTTCTTTTCCTCCAAAAGCTCCTCCGATCAATTTGTTTTCTACGACGATTCGATCGGCATCCCATCCAAACATAATGGCAATCTCTTTTCTAGTATCGTAAGTCCCCTGATCAGACGTATAGACTTTAACCCCATCTTTATAAGGGAATGCAATTGCAGCTTCCGGTTCTAAAAAGGCATGTTCTGTAAAAGGTGTTGAGAAATGGTCAGATACCACATATTTGGAGTTTGCAAGGGCCTCCTTTGCATTTCCTCGTACCACATGACGTCTTTGACACATATTACCTGAAGAATGTACCTTTGGAGCATCAGCTTTCAAAGCTTCTTCAATCGAGCGAACCGGTTCTAATGGCTCATATTCAATTTCAACAAGTTTCTTAGCCTTTTCTAAAATCTCTTCGGTATTTGCCACCACGGTGACGATAGCATCTCCTACATATCTGTTAATATTTCCTTCTTCAATCATGACATCCCAATCCTGTTGAATATGACCAACTTTATTATGAGGAACATCTTGAGCCGTTAAAATACCAATAACACCATCAACTTTTTCAGCTTTGCTTGTGTCAATTTTAACGATTCTGGCTCTAGGGTATTTACTTCTAACTGCAGATGCATAGACCATACCGTCAATTTCCATATCGTCTACATAAACGCCGGTACCTAGCACTTTTTCTCGAACATCGATGCGATGATAACGCTCTCCCACCTTTAGATTGGAGTCGTCTTGCTGAGAAACTTCCCGATCTCCTCTTAATATTTCTGCGGCCATTTGAATCCCTTCAATAATTTTTCGATAACCGGTGCATCGGCAAATATTTCCTCGAATGGCTTTTTTAATATCATCTTCCGACGGTGTGGGATTTTGATCAATAAGAGCTTTCCCACTCATTACCATACCTGGAATACAAAAACCACATTGTACGGCACCACATTCTCCAAAGGCATATACGAATGCTTCTTTTTCCCGATCTGACATACCTTCTACGGTGATAACCTCTTTCCCATTACATTTTTCCATTGTAGGAATACAAGCTTTCATAGCTTTTCCATCAATAATCACGGTACAGGTACCACAGGCACCTTGGCTGCATCCGTCTTTTACACTTTTCAAATGCAAATCATCACGTAGCACTCGCATCAATTTTTTATTTTGATTGGTGACATACGTTTTCCCATTAATTTTTACTTCGTAATATACATTAGTTTCCATATAATCCCCTCAAATCTATATTTAAAATACATGTACTATAAATTAGATACTTGTAAAATTATAACATATTATCGATGAAATTTGATAGTTTAAAGGTAAAAATGCGAGAAAGTTATTAACTTTCTCGCATTTAAGACTTTTTTCTTACTTTACAAGTTGTAATAATTCACCTTTTGGATAATATACTGAAATGTCTTTTGATAAAAAATTATTGCTCAATTGATCATAAGTATAAAGAGCTTTTGGAAACTCTATGGTCATTAAATTTTGGTTTCTTTTTCCAATTAGAATGATATTTTCTGTGTCTTCTACGAGAGAATCTAATTCCAACGGGATTTCAACATCGTCTATTCCCTTCTTCAAATGAAAAAGATTTGAATCAAAAGCAATATATTTGGAATGTTTAATCTTATCGTATAATTCGATCGTCAAGTCGTAATCTGTTAAATGTAATTTATTAGGACTTTTTCTTTGGACTTTTGAATAATTTTTAAATCCTAAAATTTTAGCGGAAGCCAAAGATTTTGGTTGATGAAAAACCCGGTATTTATGATCGTATTCCTCTACTTTGCCTTCTTTCAAAATAGATACTTTATCACTAAGACGATACGCTTCGTCTTTATTGTGGGTTACAATAATCGCACTTTTATCATAGGTGGTCAAAAACTCCCGCAAGTCATTTTCAACACTCCACTTTAAATTTGTATCCAAAGCTGAAAAAGGCTCATCCAATAAAATCATCTGAGGATCGATTGCCATCATCCTTGCCAATGCAACACGTTGTTGTTGACCACCGGATAATTGTCTAGGGTATCGGTGATGAAGGTTTTGAATTTTAAAAGAATCTAATAATTCCATTGCCTTATTGGGATTCTTTTTTGGCATGACGATAAGGATATTGTCCAAGACCGTCATCGTCGGAAATAAAGCATAATTTTGAAAAAGATAACCAACTTTTCGTTCTCTAGAAGGTATGTTGATTTTTTTTTCGGAGTGAAATACTTGTTTTCCGTTGATAACAATTTCACCTTTATCTGGTTTTATGATTCCGGCAATCGATTTTAAGGTCATGCTTTTCCCACTTCCGGAATCTCCTAATAATGCAACGATGCCTTGGTTCGATGCCAAATTTATATCTAAGGTAAAATCGGATAATTTTTTTGTAATAGCAATTTTAAAACTCATAGGAAACCTCGATTTTTAGATCCAAAAATATTGACAGAAATCATTGATAAAAAGGATAGCCCAACGACTACCAGTGACCATCGAAATGCTAAAGGCCTATTCCCTGCTTGAACTGCTGAATAAATTGCCGTTGAAATTGTCTGAGTCTTTCCTGGAATATTTCCCGCTAACATAATGGTCGCTCCAAATTCCCCTAAAGCTCGTGCAAAACTTAAAATAATACCACTGACTAAACCCGGTCTTGCAATTGGCAGAATAATTTTATAAAAAATTTTACCTTCCTTTAAACCTAATGTACGCGCAGCTTCTACATACTCATTATTGACCTGTTCAAAGGCACCAAGAGCAATTCGATACATTAAGGGAAAGGAAACGATTGTAGCAGTAATGACCGTTGCTGAATAAGAAAAGACAATTTGAAATCCCAATTTTGAATAAATCGATTTTAAAGGACCATTTGTACCAAAGGTCAAAAGTAGAAAAAACCCTACTACCGTTGGCGGCAAAACCATCGGCAAGGTAAAGAGTCCATCTACGACTCCCCTAAGTCGCTTTAATTTCAAGACAAATCGAGCGGCAAAAACACCTAGAAAGAATGTAATACAGGTTGCAATGATGGACGTTTTTAAAGAAATTGCAATCGGTGATGAAAGCATTATTTATTCACCACAAAACCATAATTTTCAAAAATTTCAAGAGCCGTATCACTACTTAAGAACTCATAAAATTCTTGGACTTCAACTTTATCTTTACTATCTTTCAAGATAGCCATGGGGTAGATAACCGGTTTATGACTTCCTTCCGGTGCAGATGCTAAAATATTAATATTATCCTTCTCTACATAAGCATCGGTTTTATAAACGGTTCCACAATCCACTTCTCCTTGGACAACCCAATCTAAACTCTGACGAACATCTTGAGAGATGACCATTTTCGATTGAACAATATCCCAATTTCCCAAATTGGTAAATATTTCTTCAGAATACTGTCCTACAGGAACTGAAGCAGGATCAGCTATGGCAATTTTAGTAATATCATCATTGTCTAAACTTTTAAAATCCTCAATTTTAGCATTTCCATCAATAGGAGCAATTAATACGACTTCATTTTTTAATAAGGGTATTCTCGAATCTTTGTCAATCAAATTTTTATCTTCCAAAGCATCCATTTGTTTTTCTGCTGCAGATAAAAAGATATCCACCGGAGCCCCTTCTTCAATTTGGGTCTGTAATGCTCCGGAACTTGCATAACTTGGTTGGATTATAATATTTTCATGTTTATCTTCATAAAGATCCTTGATTTCATTGATTGCATCCGTTAAAGAAGCAGCTGCTGCAACGGAAATTTCAACGGAATCTTTCGAATCATCGGTTGGACTTGCATTTCCAATCTTTTCACGATCCTTGGAACAAGCTGTCAACATAGTAATTCCCAATAATGAAATAACAGTAAAAATAATGGCTTTTCTTTTCATAATATCACCTCAGTTAAATTCGTATTGTTTTTATAAATAACTCGCAAAGAAATAGATCAATTGGATTAATTATATCTTGTTCAATATAATTAATCAAGTTAAAATTGATCTATTTTTAATCATCAGCTGTGTAAACCGTAAACTCGGTTCACGTCCATAATAAAAATAATTCCTTTGTTTGGACTGTCTATTTCCAGTTCACTTCTTAAAAAGTTTACAATTTCTTCTACATCGTCATTTCTTACCAGGAACAATACCAATTCCTTTTGGGGTTCGATCACTAGATCAAATATGGAGTCTTGGTTTTTAACACCTGCTCCTCTCCCATGAATAACAGTAGCACCTTTTGCACCCTTTTGTTGTGCAAGATTGATAACATGATCTCCGGAATTCTTATCTACAATTACATATATAGCTTTGTATTCTTCTTTATTGATTTCTTGGTTGATCATTTTTCCCTCTTTCATTTTCATATTTTTTTCAATCAGACCATAAGTATAATCAAGATCTTTGCTATAGGAAAATCGACAATGTTTTTCGTTAATTTTAAACTTTTGTCCTAATATTTCATGTAGCTCATCTTCAATATTCTTATCAATGACACAGACCATAATTTCTTTGCGGATACATTCCAAACCCAAGATATTTAAAAATTTATTCTTTTGATGGTAGGTGCCATAAAATACGGTAGCACCCTGGACACCCAATTTACGAGCTTCATCCATGACTTTTGAAGCCATATGGTCGTCAACGACAGCAATATAAATTGCTTTATTTACTTGTTTACTCAATGGCTTTACCACCCTTCTTTGTTTTTAATTTATAGATATAACCTAAAATGGAGATTGACAAGACAGGCATCATAGCCACCATGGCAATAATTCCGAATCCGTCAATTAAAAGATCAGCTCCTTTTGTCACTTCAGCAATTCCTTGAGTAAAGGCTAATAAAAAAGTCGCTGTCATGGGACCGGAAGCCACACCACCTGAGTCAAAAGCTATCCCTATAAAAATTGCAGGAATTTTATGTGCCAGCATAATTGAAGCACCAAAACCCAAGATTAAAAACATCCATAGTTTTAAATCATAAACCCAGATTCTTATAATCGAAAACGTAACAGCTAAGGCCACTCCTATACTAAGAGAAATCATAATCATCTTTCTTGTAATATTACCTCCAGTCACTTCTTCTACCTGTTTTGATAGTAAATATACTGCCGGTTCCGCCAATACAATAATCATACCAAAAATAAAACCGATAACAGGAAGTATCTTATGATGATGTTGTCCTAATTCTATACCAATTAATTTAGCAAAGTCAATAAAACCGGAATAAGCCCCTGTTAAAAAGATGACAAGTCCTACGAAAGTATAAATAAATCCTTTGGTAATGCTTTTAAAGTGATAGGGATTTAATTGAAAACTCTTATAATTTAATATTAAAAACAAAATAATCAGTGGAAAGAGAGCCGTTGCCGTTTCTCGTAGGGAACCTTTAAAATTTGTTATAAGAGGTCCTAAAATTCCCTGGTGAATAGAGGAGCTTTCCATTGGGATACTTTTCATGGAAGTAAATACAAAGCTCATAATCAACATTGCCAAAATAGGTCCGCAGGAAGCTATACCCACTAGTCCAAAAGAATCATATTCAGACTGTTTGGACCCTTTCATTCTGGAAACCCCAATCCCTAGCGCTAGGATAAAAGGAGTCGTCATTGCACCTGTCGTCGCTCCACTGGCATCAAATGCAATACCATGGAATTCCTCAATGACAAAAATCATTAAAATAAAAAATAAAATATAGGTTATGGAAAAAAAAGATGCTAATCCGATATTTTTTAGTATTCTTAAAAAACCTAGTGCGATCATTAGTCCTACCCCCACAGAAACCCCCAAAACAATTGTGGAAGCAGATATAAAGTGACCGGTAGCCTGTGCAATTTGATTAGCAAGTATCAATAAATCCGGTTCGGCGATGGTAATTAAAAATCCTAAAAACAACCCCGCCATAAATACTTTTGGTAAGGAGTTTAACTTGGCGATGGCTTCGCCTGTAATATCTCCAAATTCAGAAATACCTAATTCAGCACCCCATAAAAAAATTGTAAGTCCGGCAATGATCAATAGTGATCCAATCAGAAACCGGGTAATCAATTCATTCGGTGCTTGAATAAAAATAAAATTTACGATTAACACAATAATTGTAATAGGTAACACGGAAAATAGTGATTCCTTTAATTTAGAATAAAACAATGATAGATCCTTTCTAGCAATTGTGTATAAGAATTTTTATGACTTATAAATTTCCTTATAGACTTTTAACATATATTCATCACAACGAGTCATTAAGATCTCGTATTTTCTTAAAAAATCTTTACCGGATTTCGTCAAATTACTTTCGCCGCCACTGACACCCCCCGGTGTTCTTTCCAAGACTTCAAAGCCCAGTTCCTCTTCCATCCGGTTGATCATCTTCCACGCTTTACTATAGGATAATCCCATCCTTCTCGCTGCTGATTTAACGGATCCGGTTTGATCGATATACTCCAAGAGAACTTTTAGTCCCGGACCGAAAAACTTTTGATTTTTGGATAGAGTAATTTTATTATGGCAACGAATGGAATCATAAAAAGACGGGTTTTTGCTAAGGTCAAAATCAATTTTATGTTTAGCTTTAATATTCAGTCCATTAAAGTCGTTGTTAGCTAATTTTTGAAGAAATAATCTGTGATTTATTAAATAATTCTTTTTTGCCAAAAAAGTATTAAATATTTTTTCTTCTTGACAGGCAAAGACGTACTCTCCTTCCCAATTTAAAAATGAAGTTTTTAAATGTAAATTGACAGGATAGGAATTATAATCAATATATAAAATACGATCGTCAGGTAACGAATCTAAGAATTGTAAATAATATTCTTCGTCTACTATTTTTTTATCATAAAAAACAATTTGAACATTTACTTTTTTTAAATCCTGCTGAGAAAGATTCCCTTCTTGGTCTACTAATAAATAGATGGAACGGAATCCTCTTCCCGTGAGATTTAAAATAAACTGTTTTAAATCTTCAATCTCTTCTTTTGAAATTAGACGATTTTCAAGAAAAATGATAGCTGAAGTCATCTTTTATGTCTCATTTTTCCGCAATCGGTTTCCAAATCCATCAACAATTTGAGCCCATGACCAAGGACATCTAATACCGCACTTAAATTTTCTGTTGCTGCTTTCGGACTACCTGGTAAATTGATAATTAAACTGTGCTTTCTAATTCCTGAAATTTCACGAGACAAGATGGCATGTTTTGTGATTTTCATAGAAAATCTTCGCATTTCCTCACTAATTCCTGGTACATATTTATCAATGGCACGATAGGTAGCTTCTGGGGTCACGTCTCTTTTTGCAAAGCCGGTACCTCCAGTAGTTAAAATCAAATGGGCCTTTTTTGCATCGGCAATTTGACAAAGCTTTTCAAAAATTACTTCTTCGTCATCTGGTAAAATATCCATTTGTTCAACGATGTATTTATCATTGGCTTCAATCATTGACTTTAATGCCGGACCACTTAAATCTTTTTTCTTATCGTAATAAGATGAATCACTGATCGTCAGAATAGCTACTTTAAACATATCGTATCCCCTTTTTTTACTTTTCCCCCTTGCAACACTTTGGCAAAGACCCCTTCTCGTGGCATAATGCAATCACCTACTATATTTCGTATTTCACAACCTTTATGGCATAGTTTGCCAATCTGGGTAATTTCTAAAAGAATCGTCTCATTAATTATCAATTGATCTCCAATTTTTATATTTTTAAAATCGATCCCTTCCACTAAAAAATTTTCCCCGAAGACCCCATGTTCCAGTGGAATATTAATTTTATCTTTAAAGGCATTAAAACTTTCATAAGACAAGAGGCTTATTTGTCGATGCCAGCTCCCACCATGGGCATCGTTTTCGATTCCAAAATTAAAAATTAAATTGGCTCTTTTAACTTCTGACTTTATGGTCCCTTTCTGTGTACTTGTATTAATTGATATTATTTTTCCCATTTAACCACCAATCTCATTCATATAAAAAGATATATCCTCTTTTTCAAATGTGTTTTCTAAAGGTTTTCGATGGATGCTTTGAAAAATTGCGTTACGAGCTTCCATTTCATCCTTTTCTCCATTTATAAAGGGTCGTAGATCCAATCCATCTGAATATTGTAAACAAAGCTTTAAATAACCTTGGGCACTTAACCGTATCCGATTACAATCTTGGCAAAATTTATGATTCATCGGATCGATAAAACCGATATTTCCAATGAAATTCGGATAGTGATAATAATTGGCAGGCCCATTTCCCAACTTTTTTAAAACAGCACGAGGTGTTCCAAATTCTCGTTGCAACAGTTTTTTTACTTCATCTTGTGAATAGGAATGAAAGTTCCGTCCATTGCCGATAGGCATCAATTCAATAAAACGCAACTGTATCGGATTATGTTGAGTCAAGCGGGCTAAAGAAAGGATTTCATCATCATTAAAACCTCTGATGAGGACAGTATTGATTTTAATATTTTTAAAATTTGAATCCAATAGGTATTCCAACGACTTCAATACATCATGTAGTTGTCCCCCTCTTGTCAATGTAGCATATTTTTTTTCATCCAAAGTATCTAAAGATATATTAAGACCGTCAAGACCACTACTTACAACCTCTTCTAAATGATTTTTTAATAGAATTCCATTGGTCGTCATAGTTACTGTTTCAATTTCAGGAATTTCCTTTAACTTTCTCACTAAAGAAAATATATTTTTCCGAACAAGAGGTTCTCCTCCCGTAATTTTAATTTTTGTAATTCCCAGTTGAACGAATAAATGTACTATTTTTAAAATGTCTTCATAAGAAAGCACTTCCTTATGTTTTAATAGCTGAATTCCTTCTTCAGGCATACAATACTGACAACGTAAATTGCATCGATCTGTGACGGAAATCCTTAAATAGTCAATTTTTCGATTATGCTGATCCCTCATTCCGTACATAGTCACCACTCTTACCTCCCGATTTTTCAAGCAACTTAATATCACCAATCACCATGGATTTATCAACGGATTTAACCATATCATAAATTGTTAATAATGTAATGGACACTCCGGTGAGAGCTTCCATTTCCACACCGGTTTTACCATTGGTTTTTACCTTAGCCATCACTTCAATGGAGGACTCTTCCGGATGGGGTACAAATTCAATAGATGATCCTGACAAAAACAACGGATGACATAAGGGGATTAATTCCCCTGTTTTTTTCATTCCCATAATACCTGCAATTTGTGCAACGGTTAAAACATCACCTTTTTGTATTTTTTGATCAAAAATTCGATCGAAGCAATTTTTCGACAAATAAATTTTGCCTCCTGCTATGGCAAACCTCGCGGTTTTAGCTTTTTGAGAAACGTCTACCATCTGAGCATTTCCCTTGGTGTCAAAGTGGGTGAAATTCATTATAGAAGTCCTCCATTCCCCAATGCAACAATCTCTTGTTTTGTCACTTTCTCACCAGCTGCCAAACGTGGTAAGACTAAATCAAATACTGTCTGTTTCGAAAACATTACGCAGCCAGGCAAACCGATAATGGGGATATCATTGTAATAGGCAAGCATAAACATGGCACCCGGTAATACAGGGGCGCCATAAGTGACAATATCCGTAGCTACAGCTTTAATGGCTCCCGGTGTATTATCATCAGGGTCTACACTCATTCCTCCCGAACAAAAAATAATATTGGCTCCTTCGTCGATCAATTCTTTAATATGGACTTCAATTTCTTCTAATGGATCTTTGCTGTATCGATGTCCAATTTCCGTTATTTCGAAAGCTTTTATTTTGTTCCGGATAACATCGGTAAATTGATCTTTAATACGTCCATAATACACTTCATTTCCCGTGGTGACAATACCGGCTCGTAATCCTTTATAAGGTAAGACCTGAATAATCTTTTTTGAACCAGCTGTTTTTTCTGCTCTTTCAATCGTACTTTTAGCTACGACTAAAGGAATAACTCGAGTTCCGGCAATTATATTGTTCTTCTTTACCGGTGTATTATTATATTTTGTGGCAATCATAATATCGGTAATACCATTGATTTTATTTAATAGGTCTATATCAATTTTCAAAACCCCGTCACATTGGGAAAAAATTGAAATTTTTCCTTCGACAATATCTCCACTGAAAGTATTGTTTCCTTTACAAATTTCAGCCAAATGTAAAGCCGCATCATTTTCATGGTATTGATCGTCACCACATTCAAAGACATAAATATGATCTTTACCCATATCCAATAAAACAGGAATATCTTCTTGCTTTATAACATGTCCTTTTCGGAAACGGGGACCTTTAAAACCATCTTTTATAATTTGAGTCATGTCATGACATAATACAGTTCCAACAGCATCTTCTACCTTTATTATTTTCATTTAAACCTCCGTATTTTTAATTTTAATAATTTCACCGGCAATCGAAATGGCAATCTCTTCAGGTGTTTCCGCCGAAATATCCATTCCGATCGGCCCATGGATGGAATCTACTAGAGCTTTTGAAAACCCCTTGTCTAAAAGCTTTTGTTTCATTAATTTTGTTTTACGACGACTTCCAATGACGCCGAGGTATTTTGGATTTATTTTAAGAATCTGTTCCACTACGACTTCATCACTTGCGTGACCTCTTGTCATGACGCATACATAGTCCTCTGCATCGATGTTTAGGTCCGTAATATTATCATACTCCATTAAATGTAAAATTGAATTTGCAGGAAAATCCTCTGATTTTAAAAATTCTTTTCGATTCTCTATGATACAAAGATTAAAATTGAGGTAATTTAAAATAGGGGCTAAAGCCCTCGATACATGTCCTCCCCCAAAAATATAAATACTGGAGCTTAAAAACATTTTTTGTACAAAATAAATATTTCCATGGTTTTCGACGGTAAAACAGCTGATTCGTTTCCAATTTTTAGGTAAAGAATTTTTTTCCGTAAAAGATTGTAATCTTTCTGAATCCATGATAATACAAGGTGTGTTTTTTGTTGTGTTATATACAATGTATTTTTTTTCGTCCGATTTCATATTTATAAAAATATCATTGGATTCAAAATACTCGAAATGGATTTCATTTTGCCCTCCACAAACCATTCCTAAATTCATAGCGTCTTTTTCTGTTAAAATATACTTTTTAGTTAGATTGTTTTTTTTATTTAAGGCTTGAATTGCTTCCTGAATGGCAGCGTATTCGATGGCTCCGCCTCCAATCGTTCCATATTGTAAACCCTTTGAATCCACTAGCATATGGGAGCCTGCTCCTCGAGGAGCTGATCCAGTTTTTTTCGTAACGGTTGCGATCAGAAAGGGAGTGTTTTTTGGATAGCATTCCCTTATATAAGTAAATAAATTTTTCATATTATCTCCATTGATTATATCATAAGCTATATATTAAACGACATTATCTATTGTATTTTAATTTTAACATGAAAACAAGGAAGAATAAATTATAATTGTAGTTGCGGTATGGGATCGTTTCACAATGCCTTCTTAACAGCTCTTAACACTTTAGAAAATTTTGTTCTTCTATTAAAAATACTATATAATAGATAAGGGAGAGTGATAATATGTCCTTTGACGGAACGGTACTACATGGCGTAGTCTTTGAACTCAATGAGAAACTTCAAAATGGAAGAATCGATAAAATTTACCAGCATGAGAATAATGATCTCATTATAAATATACGAAATCACAGAAATCGCTATCAACTACTTTTATCTGCATCGGGAAACAATCCCAGAGTATATATAACAAATGACAATCGAGAAAATCCCACGACACCTCCGACTTTTTGTATGTTGTTAAGGAAACATCTGGAAAACACGAAAATCCTATTCTTTGAGCAATTTAAAATGGATCGCATCATGAAAATGGTTGTATCGTCAAGAGATGAACTAGGCGACGAGGTGGAAAAAGCTCTTGTTATTGAAATTATGGGAAAACATTCCAATATTATATTGATAAATAATGAATCAAAAATAATTTATGATTCCATAAAAAGAGTAAATCGACATATGTCTCGAATTCGTGAGATTCTGCCAGGAAAAGAATATTCTCTGACGGGAATATCCGATAAGAAAAATCCATTGATGATTGATTCTCTCAAAGATTATATCATTGATACACAAAGGCTCGAATACAGTATCAAAAGATTTTTAATGGACCAATTCACCGGAATAAGCCCACAAATGGTTCGTGAAATTTGTTATCGAAGTTATATCGATCCTAAAACGATAATTACCAAACTTTCTGAAGATGAAATGGAAAGGCTTAACAATAGTTTTACAACAATTTTCAAACAAGTGAAAAAAAATCAATTGGATCCGATTAAAATCTTTAATCATGGGGAGTTAAAGGATTTTTATTCCATCGATTTGCTTCAATATGATGAGAAGGAACATATAACCGGGCTTTCAAACGCTTTAGACTGTTTTTATATTGAAAAAGATCTCTCTGATCGCTTGAAAAACAAAAGTCATAATATCAAACGATTTGTAAAAAATGAATTGGATAAGGCCAAAAGGAAACTTTCTCATCAAATCGACGAATATAATGAAGCTTTAGATCGAGAAAAATACAAAATATATGGTGATTTGATCTCTTCAAACTTTCATAAAATAAAAAAAGGAGCCTCTACTATTAGGGTTGAAAATTTTTATGATCACATGAATGAAATTTCCATTCCTTTAGATATTACATTAGATGCTCCTCAAAATGCCAATCGATATTACAAAAAATATTCAAAACTAAAAAACGCAGCAAAGCGGTTAAAAGTTCTAATTGATCATACGACTTCAGATATCGATTATTTAAAAGAGGTGGAATTATCATTAGACTTGGCAGAAAACAACTCTGACATTGAGGAGATTCGCAAAGATTTAGAAAGCTCCGGTTTTCTACGTGAAAAAAAGAAGAGGAAAAAAAAGGAAACAAAAATACAACTTCGTAGTTATCAAACAGAAGATGGATTTGTCATCTATGTTGGGCGAAATAATCGTCAAAATGATTTTTTAACGATGAAATTTGCTTCGCGAGAAGATTTATGGTTCCATGTAAAAGATGCTCCCGGCTCCCATGTTATTTTAAAAAATGATGGTAGAGAATTTTCAACAGAAGCAATCAATGCTGCTGGTGCCCTTGCTGCAAAATATAGTTCTCTTAGTAGTTCAACCAATGTAGAAGTGGATTATACGATTAAAAAAAATATAAAAAGACATCCAGCGAAGAGGGCTGGTTTGGTCATATATGAAGATTTTAACACATTGTCCATCAATCAGAAGGATCATTTTTTAGACTCTGTCATAAAAATCGATAAATAAAAAAACCACATTTTTATGTGGTTTTTTAATGGACTTAATCTTCTTCATTTTCTTCAACATACCCTAGTCGAGTAAGTACTAATTTATATCCATCTGCTCCGTAATTTAAAGATCGATTAATCCTAGAAATCGTTGCGGTGCTTGCACCGGTTTCACTTTCAATCTCATGATAAGTCTTGTTTTTTACTAATAATTTTACAACTTGCAGTCTTTGAGCTATCGCTTGAATTTCTTTGACAGTACAAATGTCTTCAAAAAAGCGGTAACATTCCTCTTCGTTTTCCAAAGCTAGCACAGCTTCAAAAAATCCATCTGTTTGCTCATTTTTTATTTTAGAATTATAAATCATTGATTATCCTCCTGATAATATCTTTCAAAACTATTCAATTAAGGCAACAAAAAATCACTATGAAAGATTATAGCAACTTTTTCCATAATTTATTAAAACATTCACTACTAACATAGTAACAATTTCATACACTAAAGTCAATATTTTTTTAAAGTGATAAAGATCATAATTTATCGTTAATAGAAACTTTGGAAACACCTCTATTAATGGTAACGATAAAAGATCTGTCACAAATTTGAGACAAGTGGGCATTGTGCGTCACCATGATGATTTGTCGTTGAAATAGCGAAGAGGATCGTTTTAAAAATTCGCCTAAATTAAAGATAAAATCATCACTGACATGTTTACCAGGCTCATCTAAAATAATTGGTCCACTTATTTCAGGCTGATGGATTTGAATAAAGGCTATGCGTAGAGCGATGGAAATAATGTCCACAACACCTCCACCTCGAGCAATTTCAGGTTTTGTCTTAATAGAATAACCTTCATCATAATTGGATCGAACATAAAATTCAGCCACCGGCACTCCACGGGATTCACCAAGTTCTATAATAAATTCAATATCAACTTCAAATATAAACTGGAGGCATTTCGAAACGATATCTTCAATTTGCTGTTTTGCCTGTTCTCGTGCAAATTGAGATGTTTTTTGGAAGAGAAGAGATACTTGTGTCAAAATTTCTCCATAAGCTTCTAAATCATTTATCTGCTTTGTATTCGTTTCTAATTCAGAGTGTAAAATATCCAATCTACCTTTATCTCCGTTTATTTTATTGTTTAATTGATTAATTTTTTGATCTAATTGTTGAAGATTCAATGGATCACAACCTTGGCATAAGTTCGTTGGCTTTTTGAAAAAGCTCCTTGATTTCCTTTTCTAAATTTTTAATTTCCATTTCCAGGTTTTCTGGTTCGATGCCTTCTTCCCGTATTTCCTCCAATAGCTTACTCTTTTGAGATTCTAACTCTTCCAGTCTGGCTTCTGCTCGGTATTTTAAATTTTTTGCTTTATCCAATTCCTTCTTTAATTCATTTAAATTTTCTTCATAATTCATTTATTATCACCTCTTAAATGTGATTTAATATGGGCAAGAGAACTTTCAGTAATTTCACTATAGCAAAAAGGACAAATCTTTAATTCCATAATAAAATCCTCGTATTCTTTAGATAAATGGATAATTTTTATAGTATGTTTTTTCAACTCTTTCTCTAGTCTATTTAATTGGATTGATACATTTATAAATTGCTCCTGCTTTGAGGTCAAAGATCGAAAATATATGATTTTTGTAGTCAATTCATTTATTATCTTGAATCCTTCGTTTAAATCCTCAAATTCTTTCGTATATTCCCTTCCTATCGACAATAATCCTTCAATCTTTTCCAATTCCTTCAAGAATTTTGATTGTTTTTTAAATTGAATTAAAGAGATATACAATTGTTGATAAATTTCTTCCCATCGATTCAAATTTTTCAATCGTTTCAAAGATACCTTGGTCTTGTGGATTTCAGTCTTTTGATAATTTAATTGCTGGAAATAAACTTCTTTTTTTGAAAACTCCATACTCTTTTCTTGGATGGTTTCTAGTAACAAATCAATTTGCCCGATGTTTTGTACTTGGTTATATTGAATTTTTGTATCGTAAAAATCTTTTTGATTATCTTTAAGCTTGTCATAAAGTAGGGACATATAATGGTGTCGGGAAGATAAATTATCCAAGCGTAATACTTTCTTTTCAAGGGTATCGATATTTTGATAATATTTTAATCTTGTCTTTAAGTTGTCGATTTCTTTTTGATAATTTAAAAATCGGTTTAAAAAATCATGATACTTTTCCAAGAGAGCTTGATTTTTTCCGATGGACTCTCTGATGGTAACCAATTCTTTATATTTATTTTCCAGATCCTTTAAATAATCAAATTCTGCAATCTTTTCTTGAAGTGACTTTTGATTCGATTTTAGAATTTTTAGATCTTGTTGGATTCGTTTATTATCTCGGACTACATTACGCAAGGCATCGTCCACATAATTGACTCCAATTAATCGACCGATAGCAGATGCACGTAATGACGGTTTCTCATTTAATAAAAAAGGACCTTCCAATTGTTCTGCTATGTTTAAAATTGACCTGTTCTCATTATCTAAATTAATCTTATACATACCAATGGTTTCAGAAATTTCTTTAGGAACCACGGTACCAAAGCCTTCAAAATTATATTCCTTTCCATCAGGTTTTTTTAAATAATAGGCATTTTTAGATCGCGTCCGCAATCGTTTGACCACTGTCCCAGTATTAAAAGTAATTGTCACAGATACATTAGTTTCACCCTGCCGAATAAAGTAATCTCCTAAAGGTTCATTGTATAATGTCCATTTAATACCTCGTAAAACTGCTGTTTTTCCAGAGTCTGAATTGCCCAATATCACATTGAGCCCCCTATCAAACTCCATGACGGAATGGGAATGGGATTGAAAATTTTCTAATTCCACTTTTGTAATGTAGATCATTTATAGTTCGCCCCTTCTATTTGAGCTTTTTCAACCCGATGCAAAGCTTCATCACGAACTTTTTGAGGAATTTGCTCATTTTCTGCAATTTTTTGTAATAAGCTAAAAATATCTAATTCGTTCAAATTAGAGGATGAATCAATAATTTCTTTAAATTCGTGGATTTTCATACCTTTAAACTTATGTCTTTCAATTTCTGATCGATCCAGTACTTCCGTCCCTGGACGAGCTGATTGCAAAGGCACCTCTCGTATGGAAATGGTATCTGAAAGTTCAATAATGTCTATTTTTACTTTTCGTTTCATTTCAGCAAGTGAATTGGAAATACGAACTAAAGCACCTGGATTGATAAAATATTTGCCCTCGATACAAGTGGTTGGAAAACCGTAATGGTAATGGGCTCCCAAAGTAATATCCGCCTTTGTATCTAATATATCCGTAATCAGGGTATGCTTTACATCTTTTAAAAAAGGTTTGTCTACAAGAAAACCATGGGTCATATGGATTGCATAATCGCAATCAGGATCTTTTTCATTAAGGATATACCCATTATGATTATTTTTGTCATCGATTGACATAGTATAGGGTGCACCTGTCAATTGTACTTTAATGTCTTTTTTTAAAATAATCTTTTTATCATTTATAATATTTAATACTCCTAAATTTGAAATCAACCCCAACATCGTTCGATGTAAAGTATCAGGATTATGCCCAAAGATGTCATGATTTCCACTAATGGCATAAATGGGAACAGGAAATCGATTCAAAATTTTAGAAAATTCACCCACCACACTGACAGAAATATCCGGTCGGTCAAAGAGATCTCCCCCATGTAATACAAAATCAATATTTTCATCAATTGTAATTTGTAGTACTTCTTCAAATTTTGTCAGCAAGGTTTTATAAAAATCATCTATCCTATTTTTAGGATTGGTGCCTCGAATATGCGTATCTGTAAAATAAAGAATTTTCAAAGCGTTACTCCATTATTCTTCTTGAGAATCTTCTTCAGGATTTCCATTTAAGCCATAATGGTCTCTAACCTTTTCTTCGATTTCACTTAATATCTGTGGATTTTCCAATAAAAAATCTTTTGCTTTTTCACGACCTTGTCCCAAGCGCTCATCTCCGTATGAATACCAAGCTCCCGCTTTTTTGACAATTTCTGCTTCAGCAGCTACGTCCAAGACATTGCCCACTTTAGAAATCCCCTGGCCGTACATGATGTCAAATTCCGCTAATTTAAAAGGTGGGGCAACTTTATTCTTGGCCACTTTTACTCGAACTCTGTTCCCTACGATATTGTCTCCCTGTTTAATATTTTCAGATCTTCGAATATCTAGACGAACCGAAGCATAAAATTTCAAAGCTCGACCTCCAGTAGTCGTTTCTGGATTTCCAAACATCACTCCTACTTTTTCTCGAAGTTGGTTAATAAAAATGACAGTCGCTTTTGATTTATTAATGGCACCTGTCAATTTTCGAAGAGCTTGAGACATCAACCTGGCCTGAAGTCCAATTTGACTTGCCCCCATTTCCCCTTCAATTTCTGCTTTAGGGACCAGAGCGGCAACGGAGTCAATAACGATTACATCCACTGCATTACTTCGAACCAGTGCTTCTGTAATTTCCAAAGCTTGCTCTCCCGTATCCGGCTGAGAAACGATCAAATTTTCAATATCGACGCCTAATCTTTTTGAATAGGCAGGGTCCAATGCATGTTCTGCATCAATAAAAGCACCGGTTCCTCCTATTTTTTGACATTCAGCTAACATATGAAGGGCAAGAGTTGTCTTTCCAGAAGATTCAGGACCGTAGATTTCAATGATCCTTCCCTTTGGAAAACCACCGATGCCCAAAGCAATATCCAAAGCTAGTGATCCGGTAGGAATCGATTCTACATCTAAATTCACATTATCTCCCAGCTTCATAACAGATCCCTCTCCAAATTGTTTTTCAATCTTTGAAAGAGCTTTATCTAAAGCTTCTTTTCTTCCATTGTTTTCGCTCATTTTCTCCTCCTTTTATTAACTAAATACAATAAATTTGATAATACGGAATTCACTGTTCTACTTCTTATTTTATTTCGATTTCCCGGAAAAAAATAATGCTTTATATCATAAGTTCCATCAGCAAAATAAATACAAGCGTAGACATTTCCAACCTCGGTTTCTGAAGGGATCGGTCCTGCTTCTCCCGTCGTAGCTACCGCAATATCCACTTGTTCTTTTTCCAGAAGTCCCTTTGCCATTTCCAGAGCTGTTTGTTTACTGATGGCACCAAAATCTTCAAGGGTACTATGATTTACGCCTAAATGCTTTTCTTTGGATCCATTGGAGTAGGTGACAAAGGATGAGTGCAACACTTGTGATGCTCCGGAAACATTAGTTAGTTCCCCTGCAATTAAACCACCGGTTATTGACTCAGCGATGGAAATGGTTTGACCGGTTTCTATTAGACGACGAATCAAAACTTCCTCAACACTGGCATTGTCTTCACTATAAATATGTCCACTGAAAGTTTCGTATAGTTTTTCTATTCGATCATTCATCAGTTTATTTAAATCAGATCGCTGATCTCCTTTTGCGATTAATTTAATTTCAGTTTGAGTGTAGTGGGCAAAAGTATTGATGCTGATATTATCATTTTCTAAATGTAATTTTCGTAAGATCAACTCAACATTGGATTCTCCAAGGCCGATGACATTAACAGACTTAATAAGAATATTTTGATCCGTATCAATCGCTTTTGCAATGTAATGATCAACCATCGGTTCAAATTCCTTTGGTGGTCCTGGTAACAAAAAAATCTTGGACTTTTTAAACTGTACGTATTCGCCTAAAGCAGAGCCCCAATGATTTTTTAATTTTGTAGAACCTTTAATCAATTGTACCTGTTTTAAATTATTAGGTGATAAAATTCGACCCATTTTTTCGCTGGCATCGATTAAATTTTTCTTTTCTTCTTCATCATAGATTAAGGGCATTCCTACAAATTTTGCTACGGCTTCTCTTGTAACATCGTCTTCCGTGGGGCCGAGTCCACCGCATACAAAGACAATATCACATTTTTCAACGGCAATTTTCAATTCATCGGTTATATCCTGAATGGCGTCATTGATCGTCACTTGTCGCAGAACTTCAACTCCAATTTCCGATAATTTATTGGCTAGATATTTAGAATTTGTATTGATAATACTCCCAATGAGAATTTCAGTTCCTATTGTAATAATTTCTGCTTTCATAATAACCTCAAATATTTTCCAAATCTAAAACTTGTTTATTTTTTACAAAATAGTCAATACCGGAAATAATAGTAAACACTACGGCCACATAAAATAAAATGAGTCCAATTTTATATGGGCCCTCCCAATTGGTCAGTATTAAAACCATTGACAGCAGTTGAGATACTGTTTTTATTTTTCCCAAAGGACTGGCAGCGATTGTTATATTTTCAGCTGCTGCAATAATTCGAAATCCCGTCACGGCAAATTCACGAGATATAATGATAATAACACCCCAAGCCGGTATTTCGCCTAGGGAAGATAATAATATCATTGCCGAACAAACAAGGATTTTGTCAGCTAAGGGATCTGCAAATTTACCAAAATTTGTAACTAGATGGTCTCTTCGAGCTAAATATCCGTCAAAGAAATCCGTCAATGAGGCAATAACAAATAAAATAGTTGCAATCAATCTGGAGTTGGAAAACTCCAAATACATACTCCATACGAAAATGGGGACCATTAAAATTCTTAAAAAGGTTAACTTGTTTGGTGTATTCATAACGCATCTCCAATTAAATCATATTCTAGTGCATCCATAATTTCTACAGGGATAAAATCTCCAGTTTGGATATCTTTTTGAGAATGCACATAAGTAATACCGTCTATTTCAGGTGCATCCATTACGCTTCTTCCGATATATTCATTGGGAGCAACTTTTTCCTCTATTAATATTTCCAATACTTTGCCGATATTTTGTTCCAATAGCTCTTTAGAGATAGAACTTTGCATCTTCATAATCGATTGAATTCGTTGAGTCTTTATAGTTTCTGGTACTTGCTCTTTCATTTCATAGGCCTTGGTTCCCTCTTCTCTGGAGTAGGGAAAAACTCCTATTTTATCGAAGGGATATTTTTTAATAAAATCCATCAGCTCTCTAAAATCAGATTCCTCTTCTCCTGGGAATCCGACAATAAAAGTTGTCCGAATCACTATGTCTTTAATCTCACTTCTCAAGCGATGCATCAAGTTTTTTATGTGATTTTGATCCGTATGACGGTTCATACCTTTTAATACTCGATTGCTTACATGTTGCAATGGGATATCTACATATTTTAAAAGCTTGTCATTATTTTTAAACTCATCGATTAATAAATCATTGAAGTGGTCCGGATATAGATATAAAACCCGAATCCATTTAAGCTTCTCAATACGACTTATTTCTGAAATCAAATCTGCCAAACGATACTCTCCATATAGGTCAATCCCATAATCCGTAGTATTTTGACCAATCAATATAATTTCACGAGCTCCATTTGCAACTAAATATTGTATTTCATCTACAATATCTTCGATTTTACGAGACCGATTGCGACCTCGTAATTGAGGTATAATGCAATAACTACAGTGATTATTACAACCTTCGGATATCTTGACGTATTCCGTTACTTGAACATTTAAACGCTCATAACCTTCCAGATAATCATCATTGATATTATCAGCTTTTACCACCCGTTGATTTTCCAATACATCCATTAGTATTGCATTGAGATCCTTTAAATTTCCTGTGCCGATAATACCGTCAATTTCAGGAATTTCTTCCATTAATTCCTTTGAGTATCTTTGTGCTAAACAGCCAGCTAGTAACAATTTTTTACACTGACCTCTTTCTTTATATAGACTGGCTTCAAATATGGTATCAATGGATTCTTCTTTCGCAGATTGAATAAAACCACATGTGTTGATAATGATAATATCTGCATGATGAGGATTTTTTTCAATTAAAAATTGGTCTTTGTTTAAAACCGACTGCATAATTGAAGAATCTACTTCATTTTTTGAGCATCCAAGAGTTACAAAATGTACTCTATTCATTATCTTCCTCCAATAATTCTTCAATTTTTTCTTTGGTCATCAATAAGGATCGGGGTTTTGAACCTTCATGAGGACCGATAATTTGCATTTCTTCCATTTGATCAACAATTCGAGCTGCTCTCGAATAGCCGATTCGAAGTTTTCTTTGAAGATAAGAAATAGAAGCTTGTTCATCATCTACAATATGACGTAATGCTTCTTTGAAAAGAGGATCTCTGTCTTCCACCTCTGTTTTAGTTTGCTTTTCTATCTCTTCTATAATCTTATCTTTCATTTTATTTTCAGGACTATCATTGTTGAGTTTAATAAAGTCTACAACTTGTTCTACCTCTTTATCACTAACAAAGGCTCCTTGAATTCTTTTGGGCTTTGGATACGATCCGGGATAGAATAGCATATCACCCTTACCTAGTAATTTTTCCGCTCCACTTAAATCTAAAATAGTTCGAGAATCTACAGATGAAGAGACTGAAAAAGCAATTCTTGAAGGTATATTTGCTTTTATCGTTCCAGTAATAACGTCCACACTTGGTCTTTGAGTTGCTAAGATTAAATGCATTCCGGCAGCTCGAGCCATTTGAGCCAATCTAGTAATGGCATCTTCTACTTCATTGGACGCAACCATCATTAAATCTGCCAATTCATCGACAATAATTACAATTTTAGGTAAAACTTTGTCAAAAGCCTTTATTTCCTTCATTTTATGATTATACCCTTTTAAATCTCGAACAGAGTTTTCCGCAAATAATTGATATCTTTTTTCCATTTCTTCCACTGCCCAATTTAGTGCAAAAGAAGCTTTTTTCGGATTTGTAACCACAGGTATGAGCAAATGAGGAATTCCATTGTAAACACTAAGTTCAACGACTTTTGGATCAATGAGCATTAATTTTACTTCGGAAGGTGTCGATTTAAAAATTATATTTAAAATAATCCCATTGATACATACGGATTTCCCCGAACCGGTTGCACCGGCAATCAAAAGATGGGGCATATCTTCTAAAGAAGAAATAATAATATTACCCTCCACATCTTTTCCTAATGATAAAGGTACAGAAGATTTTTCTTTCTTGAATTCTTTGGACTCAAGAATCTCTCGCAAGCTGACAGCATCTTTAACTTTGTTGGGCACCTCAATACCTACCGCAGCTTTTCCCGGGATAGGTGCTTCGATTCTAATATCGGAGCTGGCTAAAGCCATGGCTATATTATCACTTAAACTGACTATTTTGGAAAGCCGAACTCCAGGAGCCGGCTCCAGTTCGTAACAAGTGATAACGGGACCCTTATTGATGGCTACAACTTTTGATTCAATGCCGAAGTTATCAATGGTATGTTCAATGATTTTACCATTATTGATAATTTCCTGATTAGACATGGTATTTTGGGATTTAATATTATTTAATAATTCCAATTTTGGGAAAATATAGTTCATCATCTTCTTTTCTTCTGAAATATGAAAGCTTTCTTCCACATGATCATTTTGGATATGTTTTTCTTCCTGATCTTCTTTGTCATCGGAAGACTGCCCAATTTTTCGAAAATCATGAATTATTAAATCCTGATCTTTCGTGGAGCGAATCTCATCATTTTTCACAAGCGTTTTCGGAGCTTGTTCTTTGGATTTTTTTATTGGCGAAGATTTTCTTTTTTTATTTTCCCTGTCTTTTTGTCTTGTCATTCGCTTTAATTCAAATTTTTCTTTTATTTCTATAAAATGAGATACCAAATTTTCAACAAAAAGCTTAATGTCACTGATATTATCCTTTAACATAAAATACAAAGTGGCAAGAATAACTATACTCATAAGGATATAAGTTCCTAGTGATCCTAGGAGTTTATATATAAAAAAACCCAAAATCGCGCCGATTACACCGCCACTTTTGGTAATGGAAAGATACTCAATAGCTAGATTGATACGGTCAATTAAGGTGATACTTAAATCTTTCGACTCATCCAAAAAAACGAGAATGCACAAGTAAATAATAATACTCGAAATAATATATTTTTTTACATAGTTTTGAGTTGAACGCATATTATAGAGCATTCCCCAAAATATAAGCATCAATGGCAATAAAAAATTAGCGGAACCGCCTATCAGAGAAAGTAGCTTATATAATAATTGCCCTATGATTCCCATCTTGTCGCTGTAAAGAGAGATAAAAGATATAATTCCAATCACCATTAATAAAAGACCAAAAATTTCATCTTTTGAAGAAGAATCAAATTCTTTTGTCCTCGACTTAGCTCTTTTATTAAATTTTTTTGGTTTCTTTTTTTTGTTTTTCAATATGTCACCTCTATGTAAAATTATATCATAAAAGGAGATTTTATATTCTGTCGATCGAGAGAAAGAGCCTTTCAAAGTAATATAGTTCTTCAATGTCTCTTTCCGTTGAAATAAGCACCCACTAAGTGAGTGCTTCATTTAATTAGATATTAGGATTTTTTCGGTTCTTCTTTGTCTTCTTCTTTGGGTAATAATGCTTTTCGAGAGAGTGAAATTTTACCATTGTCTTCCATACCGATAACTTTAACCTTCACATCGTCACCTTCCCGTAGGACGTCTTCGACTTTATTGGTTCTTTCTCTTTGTATTTCTGAGATATGAAGTAGACCTTCTGTTCCCTTTTTAATCTCTACAAATGCCCCAAATTTGACGATCTTTTTAACCTTGCCAGTATAGATATCTCCGACTTCTACTTCTTTGACAATTCCTTCAATTATTTGAATTGCTTCCTTGGCTTTTTCATCATCTTCAGAAAGAATTGAAATTTTTCCGTCATCCTCAATATCTATTTTTACGCCAGTCTGTTCAATGATTTTATTGATAATTTTTCCGCCGGCACCAATTACTTCACCGATTTTTTCAGGGTCAATGACAATGATATGAATAATGGGTGCATAGGGTGAAAGTTGTTCTCTCGGAGCTTCGATCGTAGCTTGCATATTGTCCAAGATCGCTAATCTTGCATGTTTAGCACGCTCCAAAGCCACTTCTAAGATTTCGCGACTAATTCCTTCAATTTTGATATCCATTTGGATGGCAGTAATCCCTTGTCTTGTTCCAGCAACTTTAAAATCCATATCCCCGAAGTGATCTTCCAAACCTTGAATATCCGTTAAAATCTTAATATTCCCATGATCTTCTATTAATCCCATGGCGATACCCGCCACCGGAGCTTTAATGGGAACACCGGCATCCATTAAAGATAGAGTAGATCCACAGACGGAAGCTTGGGAAGACGAACCGTTGGAAGATAAAACTTCTGATACGACTCGAATCGTATAGGGAAAATCTTCAATTTTGGGAAGTACCGGTATTAATGCTCTTTCCGCTAAAGCACCGTGGCCTATTTCTCGCCTACCGGGGCCTCTCATGGGTCTAGTATCTCCCACGCAGTAAGGAGGAAAATTATAGTGGTGAATATATGTTTTGGAAGAATCGTCTCCCAAACCATCCACAACCTGCTCTTCAGATAAAGCCCCTAATGTTGTGACAGATAAAACTTGTGTCTGTCCTCTAGTAAACAATCCGGAGCCATGGGTTCTAGGCAATACACCGACTTCTGAAGAAAGAGAACGAATTTCTGTCAATTGTCGATTGTCCGGGCGAATCTCATCTTCTAAAATGCCTCTGCGTACCTCATGTACTTCGATTTCTTCGATTGCAGCCTTAATGTCTTTCTCATGTTCTTCCATTAGGTCTTCAAAATGTTCTTTGATTTTTTCTTTGGCCGCTTCTGTATCCTCTTCTCGTTGAACCTTATCTTTTTGGCGTATCGCATCAATCAAAAGTTGAGATCCGTATTCTTTCACTTGTTGTACGATGTCTGCATCAGGGGTATAAACCTCGAAGTCTGCTTTCTCGCGACCGACTTCTTTTACGATATCTTCGATAAAATCACAAATTTTTTGAATTTCCTTATGACCTGCCAAAATAGCGCCGAGCATTTCATCTTCTGTGACGATATCTGCTCCTGCTTCAACCATCATTATAGCTGATTTTGTTCCTGCAACCATTAGATGGATGGAAGAAGCATTCCTTTGCTCTTCTGTAGGATTTATTATATATTCTCCATCAATCATTCCCACTTGAACAGAACCTGTTGGACCGTCAAAAGGAATATCAGAAATCGACAAAGCAATGGAAGAACCGATCATTGCAGCTACATCCGGTAAATGATCTTGATCCACGGACAAGACAGTGGCCACTACTTGAACATCATTTCGAAAACCTTCGGGAAACAGCGGACGGATGGGACGATCAATCAATCGAGCAGTCAATATTGCTTTTTCACTGGGACGACCTTCTCGCTTGACAAATCCTCCCGGAATTTTACCGACTGAATACATCTTTTCTTCATAATCAACACTCAAAGGGAAGAAATCTATACCTTCACGAGGTTTACTAGAGGAAGTAGCCGTGACCAATACAACCGTGTCACCATATTGAACAAGACAGGCTCCGTTTGCTTGTTCTGCTACTTTTCCGACGGTTATTTTCAATTGAGAACCTGCCAAATCCATGGTAAAAACTTTTTCCATTATATCCTCCTTTTCATAACAATAAAGAGCGGGCATTTACCCCGCTCTATTTATCCTCTTATCTTTAATTGTTCAATTAAAGTACGATATCTTTCAATATCTTTATTTCTTAAATATCTCAATAAGTTTCTTCTCTTACCAACCATTTTTAAGAGTCCTCTTCTTGAATGGTGGTCTTTTTTATGGGTTTTTAAGTGCTCATTAAGATCATTAATTCTTCTTGTTAAAATAGCAATCTGTACTTCAGGAGATCCTGTATCTCCTTCATGTTGCTTAAACGTATTAATAATTTCATTTTTCAATTCTTTGTTCAACATATCATAACCTCCAAAATTTAATAAACCTTATCCTAGTAAAACACCGAGGAATGTTAGACCACGATAAGCTAATCCACCTTAAAAGAATACCATTTGTTTCTTCACTTGTCAATATTATCGTTGTCTTATTTGTTGAATATCTCTTTCTATTTGTTGAAACAATGCTGAAACAGAATCAAAAACCGTCTCAGGTCTTAAGAAAGACAAAAATTCCAAAATGATCGATTCTCGATAAATATCTTCATTGAAGTCTAAGATATGACTTTCAATTTTGATCCCGTCAAAATCTACGGTGGGATTGACACCTACATTTGTAGCTGCCCTATAAGTTTGACCTTTCACTGTGATATTCGTATCATAAACTCCAAATTTCGGAATCACATAATGATCATCTAATTGTACATTTGCCGTGGGATATCCCATTTTTGTACCAAGTTTTTTCCCATGCACAATGTATCCCGTCATTCGGTAGGGTCTTGTCAAAAGACGATTTGCCGTTTCGATTTCTCCATTTCGAATGAATTCTCGGATCATAGTGGAAGAAATAGGAATACCATTATAAGTTACCGGATCAATAATATCAACGGTATCAAAAGATTCTTTGTTTTTTAATAAAAATAAAGAATCCCCCTTTGCTCGATAACCGTAAGTGTAATCATATCCGACAACAATCCCTACAGTTTGTAACTTATTCTTTAAAAAATCGATTAAAAAATTTAGTGGCTCAATATTCATAAATTCAGGGGTAAAATCTATCACATAACATAAGTCGATTCCTATTTCTTCCAATAATTTCATTTTAATACGATTGGTGATAATAATTTCTTTTTTTTGAAAACTTATTAAATTGTCCGTATGTTCTGTAAATAAAAGCACACTGGATTTAATATTTAACTCCCGAGATCTTTGTATCGCTTTTTGTAATAGTGTTAAATGTCCTTTGTGAAGTCCATCGAAATTACCTAGGGCAATTACCGATGGTTCTTTGGCCATAAAGCTTAAATCAATATTTATAACTTCCATATTTCACCTATATCAGTTTTTTATTCATTTTAATAAATAATTGTTTGTTAATTTCACGTGTTTCCCCAATTCCTAAAAATGATTCGTCACAATATAATCTATAATACCCTTTTTTAATAGGTTCTTTCAATGGATAAAATCCTCCGTTGATGATTATTTTATAACCGGAAGAAGGAATGTCAAAAGGCTTTAAATGTCGAAGAGGGCGATCCAATGGAATCAATCGTTTTTCCAGTTCCTTTAAGTCCATACATTCCAATTCTTTTTCTGTGATACAATCTTTCAACATAAAATCGGACGTTTTACTGCGGATCAGTTTGGATAATGTGGCGTATGTCCCTAATGAAAGACCAATATCATTTGCTAAACTTCGAATATAGGTACCGGAAGAACAATTCACTTTAATGGTAAAGGTGTTTTTTGAAAAATCCAATAATTCTATGGAAAAAATATGAATCTCACGACTTTTTCGTTGGATGGTAATGCCTTCTCGAGCATATTCATATAATTTTTTTCCCCCCACTTTAATCGCTGAGTACATAGGTGGTACCTGATGATTGACACCGATAAATTGTTGTAAAACATTTAATACATTTTGTCTGCTTACTATTTTGGTGCAGGTATTGGTCACCGTTCCGGTAATATCATAAGTATCCGTCTGTATGCCTAGACGAATTTGTGCAATATATTCTTTATCTCCCTTTAAGATATAGTCAGAGACTTTCGTTGCTTTACCAATACACATAGGCAGCACCCCTGTTGCCATGGGATCAAGGGTGCCGGTATGTCCTATTTTTTTTATTTTTGTTTTTCTGCGTAAGATATAGACTGCATCATGGGAGCTAATTCCCTGGGGTTTGTTAAATAGCAAAATGCCGTTCATTTTTTCATTTCCTTAATTGCTGCTGCAATGACAGCTTTCTTAGCCTCGTCCATCGTCATATTATAAATAGTTCCACCACTTGCCCTTATATGGCCTCCTCCATTAAATTGAGAAGCCAGTTTTGTACAATCAAATACCTTTTTGGATCGAGTAGAAAGACGAATAAAATCATCTTTCTCTTTTAGTAGAATCGCCAATTCAATGGATGCAATATCTCGAACAAATTCGACAATACCATCGGCATCACTTTTTCGAGCTTTTGCTTTTGTTATATCCGATTCTAAAACTGTTACGATTCCAATTTTATCATCACAATAATATTCCAAAGTGTCTAGTGCTCGTAATAGAAGATCTGTTTTCTCTTTCGTTCTACTTTGAAATAAGTGGACGGTTATATCATTTAAATTAATTCCTTTTCCCAATAAAATACTGGCAATTTCAAAGGTTCGAGGTCGCACGGAATCATATTTAAAGGAGCCGGTATCCGTAGCTATTCCTGTAAATAAACAGGTTGCAATTTCCTTTGTGATTTTATAATTCAACTCCTGGAAAATCTCAAAAACAATTTCAGCAGTAGCAGGCGATTGAGCATCTACGATATTTAAATCTGCAAAGTGATCGTTGGTATTGTGATGATCGATATTGACGCTATACTTTGATCGTTTTAAGAGATTCTTTGCCTTTCCTGTACGGTTCAGATCAGCACAATCAAGAATGATCATCAGGTCAAATTCTTGATCTTTCAATGTTTCAGAATGGACTCGATCTTCTAGACCTGGTAAAAAGGATTCAGCAGTGGGAATTTCATCATCACATACCAAGTATGCAGTTTTTCCGTGGTTTTGAGCTAAATGATAGATGGAAAGGATCGACCCTAGATTGTCACCATCAGGATTCATATGGGAGCAAATGACAATGGATTTTGCATCTTCATATACATTTGCGAAAGATTTCGCTAATGTTTTTAAATTATTCATGATTGACCTCATCAATCAATTTGCTCATTTCAATACCCTTTTCAATGGAATCGTCTTTGATAAAAATCAATTCCGGCATAACTCTCAATTTAACTTCTCTGGAAAGTTCCTTTTTAATAAATCCTTTTGCAGATTCCAAGCCTTCTAATGCCGACTCACGATCTTCATCACTTCCTAAAACGGAAATATAGATTTTTGCATAAGATAAGTCACCGGTCACTTCCACATGAGAAACGGAGGTCAAAATTGGTATTCTCGGATCTTTTAATTTATTTTGAATGATATCGGAAATACTTCGCTTTACTTCTTCTGAAATCTGATGAATTCTTTTCTTATTCATGCTTATCCTCTTTTCACTTCTTTCAATATATAGGATTCTAAGAAATCTCCTTCTTTTATATCATTGAAGCCATCTACCATTAAGCCGCCTTCGTAACCGGTTGCCAATTCACGAACATCATCTTTAAATCTCTTTAAGGATGAAATATCGCCTTCGTGAATGACGATATCGTCACGTAGTACCTTGACTTTGGAATTTCGAGGAATTTTTCCACTTAATACATATACGCCTGCAACCATATTGTTATTCGGTAATTTAAAAGTTTGACGAACTTCACAACGACCTTGAATTTCTTCCACAATTGTTGGTTCTAAAAGACCTTTTACTGCAGAATCAATATCATTGATAATGTCATAAATAACTCGATAAGTTCGAATTTCTACTTCTTCTTCTTTTGACATATCAATGGCATTAATATTGGGTCTTACGTTAAAACCGATGACGATTGCATTAGAAGCAGAAGCTAGTGTAATATCTGATTCATTGATTCCTCCCACTCCAGAGTGAACGATATTGATTTTGACCTCTTCATTGGTTAATTTTAAAAGTGATTGAATTAAAGCTTCTACAGAACCCTTTACATCAGCTTTGACCACTAGGTTTAAGTCTTTCATTTCCTCTTCTTTAATTTTATCGAAAAGATTTTCAAGACTGACTTTATTCGTCATATTTAACCGTTCTTCACGAACTTGGGCTCTGTTTTTATCGGCAATCGCCTTTGCTGTCTTATCATCTTTTACTGCAAAAATGGTATCACCAGCATTGGGTACATCAGAAAGGCCTAAAATGACAGCAGGTATAGAAGGGCCTGCTTTTTTCAAAGCTCGTCCTTTATCATCATCCATGGCACGAATACGACCATTGCAAGTTCCGCTCACCACATAGTCTCCAAAACGCAAGGTTCCATTTTTAACCAAAACAGTGGCCATGGGTCCTTTGCCCTTATCTAAATTAGCCTCAATAATGGTACCAATGGCTTTCCGATTTGGATTGGCTTTTAATTCCTGCATTTCTGCCAATAAAAGAATCATTTCCAATAATTCATCGATACCTTCTTTGGTTTTTGCAGACACATTAACGGTAATTGTGTTGCCGCCCCATTCTTCTGCTACCAGATCATGTTGCATTAATTCCTGTTTTACCCGCTCCGGATTTGCCGTTGGTTTGTCAATTTTATTGATCGCGACAATAATCGGCACGCCGGCTGATTTCGCATGGGATATCGCTTCAATGGTCTGGGGCATAACGCCGTCATCGGCCGCCACGACTAGGATGGCTATATCAGTAGTTTGAGCACCACGTAAACGCATTGATGTAAAAGCTTCGTGACCGGGGGTATCCAAAAACGTAATTTTTTTGCCATTTAAAGTAACAGTATATGCACCGATATGTTGCGTAATTCCTCCCGCTTCACTATCCGTTACATGAGAAGATTTTATAACATCCAAAAGAGACGTCTTTCCATGGTCAACATGACCCATAATAGTAACTACCGGTGGTCTGGGTTTAAGTTGTTGAGGCTTATCTTCTTTTAATAGACCGTATTCTTCTTCAATACTTATTTCAATTTCCGGTTCTGCTAATTCTATTTCTTTCCCTAATTCATCAGCTACTAAAATGCAGGCATCTTCATCAATAGACTGATTTTGATTTGCCATAACACCTAAGGCCATTAATTTAGTAATAACTTGAGCTACCGGTACACTTAATTTATCAGCAAAATCTTTTACTGTAATAGGAGCACTGATGTTGATAATAGTACCATCTCCTTTTTCTACCTTATTTTTTTGTCTCGATTTCTTCTTCGGTTTCTTTTTACTTAGATCTCTAGGACGATATTGTTGTTTCTGATTGTTATTATCTTTTTGTGTGTGCTTATTTCTTTTTTTCGATTTATTTTTTTTGAATTTATCGTCCTTTTTTGAAACGGTCTTTTCCTCTTTTGCCACAGAATCTTTCATTTTTTTCGTCTGAGACGTTTCCGTTTTTTTATTTTTCGATTGTTTTGATGTTTTTTTGATCTCTTTTTTTTCAGAGATGTTTTGTGTTTTCTTATTTTGCTTCTTTTTGGTCTGTTTTTGTTTTTTATTTATGTTATCTTGCGACTGTTGAGAAGACTTTCCTTCTGTCCCCTTAGCAAAAGATTGTCGTACTTTATTGGCATCTTCTTCCACTAAAGTCGACATATGATTTTTTACAGGGATATTTAATTCCTGTAATTTTAAGATTAACTCTTTACTACTGATTCCAACTTCTTTTGCCAAAGCATGTACTCTGATTTTTGACAAGTGGAACACCTCCTTACAAAGTGCAATATTTATCGAATGGATTCTCTTAAACTTGCATAGGTTTCCTCGCTTATATCTGTGGAAAAAGCTTTGTTCAATCCATGGTTTTTAATTGCCTTATCCAGGCAATCTTTATTATTGCATAAATATGCACCTCTACCATTTGCCTTTCCGCTTTCATCTACAAAAATTTCATGTTCTTTATTTTTAACGACACGGATAAGCTCTTGCTTCGGTTTGCTCTGACGACAACCGACACAAGTTCTCATCGGAATTTTTCTTGGTTTTTTCATTGATAACTCCACAAAAAAGATTATTCTTCTACTCTCGGATCTTTGGAAAAATCCGTTGACTCTTGATGATCCATTCCAACAGTTTCATCCGTGGTAATCGAATCCATCAAATTTTCTTCAGTTTCAGTTAGAGATGAGGTTTCCAATGCTTCACAATCTACTGATGAGTTTTCAGCCTTCTCTTCCCCATCGGCTTCATCGACTGTTTTAAAATCAGAGGAATTTTCCTTACCTTGAGATTTAAAGGCTTCTCGTAATTCTTCTTCTGTCATATCTTCAAGATTTAAATATTCTTCAAATTGTGTCACTGACTTGATATCAATTTTCCAATTGGTTAGTTTTGCTGCAAGACGAACATTTTGTCCTTCTTTTCCGATGGCCAAAGATAATTGATAATCTGGAACGACTACTAATGCGGATTTTTCTCTCTCATTGACAAATACTTTTTCCACTTTGGAAGGACTTAAAGCATTTGCTATAAATTTTTCAATTTCTTTTTCCCAAATTACAATGTCGATTTTTTCATTTTGTAATTCATCTACGATTGCATTGACTCTAGCTCCCTTATAACCGACACAAGCACCAAGAGGATCAACCTCTTCATCTCTGGAGAAAACGGCTATTTTAGTTCTTGAACCTGATTCCCTTGCAATCGAATAGATTTCAACAATCCCTTCGTTTATCTCCGGAACTTCCAGTTCAAACAGTCTTTTAATCAAATCGGGATGGGATCTGGAAAGAATGATTTGCGGTCCTTTTGGTGAGCGCTTCACTTCCAACAATAAAAACTTATATCGATCTCCATGTTCATAGGACTCATTTTTAATTTGCTCATTCACAGGCAATATGGCTTCCGTTTTTCCAAGATCTACATATACATTGCCATGGGAGTTTCGCTGTACCAATCCAGTGATGATCTCTCTTTCTCGATCCGTAAAATCCTCAAAGATAACGTCTCGTTCTGCATCTTTTATTCGTTGAATGACAACTTGTTTTGCAGTTTGTGCAGCAATTCGACCAAAGTTTTTCGGATGAATTTCCATATTATAAACATCCCCTATTTCATAGATGGGATTGATTTTTTTTGCATCATCCAATGAAATTTCCAAAAGAGGATCTTCTACTTCTTCTACAATTTCCTTGCTGGCATAGATCGAGATATCACCATTCTCACGATTCATATTTATAATTACATTTTGAGAAGTGCCATAATTCTTTTTGTAGCTTGAAATTAAAGCAGATTCCAGGGCTTCGAAAACCAATTCTTTGGGAATGCCTTTTTCTTGCTCTATTTCATTTAAAGCACCGATAAACTCTTCGTTCATGTTCTTCCTCCATTAAAATTTTATCGTCTGTTTCATCGTTGAAATACTTTTAATTGGTATTTTTTGAATCGATTGTTCAATTTCTATTGAGACATATTCATCATCATAATCTTTTAAAAATCCTTCATAGACTTTTTTCCCGTCGATCGGAGCATAGAGTTTTACCGTGACCTCTTTATTTAAATTTCGGCGATAATCATCACTGGTTTTAAGAGGGCGATCCAATCCTGGAGATGAAACCTCCAAATAATACGGTACTTTGATGAGATCTAATTCGTCTAGCTTCTTATCAAGTTGACGACTAATCTTTTGACAATCGTCAATATTTATACCATTTTTATGATAAATAAAGATCGATAACAGGTCGTGCTTTGCTCCATTTTTATATTCAATATCCACGATTTCATGGCCTGACTGTTCTGCAATATTGGTTGCAATAGGCCAAAGAGTTGACATTAGTTGTTTTTTATTCATCGGGACACCTCCATTGAATATCAAAAAACAAAGAGTGGGATGGCCCACTCTTTGATAATGTTCTATAACGTTCTTTCACTATTATAACATATTCAGTAAAAATTTCAATACTAGAAGAGATTGAATAGATTGATTTGATTTGTTTCTTGCAATCCATTAAGAAGATTGTTCTCCTCCAAAATAGATACTACAGATTTTGTGGCTTTTGTACGTTGACATAAATCTTCTATGGATATAAATTCTCCTTTTTTTCTTTCAATTACAATATTTTCTGCAATGGTTTCACCGATTCCCGACAAAGCTCGAATCGGCATTCTTATCTTATTTTCCTCAATAGTGAAGATAGAGGCTTCAGAATGATATATATCTATCGGTAAAAATTCATATCCTCTGGAAAACATTTCAAGTACTACTTCAAATACTTTCATTTGATTTTCATCCTTTGTCGTCAATTCGATTTGATTTTTCATAATTTCCATTTTATCTTTGACACCCTGAACGCCATTTAAGACGACTCCACCGTCAAAATCGCTTAATTTCATAGAGAAATGAGTGGCATAAAAAGCCAAGGGATAATTCAATTTAAAATAGGCGATTCGAAATGAAAGCATAACATATGCTACTGCATGGGCCTTTGGAAACATATATTGTATTTTTTCACAAGATTCCATATACCATGGAGGTAAATCAAGACGGGACATAATCTTTTTTTGTTCTTCGGTAAGGCCTTTGCCTTTGCGTACTTTTTCCATCGTATCAAAGGCCATTTTATTTTCTGCTCCAGCCTGTATCAAGTACACCATAATATCTTCTCGAGTTGAAATTACTTCTGAGATATGTGCTCTACCCTCTCTAATCAATACTTGAGCATTTCCAAGCCATACATCTGTGCCATGAGAAAGTCCGGAAATTCGAACTAAATCCGCAAAAGTTTTAGGTTGTGTTTCAACAAGCATTTGACGGACAAAATCCGTACCAAATTCAGGGATGCCCAGAGTCCCGGTAGAGACTTGCAAAATATTGGGATCCATATTTAACGCTTCTCCATTTCGGAAAAGAGAAGTTGTCTTTTCATCATCTAATGGGATCTGTTCCGAATCGACAGAAGTCAAATCCTCCAGCATTTTTATAATGGTCGGTCCATCATGACCTAAGATGTCTAGTTTCAAAATTTTTCCATGTATAAAATTGTAGTCGAAATGGGTTGTGATAACTCCTGAACTAGCATCATCTGCTGGATATTGAATTGGAGTAAAGTCAAAGATGCTTTTGTTTTTGGGACAGATCATAACCCCACCTGGGTGTTGACCACTGGTACGCTTGACTCCTTCACAATTAAGAGCCAAACGTTCCACTTCGATTGGAGAAATGGGCTGATCTTCAAAAAATTTTTTCACATAACCATAAGCTGTTTTTTCCGCCACGGTGCCGATGGTTCCGGCACGAAAAACATATCCTTCGCCAAATAAATCTTCCGTATACTTATGGGCATTCGCCTGGTATTGTCCGGCAAAATTCAAATCAATATCCGGTTCTTTATCTCCATTAAAGCCTAGAAAGACTTCAAAAGGTATATTATGACCATCTTTTTTTAGAGCATGGCCACATTTTGGACAATCCTTATCATCCAAGTCCACACCGGAACCGATGGAAGGATCATCATAGAATTCAGAATGTTTACAATGAGGACATATATAATGAGGTGGTAGTGGATTTACCTCTGTAATTCCTGCCATGGTGGCTGCAAAAGAAGAACCCACAGATCCTCGAGAACCCACCAAGTAACCATCATCATTGGATTTTTTAACCAGTTTTTGGGCAATGATATATAAAACGGCATATCCATTGGTAATAATTGAATCCAATTCTTTTTCCAGGCGCTTTTCTACTAATTCTGGCAACTCTTCGCCATAGATCTCTCGTGCTTTTTGATAAGTCATCTTCCTTAAATCTTCTTCAGAGCCTTCAATAACCGGTGGATAAGTACCCTTAGGAATCGGTTCAATATTGTCACATAGATTGGAAATGATATGCGTGTTTTTTATCACTACTTGGTAGGCTTTTTCTTCTCCTAAATAACGGAACTCTTTTAACATTTCATCTGTGCTTCGAAAATATAAATTTTGTTTAATCCTAGCTTCTTCATCCGGTCTGCCGGATTTTCCATTAAGAATAATCCTTCTGGAGATATCGTCTTTTGGATCTAAATAATAGGGATCGGAGGTTGCTACCACGGGAATTTGTAATATTTCACCGATTCGAACAATCTCCCGATTGATCTCCATAATATCTGAAAGACTATATTTACCTTGTAAAATCCCCGGGATGTTATTGTCACTCGGTTGAATTTCCAGATAGTCGTAATACGAAGCGATCTCCAAGAGATCTTTTTCCGGCATCATTCGATAAACAGCGTCGAATAAAAGTGATTGAGCATTTCCCGATCCCAGCAATAATCCTTCGCGATATTGATCAATAAGAGATCTAGGTATCTTAGGTACGATGTGGTAATAGTCCATATGAGATTTACTGACCAACTGATATAAATTTTTTAGTCCCACTTGATTTTGAGCTAAAATTGAAATGGAAGATTCAAATAATCGAGAAGATTCAATTTTATGTTTCAATCGGTTTATTTGAGAGAATGTAGTAATCCCCTGTTTTTTCAGCTGTGACATTATTTTTAAGAAAACTTCTGCTGTTGCTTGTGCATCATTGACGGCCCTATGGGCTCCAACGAGAGTAACACCGAGTTTTTTACAGATGGTTCCCAGATTAAAACGCTTAATTCCTGTAACCGTAGCTCTCGCCAATGGCAAGGTGTCCAAAATGGGAAAATGAAATTCTAAGCCTTCCCTTTTCATATATTTTCGGATAAAGGAAGTGTCAAATTTTGCATTGTGAGCGACTAAAACTCCTTCTTCGCAAAAATGGTAAAAATCATGAATTACACTTTTTATCTTCGGTTCGTTTTCTACCATTGCATTGGTAATTCCAGTTAATTCCGACACTTCCAATGGAATATTTTGTTCTGGATTGACTAATTGTGAAAATCGATCCACTATTTGCCCATTTTTAATTTTAACTGCACCAATTTCAGTAATTGCATCCTTTCGGATGGATAAACCTGTCGTTTCTATATCAAATACAATAAAGTCTTCATACTCTTCATGCTCAAAATGTGTAATGATATCTTCTTGATCATCGACAAAATTACCATCCATGCCATATAGAATCTTAATATTATGCTTTGCTCCCGCACTCATAGCTTCCGGAAAGCCTTGAACATCCGCCTTATCAGTGATAGCTATGGCAGGATGCTCCCAAAAACTTGCTCTTTCTGCAAAAGCATCAAAAGAACTGACACCATTCATTGTAGACATTTTAGTATGGACACGTAATTCTACTCGCTTTTCTGATGCCTGATCCATTTTTTCCATCGGTTTTAGTACTTCAAAATATGAAATCATGATATTGTCACATTTTGAAAAATTATCATAACCTACTTTGCCGGTAATTAAAACATGTTGTCCCTTTTTTACATTGGCATTAAATTCTTGAAATTTATCTTTTCCTAAAAACAATTTAGCTAAAGTCGAGGAAGTATAATCGGTAATTGAAAGGATAACTAAAAACTTTCCCGATTTTAATTCTTTGGACTCCATCTTAAAAATATCACCAATGACAGTAACTTGATCATAATTTTCATGAAGATTTTTTAGCTCCACGGTCGTTGCATTCGTTTTTTTTCCATATTTAAAATTGGACTGAATCGACGGTTTTTTCTCTACCATTCTTTCCCTTTGTATAGGAAGTTCTTGAGAAAATAGTTTTTCTTCTTCTTCCAATGATTCAATGAACTGATTTATATTGCAAGTATATGATTCATTGGGCTTTAAAAATTTCACTTGATAATCATCAAAGCATTTAAGCTTATGCTCCAATATCTTCTTTAATCCATTGCGATTAAAAGCATGGTAAATTTCCTCATTAGGAGCCATGATCAGTAGAGTTTTATCCTTTTTATCCAAATTAATTTCTAATTCTCCAAGCCAGACAGTTGCCGAAGGATTGTAATTAAGGATTACCTGTTCAATCAAGTCCATTTCATCTCTATAAGAGTCTTGTGAAAGTATAAAGTCTATATGAACTTTATATTCATTTAAATATTCCACCATGCGATTTTTTAATAAAGCTTTTAGATCCGTCGTCAAGCTTTTCGTTGATTGAAAAACGATATGGAGATCCGATGTTTTCCGATTAAGTTGAATAGTTTTTAAAACAACATGATTTTCTTTATCCAATGGAAAATTTATTTCCAATTTTTCCAAGAGTCTATGAAAGGGTGTCAAAATATCACCTATAATTTTTCTATTTCTCTATATAATTCATCCAATAATTGATCTTCACGTACTTTTTTTATAATTTTACCCTTTCTGAAGATAATGCCCATGCCATTGCCTCCAGCTATTCCAATATCCGCTTCCCTAGCCTCTCCAGGCCCATTAACAGCACAACCCATTAATGCAACGGTTAAATCCTTTTGCTGATGTTGCAAATAAGCTTGTGCTTGTTCGACCATCGAGATGAGATTGATTTTTGTTCGTGCACAAGTGGGACAGGAGACAATATCAATCCCCTCTTTTTTTAGCCCTAGTGATTTTAATATTTCTTTGGCAACAAATATCTCTTCCATAGGATCCGAAGTTAAGGAAACACGTATCGTATCTCCAATCCCTTCGGATAATAAGGTGCCTATTCCGACAGCAGACTTGATGGCTCCACTGTTTGGCGGACCTGCTTCCGTTATCCCCAAGTGGAGAGGATAATCAGATACTTGTGAAAATTTCCGATAAGAATCGACACATAAATTAACATTGGATGCCTTTAAGGATACTTTTATATCATGAAACTTCATAGACTCCAAAATATTAATTTCTTCTAATGCGGATTCCACAATGGAATCTACATTAACACCATGAAATCGTTCTATAAACTTTTGATGAATGGAGCCGGAATTGACACCGATCCGGATAGGTATACCAAAAGCACTGCATTTTTCCACAACTTCTTGAACTTTCCATCGAGCTCCTATATTTCCGGGATTGATTCGCAAACAATCGATTCCATTTTCTACCGCTGCCAAGGCCAGACGATGATCAAATTGAATGTCGGCTATAGTAGGAATGGAAATTCGTTTTTTTATCATAGGAATTGCTTGTGCATCTTCGAAGTCATTGACAGCAAAACGGATCAATTCACATCCTATGGTAGAAAGGGCATTAATTTGATTTATTGTGGCATCAATATCTTTTGTAACGGTATTTGTCATGGACTGAATCGATATCGGATGCCCTCCTCCGACAGGGACATTTCCCACATATACCGTTTTTGTCATTTTACGTTTCAAAAAAATCACCTATCTAAAAATGTTTAAATCGTTAAACAATGTCACATATAGCATAAGAGTCAATAAGAATGCAAACCCTAACATAGATAACTTAGCTTCCCATTCTGCAGGTATCGGTTTTCCAATCATGGCTTCAATTAATAAAAAAAGTAATTTACCACCATCTAAAGCTGGAATCGGAAGTAAATTAATTACGCCTAAATTTGCTGAAATTAATCCTAAGATAAATAAAAGATTGATAAAACCCTTTGACGTTTCTTGGCCGATAATAGATATGACACCTACAGGCCCGGACAGCATATTGGATTCAAAACCTCCGGTTTTTATCAAATGAAATACATGAAAAATTGATTTCACTACAGATTTTGTCTGAGATATTGCCAATGAAAATGCATGAATAGGGTTTTTTTCTGTTTTTGAAGTAATTCCAATAATAAAACGGCCGTCTTCACTTTTCACAGGGTTAATCTCTTGCTCATAAATCTTTTCATTTCTTTCATATTTAATGTGAAGAGGTGCTCCATTTTCATTATTGCTGATCAAATCAATAATTTCAGACCAGTCTTTGGTTGGCATTCCATTGATTTCAATAATTTTATCTCCGGTATGAATACCTCCCTGGTAAGCCGGCAAATCGACAATGACTTCATCGATGATATTGGTTCCATTTCCCATTCCAATAAAAACGAAGAAAAACGCAACAATAGCCAGAAGGAAATTCATAACTGCTCCTGCCACCACCACGGCCATTCGTTTGTAAACGGAAACATTATTAAAACTTCGTGGATCGAAGGAATCTTCATTCTCACCTTCCATGGCCACATATCCTCCGATTGGAAAAATCCGTATCGAATATTTCGTTTCTTTTCCTTCTCGTTGTAAAATTTTTGGGCCCATTCCAATTGAAAATTCGTTGACTTTAATACCAACAGCTTTTGCAACTGTAAAATGACCCAATTCATGTAACATAATGACTAATAGAAAAACAAAGATTGAACCGATTAAGGTTGCCATGCAAACCTCCTAGAGTAAGTAAAATAGTATATAGACAAATGGACTGACGAAAATAATAGAATCAAAGCGATCCAAAATACCACCATGTCCCGGTAATACATTAGCAAAATCTTTTACTCCCGTTGTCCTTTTAATTTTCGATGCAAACAAATCACCAAATTGACCGGATACCGATGCCATTAATACGATTACTATAGTTATCCAATTGATGTTTAAACTGATATAGTGTTTATGGATGTAATAAAAGTATATCATGGTGATAAGCAAACCAAAAAAACTGCCACCGATGGCACCTTCTATTGATTTATTCGGTGATATTCTTGGAATTAACTTGTGTTTACCGAAGATGCTTCCTATGAGATAGGCAAAAGTATCTGTGGAAAAGGCAATGATAAAAGCAGAGATAATAAGAAGTCGTTCATTGGTAAAGCCTAATAAACTCAATAAAAAAACGCCGTATATATAAGAGAAAATCGTATAGATACTCTCCATTAAATTGTAATTTTTCAATAGGATTTCAATAAAACCGTTTATTATAAAAAACAGTACCAGTGAATAAAGGGGATCGATTCTTTTCCATGAAAAAATAAAAGTAATAATTGCCCCGATGAAGAGGCTCAATAAATTGATCCTAATATCCATTTTAGAAAAAGCATTGTACAATTCTCGAATGGCCTCTATCGTTAAGAAAAAAATAGAAATTTTTATGGCAAGATTTCCTAGATATAAAATGAGAACCAATAAAAGAATTCCCAAAATTCCCGTTCCGATTCTTTTTTGTAAATCAGTCAATTATAAACCACCAAACCTTCTATTCCTGTTTTGATATTCTAAAATCGCCTTATACAATTCTTCTTTCGTAAAATCCGGCCATAATATATTCGAAAAATAAAATTCAGCATAAGCTAATTGATATAACATAAAATTGGAAACTCTCAGTTCTCCACTAGGACGAATTAATAAATCCAATGGAGGCTGGTTATTCGTATATAAGTAAGACTCAAACAGACTCTTATTAATATCTTTCGCATGTAATAGGCCTTTTTCCACTTCAAAGGCTATGGTTTGTAAAGCTTGAACGATTTCATCTTGACCACCATAATTTAAGCCGATATTTAGTATCATTTTATCATTATCCCTAGTATCCTGCAATGCTCTATAAATTTCTTTTTTAACCTTTTCTGGAAAAGGAGTAATATCTCCCAATAGATTTATTTTTATATTATTTTGTTTAATCTTTTCCAACTGTGTATTAATATAGTAAATCAATAAAGACATTAATTTGGAAATTTCTTCTGTCGGTCTCTTCCAATTTTCCGTGGAAAATGCATACAGACTAAGACTTGGTATTTCAAGTTCAAAACAGGCCTCTACAATATCAATTACTCTTTTTGTACCTTCACGGTGACCAAAACTTCGAGGCAAATTTTTATTTTGTGCCCAGCGTCCATTTCCATCCATAATAATTCCGATATGACTGGGCATATTATCTCTATCTAATCGTTTCATAATATTTATATTTTTCATAATATTTTCAAATAAGTAAAAGGCCCTTCGGGCCTTTTTTAAATCTCCAAAAGTTCACTTTCTTTTGCTTTGGTAATATCGTCAATCTTTTTAATATATTCATCAGTGAGATCTTGTATCGTATCTTCATGAGAATGTCTTTCGTCCTCTGTAATTTCTTTCGATTTTTCTGCTGCTTTAATTTCATCCATTGCATCTCTACGAATATTACGAATGGATATCTTGGCATTCTCAGCATTTTTGCGAACAATTTTCGTTAAGTCTCTCCGTCTTTCTTCTGTTAACTGTGGTATCGCCAAGCGAACGACTTTACCGTCATTGGATGGATGAATCCCTAAATCTGATTTTTGAATCGCTTTTTCAATTTCGGGAATCAATGTGGCATCCCAAGGTTGGATAACCAATAATCTAGCCTCCGGAGCAGAAATTCCTGCAACTTGATTAAGAGGAGTTACTTGTCCGTAATATTCCACGGTCAAACGGTCCAATAAACTGGGATTGGCTCGTCCCGCCCGAATACTTTGTAGATCTTCACTAAGGGATGTAATAGTTTTTTTCATTCTATTTTCACAATTTTTTTTAAGATCAGATATCATAAGATCCTCCTATTTCACATTTGTTCCAATATCTTTACCACAAACGACATCAACAATTGAGTTTTCAATATCAATACCGAATACCACCAAGGGAATTCCATTATCCATACATAGTGACGTGGCCGTAGCATCCATGATTTTCAAGTTTTGATTTAAAATTTCATAGTATGTCATTTCTTCATATTTTTTTGCATTTTTATTAAACTTTGGATCCGAATCATAAATTCCGTCGACACCTTTTTTAGCCAATAAAATCACATCGGCATCAATTTCCGCAGCCCTTAAAGCCGCCGTAGTATCTGTAGAAAAGTAAGGATTTCCAATGCCTGCAGAAAAAATAACGACACGCCCTTTTTCCAAATGTCGAATGGCTCGTCTTCGAATATAAGGTTCAGCAACTTCTTTCATCTCAATGGCCGTTTGCACCCTGGAAGGCACACCCATCTTTTCCAATGCATCTTGAAAAGCCAAGGCATTCATGACTGTACCAAGCATGCCCATATAATCGGAGGTTGCCCGTTCGATATTATTGGCATCGCGACCTCTCCAAAAGTTTCCGCCACCGACTACAATACTGGTTTCTACTCCCATTTCATGAATGAGCTTTACTTGATTTGCGATGAGCCGAATGGTGGCTGTATCAATACCAATCCCTCGAGAACCACTCATCGCCTCACCACTTAGTTTTAATACGATTCGTTTATATTTGGGCTTCAATAATATCCCTCTTTTATTTGGACTCCATTTGTTTTGCTACCTCTTCAGCAAAATCTTCTTCTCTCTTTTCCAGTCCTTCTCCTACTTCATAACGAATGAAACGACGAATTTTAATATTTTCACCGATTTTTGAGATCAAGTCATTTAGGACATCTTGAACTTTTTTATCACTATCTTTGATGAAGTTTTGTTCTAAAAGACAAATTTCTTCAAAGAATTTATCCAAACGACCTTCCACCATTTTTTCAACAATATGCTCCGGTTTTCCTTCTTGAAGAGCTTGTTCTCGTAGGATTTTTCTCTCATGGTCAATTTCATTTGTAGGAACTTCTTCCCTACTGACATAAGTGGGATTTACAGCAGCTACTTGCATTGCCATATCACGGACAAAAGTTTTAAATTCTTCATTTTTAGCAACAAAGTCTGTTTCTGAATTCACTTCAATCAAGACGCCAATACGTCCACCATGAATATAAGCATCGACAAGTCCTTCTGAAGCGATACGCGAGGATTTTTTAGCTACGGAAGCCAATCCCTTTTCTCTTAATAAATCTGCCGCTTTGTCAATATTTCCATCGGCTTCCACTAAAGCCTTTTTACAATCCATCATACCGGCACTTGTTTTTTCTCTAAGCTCTTTAATAAGGGCTGCACTAATCTTCATTTTATTTTCCTCCTTGGATAATATAAAAAAGAGAGTTATAAAGGCCAAGCTTTAGAACTCTCGTAAAATTTATTCTTCTTCTACTACGTCTTCTTCGTGTTCAGTTTCTTCAACGGGTTGCTCAAGATCTTCTGACTCTGTTTCTTCAACGTCTTCAATTTGAGTACCTTGCTTTCCTTCTAAAACTGCATTTGCAATTGTTTCCGTAATTAATTTAACGGCACGAATGGCATCGTCATTTCCAGGAATCGGATAGTCGATTTCATCAGGATCACAGTTCGTATCTACAATTCCAATGACGGGAATTCCTAAAATCTGTGCTTCTTTTACGGCTATATTTTCTTTTTTAGGATCCACAATATAGATAGCATCAGGCATTCCACCCATATCTTTAATACCGCCTAAGAATTTTTCCAAGCGTTCACGTTCGTGGACCAATTGAATAACTTCTTTTTTAGGAAGCACTTCAAAGGTTCCATCTTCTTCCATTTCTTCTAATTCACGAAGACGAGCAATTCTATTTTTTATTGTTTTATAGTTCGTTAAAAGACCACCTAACCATCTTTGGTTGATATAGGGCATTCCACATTTTTGTGCTTCTTTTCCGATGGCATCTTGAGCTTGCTTTTTTGTTCCAACAAATAAGATTTTTCCATCATTTTCTGCAATTTCACGAGCAAAATTATAAGCTTCCTCAATCTTTTTTACTGTTTTTTGTAAATCGATTATATAGATTCCATTTCGTTCAGTAAAAATAAATTGACTCATTTTTGGATTCCATCTTCTCGTTTGATGGCCAAAATGAACTCCTGCTTCTAACAAACGTTTCATAGATATAACTGACATAATTACCTCCGTTTTTTCCTCCATTTTCATCTCATAAAATAAAAACCCTTAGGCAACGATTATTTTATCAGAAAATGTGTGTAGTTTATACCGTTTAAAAGTATACCATATCTTAAATTCCCGGTCAATTCTTTCTTTCGATAATTTTCTTACCATAAGAAAAAGGAAGACCGAAGTCTTCCTTTAATCTGTGAATGTTTAATATTCTACAAATGCTTTAGCTTTAGCACCACAAATGGGACATTTTTCTTCGGTTTCATCGAAGGTAATGTATCCACATACAGGGCACATAAAGATTTTATCTACATCTAAATCTTTGCCGGCATCAACACAATCCTTTGCCTCTTGGAATCTTTCAGCATGAACTTTTTCAGCTTCCGTAGCATATCTCATAGCACGAACTGCTTCTTTTTCTCCTTGCATTTCAGCTACTGCAATATAGGCTGGATACATTTGAGTGCTTTCAAAAATTTCTCCGTTTTTAGCACCTTCCAAATTTTCAGAAGCTGATCCAATGCCGAATCCTGCCATTGAAGTAACAGGAAAATCTCCACTTACATCTTTAAGAGCATTAAAATGTAAGGTTGCATGAACTTGTTCTGCATCAGAAGTTGCTTGATATAATCTTTTTACATTTTCAAATCCGTCTTTTCCGGCAAGGTCTCCCCAAATTCTATAACGCATATGTGCCATAGATTCTCCACCGAAAGCAGATCTTAAGTTATCACTAGTCATTTGATTCATAATATTAACCCCCTATAATAAACTTTCTATATTCAATTAAATTTTTATACCAAAGACTATTATAGATGATTATTAATAAAAAATCAATATTATATTATAAAAAATATTAAATAATTAGATTAAAGATCTGTAATTTATAGGGATTCTCAATTAGAAGTTTATACTATATTCTAATGGTATCTATTATCAATTGGATATGGTTTCCATTTTTTTTGCCTGATCAAAAGTCGTCAACTCATCAATGAGCTCGTCCAATTCGCCGTCATTGATACCATCGATTTTATGGGAAGTATAGTTGATCCGGTGATCCGTCACCCGTCCTTGAGGATAATTGTAAGTTCGTATTCTTTCAGATCGATCTCCTGTTCCGATTTGTGATCTCTTTTGTTCTGAATTTTTTTCGTTTTGTTCCTGTAGCTTCATATCATAAAGTTTTGAACGTAGTAGTTTCATCGCTTTTTCTTTATTTCGCAATTGAGATTTTTCATCTTGACAAGATATTACAATTCCTGTAGGTATATGAGTTAGACGCACTGCCGAATCTGTTGTATTTACCGATTGTCCACCATTACCTGAAGATCTGAAGACATCAATTCGCACATCATTGGGATCGATATCGATTTCAACGTCTTCCACTTCTGGCAATACGGCAACGGTGGCAGTCGAAGTATGGATTCTTCCACCACTTTCCGTTTCCGGAACTCGTTGAACCCGATGAACTCCGGATTCATATTTCAAGCGGGAATAAGCTCCTTTTCCCATAATCATAAAAATAACTTCTTTAAAGCCTCCGATTCCAATTTCATTGGTATTCATAATGTCAATCTTCCAACCATGTCTTTCAGCATATCGGATATATTGACGAAATAGGACACCTGCAAAAAGTGCAGCTTCGTCTCCTCCGGCCCCTGCTCGTATTTCAATCACCACATTTTTATTATCTTTAGGGTCTTTCGGTATTAGGAGAAGCTTTAATTCTTCTTCAATTTCTGCCAGCTTGAATTCATTAATTTCGATGTCTTCTTTAACCAGTTCCCTCATATCATCTTCCAGCTTATCTTTTAATAGCTGTTTGGAACCGTTTAAATTATCGATAATTTCTTTATATTCACGGTATTTTGCAACAATCGGTTCCAATTCCGCATGCTCAATTGCTGTTTTTTGATATCTATTAGAATCATTAATGATAGCCATATCCATTAAGTCTTTTTCCAATTCTTGAAACCGATCTTCAAATACTTGTAGCTTATCGTACATAATTACTCCTTCCTCTGACCGATAATTACTCGATCTAATCCATTAAAATCCTGCAGGATCTGTGTCTTGAAATCTCTCATTAATTCTAATATTTTTGGAGCTTGATCATGTCCAATTTCAAACACAATATAGCCCTTTTCCTTTAAATGAAGAGGAGCTTGTTTTAAAATAAAACGATAAAAATCCATTCCGTCTTTTCCACCGTCTAAAGCCATGCGAGGTTCATAGTCCTTTACTTCAATTTGTAAATTGTCTATTTCTCCAGATGGAATATATGGAGGGTTCGAAAAAATAATATCAAATTTATTTTTAATATTAGAAAAAAGATCACTATAAATTACGGTTAGCTTTGCTTTGTGATATTTTTTATTTTTTTTTGTAATTTCCAGAGCTTTTTGTGAGATATCGGTGCAGGTGACGGAAGCCTGGGTATCTAAGGCTATGGTAATAGCAACTGCTCCACTACCACAACCGATTTCCAAAAAGTTTTTTAAAGAATGTTTTCTGATAAGTTTCGTCATTTCTTCAACTGCAATTTCAGTATCATTTCTAGGAATTAAAACACCAGATTCCACAAAGAAACGACGCATCATAAACTCCGTCTCCCCTAAAATATATTGTAAAGGCTCTCCAATTTTTCTTCGCTTTAAAATATCAAAAAATAACTTTTCTTCATTTGGTGAAATACTTTCGTCGCCATGAGCCATTAAGTAAGATGGATCTTTGCCTAATACTGTGGCCAAAATAATTCGAACTTCTAATATTGGGTTGGTAAATTTACAATTTTTTAAATAAGATAATCCTTTTAACAAGGCTTTGTCAATTATCAATGACGATTCCTTCCTTACAATCTTTACGATTTTTTATTAGACGATGAAAAAAGGTTAGCAATTTTTCTGCTAACCCTGTGATTACTTTTCTCTATGATATCTTTTGTTGAATTTCTCAATTCGTCCACCATGATCACTGAATTTTTGTTTCCCAGTGAAGAAGGGATGACATTCGGAGCAAACTTCAACTTTTAAATTCTCTTTAACAGATCCTGTTTTAAAAGTATTTCCGCATGCACATGTAACAGTAGCCTCTTTATATTCTGGATGAATTCCTTGTTTCATTCTGGTTCTCCTCCTTTATTGTGTTTTCAATCAATTATTATATTATAACATTTTATATGCATTTTTTCAACAATCAGTCCGTACCTCACTCAACTAATTATTATAAATGAATGATGTCTAAATTTCCAGTATTATTTTAAAGCTTTTTGGAATTTGTTATACTTAGAATAGGTGATTCTATGTTAAAAAAGTTATATTATATTCAGTTTACCACGATATTTGAGGAAACTGTCTTAGTGGCATCAAAAGATGCTTTAGTGGAACTTGTTTTTTTTAATAATATCTCTCCCAAAGATCTGTCTACAGCGATTGAAAGAGAAACCACTCTTTTAACAGAGGGAAAAAAAGAATTACTCCAATATTTTGAAGGAAAAAGAACCGTTTTTTCTCTACCTCTTTATCAGGAAGGGACTGCTTTTCAACAAAAAGTGTGGAATGCATTAAAAAAAATTCCCTACGGCAAAACGGCAACCTATTCTGAAATTGCAGCTTTGATAGGTCATCCAAAAGCTTTTCGAGCCGTAGGAAATGCCAATAATAAAAATAAACTTCCCATTTTTATACCTTGTCATCGCGTGATCGGAAAAGGGGGATCCCTCACTGGTTATCGGTACGGTCTTGAAATGAAAAGACAACTTTTGAGGCTGGAAGGGGCAAATGAACTTTTATGAGCGAATCATATTCGTGGTTTTTAAAAATTTTTGATTATTCTTCGTTTTCATAAGTTCTTCCAATAACATTTCTGTAATTTCAGCACTAGAATGATAATTCATAGCATTGCGAATTGAAAAATTAAATTCATTTTCCAATCCGTTTAATAAAAATTCTTCTTTTCGAGTACCGGATTTGTAGATGTCAATGGCGGGGAATATTCTACGTTCTGAAAGTTTACGATCTAAGTGAAGCTCCATGTTTCCCGTTCCCTTGAATTCTTCAAAGATCACATCATCCATACGAGATCCTGTTTCTATCAGTGCAGTGGCTAAAATCGTCAAGCTTCCTCCCTCTTCAATATTACGAGCTGCTCCAAAAAAACGCTTGGGTTTATGAAGAGACAGCGGATCCAATCCTCCTGAAAGTGTTTTTCCACTGGAGGGAGTAATTAAATTGTAAGCTCTTGAAAGTCTTGTAAGTGAATCCAATAAAATCACTACATCTTCTTTTTGTTCTACCAAACGCTTAGCTCGATCAATTACCATTTCAGCAACTCGTGTATGATTTTTGGGTGTTTCATCGAAGGTTGAATAGACGACTTCTCCCTTGACAGATCGTTGCATATCCGTCACTTCTTCCGGTCTTTCATCAATTAATAAAACAATTAATTTTAAATCAGGATAGTTTCGCTCTATTGAAGATGCAATTTTCTTAAGCAAGGTAGTTTTTCCCGATTTTGGTTGAGAAACAATAAGTCCCCTTTGCCCTCTTCCAATGGGACTGATCAGATCAATGATCCTGGTGGTTAAATCACCGGATCGATCTTCTAAAGTAATTTTTTCTTTTGGATAAATAGGTGTCAAATTATCGAAATAAGGTCTGTTGATCATATCATCAGGATTTTTATCATTGACATTTTTAATATAGATCAATGCATTAAAACTTTCGCCAGGTTTTGATGGACGGACGATTCCCATCACTTTATCTCCATTTCGCAAGCGAAATCTCCGAATTTGAGAGGGTGAAACGTATATGTCTCCTTCTCCTGGAAGATAATTCGAAGTTCTTAAAAAACCGTATCCATCCGTATGAAGATCCAAAATTCCTTGTACATAATTGGCATCTTCAATCTTTTCTACAATTTCCGTAGCGTTGTCTGACAGATCTTCCATTTCGATGCCCAATTCTTTGACCACTTTATGTTCTTCTATTTCTTCTTCAAGTTCTTCCCTCTGTGGCAGGTCGGAATACTCCCCATCGAATTCATGATGGTCTTCAATAAGTTGAATCAATTGATTTTTCTTGTAGTGATAAGGCTCTTCGATCCCTAAATGTTTTGCCTGCTCCCGTAGCTGAGCCATTGTGTATTGGTCCAAAGATTTTGTAGGATCATTTTTATTTGGCTGATTGGAAAGGATTTGATCGATTAATTCGCTTTTTTTATATTTATAAGCTTGTTTGATATCGATGGAATTAGCAATTTCACGTAATTGTAAAATAGTTTTTGATTCCAATTCTTTTTTTGTATAGGATGTAAAGCTCCTCTTTTCCTCGGGTCTATGACCTTTCGTTATAAAGTTATAATAATCCTGTCGTGTGAAGGACTCTTCAGGTGTGAGTCCCATGGATTTACTTATTTTTTTCAAATCATTAGTGGATTTATCTTGAAGTATTTCTGTATTCTTAGGTTTTCGTTTTGATCTATCATCTTTTGACACAATGTCACCTCATATTATTTGGCATATTCTGGTTTTTTATCTAATTTATGGGTGGATCGAATCGTACGACTCGTTCCACTGGGTAATCGAAGAACCAGTGTTTCCGTTGTTGCTTGATTGTGTCCAAAGTACTTCACGCCTTCCAATACTTCCCCTGAGCTGATTCCGGTAACGGAAAAAATGACTTCATCTCCTTTCACTAAATCATCCACTGTATAAATTTTTTCCAAATCAGAATGTAATTTATAGCAGCGTTCTTTTTGAGATTCATCCGTTGGATGTAAACGCCCTTGAAAATCTCCACCTAAACATTTTAAAGCAGCCGCAGCAATAACACCTTCCGGTGCACCTCCCATTCCCATAACCAAGTCCACCCCTGAATCATTGAAACAAGTTTCGATGGCCGTCATAATATCACCATCCGAGACTTTTTTGATTCGTGCACCGATGGCTCGAATTTCTTGAATAATTTTTTCGTGACGAGGTCGATCTAAAATTGCTACGGTAATATCATCGATGTTTTTATTTAATGCTTGCGCAACACGTGTAATATTATTAGATACAGTATCATCTAATTGGATCGCACCTTTTGCTTGAGGTCCACAAGCGATTTTATCCATATAGATATCCGGTGCGTTTAAAAGACAACCCTTCGGTGCTACGGCCAAAACGGCGATGGCATTATTCATTCCATTAGCTATTGAAGTCGTTCCATCAATAGGGTCGACGGCAATATCCACTTTTTCAGCATCTTCTCCACCGGAGCCTATTTGCTCCCCGATATAAAGCATGGGCGCTTCATCGATCTCTCCTTCACCAATGACAACGGTGCCGTCTATTTCGACGGTATCAAACATTCTACGCATCGCATCGACAGCAGCTTCATCTGCAACGATTTTATCTCCTTTACCTAAAAATTTTCCAGCTGATAGTGCGGCCGCTTCTGTAACTCTAGCTAAATTTAACGCTAAATTTCTGTCCATTAAAAAACTCCTTTTGTTTTCACATTCTTAAAATCTTCTAAAAATTGTTTCAAACCTTTTGTCGTTAAATCATGATGTAGCATTTTTTTAAATATTTTGTAGGGAATCGTAGCAATATGAGCACCGGATTCAGCCGCTTCTTCCACATGTTTTGTATTTCGAATGCTGGCGGCGATAATCTCAGTCTCATAACCAAATTGGTGAAATATTATGGCCAAGGACCAAATCAATTCCATTCCAACCTCTCCGATATCGTCCAATCGTCCGATAAACGGACTTACATAAGTAGCTCCTGCCCGTGCAGCCAACAATCCTTGACTTACTGAAAACACCAAAGTGACATTGGTTTTAATACCTTCATTTGATAGAATTTTAACGGCTTTTAAACCTTCTTCCGTCATAGGTATTTTAACTATAATATTTTCATGAATGGCTGCTAAGCTCTTTGCCTCTGAAACCATTTTATCACAAGTCATTCCAATAACTTCCGCTGAAATGGGACCATCTACGATAGAGGCAATTTCTAAAATTACATCTTCAAAAACACCTCCTGATTTCGCAATCAAACTGGGATTGGTCGTTACCCCGTCTAGTACTCCCCATTCATTGATTTCTTTTATTTCATCTATATTTGCCGTATCTATAAAAAGTTTCAAATTAACCATCCTTTCGCTGTAATAGACATACGCTTTGAGAAGAGATCCCCTCTTTTCTCCCCACAAAACCCAAATGCTCTGTTGTGGTGGCTTTTATTGAGATATTTTCTTTTTCCGTATGAAGTATTTTACTAATTATTCCTCTCATATCCTCAATATAAGGGCTTAGTTTAGGCTCTTGACAACAAATGACCGTATCAATATTGGAAATTTCATAACCTTTTTCATTCATCAGATCATACACTTTGCTCAATAAGATCTTTGAATCCACATCTTTGTATCTAATATCCGTGTCCGGAAAATGGTAACCAATATCCCGTAACGAGAGGGCTCCTAAGATAGCATCCATAATTCCATGAATTAAAACATCGGCATCACTGTGCCCTAATAGACCTTTTTCATAATCGATTTCAAGGCCTCCTAAGATCAAGGGCCTTCCGCAAACGTATTGATGGACGTCATAACCGATTCCTATTCTCATAAATTCACCTTTTCTAAAATTGCTTTTGCAAAAACTAAATCTTCCCGAGTTGTTATTTTAATATTGTCATAACTATTATTGATCAACTTCACCTTGACTCCTGTCTTTTCTACTAATGAACAGTCATCGGTTCCGTAATAATCTTCTTGATAAGCTTGTTCATAGGCTCTTAATAAAATATCCGAATAAAACACTTGCGGAGTTTGCACCTGATATAAATTCTTTCGATTGGGAGTATAATTGACCGTGTCTCCATTGTAAGAAACTTTAATGGTGTCTTTGACAGGATTTGCCAATACACAAGCTCCTGTTTCCGAAACTTGTTCAATAGCTTCATTAATTTTTTCCACAGACACAAAGGGTCTTGCCCCATCATGGGTTAAAATAATATCCGTTTCTTTGGGACAATTCATCAGACCATTGTAAATAGAATCTTGCCGTTCCTTTCCCCCATAGACAATTTTGTAAGGTTTACGAATAGGATATTTATGAATAATATAGCCCACATAGGGAATATCCGTTTCTTTGACAATAAGAAGGATAAAATCAACATATTTGCAAGACTCTATTTTTTTAATAGTATGGGCTAAAATTGGTTTTTTCTTAATCGTCAAAAATTGTTTGTTAAAACCTAAATTCATGCGTTTACCCATACCAGCAGCTGCTATAAAAGCAGTGACATATTTTTGATCAAACATGTTAACTCCTACTCTTCAAATTGAATAACGTCCAGAGCGTATTTTAACAACTCTCCACCGATAGGTGCCGCCACTTTACCAGCATACTCGTTAACATCGGGAATCACAACGGCAATGGCAACTTTTGGATCATCTGCCGGGGCAAATCCAACGAACCATGCATCGTTAATATCTTCTTTTATATTCCGTTGTGCTGTTCCGGTTTTGCCGGCTATTTGATAGCCTCTGACATAAGCTTCTGTTCCTGTTCCATTATTGACAACATTTATCATCAATTCTTTAATTTGTTCCGCAATTTCTTTCGTTGTAACTTCTGATAGTACAGATGGATTGATTTGCACTATATTGTCACCATTGGGAGCGTCGATGGATTTTACAATATTCGGTTTCATCATAATTCCGTCATTTGCAATAGTAGATGCCACCATACACATTTCCAAAGGGGTGGTTACAATCGTATCATGCCCGATTCCAGCTGCAGCTAATGATGTCCTGTCAAAATCTTTTTTTTCATAATTCCAAGTGGATTTTTTTAATGGAAGTTGAAAATCTACATCCTGGTTAATCATGTATTTTTCAGCCACTTCCACCATTTTATCCTTGCCGATTTCCGTTGCTTTTTTTGCAAAATAAGTATTTAAAGAATGTGTAAAGGCAGTTTTTAGACCCACTTTTCCATAGACTTTGTCTGTTGAATTTGTAAAGGGACGGCCATCAATCATTTCTTCACCGGTATCTTCATAATTTTGATCTACTTCGGACTCTAATAATGCCGTTGTAGTAACAATTTTAAAGACCGATCCCGGTGGATATTTTCCCTTGATAACATTATTATAAAAAGTTGCATTATTTTGACGGAGAATTTCCGACATATCTGCTGCAATATTTTGAGAGTTAAAATCAGGGAGTGAAACAGAAGCATATACTTCTCCGGTTTTCGGATTCATCATGACGATTGCCCCCTTATTGTATTTTTCAGCCAAAAGATTGCGAGCTTTTTTCTGGACATTGGTATCCGTAGTGAGGGTGACATTGTCCCCCACATCCAATTGGACGTCGGAATTAAAATAGGACTTAAAGGATTTCAATAATTTTGAGGTGTTTCTTCCCAAAAGATAATCATTTAGTTGAAATTCCAATCCATATTTTCCTACGATGCGATCTGAATACCCAACGACATGGGAATAGATGACCGGATAGTTGTAATTTCTTTTGTACTTATATTTTTCTCCTGTAGAATATGCCAAGATCTCATTGTTTCGATCATAAATGGTGCCTCGTTTCACCGAGTTTTCTTCCAATCGTGCACGGCGATTTGCCGGATTATCGATTATCTCAGGAGCTTGAAAGATAACGAAGTAACTTAGATAAAAAATCAATGACAATAATAATAAAATGAGAAATACCAATAGAATCAAAATCTTGCGATTATCATTTGTTTTCATAATTTCTGCTCCGTTCATACTTATATGACATATCTTCACTGGTCACTTGAAGTATCCCAAGAGCCATAAATGAAGACACCATTGAAGATCCTCCATATGACACGAAAGGTAAAGTAATTCCTGTCATGGGAATCAATTTAATGACACCACCGATATTTAAAAAACATTGTATGCAAATTAAAATGGCGATAGCCACTGCTAAAATTCGATAAAAAGTATATTCTTGATTCAAAGCAATTTTAATAGCTCGATAGGTCAATAACATAAATAGCATTATAATACCAATGCCTGTAAAGATTCCCATTTCTTCACAAATCGCTGAAAAGATAACATCCGTTTCCACATAACTGATTTCTCGAGGATATCCTAAACCGATACCCGAACCGAAAAATCCTCCTTCTCCAATGGCAAAAAGAGATTGTACGATTTGCTGACCATAACCAAACATATTTCTTTCAGCCCAAGGATGTAACCAAATATCCACCCTCGTTCGTACATGTGCAAACATAAAATAACCGATAATTCCACCGACAATCATCAAACCGAAATTTACTAAAATAGAAAAACGATCTTTGTCGTAGATAAATTGCAATCCCGTATAAATAGCCATAAAGACTGCTGCAGTCCCCAAATCCGTCTGTAAAAATAAAAAGAAAACAAATAGGTACATAATACCCATTAAGATATAGGAACTATATTTAATATTTTGCTTTTCTAAACGTTTTTGGAAAATAGTATAATAAGATGCAATTAAAAACATAAGTAGGATCTTTGTAAATTCTGATAATTGAATCGTTACGGAATCATTTTTCGTCAACGAAATCCAATTTTTAGAACCTTTGTTTACACTGGCGAAGGTTAAAGTGACGATAAAAAAAACGACACAACCTAAAAAATAAAGAAGGGTTAAATATTCCAATTTTCGGATGGCCCGAACAGCAAAATAGGTAAGGTAAAATACAAGAATTCCAATAAGGGACCAAAGGAGTTGTTTAAGGCCCATGGCAGGATTCAAACGGTATATCGTAATGATTCCTATCGTAAGTAGCATGGATACAATTAAAAAGATATAATTATCTCCTGACGATACTCGCCCTAAAACAAAATTGGAGATATAAAGGATTAAAATCAAGCCTAGAAATAAAATTATGATATATTTATCTATATGATTATTATTTAGTAAAAATAATAGAAAAATCGCCAACAATTCAAAGGCCAAGAGCAAATCTCTAGGTCTTCTTTTCTTTAAAAGCATATTAATCAACATGATCACCTATTCTCTACAAAGATAAATTGAATAAACCCAACACCGATTCGATCCCCATTTTGAAGTTCTATAATTTCATCAGGATTTATTTTTTCACCATTTAAATATGTCCCATTAGCAGAATTATTATCTTCTATATAAAAGGTTTTATTCTTTTCCATAATTTTTAAATGATTTTTTGAGACAAATTTATCTTTTATGACGATATCTGATTTGGAAGACCGTCCTAGGGTCAAAGTCCCTCGGACCACATAATGTTCCTGCATTTTAAAATTTAAAGAATCCAGTCGATTGACCACCTTTAAATAGGCCTTGTCCAATGAGCTCCCCTTTCCAGCCATGGAGCGGATATCAAGATACATAAGCCTTAAAATACTAAAGATAAATAAATATATTATTATAATAAAAACATACCTTAAAATTTGCGATATTAATTCAAACATAGAGCACCTCAAATGATTTAATCGTTGAAAGATTCAACCAATCATATTATATCCTTTTTTATTCTTGAATGCTATTCTTTCTAAGAATTTAACATCTTGAACTATCTTACCGAATAATTACTCAAAAGTAAAATATATGTTACAATCTTACTAAGGTGAGATTTTGAAAATTGAAAAAATTACTTTTAAAAAAAATAAATATGAATTGACCTTTAGCGATGGAAGCTTTCTCATGGTCGAAGAAGATACTTTAGTAGCTTTAGGTCTTTATAAGGGAATGGAAATCGAGGATCCATTTATTGATAAGATCCGTCGTCACAATCAAAAAACTCAAGGTATTAACCATGCTTTGAGATATTTACAATCGCTTCGAACGGAACAACAAGTGCGCAATTATCTTTATAAAAAAAAGATTGATTCGATTATTGTGGAAGAGGTCATTGATTATTTGGTGGAAAAACATTATATCGATGATTATGATTATGGATTGAGATATTTATCCGATGCTCAAAAATTAAAAGGATACGGTCGTAAAAAGATCGGTCATATGTTGAGACAAAAAGGATTAAAGTCCTCTCTTATCGATCACATTTTATTGGAACTCGATGAAGAGTTGGAGTTTCACAATTGCATGAAATTGGGGAAAAAGCATCTCAAGGATTCTAAAAACTCCAAAGAGATACACAAAACGTTTCGATTTTTGATGGGAAGAGGGTATGATTATGAGATGATTGAAAGGGTTATGGAAAAGATTTGTGGAAAAGAATAAATTATTTTATGTCTATATCCTAGAATGTGCCGATACCAGCCTCTACACCGGCTATACCGTAGATATCCGTAAACGAGTCGCCCTTCATAATAAAGGAAAAGGGGCCAAGTATACTCGAGGAAGAAGACCGGTTAAACTGGTCTATTCCACTTCTTTTCCCACAAAATCACAAGCCATGCAAGCTGAATATTGGATTAAGCAACTGTCAGCTCAAGAAAAAAGACTTTTAATTCAAGGTAAATTCCCATTAAAGAAAATAATACCATCTGATTTATAGCTATAAATCAGATGGTATTATCTATTTTTTTCGTTGTTTTTTACCGTATCGATTTCGATCTGATCCGGCAATTCCGATAATCAATGCAAAGATGAGAGAGATTAAGCCTGAAGATACACCGATGACGAATATAATCAAATTATCCAAACTTTCAGGATCAAAAAGATTATTGATCACTAGAAATAATGAGAATATTCCGACAAATACCAATAATAGTCCAGGAATATATTTTGCAAATTTTAAATTTTTTGCTGCAAAATTTACGATAAAAGTAAATACTGATCCAATTAAAATAACACCTAAGGTCAATATAATGTAATTGGAGTGTTCTGAAATCAATTCTATAATACGACTCATACGTCACCTCTTGTTTTTTCTTGAAATTTCACTTTGCCACTGATCAGCATATTTGCCAATTGCCCATTCGGTCATAATAGTCTCTCCATTTTTTTCGATATCTCTTTCATAAAGTGGCGAAGAAACAATCTTACCATTAAGTATATTATAAATCTTTAACTTATTATTTTCCAATGTAATTAAAAATCGTTTATTGGGAGAAATAAAAGCGTCGTCGATGGTAGAATGAAATTTTCGAAGTTCTGTCATGGGAATGGCCAATTGATTATATTTACTGATTTCATAAGGTAGTAGTAAGTTTAAATCAAAATCCTTATAAGATCGTTGATCCTCCAAATTTAAACGACCCATCAATTTCCAATAACCATGGTCTCGATAGAGACCAAGATTCTTTAAGTCGGAACCGAAATTTTTAATTTCTTCATAATCCCGTTCTTCTGACGGTTGTTGATCGATAAAATATCTGACATCGAGAGCTTTTTGCTTGTCAATCGTATCCAGTAGATAAATTCTCAGTTGATTTTTTTCGTTATTGAGATCAATATCCTCAATATTAATACAATTAGATGAAATATAGTGGATATTCTTTAATACATTGGATTCCTCATCAATATAAATTCCAGGATCTTTTAAAGAATTTTCACTTTTGGATCTTCCTTTTAATACTAATTTATCCGAAATTTCATGTTCTTTTGATTTTCGCTGAACTTCTACATCCACAAAATAATTTTTTCTTGGGAGTAAAATATTTGGTACCTCATACACATTTTCCAAATGATCATTATTAAACTTAATATAAAATGTTTTATAGGACCAAGTTGGTATTTCCGACTCGGATGTGAATTTCATTCCCAGTAAAAGTCCGTTTAAGCTTTCTTTTGTCGCTGGAGAATTTTCATATTTGTCTATTTCGATCTTTTTATTGACAATGGATTCTTCCAAGTCTTTTTCGGATATTTCTTCCGAATTTTTTGTAATTTGTATAATGACGCCATTTGTCACGATAAAAGCTTGATTATTGTCATCTTTTAAAATCTCGTAAAAAAATTCAGCGTCATCAAAAATATCGATTGCCGTTACATAATCACCGTTAAAATCTAAAGTTTCTAAATCTAAATTATATTTCTTATAAAAATACTTTTTAGCTTTTAGATTTTTTATCCGATAAGAAGGATTTTCAATATATTTTTTCCCGATAATCACAGTATCTTTTGCAAAATAACAGTCATCCCCGATCAGTTCTTTATAAATAAAGTTATCTTCATCTTCCAATTTATCGTTAAAAATACATTTGGTTATCGTCCATCTGCCATAAATCGGTGGAATTTCCAATTGGGGAGTTTCGACTGTAGAACCTTCACTACTGATAAAATGACAACCAGTAAGACTTAATAGGAGAAAGAAAAATCCAATCCATTTTTTATTCATTATTCATCCTCCTCATTATTAAAGGGAATCATTACTTTTACTGTGGTGCCGATATTTTCTTCGGAAAAGATTTCCAATGTCCCATTATGAAGTTTTGCAATTTCATCACTAATGGACAATCCGATGCCACTATGACTCTTAGAATGTTTTCCTTTGTAAAATTTTTCCTTCACATGAAGAAGATCTTCTTTATTAATCCCTACTCCATTATCTGAAACAATCATGATAAATTGATTGTCTTCACAATAAGATTGAAATTTCACCCAACCTTTTTCCGAGGTGAATTTTATGGCATTGTCAATTAGATTAATTAATAATTGTCGAATACGATTTTCATCTGCTACCACGATTTGGATATCCTCGTAAAGATCAATCTCAAAATCTACTTTATTGGATTCTGCTCGTGGTTTCATCTGCTTCGATACGTCGATACAAGTTTGAGCAATATTAAAAGCATCTTTATCCAACTGTATTCTGCCGGAAATATATCGTGAAAAGTCTAATAAATCTTCCACCATTTTAGAAAGACGATCCGACTCATTTTCAATAATAGATAGTCCGTCACTGATGAGATCTTCTTCTTCCGGTTTCGCATCCTTTAACACTACCGCCCATCCTTTGATGGAAGTCAAGGGAGTTCGTAGTTCATGAGAGATGGATGAGATAAAATCATTTTTTATTTGATCTTTTTTTAGGATTTCCTCCGACATGGTATTTAGCGTACTGGCCAATTGTCCAATCTCGTCATCTGCCCATATATTTGCTCTGACTTTGTATTGCCCATCGGCCATTTTTCGAGCTACATCCGTTAACTCTTTAATGGGTCGGATAATGGATCGAGACAGAATCAAACTGACAATTCCCGTAATAAAAGTTACTAAAGCAGTCATTATCAATAGGATAAGACTTGCTTTTATAATAGCTCGATCCGCCTCTTGCAACGATGAGATAAACCGTAGAAAACCGATATGTTGACCAGTTTCATTAGTGATTGCTCCCGAGACAGCCATAATTGATCCATTAGTAGCTGGAGATTTGCCGACCCAGGATTTAATTTCTCCATTTTTAGCAGCAATAATATCATTGGTTTTTATGGGTTCTTTATATGGGACACCAATGGAATCCATCATTACAATACCTTCTTCGTTTAACATCTGAACTTCAGCATTGGTATGAGCCCACAACACATCATTATCATCAATTAAAATGTCTTCAATGGATTTGTCGGGATAATCTCGCCGAAAAAAATCCAAAGAGAGTTCCAAACGATTTGTCAATTCATTTTCTACATTATTATAATAATAGTAACGAAAGCCAAGGATCAATCCGATATCAATGGCAGTCACCGTTATTAAAATAATAAGCAGAAAACTTTTTACTAATCGTTTTCCAACACTGTTTTTCAATGCTACACTCCTGTTTGCCACCGATAACCAAGACCCCATACCGTCTCGATAAATTTCGGTTTTGCCGGATTTTCTTCAACTTTGGATCGAAGACGTCTAATATTTACATCAACTATTTTTGAATCCCCTACAAAATCTTTTCCCCAGACCAATTCAAGGATTTCATCTCTTTTTAGTGCTTTTCCCGGGTTTTCCATAAAAATTTTCATAATTTGATATTCTGTAGGTGTCAATTCCAATTCAATATTTTCTTTATAAAATTTTCTCGAATAAGCATCCAATTTAAAAGGTTTTTGAATGATAAGATTATCGTTGACTCCTTCATCCGGCTCTAACCGTCGTTCCAGAGATTTAATCCTAAGTGTCAATTCCGTGGGATTAAAAGGTTTTGTTAAATAATCGTCGGTTCCATACTGAAGTCCCATAATCTTATCATAATCTTCAGCTTTTGCCGTTAACATAATGATACCCAGTTGAGGGAATGCTTCGCGAAGTTGTTTACATACTTCAAAGCCATCGATTCCTGGAAGCATGATGTCCAACACGACAATATCCGGATGTTCCCTAGTGGCAATGTCCACTCCTTCTTCACCGGTTCCGGCTTCTAATACATGGTAACCTTCCCGCTCCAAATTAATTTTTACAAATTTACGAATGGATTCTTCATCTTCTACTAATAATATTTTTGTATTCAATGTCATCACCTATATTTTTATTATCTCTATTATAATGAAAAACCACTTCAAATTCAATGAAGTGGCTTAGTATTTATCGTCCGCTATAATTAGGAGCTTCTCTTGTAATGGTAATATTATGAGGATGGTTTTCCATAAGGGATGCAGAAGTAATTTTTACAAATTTTGAAGTAGTTCTGAGGTCCTGCAAATTATGGGCACCGACATAGCCCATACCGGATTTTAGACCCCCTACCAATTGATAGACAATATCTCCTACAGAACCTTTAAAGGGAACTCGCCCTTCAACACCCTCCGGAACGTATTTTTTCGTTTCTGTCTGGAAGTAGCGATCACTGGAACCGGAGTTCATTGCCCCCAAGGATCCCATTCCCCGATAAGTTTTAAATCGGCGTCCTTCCACAAAGATTTCCTCACCGGGAGATTCATCGGTACCTGCAAATAAGGATCCCATCATGACTGAATGACCGCCGGCAGCCAATGCTTTTGTGACATCTCCGGAATATTTAATACCCCCGTCGGCAATGATAGGAATATCGAATTCTTTGGATGCTTTAGCGGCTTCCATAATAGCAGTCACTTGAGGAACTCCTACTCCAGTCACGACTCGAGTCGTACAAATCGATCCTGGGCCAATACCAATTTTTACGCCATCCGCTCCCGCCAATATCAAATCTTTCGTTCCTTCATAGGTAGCCACATTACCTGCTACCAATTGAACCTTTGGGAAGGCGGATTTAATCTCTTCAATAGTACGTAAAACTCCATCGGATTGACCATGGGCTGTATCGATGACTATGACATCAACTTTGGATTGCATAAGCTTTTCAACACGCTCCAACACGTCTCGAGTGACTCCGACAGCCGCTCCGGCCAACAATCTTCCAGAACTATCTCGAGCGGAATTGGGATATTGTTCATGCTTTTCAATATCTTTAATCGTGATGAGTCCTTTTAATTTTTTATTTTCATCAACAAGGGGGAGTTTTTCGATTTTGTACTTTTTTAAAATTTTCAAGGCTTCTTTCAATGTAATATCAGGATGGCCTGTGATTAAATTTTCTGAAGTCATCACTTCATAAATCGGTTTTTCCAGATCGGTTTCAAAGCGAATATCCCGATTGGTGATAATTCCTTCTAGAATACCGGAATTCGATACGATGGGCACACCACTGATGCGATATCTTGTCATTAATTCATCAGCATCTTTAATCTTATGGTTGCGACTTAAAGAGAAAGGATCCGTAATTACTCCATGTTCCGATCTTTTTACTTTATCTACCTCTAAAGCTTGTTCTTCAATGGACATATTTTTATGGATAATGCCAATGCCGCCTTCTCGGGCCATCGCAATTGCCATGCGATGTTCGGTTACAGTATCCATTCCCGCACTTATAAGGGGAATATTTAAGACGATCTCTTTTGTCAAATGGGTCTTTAAATTGACTTCATTTGGCAATACTGACGATTTTCCTGGCATCAATAAGATATCGTCAAAAGTTAAACCTTCTCCAAAAAACTCCATAGTACCTCCTTTGATTATAAATGAAATAAACGTATTATTTATTTCCCATCTTTTTAATGTGATGGGTTTTCTACACTTCGAACATAATATTCGATGTCCGGATCCACTAATGTCACTCCTTCCGGAATGGCCAAATGAACTTTTTTACTTTCACCAAGTGCATTGTCAACATAAACTGGCTCTGTGGAAATTTCACGGATTCGATTTATTACGGCAGAATTTCCTCTAATTGTAACAGAATTCGGACTGATCGTAAAGTGAGAACTATCTATTCCTTCGGGGAACTGTCCTTGTAAATTCAATTTGACCGGAACCGTTTCCGTCTTAAAAATTGGTATCTCGATATTTACATTGGAAGGTTCAAATGTCACTGTATCAATCACCTTATTTTCATTGTCAAAAGCATAGACTTTTGCTGAAGATACGGTACTTCGGTTTAAATCCGTCACATCTAATTCTGCCTCTAAATGATTAATTTTATCAATTTCAGTTTTAGGGCCTGTCACTTTCACTTCCTCTTGATCTTTAATCCGCCCTAAGACATAAGAATTTTCCGGTTGGCCTTCCACAATAATATTGACCATCATATCCTCTTGTATTTGACGATCAATAATCAGTGAGACGGTGCGTGGTTCAAAATTATCAACTGTAACACCATCCTCGATGGTGGTTACATTTACAGGTATCGAGTGCTCTCCTTCGTCATAATCTCTTAAATCCACTTTAGCAATGATCCCTTCTTTTCGAATATTTTTCATATTGGATAAACGCCCTGATACTGTACTAGTAATCGTTGTGTCATGAGGAGACAATATTACCAAACCATTATTTTTTAATTCCTGAGCATGTTCAAAACGCACCTCTATATCTCGAAATGTTCGACTTTGAAAGGGGTCAACGTCGGACTTTACATAAGACCAAATTAAAAATGCAAAAAGTACAGAAAAAATTTTAAGCATTAAATTTTGATTAATTTTTATCTTTTTCATCTGTTTCAAATCCTCTCCAATGATTTAGTGGATTAGTAACTGTATTAACTGAAGGGTTATAAATATCCAATAAGATGCTCTCCAGGGTTTCAATATCTAAATATCTCGAAATTACTCCATTTTCCGCTATGGAAATAGATCCGGTTTCTTCTGATACCATCAATGACATGCAATCCGATTTTTCAGTAATTCCAATCCCTGCTCGATGTCGAGTTCCCAATTCCTTGGAAATTGTCACGCTGTCCGAAAGTGGTAAAAAACAAGCGGCAGCTAATAACTGATTGCCTTTTATAATTACAGCTCCATCATGTAATGGGGTATTGGGTATAAAAATATTGATCAATAGGCCGGAGCTGACCAGCCCATTTATTTCTGTTCCCGTTTTCATAATTTCACTTAATCCGGTTTTCCGTTCAAATACGATCAATGCGCCAATTTTTTGTCTAGACAATGAAGCGACTGCATCACAAATTTCCTGCACTGTTTCCGGTGTCTTTTCCTTATTGGAACCAAAATTTCCACGTAACGAAGAGGAACGACCAATCACTTCCAAACCGCGACGAAGCTCCGGTTGAAATACGATGAGAATAGCCATAAAACCTAATGTAATTAAATTGTACAATAACCAATTGACTGTATATAGATCCAAAACTTGACTTATTTTTGTAAGAATCAAAATCACCAAGATACCCCTTGATAATTGTTCCGCTCTCGTTCCACGTATCAATTTCAAAACAAAGTATATCAAAACGGATACAATAGCCATATCTATAATGTCTCTTAAACCTACTAGGCTAAAATAGTTAATGATTTTTTCCACTAATCTTCCTCCTAGAAATTTCTAAAATAATAAGTATAATGCCCAAATGAATCAATATATCTCCCACACTGATAATTTTAGGTTGATAATAAGGTGAGGGTAATGGAAAAATATCCGATAAGATAAAAAACTTCGGATGTTCAAATACCCCATGACTTAATGATCTTCCGGCCATAATGATATGGTAGGATTTCGTGTTTGATATTTTTTCAAGGGCTTTTATTGACACTGGCATTTTCCCATTTACAAAGAGGGGGATAAAATTAAGTATAAAGCCCAATAAAATTACGTACATCGATCGAAGCTCCAAATTGAACAAAAGGCCAATAATGATCAATAGAATACTTAATAGATGAAAATAATAAAAATTATTGATACAAAAATCAGTAATTTTACCGAAGTCCACACTGGTAAATAATTGAAGAAAGAGAAAAACCAGTATCCCTGTGATGGGAAGGTATATTTTTTTAAATTGAAATTGAAAGAGGTTTTTCCACTGTCCATTGGTTATGTAGACAAGAAACAAAGCTATCAATATGGATTCAATCAACATATTATCACCTTCCCTAATCATAACATAATTAATCTGAGAAATGATATACGAACCGACCATTCTGATAAATAAAAAATCGACTATAATTATAGTCGATTTTTAACTTAGCTCAGATTATTCTTCCTCAGATTTTTCTGTTTCCTCTTCAGCTTCTTCTGCTACAGATGCTTCGGATGTAGCTTCCTCATTTTCATCAGTTGAAGGCTCCACTTGTTCTTCTGACGAATCAGAAGTAGATTCTTGAATTTCTTCAGCTTCCACTTCACTGTCATCTTCCATTTCATCATTTAGGTTGATGTTTAAAAGTTCGCCGATTGTCAAGTTGAAATCATCTTGTTTCGGAGCTTCTGGTTGTCTTCTTTCAGCTCTTTTTTGTTGTTTTCTGGGAGCTCTTTGTTCTCTTTGCTCTTTGGGCTCTTCTTTTTCTTCCGGCTCAAGTAAAGCTTTCATGGATAGAGAAATCTTTTGTTCTTCTTCATCTATATCCGTTACTTTTACTTCAACTTCTTGGCCCATTTCAAGTTTGTCAGAAGGTTTTTCGACATGTTCTCTTGCAATTTGAGACACATGTAATAAACCGTCAACGCCTTCTTCTAAACGAATAAATGCTCCAAAATCAAGAAGGTTTACAACCTTACCATGTACAACGTCTCCGACAGATACCTTGTTTAAGAATATATCCCATGGTTTCTCAGTTGTTTGTTTAAGACCTAAAGCAATTCGGTTTCTTTCTTCATCAACATTAAGAACTTTAACTTTTACAGTTTCACCGGGAGATACGACATCCGATGGATGTTTTACACGGTTCCAAGACAATTCAGAGATATGAATTAGTCCGTCAACCCCTCCTACATCAACAAATGCTCCAAAGTTTGTAAGTCTTTGAACAGTACCTTCAATGATATCTCCTTCGTGTAAAGATTCATAAACTGCTTTTCTTTTTTCTTCCAGTTCTTCTGATTCAACATTTTTTCTGGAAAGAACAATTCTTCTCTTGCCCTTATCAAAATCAATGATTTCACAGGTTAATTCTTCACCAACATACTTGCTCAAATCCTTTTGGAATCTAACAGATGCGTGAGATGCAGGAATAAAAGCGTTTAATCCGTTTAAATCAGCAGTTAAACCACCCTTTACAACAGATTTTACCTTTACGGTAACTCTTTCACCATTATTGAAGAGCTCTTCAACTTCATCCCAAACTTTCATGTTTTCTACTCTCCGTGAAGAAAGTACAACATTGCCATCCCCATCATCCATCTTCATAATGTAAACCTGGATTTCATCTCCCGGCTTATAAAGATCAGATGGGTTGATTTCAGGATCCTTTGATAGTTCTTCTTTTGAGATAATTCCATCAGCACGATAGCCTAAGTTCACCATTACCTCATTATCCGTTACATAAAGCACTTCTCCTGTAACTACTTCGCCTTTTCGAACCCTTTTAAAAGAGTTATCAATGGCTTCCATCATCTCGCCTTTGTCAAAATTTTCCATACTACTAACAGCCTCCTTGATTACCGAGTCCGGTGTGGATGCCCCGGCGGTAATGCCTATTTTATTAAATTTTTTAAATATATTTATTTCAATATCCTTTATTGATTGAATTAAAAATACATTTTCACAATACTCTCTTGCAATAGCTGCCAATTTTTTTGTATTGGAGCTTTTTTTTCCTCCCAATACAATAACGGCATCCACTTTTTGTGCTAAATTCCTGATGCTTTCTTGTCTATTGAAGGTAGCATTACATATAGTATTATAAACCAAAACTTCATCTTTTGAAATGTTTTTTATTCTATTTACAACATTTTCAAAAAATATTTTATTATTGGTCGTTTGTGATACCACCAATAATTTTCCTCTGGGTATTTGTATGTGATCAGTGGAATTAATAATCGTCCCATTATCATCACAATAAGAATTGATACCAATAATTTCAGGATGTTTTGGATCCCCTACAATTACTATATTATAACCTTTTTTATAATAATATTCCACTATATTATAGATTTTTTCCACTTTGGGACAAACAGTATTGACAATTTGATTGTTCTTTTTCTTTAGCGTATCGATAATTTCACGATGTACTCCATGAGATCTTAATATAACCGTACTGTCGGATATTGTTGCTTGATCAATGGTGGTTACGCCATGATCTTTTAACTGATCCACGACTACTTCATTGTGTACCAAGTCACCTAAAACATAACGACAATCGCCTTCTGTTTCAAATGCCATCTTGACGGCTCTTTTAACCCCTCCGCAAAATCCAGCATGATCAGCCAAGTAAATTTCCATGTATTTCTTCATCTCCGTATATTCGACGCATAATATCTTGAGACAATCCTTCATACTCTTCAGAAGTCAACTTCACCCGGGAATCAAAATGAATGGCCGGTCTAAAGTGAATTTTCATTTTACGAAAAATTTTATAATTTCCCTCAATGTATACCGGTAAGACGGATGCCTTCGTTCGATGGGCAATTAAAGCAGTTCCGGCTTTAATTTGACTATAGTTTTTTTCTTTCATTCTTGTACCTTCTGGAAAGATACCAATGACTTCCCCATTTTTAATATAGCGCATTGCTGTTTTGATCGCTTTAATATCATTCCCTTGACGATCTATGGGAAATGCCCCCAATGTTGAGATAAATGAACCAAAAAATTTATGTTCAAAAAGTTCCTTTTTCGCCATCCAATGAATAGGGATTTTAAAATTGGCTGTTATGATGACCGGATCAATAATAGATTGGTGATTAGAGCAAAGAATAAAAGGCCCCTTTTGAGGGATATATTCTTTTCCTGTTATTTCAACTCGATAGATGATTTTTAATAAGATAAAAAATATAAATTGTAGAAATCGATATAACATGGTCAACCTTCTTTAATATAGGATAATATTTTATGAAGTGTCTGCTCATGATCTAAATGAGAATTGTCGATTCGGATTGCATCTTCTGCTTGTTTTAATGGAGCAATTTTTCGCTTCGAATCATTGGAATCCCGATTTTTTATATCGGCCAATATCTGGTTAAACGATACATCCATACCCTTTTCCTGTAGCTGTAATTGTCGTCTTTTTGCCCGTGTCTTTGCACAAGCCGTTAAAAAGAATTTGTATTTCGCCTCAGGCAATACGACAGTTCCAATATCCCGACCCTCCATCACAACATTTTTCGTTTTTGCCATCTCTTGCTGTAAGGATAAAAGTTTTTGTCGGATTTCAGGTATTTGGGAATAGTCCGATGTCAAATTCGACACTTCTTCTTGCCGAATTTTTTGTGACACATCTTCTCCGTCTAAATAGATATTTCCCTCCTGAAAAGCAATCGTCGTATTTTTTAATATTTCCTCAATAGGTATAGACTTATCTTTATTTTCCATGAGTTTTAAAGTGATCGCTCGAAACATCGCACCGGTATCAATATATTCGATCTTCAATTTATTCGCCAGTGCTTTTGCAATGGTGCTTTTTCCCGATCCGGCTGGACCATCAATCGCAATTGAATACATAATTCCTCCATCAATAAAAAAATCACTAACCTATTGTAGCGATTTTTGTCATTTCACAATTAACTATTAGTATACCATATTTTAGACGTCAATCAAATTATTCTTTTATGCTAGATCCAGCTAGATATCCGGTGGAATTTGCAATTTGAATATTATAACCTCCGGTTAAAGCATCAATATCGAGAACTTCTCCACATATATAAAGGTTGGGAATAATTTTCGATTCCATTGTAGATGGATTGATCTCCGATATATCCACTCCTCCACTCGTAATAATACCTGCTTCCAGAGAATGAAGTCCTGCATATTGGAGAGAGAAGTTTTTCAAGTTATCAACAATTTGATTTCGATCTTCTTTTGTAATTTGGTGAATCGGTTTATTTGATTGAATTTGGGATCGATTTAAAACGACATGAATTAAATCCTTGGGCAATAGAGAAGCTAAAATCGTTTTGATTTCTTTATTCTTCCTATCGTCAAATTCTCTTAAAAGTCTTCGATCCAATTGGTCCCTCGTCAAAGCAGGCTTTAAATCCAAATGCAGTTGAATATTGGAAAGTCGATTAATTTTTGACGAAAGAGTCAATACAATGGGACCTGTGATTCCAAAATGGGTAAACATCATTTCTCCAAATTCTCGAATCGATTTTTTGGGATCATTTGCATTACAAATCAATTCTACATTTTTTAAGGACAGTCCCTGTAAATCTAAAAGGTCTTGATCTTTTAATTTTATCGGAACCAAGCCGGGACGCAACGGTATAATTTGATGACCTAGTTTTTTAAGGAGTCGATAACCGTCTCCGGTGGAACCGGTGCCTGGATAGGTGATTCCCCCTGTGGCCATAATAACTCCATCGTATCGATCAGTACCATTAATGATAAACTGATCATCATACTCCAACTCTTGTACTTTTTGATTTAAAAGAACCTTCACATTTCGATTCCTCAGCATCTTTTGATAGGCTTTAATCAGATCGGAAGATTTATCGCTTGCGGGAAATACACGTCCACCTCGCTCTACTTTAAAATGGACGCCATATTCCTCCAGGATTTCCAATGTTCGGTCTTTGGGCATGGAATACAATGCGGAATACAAAAATTTAGGATTGCGAATAATTTGTGCCAACATTTCTTCCACAGTACAATCATTTGTAAAATTACAACGGCCTTTCCCGGTGATAAATAATTTTTTGCCTAATTTTTCATTTTTTTCATAAAGCGTGACCTTATGGTTTTGAGCAGCAAAAAAAGCGGCCATCATACCCGCCGGGCCACCCCCGATTACAGCTATTTTCATATTTTTTTCTCCAATACATATACATTGGGTGGATTGTTTATTTGATTAAAAAAAGATCGTTTTTCTACAATATATCGTTTTTGATCCAATGACTTAAGATAAGCTTCCAAACCGATACGCTCCTCTTTTGAATGGGGATGTCCCAAATATTGAACCACTACTATGACTCCACCTGGATTTAATATTCTTAGAGCTTTTTTTATGGAGAGAATCGTGGATTCTTTTCTTGTGACAATTTTTTTATCGGAACGGGGAAGATACCCTAAATTATAAAGAATTAAATCGGCATGATCTATTTTATCAATTGCTACATGACTTTCAATAAAAAGTTTATAATTTTGATAATGAGGATACTTCTTATTTAATGTTGCGAGGGTTTCCTCAATACCCTCTGCCTGAATGTCAAATCCATATACGAATCCTTGTTCTCCAACGGTTTTTAATAATTTAATCGTATCATTTCCACGGCCAACCGTCGCATCGATGGCAATTTTACCTTGAAAATTTCCTGTTAATATCTCATCGATAATTTCCGAATATCTTTCTTTTGCTATCATTGAATTCCTTTTAAATACTTAATTTCACTTTCTTCCAAATATCGATAATTCCCCACTTCCAAACCTCCCAGTTCTATTTCACCAATGGAAATTCGCTTCAGCTTTTTCACTTCATGACCTACTTTAGAAAACATTCTCTTCACTTGATGATTTTTGCCCTCATGAATCGTTATTCGAAGAATGGAATCCCTTTCGTAGTTCTTTAGCATTGTAACCTCAGCCGGAGAGGTGGTGAAATCCCCTAAATGGACACCTTTTCGTAATATTTTTAAGGCTGTTTTATCGGGCTTTCCTTGAACCGTTACGATATATGTTTTGGGAACTTCAAAAGATGGATGCATTAATCGATGTGCTAATTTCCCATCATTGGTAAGAAGAATTAACCCGGTGGTATCAATATCCAATCGTCCCACTGGATAGATACGTTCTTCCACGTCGATTAAATCCACCACAGTATGTCTTCCTTTTTCATCCTTAGCAGACGATACAAATCCAATGGGTTTATTCAATATGATATAAATATTTTTATCTTCTAATTTCAGTCGTCTTCCGTCTAAATAGACTCGATCTTTTGAAGGATCTACTTTAGTGCCCAGTTCTTTGATGATTCGATTATTTACCTTTACTCGTCCCTGGAGTATAAGATCTTCTCCTTTTCGTCTGGACGCAGCCCCACTGTGGGCAATAAATTTTTGTAGTCTCATGAATCTTCCCTCACCAATTCCTCTAATTGTGGCAATTCTTTCAAGTTTTTAATCCCAAATTTTCGTAAAAATTCTTCTGTTGTAGAATATAAATTGGGATGACCGATACGATCCAAAGTTCCTGATATTTCAATCAGTCCCAATTCCATTAAACCTTTCAATGTAGAGTCACATTTGACCCCCCGAAGTTCTTCAATTTCTAATTTTGTTACCGGTTGTTTATAAGCGATAATCGACAATGTCTCTAAAGAAGGTTTGGTTAAGCTCTTTTCTTTCCTTTCTTTGACAAAATCTGTAATATAATCATAGTTTTCCGGTTTCGTGCTAAACTGATAGCTTCCATCAATTTCAACAAGACGAATTCCTCGTTCTTCGTTTTCATAATCGCCGATCATTTCATCCATGATAACTTTCATATCAGTTTTTGACACATCGAAAATTTGACAGAGATCTTTTAATAAGATCGCATCAGACCACACATATAAAATGCTTTCAATAATTGATTTGACTTTTTTCTTTTCCATGGGGATCCTTTCTTAGAAAGATGATGATATCTTGATTGTTTAAATGTTGTTTTGCAATGACAGTTCCCATTTTGATTAATTCCAAAAGAGATAAGAAATAAGTGATAATTTCAATTTTTGTACTGTCCTCTTCCAGAAGTCCCTCAAAAGATAATGTTCTATGACCTAATAGTCGAGAAAGGATATTTGAAATTCCCTCTTCAACAGTAAATTTGTCTCGGTAAATACTGGTGATGTTTCGGCTTTTATTTCGCTGTAGAATTGCTAAAAAAGCCTTGGACAATTTTTGTATATCACCTTCTTTTATAAGGTCCAAGTCTTCCAAGGAGTGGATTTCTTCACGCACTTTATAGAGAGCTTTTTTTTCATATTCTTGAGACTTTCGAAGTAATTCAGAGGCTTCTTTATATTTTTCATATTCTAATAATTTACGAACCAACTCTTCTCTAGGATCTTTTTCTTCTTCCTCCACCATCTCTTCTTTTGTAAAAGAAGTTTTCGGGATTAACATCTTGGATTTAATTTCCACCAAGGTGGAAGCCATTAAAATAAATTCTGAAGTAAGTTCTAGATTGATTTGTGCTGCTTGATCTAAATAGTTCAAAAATTGTTCCGTAATCAAAGAGATGGGAATATCGTAGATATCAATTTCATTGTCTTTAATCAAATCTAAAAGAAGATCCATGGGACCTTCATAAATGGGAATTATAATATTATATTCCATATATAAATACCTAAATTCAATATGATGCCCATAATTTTAAAGATAATGGGGCTGATAAAGCGAGGTAAAGTTCCACTAAATAGCAAAAATATCAATACAAAATAAAAATACTTTTCATATCGATAAAATTTAAATTCCAAATTTGAAGGTAATAAAGCGGCAACTGCTTTTGATCCGTCTAAGGGCGGCAATGGAATCAAATTAAAAACTCCCAACATAATATTATACCAAAAGACCGACTCCAAAAGAGAAATAAGAGGCCATGACTTGGCAGTAAATAGGACAAGTAATATGCCGGAGATGATTCCCAATATAAAATTAGTGCCGACTCCGGCTAAAGACACAAATAAACTAGATAATTTTCGATTACGGGTAAAGCGATAAGGGTTGATGGGAACAGCCTTCGCCCAACCGAATCTTAAGATAATAAGTGACAATAAACCAATGGGATCAATATGGTGAAGAGGATTAAGGCTTAATCGTCCATCTTCTTTCGCCGTGGTATCGCCGCATAAATAAGCCGCGTACCCATGAGCAATTTCATGGGGTACGATGGCTATTAACAAGGCTATTATATTTATAATAATTTGTTCAACATTTAAATTCAACATATTAATCAATTATTTCTAATACTAATTTATATTCTGTCTCATGGTCGGAAAAACAGTAGGCATCTAGGATCTGCTTTTTAGCTCTCTCGATTTCTTCCGGTTTTTCCGTGTATAGTTCAGCGAGCAAATCTCCTTTTTCTACAAAATCATTGATCTTTTTCCTCAAGATAATTCCTGCCCCGAGATCGATGTGATCTTCTTTTGTTTGACGCCCTGCCCCTAGATTTTTAGATGCTTCTCCTATGGAAAGTGCATCGATGCCTTTGACATATCCTTCTTGATCGGCATAAATTTTTTCGTGAAGATGAGAACGTTTAAATTTTGTCGGATCGTCAATATAGGATGGATCTCCTCCTTGACATTTAACAAGCTCCTTAAATTTAGCAATGGCTTGTCCAGAAGCAATTTGATTTTTCAGCAGTTCATAGCCTTCTTCTTCCGATTGTACTTTTCCGGCTAGCACTAGTAATTTCGTCCCGATGGTCAAGGAAAGCTCTTCCAAGTCTTTAGGCCCTTTTCCTTGAAGGGTATCAATCGCTTCTATGACTTCCAGAGAATTTCCGACGGCAAATCCCAAAGGTTCATCCATATTTGTAATGATAGCAATTGTTTTACGATTAAATTTTTTACCTAGTTTCACCATCATTTTAGATAATTCCTCAGCAGCAGCTACATCTTTCATAAAAGCACCGGAACCAACTTTTACGTCCAAGATCAATGCATCGGCTCCAACGGCTATTTTTTTACTTAAAATAGAGCTGGAAATCAAGCTGACATTATTGACTGTTGCCGTTGCATCGCGCAATGCATATAATTTTTTATCGGCAGGGGTTACATCAGAAGTTTGGCCGCTGATGCTTAATTTTATATCATTGGTGTTTTTAATAAACTCGTCAATAGACAGATCAATATTCATTCCCGGAATCGACTCTAATTTATCTAAAGTTCCCCCGGTATGGCCTAAACCACGACCGCTCATTTTAGCAAAGGGTACCCCGGTAGATGCCACTAATGGTGCTAAAACCAAAGAGACCGTGTCTCCAACACCTCCTGTAGAATGCTTATCCACCTTAATACCTTCTATTGCAGATAAGTCAATACAATCCCCTGAATGAAGCATAGCATTGGTTAAATGGTAGGTTTCGTCAAGATTTAATCCTTGAAAATAAATGGCCATCAACAGAGCACTGGCTTGATAATCAGGTATCGTACCATCTGTATATCCATTTACAAAATAATTGATCTCATCCATGGATAGTATTTTTCCCTGCTTCTTTTTTTCAATAATATCATAAATATTCATATTACATTTCCTCGATAATTTTTGCTACCAAAGATTTAAAACGATCCTCTATTTGTGATGAAACTTCGATTACTTCTTCATGATCCAATGGTTGATCCAAAATGCCGGCTGCCATATTGGTGATGCATGATATGCCCAAGACTTTAATGCCTCGATGATGAGCTAGAAGCACTTCAGGAACAGTACTCATTCCAACGGCATCAGCACCTAAAATTCCTGCCATTCGAACTTCAGCAGGTGTTTCATAACAAGGCCCAGTAAACCACATATATACACCTTCCTGCATCTGAATATTCAGTTCATGGCTGACTTTTTTAGCTAATTGTTGAAGTTTTGGATCATAAGTATAAGTAAGGTCTAAAAATCTTGGACCTTTCGCATCATCATTGGGTCCGATAAGAGGATTTTCTCCGGTAAAATTAATATGATCTTTTATGATCATTAAATCCCCAGGCTTAAAATTTTTGTTGACACCGCCACAAGCATTGGTGACAATTAAATTTTGGATCCCTAAATCACATAGCACCTCAATGGGATAGACGACGCGATTGATTCCCAACCCTTCATAATAATGAATTCGTCCTTTCATCGCCACAACTTTTTTATCGGCCACTCTTCCAAAGATCAATCTGCCATCGTGGCCTTTCACAGTGGATTGTGGAAATCCAGGAATTTCTTCGTAGGGAATTTCTATTTTTTCTTCAATAGATTCTGCAAAATTTCCCAAACCTGATCCAAGGATTATTGCTATTTCCGGCTTCCATTGAATTCTTTTTTGAATATATTGGATTGATTGTTTTGTGTTATTCATTTTTTACTCCTTAACTGTGCATATAATAAAATTCCCAATATCGTCTTTCCATCGACGATATCTCCTACCTCTATCATTTTTATTGCTTTTGACAGTGGAACTCTTTCCACCTGTATTTCTTCAAATTCATCTAAATTTTGATCCTTTTGTTGAAAGTTTTTGGCATAAAATATATATATTTTCTCATCGGTAAATCCCGGTGATGAATAAAACTCCGTTAAGTACTCACATTCTTGAGCAATACAACCGGTTTCTTCACTCAGTTCTCGAATCGCAGCATTATAGGGTTCTTCACCGATGTCAATGATTCCAGCAGGAAGTTCATAGAGTTTTTTTTCCACCGGTTTTCGAAATTGTTTTACTAAAACCAACTGTTCATCGTCATCGATCGCCACAACGCATACACTGGGAGGATGATTGACAATTTCTCTTTTTGTATATCTCTGTCCTTCCATTTCAACGGTATCTACACGAAGGGAAATCATTTTTCCTTTAAATATACTTTCAGTCTTCATTGTTCTTTCGATCGAATCCATTTAAATTCCTCCTAGAATATCATTTCTCTTGCAGCTTGGAGTGCAGCTTCTGTCACTGTCATACCACCGATAAGTCGTGCTAGTTCTTTTACACGTTCTTCTTGTGTCAATTTGTAAATTTTTGATGTGGTGGACGTTCCGTCACTGGATTTTTCGATAACAAAATGAGCATCGGCAAGAGATACAATTTGGGGCAAATGGGATATTACAATAATTTGACGATCCGATGCTAAATTTTTAATTTTATTGCCCACAACTTGTGCTGTCTTTCCACTGATACCCGAATCTATTTCGTCAAAAACCAAGGTGGGAATATCATCTTTTTCTGCAATAATACTTTTAAAGCCTAACATCATACGACTCATTTCTCCACCGGAAGCAATTTTTGACAAGGGACGAAAATCTTCTCCAATATTTGAAGAAAGTAAAAACTCTACCCCATCTTTTCCATCAGGTCCTATTTCTTTTTGGGAAAGTTGAACCTTAAATTTAGCGTTTTTAATCTCTAATTGATGGATTTCTTCCCCTAGTCGTTTTTCCAAAAAGACGGCAACTTCTTTTCTAGCTCTTGTAATTTTTTGAGCAATTAATAGTGTTTCCTCTTTCATTTGGTCGATCTCTTCTTGAAGTTTGGCCAGGTTTTTTTCATAGTTTTCCAAAAAATCCAAACGTTTTGAGATTGTGTCGTGAAATTCCCAAATTTCTTCAATACTGTTTCCATACTTGGTTTTTAAGCGATTGACGACATTGATCCGTTCTTCTAGAAAATGAAATCGTTCTGGATCAAATTCCAAATTTTCATAATATCTTTCCAAGGCATTAATAACATCTTTCAGACGAAAACGAATATCCTCTAATTCTTCAAACGATGCATTTAAATCCGAATTATACTTTAAAAGGCTCTGTAGAAGTGAAATACTCTTATCTAAACTATCTTCTATATTAAAAGAGTCATACGAACTTTTTAACAAGTTGAGAATTTGAGAGAGAAAGTCCAAAGAATCCGTTATATTTTCCATCCTTTCATATTGTTCTTCTAAGGAGGATTCGTCTTCTTCCGTCAAACCAGCTTCTTCGATTTCTTCCAATTGATATTTAAGTAAATCAATCTCTCGTTCTCTATGATGTTCAAGAGTGGATTTTTCAGAAAATTGATCCATTAATTGAGTTAATTGAGACCATTTTTTTCGAATAGCATAAAGATTTTTAAAATGCTCCTTATCTCCGAAAGAGTCCAGTAGTTTTTTTTGATTTTGATTATCCATTAAAGATACGGTTTCGTGTTGAGCAAAAATATCAATCAAAAAAGGAGTTATTTTTTCCAAACTGGATGCTGTCACGGCACGACCATTAATTCGAGTAATGCTGGGCTTATCCCGTCGAATTTCTCGTGATATCACTAAAAGGTCACCTGCTTCAATTCCCATTTCATACAATCGATCAGTTAAATTTTTATCATAGTTGCTAAAGATGGCCTCTATGTAACAATGATCCTGCCCTGTTTTAATAATATCCTTTGTAGCCCTTGCACCTAAGACAATTCCCAGAGAATCTATAATGATAGATTTACCCGATCCGGTTTCGCCAGTGATAATATTTAATCCATTGGAAAACTCAATTTTCATTTCTTCTATGATTGCAAAATTTTCTATATTCAATTCGAGTAACATAATTCACCTTTTTAACAATTCTTGATGTGCAATATCTACAATTGTCTTTAAATCTTTTGGCTCTTCTTCTATTTCTTGTAAGGTTAAATATATTAAAAACTCAATGTTTCCCGTCGTCCCTGTAATAGGCGAATGGGTTAAATCGATAACCTGAAAGTCTAAACTTTTTGCTAAACGGAAAATTTTTTCCAGTACTTCATAATGGACCCGTCGATCTTTTACGATTCCACCTTTTCCGACTTTACCTTTACCCGCTTCAAATTGAGGTTTGATTAAAGCGACTAAATGGCCATTTTCATGCAAAAGTTCTCTCGCCTTGGGCAATACCAGTTCCAAGGAAATAAACGAGACATCAATTGTAATAAAATTTATCTTATCTGTAATGATTGACGGATCAAAATGACGTATATTTGTTCGTTCCATGGAAATGACACGGTCATCCATCCGCAATCTATAGTCCAATTGATTGTATCCTACATCAATGGCGTAAATTTTCTTTGCATGATACTGTAACATACAGTCGGTAAAGCCGCCTGTAGAAGCTCCAATATCGATACATATTTTATCTTTTAAATCAATATGGTAGCGATCAATTATTTTTTTCAATTTGTAACCGCCACGACTGACAAATTCTAAAGAATTATCTTTTACATACAGCGGTTCAGATTCTTCTATTAAGTCTCCCGGTTTATCGATCCGTTGAGTACCTATAAATGCATTGCCCTCCATAATGATCCTTTTTGCTTTTTCTCGGGAAGAGATCAGTCCTTTTTTTACCAGCAAGACATCGGCTCTTATTTTTGTCATCAATAGCTCCTATCCATCAATTTTAAAGAAAAATCTCGCAGATAATGGTGTTTTAAATCCAAGTCTTCAATTGCTCCGTATCCTTTTTCCGTTAAAGCAATGATTTCTTCTTTCAATTCATCAGGACTCATAAAATCCAGCATATTCACTTCTTCTTTAGAATCGTCTGAATTTTGATCCAATAAATCGTCTTCGTATTGATAGGCCAATCCGATAGAAGTTGCAAATTCACCTAGCTTTGTAACCGTTTCATTATCAGCACCGGCCACTATGGCTCCCGTTAAAATTGCTGCTCGAATAAGACTGGCGGTTTTTAACCGATACATGTTTTCGCAAATTTCTTTTGTAAACTTTTCCCTCGGTAAATCGATATCGATCACTTGTCCACCGATCATTCCCTGTATACCGGCTGCCGTAAATAAATAACGCATTCCACGAACTGCCCGTTTAATCTGATCTGCATCATCTATTGTCTCAATATGTTTGGAAATAACCTCCACTGCTAAATTTAACAGAGCATCCCCTGCTAAAATAGCAATTCCTTCTGTATACACTTTATGATTTGTCGGTTTTCCCCTTCTCATATTGTCATTGTCCATAGCCGGTAGATCATCGTGAATTAAAGAATAGGTATGGATTAATTCCACTGCTACTGCATAGGGAATGACATCTTCTAACGATTTTTCGTCCCTTAATTCCAAAAAGGTCAATAAACATAGTAGAGGACGCACCCTCTTACCACCTGAGGATAGAGAGTATTTCATCGATTCATAGATCTTAGACTGTAATTCATCAGCATAATTAAATGTCTCATAAAGACTTTTTTCATATATTTTTAATAAATTTTCATAATTTTTCATAGTTATTCATTCTCTAGTAATTCTTTATTTTCTCTTAATAATGTTTGAACTTTTCCTTCGTATTCATTTAAAATATTTTGACAATACTTATAGAGTTTGATTCCTTCTTCATATTTCTTAATGGATTCTTCCAATGTAATATCCTCAGATTCTAAATCTCTGATGATCGATTCCAACTCTTGAAAAGCCTTTTCATAATCTTGTTTCAAAGCTTCACCTCTGATTATTAATCTTTATAATTTTACCCTTTGCTTCTCCATCTTCAAAAGTAATAGTAATATGATCATCCACCGATAATTGATGAATGGATTTCAATTTTGTGCCATCTTTCAAATGAATATCTATTTTCCCTCGACTTTGATAAGCTCGTTCTAGTCGAAGTTCTTTTAATTGCAATTGTTCTTTCTTTTGCTCGTATTGTTGATTCCAACAAGATTTTAGTTCTTTTTGAATATTTTTGAGACGACTTTTTTCCGTATCAATCATTTGTTGAAGATTTATTTTTTGAAAGGAGCTCTTTATCAGCTTTACTTTATCTTTTTTAGTATCAAGGATGATGGTTTTTGTTATCTCTTGAACTTTTTGTTTCAATATCCGAAAATGCATCTGTTTTGTACGCCTGGAAAAAAGAAGGGTTTGTCTCAACATTTGAAATTTAAAAAACAACAATTTCTTATGATACAATATTTTTTGTTTAAAATAATAATCTAATTGAAATCGATTATTCTCAAGTGATCTTTTCATAGATTTTATCAATTTAAAATCGTCATAAAATTTTTCTTTCTTGTTTAACACTCGATCTTTTTCAAATTTTATTCGTTTTAAAATTTCATAATGATAAATACGAAAATACTTTTTTTGGTCTTTTAAATAAAAATTGTTTCGAATCAATATTTGGCTTAAGGATTGATCCAATTGGACTTTAGTGGTTTTTAAATTTCTATCTGGTTGACGTGATCGAAAAGTAAACAGGAATCGATTTCTCGTTCGGATTAAAGCTTCCCAGCTCTCCTTTAATTTTCCATGGAAAGCATGACTCAACTTTTGATTTAAATAGTCCAATCCTTCCATAGAATGGATCAATTTTTGCCCGGGGTTTAACAGCTTTAAAAATGATATCTTTGAATATAGTTGTGCATGCTTTTGTTTTAGCTTGGCATCCATTTGTGAACACAAAAGCTGAAGATGTCCTTCCAGTTTTTGATGGATATCTTTTTGACTGATTGTTACAATTTCTGCAGCTTTTGACGGGGTGGCAGCTCTTATATCTGCAACAAAATCACTGATACTGAAGTCAATTTCATGACCAACTGCAGAAATAATGGGTATTTTAGAATGATATATGGCATAAGCTAAAGATTCGTCATTAAAGGAGTATAGATCTTCAAAACTTCCTCCTCCTCGTCCGATAATAATCGTATCCACAGGATGCGAATTGAAATATTCGATACCATTTATCAAATCTTTCGACGCTTCTTTTCCTTGAACTAAACTGGGATAAATATATAAATCGACCATCTTATTTTTTTCACGGATAATATTTATGATATCTTTGACAGCTGCTCCGGTGCCGGAAGTGACGATACCGACACTTTTTGGGAATAAGGAGATTTCTTTTTTATTTCGTGGAGAAAATAATCCTTCCTTTTCCAATTTCTTTTTTAACATTAAGTATTTTCGATAGAGATCGCCTTCTCCTGCTTCTTCCATTTCTCGAATGTAAAAATTAATTTGAGCATGGGACTCATAAAAAGAAACACTACCCTTAGCAATGATCTTTAATCCATCATAGGGCGTAAAGGGTAGATTGGTAGCGTGTTCCCGAAACATGATCGTATTGATATGAGCATATTCATCTTTTAATGAAAAATAATAATTTCCATTACCGTGACGTCTCAAATTTGATATTTCACCTTCCACTGAAATATCATTTAATAGATAATCCATCGAAAGGTATTTTTTTATATATTTATTGAGTTCGCTGACTTTGATTGATTTCATCTTATTGTTTATCCAGATTGCGATAAATGCTTCCCAAAATCCCATTAATAAATTTAGGAGCCTCTTCCGAACTATATGCCTTCGCTATATCCACTGCTTCATTAATAGAAACTTCTTCGGGAATATCGTCTCGATATAGAAATTCATACACTGCAATCCGTAGAATAGATCGATCCACTTTTGCTAGTCGATGAAATCCCCAACCTTCCAAATTACTTTCGATTAAGGCGTCAATTTGATCCATGTGAATTAAAATTTCTTGACTTGCTCTGTTAATATAGTCGATTTCATCGCCTGCAAAGACATTGTTGTCCAGAAATTGTTCTACCATATTTATATCATAATCTTTGTTTAGATCCATTTGGTATAAAAGCTGCATTTGTCCAATACGTGCTTTTTTTCTGCTCATAGGACCTCCTATGCTTTTACTTTGTCCTCTTCCGGCACTGATATTCCACTGACGTGAATATTGACTTCTACAACATCTAAATCCGTCATATTTTCGATAGCTTCTTTTACTTTAGACTGCACTTGTTTGCAAATATCGATAATTCGATTCCCATATTCAACAGTAATATACATATCAACGAGTGCTTCTTTTTCTCCCACATTGACCTTTACACCTCTGGTCAAATTTTTACTTCCCAGCATTTCCGTAACGGATGATTTTAAATTGGATTGCATTTTTACGACACCTTCCACATTTTCAGCAGCCACTGATGCAATCGTAGCAATAACGTCATCGGAAATTTTAACATTTCCTGCCGTTACATCATCTATTAAATACTTATTCGTCATAAGTAAAACACCTCCATTTTAACTTAGATCAATTATATCAAATTTAAATTTTATTATCAATTTTCAAAAGTAATCCCAAGGGAATTTACATCTTTTTTTAAAAAGTAGCTCCGCAAATCTCTTCCATTAAAAATTTCATTTCAACAAACGATCGATTGCTGTTAAAATTAGAATTTTAATTTTGATAATTTGTAAACAAAAATATAATAGCCATCGGAATTACCTTCATCGATAAAATAATAAAAAGTTGTAATTAAAATATTACTTTTATGTAAAATAAAAAAAGATTGCGTTATTCGCAATCTTTTATTCTCTTTGTCGTTATATGGTTGTTAAAGTATGGTTATATCAGTTGCTTGAGAGCCACGACGTCCTTCTTCAACTTGATAGGAAACTTTTTGACCTTCTTCTAAAGTCTTAAATCCGCCTCCATTGATCGAAGAATAATGGGCGAACACGTCGACACCATCTTGTCCTTCTATAAATCCGTAACCTTTGTCTGCATTAAACCATTTAACTGTACCGTTCATCATAATTGTAAATCCTCCTGTGTGCTTTTGCACATTTTTTATTGTAAAACTAAAATAATTAAAACAGTCAAGATTTACATGATTCATATAAAACAAGCTTTTTTATTTATTTCTTTATTCACTGTTACCAGTATATATTACATTTTAACAAAAGTAAAGAAAAATCTGAAAAAAGTTTTATTATTTTTCATTTCATAATAATTCGGAGTTTTCTTTTAAATGGATTGTAAAAAACATGCCCTCCTTAAATCACGAAGAGCATGTTATATTCATTTATTCTTGACAATCAATACAATCTCCATCACAATTATCATCTTCATCGTCTAAGTATAAATCTTCATCGTCAAAATCATAATCATCTTCAAATAAATCGAAATCAAAATCATCGTCATCATAGACATAATCTTCTAAACTTGACAAATCTTCCTCGATAATATCAACATAATCTTCCAGTTCTTCTCTGGAATCTCTCATCTCATCTATAATATCCCCTACAACATCTAATAGTTCCATTAGAATTTTGCCTTCTTTGGAATCTGTATCCAAATCAAATCCGTCAGCAAGTCCTTGTAAATAGGCAATCCTTTTTAATAAATATTCCATATTTCCTCCTTTAAACTCTTGACATATACTCTCCAGTTCTTGTGTCAATTCGAATCACGTCATCGGTATTGACAAAGAGTGGAACTTGAAGAGTAAAGCCAGTTTCCACTGTAGCCGGTTTTGTTCCACCGGAAGAAGTATCTCCCTTTACACCGGGTTCCGTCTGTGTCACCTGTAACTCTACGAAATTATCAGGAGTGACTCGAAAGGGAGAACCTTGGTAAAAATTAATGGTTGCAGTATCATTTTCTTTTATAAAATCAAGGGCATCTTCGACCATCTCTTTTTCAAGAGGAATTTGCTCATAAGTATCGGTGTCCATAAAGTAATATAGAGTACCGTCATTATACAAATACTGCATTTCTTTGGTCTCGATGACCGCTCGTTCAAATTTTTCAGATGGGTTAAATGTAGTATCCTTTGTGGCGCCTGTTAGGACTGAACGAATTTTCGCACGAACAAAAGCTGCTCCCTTTCCCGGTTTTACGTGTTGGAAATCCAGCACTTCATAAAGTTCGCCATCCATTACAAAAGTTAGCCCTTTTCTAAAATCACCAGCTGTTATCATAAATATTTCCTCCTAAATCATATCTCTAGCTTTATTATACCAAGTTCTTTTCAAAAATGTAAATATCTATTGAGATTTTGCATTTTTTATATGAAGTACTTCACTGATATAATAATTAGGCAAAATATCTTTAAATTCTCGTAAAGTCATAGGATGATATTTCACCGGATTACATGGTTGATCGTATAAATTAATGACATATCCCATTATTTGAAAATTCCCTTGTAATCTGGCATTTTCTCCGATAAATAGGACTGAGTCCAGTCTAGTTTTACCTCCTTCTGAATAAAGACCACCTTCTAAATGGATAAAATTATGTAAATAGACATCCGGGTCCAAAGTCACAGATCCGGTTTCTGTAATATATAGAAAATCACTATTTTCAATAGATTGAACTTTAACAGGTTTTTTTACGATCTGATCACCTTCTTCCATCTCATGTATTTCATACAAAACTATTTCTTTATTCATAGGACCCATTCGATAATCTCCTTGAATGATAATGATATTTTTCCAAAAGTCTTTATAATACTCGCCGGAAAACTGAGATCTCAATTCCAATACATCTTCTGCCTTCAAATCTTTTGTAGATATGATTCCTTGCTCTGAAAGATAACAAGGATGAATATATTGTATAATTCCGATCTTCGATGAAGTGATATCTTTGTACTGCACAGTTGCTTGAACTTGAGCTCGACCCCATTTAAATTTATTTTTTCCATGAACAGGTATCTTTTCCAATTGAATTGAAAAAGCATCAATACCATCGATTGAAACGGATAAAGGAATCGATCCTATATTTTTATGATCATCCAATTTTCGAAAAAGATCTTCCACTTGATCTTCCGCTAAAAATATATTAAGCAGAGATTCTGCATAATATTGACTTTGTATATAGTCCAAACGATTTTTTTGAAGTTCTCCTCCTTGAAAAATTCTGCTTGAAATATAAAAAAGTGTCATACTTAAAAAAAGAATGATAAATATCGTTGTTAAAAAGATAAAACCTTTATTTTTTCTCATAGATCCTCGCTCTGATTCCTACATTTTGTTCTAAAATTGTCCCTTCTTTTTTTTGTATTTTAATATTGACATAATGTCCTTCCACCTTTCCTCGACAGCTTGCCACCTGTGACAATACACCATTGGATCCTTCCGTGCTTTCTATATGTGAAATTAAACGAGAATGGGAATAAGTCTTTCGCATCAGTTCCAGATCCTCGTTCACGGAATAATAGATGTATTTATATTTCGATTCTACTGAATTAGGCTCTTGAACGAGAATCACCCCGATATCCGAGGATGGATGTATTATGATAAGATCCGCCGACTGTATTTCGTTTTTTATATAGTTAAGACAGTTGCGATCTTCAAAGATTAATTTGTGATAAATTTGGGAATGATGTAATGATTTTTGCGTCGCTCCCATAAGAGAAAATAAAAGGCTTAAAATCACAATGCCAATACTCAATCCCAGTAGTAATTCAAGGAGCAAATAGCCCTTCTTTTTTGAGTATCGCTTCCAATTCAATTTCCTTCCCTCTTTTCTTCTCTATGACTTTTAACCGTATATACCTCAATCCATCTTCTATTTTTTCATCCACATGGTAAATATAATCAGGGTCGTCTCGAAAAGCGATCATGGCCTCATCTTCATTCCCGTAGAAAACTCCGATAATTGCTTCCATTTTGTTTTCCCCAGCTAGAAGTAATTTTTCTTGAGATTTTAATATCTTATTTTGTTTCGTCATGGTGATAAGTGCAGGCAATAAACTGATGACGATAATACTAATTAGAAAAAGACTCAGAAGAGAATCCATCATCATAAATGCCTCTTTCTTTCGCCTCATTATATTTTTCATAAAATTTGATTCTCCCTGTTACCGGTTGTAATGTAATTTTATATTTTTTCTTTTGAATTGTAAAAATAATAGATCCTGCTGTTTCTTTTGTCGGCTTGCCAAAGGAGTTAAATTCCACCTCCTCAAAGTTTGTGCGATCTGTCATCTCAATAAGAGGATGCCACAAAACTTCTTTGGAACGGTTATTCCAACGGCATATGTAACCTGCATTTGACACTTGAACGACAGTGTCTTTTTGATGAATTATGGCATTTTGTTTCGTCGATTCTAGATCCATGATAAACATTTTTAATTGTTCTTTTGCTTCGATTTGATCCAGAATTTGAAATTTGATAGTCGGTAAAATAACCACAATACCGAATAGAGCTAGGACTAAAATCAATTCCAAAAGTGTAAAACCTTTAGTTCGTCGTTTCATAGAGACCTTCTAAAAAAAAGACATTTTCTTCTTGAAAAAACTTTGGTGCTTCATAACAAAATCCTTTGATCTTTTGATCCTTAGGAACAAAAAATACATTCCATTCTTCAGTTTGAATTTCTTCCAACAATGGATATTTTTGATCATTTTCTAACAGATAGAAAAACTCTCCTGTCATTTCCCTGGGAATATAGACCTTGATAGATCCATTTTCCATTATTTTCGGATAGTCAATGCGAAGAATATCGTTTTCGTTACTCTGATAATAGATAGCAGCAATGGAAGGATCTTTTTGTATAGTAGTAAAAGAATGATATCCTGAGATCTGAAGTTCTTCCCATGGAATTTTCTTCGCTGAATCCATATGTTCTACTTCAGTAGCAATATTTTTTTCAATGGATGGATATATGACATCTTGATTATGGGAAAGCACTCCATCACGGTGATCCGTCAAAGGCTTGGATGTCGATTTATTGATTTTTGAACTTTTCATTTCTATTACCTTCTTCTTTATTGGCGCTTTTTCTTTTGGAAGAGGCGCCTTGGGCGTTTTAGACTTCTGGTTCTGTTGGGGAAGCACTTTCGAATTTTGAACTTTCTGATCGTCTTTCGAAGTCTTTATTTTTTCATCGTCTAAATTTTTTATTGTCTCTTTTTCTTGAAAATACGCTTTTCGAATGTCGTTATATGAAATGTATTGAACTGGTTGGTACGCTTCCATATAGACATGAAAATCAGATTCCTGTTGACGCTTTAATCGTATTTTAGAGTATCCAAAGTTTTTTTGAAGAGATATTAAGTTCGTTAATTGGTCAATCGGTATCTGATAATTGATCTTTAAAAATTCCTTATCACTAGATTTGTCAAAAGAGATATCTTCACGCTCTAAAGGAGTAGTATTTAAGAGATGTGTAATACTATTTTCAGAAAAATCTTCCATTCCCTCATAAGGTATTAATTTTTCCTGTTTTTCCGGAGTTTCATTATAGGATATCTTCAAATCATATATTTTATTTTGTTTATTTCGAAACAATATGATATATAAAAAAAATTCAATGAGTACAAATATAAAGACAAGAAGCAAAATCTTTTCTCGCCTTGATAATTTTCGAAATAAAGGCTCCTTTTGTTTACTCATCATAGACAATTTCCTCGATATATTTCTTTAAATAAGCTGCCATCTCTCGATGTAATCGTCGTGATGGATGAATGCCATCTAATAGCTCATTGCGATAAGAATCCTTAAAATGGTCATAGAAGCTCAAAATGTGAACTCTTGAGCTTGAAAACGATTTCAACTTCTCATTAAAAGCTTTCTGTTTTTTTATCGTAGATTGAAACGCCAAGGAACCACTCCAACCTTGTTCAATGGATTTTGAGGTAATTTTAATCGGACTGATAAGAATAAAATCCTTTACATATTTTTTTAATGTCTCCATTAGATTGAGAATCTCCTTCAAAACTTCATCGGGAGTTAGACCGATCAAAAAATCATTGATACCGATATGTATTACGCAAAGATCATAAACTTGATCGATCTCATTGGAAATTGATTTTAGATCCCCTATCGTCCCCCCGTTGATTCCCCTATTGTCAATGTCATAAGAATCATTTAGTTCATTGATAAAAGATGAACCTCCAACTAGATAACCTGTTAAAAAAGAGTCTCCTAAAGCTAAAATCTTCATAAATTCCTCCTTTTCTTATATATCAGTTTTGGCCCTTGATTAACTCGACTACATTCTAGCAAACCCAATTTAGTAAAACCATATATATCCAGATGAACATTTTGTGCCCGTTGTAATTTCTTAATATCAATTAAAAATTTCTCACGATGGGATTTTTTCATTTTTAAAAAATCTATAATAATAATTCCCGATAAGTTTCGCAATTTAATTTGTCTTAAAATTTCTCTAGATGCTACAATATTTATTTGATAGGGGTCATTGGGGCTGTTGTTTTTTCCATTGACTGAAGCCGAATCCACATCTATGGCAGTTAATGCTTCCATTTCTTCAATAATGATATGGGATCCATTTGCCAATGGGATTATCTTCTCAAAAAGTGAAAGATAATCTCTCCAAATTCCGGGATGATATTGTATGGAGAAGTCTCGTCGATACTCTACTGTTTCAAATTTTCTTTTAAAAGTAGGATCATTGGTGATCCAAGGTATTACAGGATCTGATTTTAAATAATAATTCATTCGAGAATCAGGAGTATATAATAGTTTCGGCGTAGGTCTTTTTCCCAACTCTCTTCTCAAATTATTTGCTTTTTGCACATATAGTTTTAATTCCCTATTTAATTTTTCAGTAGAAACTGCAGCAGACCCTGTTCGAAATAAAATCCCACCAGAATATTTCTCTAAAATATCTTTCGTTGCCACAATTAATTTTGAAATCTCTCTTTTTTGTAGTTTTCTTGAAAATTTTTTAAATCGGGAAAAAGGAAATAGGACAAAAAAAGGATGGCTTAAGGATATTTCAGAAGTCAAAACTGGACCTTTGCCTGGTCGTTGCTTTGTTATTTGAACGATTAGTTCATCTTTTTCGTGAAATACAGAGTGAAAATCCAGCTCTAAATATCCGTTTCGATCTTCTCCCAGATTAACAAAAGCAGCATTTAATGATGGATCGATATTCTCGATCCTTCCTCTGTAAATCCTGCCAATATGCATTTTTTCATAATCAAATATTTCTTTCAATTCATTCTCGTAAAGTCCGCAAACTTTAAAATGATCATCTGTAAAATAAAAATCCTTCATACTTCTTTCCTAAATAAACGGTCGAATACAGTTTTCTTTTCCTTCATAATTTCTTCGATCTCAATAGGAGCACCTTGCAAAACATTTACAAGCTTTTGAATTCTCCTTTGATAGTCTCTATGCTCACTCAAATTGTCACTGACCCTATATTTTGGAATTTGAGAGATGATTTGGATATTGGGACGTAATATATTTTTCAATTCCGAGTTTTCCATTTGTAAAGTCTCCTCTAAAAAGGTAAACACCAAATGTTGAGGTTTCAAGATACGATTTTTAAAAAATAAAAATAGAATCTTATCCAAATTTCTAAGAGATAAATCTGTATCGGTGGATAAAATAATAAATTCATCACAAATATCTTTATAAAATTCCAAATAGGATTCTTCTTTCGGAATGTCTATCAAGATGAAATCATAGGGAAGGATTTTTAACCGTTGAAGTGTTTCTTCTTGGGAGAAATCTCTAAGGCTTTTCGTCTGACTAGCTGCCAATAAATGAAATTCTTCTTTTTTTATAATGCATTTTTCACTATCGACCCCTTTTACATAGTCATAAAAATCATATACCACCTTATTTTCCACAGAGCAAATGAGATCCAATTGCCGAAAGCCAAGATGGGAATCGATTGCCAGAGAGTTTTGAAGTTGACTTGCCACGGAGGCTAATAATGTGGTATTACCCAATCCTCCTTTTGCAGAAATAAAGCCAATGATTTTCATTGGAGCAGTTCCTCCTCCACAAAACTAAAATATGTATTGTCTCCAATAATAATATGATCGACAATGGGAATTCCGATAATTTCCGAGCATTCTTTTAAACGTTTGGTCAATTGAATATCTTCAGTTGAAGGTTTGGGATCTCCACTGGGATGATTATGCAACAAAATAATACTATGGGCACCATCTTCAATGGCCTGTTTAAAAACTTCACGGGGATGAACGACAGTCATGTTCACAGTTCCTTTGGATATCTCACGAATATATATAATTTCTTTTTTAGTGTTTAAAATCACAATTCGAAAATGTTCTTTATCCAAGTACTTCATATCATTCATGACATAGTCAACTAATATATTTGGTGAGGTGATTTTTCTTTTTTTATGTATGGGATACATGCTCATTCGCAAACCAAGAGTAATGGCAGCCAATATCATGGTAGCTTTGGCTTCACCGATTCCCTTTATCTTCATCAGGTTTTCGAGAGAAGCATTTCTTAAAGCATACAATCCGTCTTCTTCGCCATCCCTTTTAAAAGAATAGAGAAGTTGCTTTGACAGATCGAGAGCACTTAAATTACGATGTCCCGTCCGTATTATTAAAGCTAACAGTTCCGCATTCGTTAAATATTCCGGTCCGTAGCAAATCATCTTTTCCTGTGGTCGTTCATGGACGGGAATATCTTTTATCATAAACTTAAAATGTCTATCCTCCTTCATCACTTACCTCCTAGCAATGAAAAGTCAAAAAAACACTGGAAATTATCTGAGATTTTAGAAATCGGTAAACCGACTACATTGTCATAATCTCCTTCAATCTTTTGAACAAGAAGAGCTCCATAATCTTGAATTCCGTAAGCACCGGCCTTTGATCGGTAAGAATCGGTATCCAAATATTGTTTCAACATTTGAGATCCCACTTTTTTAAACCATACATTTGTAATTTCATAATCAATATATTTAATATTTTGATCCAATAAAAAAATACCATAACCGGTAAGTACTTGATGATTTCTACCGGAAAGTTTTTGAATCATCGCAGCTGCATCTTCTCGATCTTCCGGTTTGCCTAGAATTTCTCCATCAATACTAACGACCGTATCCGCTGATATAATAATATGATTTTTATAATCCTTTGCAATAGAATACCCTTTTTCAAAAGCCAATGCCATGACCAGTTGCTCCGGCCTTTTATAGCTGAAATTATTTTCTTCAACAATGGGAGATTTTACTGTAAAATCAATATATCGTTTTAAAATATCTTTACGTCGAGGAGAATTCGACGCCAAAATTACTGATGCCATTATAAATCCTTTAAAATATTACTATTTTTTAAATTTTTAATAATAAAAATACTACTAAGTCCTACGAAATAACCGGTAAAGAGTCCAAGTATCGTCAATATGGGCAAATAACTAATTATAATAGTTGATTGAAGAAAAAAAGAAGCCACTAGAACCTGTCCGGTGTGATGTAAAAAAGCACCGATTTCACTAATCCCAATTAGACTCAAATACTTTGATAAATATCTGTAAGACAATATCATACCCAATGAACTTAGAATTGCCCCTCCTAATGAGAAAAAGAATGAAGAAACAGCTCCTGTCATTAACATAAGTATCACCGTTTTAAAAACGGTAACAAAAATCCCTTCCCAAGGTCCCAAAATAACAATTGTCACTAGAACCACAATATTGGAAAGTCCTAATCGAGCGCCCGGTAAAGGAATAGGGATAGGAATCATCGATTCAAAAAGTCCCAAGATAATACCCAGTGTAGAAAACAGTGATAAAAAGATAAATTTTCTATTATTTTTCATTTAATTACCACATCCAAATCATCTTCATTATCAGAAATTATCTTTAATATTAAACGATTTGGCAAACAAACGATATGATCTCCCGGTTGTCGGATTGAGCCCATCTTAATGCATACTCTGTCTTTACAATCCGATTCTTCCATATGGACTTGACCTCTATCAATGACAATGGTGTTTTTCCCAAATTTATTATGAATTTTTATTTCTTTTTCCTCGACTTTACTTAAATCAATTTCATCGACGACTTTACCATTTACGACAATTTGTAAGATCCGATGATTTGTCGAACTCTTAAAAGTCCTATTATTGAATACAAATACAAAAGCTGAAATTATGATAAGAAGTAAAATGACGATATAATCTCCTTTTTTCATAGCGACCTCATTTTTATTATATCTTATCGGATACCCTTATTCCATATCTAGTTTTTTTCATTCTAATTTATATCTTATAATCGCTAAAAAATATTTATTCGGCTACCAAATATCAATGAGCCATTATTTTATTTGCGTTTCCATCTAGAAATAAAAAGGATCATGAATGACATTGTCTCCTATTATATCATGTCGTCAAAAAGTCTATTTTTAAAATTCGTTTAAACTTTGCAATATTTTTTCTGTAAAATATCCCTTTCAAAAAGACGTATAATATGGGTAAAATCCAGAAAATGGTAGAAAAATAAAAATATTTCCAGGATAAAAAGGGTGTAAATGGGTGTAAAAATTTTATAATATTGTGTAAAAAAACGTGAAATTAAATAAAATCACGAAAAGATCAAAAAAGCATTACACAGAAACGGCTATTTTATCACTTTCTTGTAAAACCGTAAAATTCTGTGTAATGCTTTAGAAAGTATGGCACACCCTAGAGGACTCGAACCCCCGACCTTTTGCTCCGGAAGCAACTGCTCTATCCAACTGAGCTAAGGGTGCATATTTTAAAAGAATTAAGAAAGGAATGGAGAGACCATTCCTTTATTTGGTGCAGAGAAAGGGACTCGAACCCTCACGCATATACATGCACATGCCCCTCAAACATGCCTGTCTGCCAATTCCAGCACCTCTGCAAGATAATGCTAATATATTATACCATAGATCATTATTATTTCAAAAATATTTTTTAAGTCAGCATCTTAAAATGAAACTGCAACAAATGCCTTGCAAGATTTTAAGTATTTCCATTGGCCTACCCTAAAAGATTTGAACTTGCAACCTTAAAGTCTGTGGCCGAATGTAAAAGACTGCACCGTCAATAAAAAGAATAATGGGTAAAATATTAAATGAAATTTTAAGGCATAATAATATTGATAACTGCTGAATTAGGTTATTTTGATTCATTGAGTAAATCAATATGGTTTATTGTCAAACTAAATATAGATTTTTAAATTAAAAGTCGTTATCTCTTGTTTTCTTAACTGCTTGGTTCATAATAAGTTCTTTTTCAATGCTGCAAGTCTTAAAAATATAAAGTGAAAATCAGACTATTTGTATCATTAATACTACTAGATTAACCTAATTTATAATATTAAGAAAAGTTTTAAAGATCCTGATCATTTTATACCAACTGGCATCCTGACAGTATCGCTAGAATACCAGAAATTTCAAAATAAAAAAATGCTTCTTAGAGTAATAACCACAATCTCTTTTCTGATTTATATTCCAATAAATGAGCCATATTTAAATCGTTTGTAAACAGGACTCTTTTGAAACAATAAAAATAATTATGGGCAAAAAAATTAGAAAACGCTTAGCAATTAGACTTTAAAGTATCTAGAAGAAAAACAAGTCGATTGAAGAAAAATGGACTTGTATCCAATTATATCGTAGCTAAGTATAAAACCCATATTTCAAGCTATAATGAATCAAATGTAACCAATTTTCCAAATAGAGCCTTTGCTGTGTAAAAAAGAAACCCTTATGACAATGCAACAAGTGAAACCATTGCTAAAATAAAGATAGAGCTTATCTATCAAGATAACTTTAAGATCTTAGAAAAGTTGAAATTAGAGCTTGCAGAATATGTATATTAGTATAACAATATTAGAATTCAAAGTTCTATAGGAACCAATACCAATATTGTATGGAGATAAATCGAAAGTGGATATGATCGCTTAAAATATTCAAAGCTATTTTGTCTAAAAATAATTGCCATTCCACACTAAAAGAAATTCTAGTAACGAAAGAATAATGCGAATCGGAAACAAAAATATCCTAAGAATAAATCTTATAGCATTCAGTATATTTTCTCTTTTGTTCAAAAAATGATCTCTACTTTTCCTTATAAACACAATAATGCATCTTTTTGATAGGGTGTTCAAATACCTGATACCAGCCATTCTATTTGTCGTTATCATAATTATGACACGAAACTCACAAGCTGGGTTCATGTTCTTACACGTCTTAATACAATTTATAATAGATAGAAAGACACCCACTAAGGGGTGCAAATCAACATAAAAGAAAGTCCCTTCTTAGATTTATCAAAATACCCAAGGGATTATCAATGTAAATCTTTAGATTTTATATGTAAATTTTTTAATATTCTAAGAATAAAGTAATCCTCATGTTTAAAATATATCAGACGTTATTATCTAGATGATATCTAATACTAATTATTAAATTTTCTTCATTCTTGTTTGTATAAAAAGTTTTATTTGAAAAAAATAAAATCTTTGGAAGTTAGATTCTACTAGGGGGAAAATTATCTCTCCAGTATCTAAAATACTATTAAGTCTTAAATCTATTTCATTAATCATGCTCCCCTCCCATCTTTCATTATATTCTGATCCTATTTTTAAATACAAATTTGATGTTTCTATAGTCATCTACTTTTACATAATCAAGCATAAGATTCCAAATGATAGGATCAAACTCTGTAGTAGGTTCGTCCATCTTTTTTAATTCTTTTATAAAGAACTCATTTAGCGGTCTTACTGTTGTCATAATATGGGCGTGAATATTTTGATTTCCCTCATCACTTTCATCATCGATAGCAAGGTCTGCTATCATTCCTTGTGATACAAAATTAATTTCAATAAATTCTGTTATAAGCTTTTTATTTTCTTCAATACTTAATTCTTTCGGTAGGGCTATGATAAAACTTCTTGCCTGTTGAGCATTGATTGCTTTATCATTTAGTTCTACGCTGTTCCATAATTTACTTCGGTCTTTGTACTCATTAGGTGCATGATCTAGTAAAAATATTTCCTTGTAGATTAGGTCTTTTTTGTTTTGGTAATTATGGGTTACTCCATCCCATTCATTGGTTATTTTCTCTCTTGATATTTAGGCTGAACTAGCAACTGCTGACTTCCCCTTTCCTCGACTTACCATAGAAATATTAAAATGAAAACCTCTGCCATATCTTTGATGTGCACCCTTAAACACGGACATTAAATATCTAATTTTACTAAGCGGTCTTGAGCCTATATTCAATAGGTGAAA
>JAUNVJ010000037.1 GCA_030537695.1 Tissierellia bacterium
AATAGTATTACAATAACAGGTCGTCAATAGAGGCGACCTTTTTTAAAGCTTAAAAATCCAACATTATATTAAAGAGATAATCGATAGAATTATTGATTATAGCATATATAAAACACGCTATAAAAAGATTTAAATATTATAATACTGGAATAGAAAGATACAAATAAAAGAGAAAAACTCCTTATAATTCAAGGGTTATAGATTCTTTATATTTTGAATAGGTTTTAAATTTTGTAAATTTATATATTGTATTTATTGATTTCGAACTATATCAATGATATAATAAAACAAATTATATGAAAACGTTAACCTGTGAGGAGGAATAAGAATGTATAAGAAATTAACTCGATGGATAATGGTACTATTAATAGCAGGATCGCTGTTCGCTTTAACCGGATGTGGCGGAAAAAATGAACAGGCTGCTGACGGCAAAAAAGATGGAGTTAAAGCTCCGGGAGATTATAAAATTGCTTTGATTCTATCCGGTCCCATCAATGATCAAAGCTGGAACGCAACTAACTATGCTGGATTAAAAGCTTGTAATGAAAGTTTAGGTACGAATATGGAATACATAGAAAATGTTCAAGCAGCGGACTATGAATCTACTTTTCGAAACTATGCGGAACGAGGCTATGATTTAGTAATGGCTGCGGGAACTCAATATGATGAAGCGGCGAACAAAGTAGCTGCAGATTATCCTGACACAACCTTTTGCGTAGTTAACGGTTTAGTAGCTAATGGTGACAATGTGGCTCCTATTTTACCCAAGGAATATGAAGCATCATATATGGCAGCTTTGATTGCAGGAGAAGTTTCTGAAAATGGTCATTTTGGAACAATAGGAGGATTTCCAAACGATCTCATGGTACAACTCCTGGATGTATACGAAAAAGTGGCTGTAGAAATTGCGCAAGAAAGAGGATTAGAAGGAGCAAAAGCTACCAGAGCTTATGCTAATTCTTGGGACGATGTTGCTCTTGGGAAACAAATGGCAGAAACGATGATTGACAATGGTGCAGATACAATGTTTGTTTATGCCAACCAAGTAGGATTGGGAGCCATCCAGGGAACGTCAGAAAAAGGTGCTAAATTTATCGGTTTTTCATCCGATCAAAACAGCGTTGCGCCTGACACGGTCTTAGCTAGTGTATTCTTTGATTTTGAAACTTTTTATCAATGGGCCGTTCAAAAATATATGGATGGAGACTTAACGGGAAATATGGTTCACGAAGCGGGAATCGCTGAGGGTATCTTTAAAGCTTCTTATGGACCGAATATCACTGATGAAGTAAAGAGTAAAGTTGAGTCCGGAATCGAAGCTGTTAAAAATGAAGAGGTTGATTTCCAATCCATGTTCAGCAAGCAATAAACATTATAAATACGAAAAAATATGAGAGTCGGAGGATTCTCATATTTTTTTAAAATAGGAGGAACATTATGGGAAAAACCCTTTTTGAAATTAGAAATGTCAGTAAGTATTTTTCCAAAGTTGTGGCCAATAAAGATATCACATTTGATATAAATGAAGGAGAAGTATTGGCTATTTTGGGAGAAAACGGTGCGGGGAAAAGCACTATTATGAAAATTTTATATGGCTTATACGATGCCGATCAGGGTGAGATCAAATATCAAGGGAAACCAGTCAATATCCAGTCACCGAAAAATGCTATGGCAATGGGTATTGCCATGGTTCAACAACATTTTTCTCTTGTACCGGCTCATACTATAGTAGAAAATATAATACTTGGAAACGTTAAAGGGACGATTGATTTTAAAAAAGAAAGACAAAAAATAATAGAGCTTTCCAAAGAATATAATTTTCAAATTCCTATCGATGAAAAAATTAGAGATTTACCAGTTGGCGTTCAACAAAAGGTTGAAATTTTAAATGCTCTTTATAAAAATGCAAAACTACTTATTTTAGATGAACCGACAGCAGTTTTGGTACCGGAAGAAATAGATACTTTGATGAATTTTATTAAGGAATACAAAAACAAAGGTAATTCCATTGTCTTTATCTCACACAAATTGAAAGAAGTCATGGAAGTTGCAGATCGTATTATCGTTATGAGAAATGGTCTAAACATGGGAGAGTTGAAAAAAGAAGAAACCGATGAAAAAGAATTATCTCGTTTAATGATCGGTAGAGATCTAGAAAATGTCTATAATGAAGAAAAAATACTTTCGGAGGACATTTCCCTTAAGATAGAGGATTTAACTTATCAAACGAGTCAAATGAAAATATTAGACCATATTGAGTTTTCAGTTCACAAAGGTGAAATTTTTGGAATTGCAGGAGTATCGGGCAATGGTCAAAAAAGCTTATGTGAAGCTCTTTGTGGTGCGATCTCTCCACAGTCTGGTACAATGGTTCTTGATGGAAAGGAATTAAACACCATGTCCGTTAAGGAAAGAATCGATTATGGTTTAGGATATGTTGCTGCTGATCGATATCAGGATGCCATGATTATGGATATGTCTTTAACTGAAAATATGTTTTTAAAATCCAGCTTTGATAAGAAATGGAAAAAAGGTATATTTGTAGATTATAAATCACTTCGAGGGTATACCGACGAAAAAATCAAAGATTATTCTATTAAAGCATCAGGTCCTGGTGATTTAGGACGATCTTTATCCGGTGGAAATCAACAAAAAGTCGTAGTTGCAAGAGAGATGGATTTGGGAAGCCGATTTATAATCTTTGACCAACCTACACGAGGATTGGATCTAGGTGCCATCAATTATGTACATGAGACTATTTTAAATGCAAAGAAACAGGGAATCGGCGTTCTTTTAATTTCATCAGAACTTTCGGAAATTTTTGCTTTATCTGATCGAATAGCCGTTATCTATCAAGGACGTATTCAAGGAATTTTTCATAAATCGGAATTAGATAATGAAAAAATTGGTCTATTAATGGCGGGATATTATGATAAGGAGGCGAGAGCATGAACTCAAAACTGAGAGATTTATTACTATTTAATATTGCTGCAGTGATTCTCGGTTTGGTAGTAAGTGGAATTATGATTGCCATTCTGGGACACAATCCTCTGGAAGCATATAAAGTTCTTTTTACGGCGGTATTCCGTGATCGCTACACTTTTGCCGATGTTTTTGTAAAGGCGACTCCTTTTATGTTTAGCGGATTAGCCTTTGCTTTTACCTTTAAAGCGAATTTATTTAATATTGGAGCTCAAGGACAGTTCTATATGGGAGCTATTGCATCGGTTGCCATATCTTTGGCTTTACAAAACACTCTGCCAGGGCCTATTGTTTTGATTTTTGCACTATTGGGAGCTATCCTTTTAGGAGGACTTTGGGGTTCTCTAATAGGTGTTGCAAAAGCTAAAAGAGGATCCAATGAGTTTTTGCTCTCCATGATGAGTACTTATGTAGCTTTAAATATTATGAACTATTTATTGCGTACGGTATTAATTGAGTCAAAAGGAGAATATCCACAGACAGATCCTCTGATTCGAAATGTCTGGCTACCAAGTTTTATTTCTAAAACTAGACTTCATATCGGATTTATTTTAGCTGTGTTAACCTGTATCGGTATATGGATCCTATTATATAAGACCGGGTTCGGTTATCGAGTACGTGCCGTAGGAAACAATTCGAGAGCGGCCGCTTTGGCAGGGATCAACTCGGATCGTATTTATATACTCAGTTTTTTTATTGCCGGAGGATTAGCTTCAATGGCTGGATTTACAGAAGTCAATGGCGTTCAACACATGTTACTTCAAGGATTCAATCCAGAAATTGGAGCAGCGGGTATTGGTATTGCTATTTTAGCAAATGCAAACCCTATTGGCATTATCTTTGCTTCTGTTCTTTTCGGTCTTTTGGAAGTCGGTGGAGTGATTATGGGTCAGATGATGGGAATTCCCTCCAGTATCATTCAACTGATGGAAGGTTTTGTAATGATATTTGTCATTATGAGTTACTTCTTCCGTCGAAAAGTAGAGAAGAATCGTGAAATTAAAAAATTAAAGGAGGCAACAAATGATTAATTTATTAGCAAGAACAGTTATGATGGCAACTCCTTTACTCTATGGTGCTTTGGCTGAGGTATATTCAGAACGAAGTGGTGTCATGATCACTGCGATTGAAGGTATTTTTATCATGGGAGCTTGGGCTGGCTTTGTAGGCACTTACCTTGCTGGCTCTACTGTGGTAGGTCTTTTAGCGGCCATTCTATGTGGAATTTTAATGTCCCTATTGTATGGACTAATTACGGTTTATTTTAAACAACATCAGGTAGTAACTGGAACCGCTTTAAATATTTTAGCTCTAGGATTGTCTTCTTTTTTGTACCGTGTGATTTTTGGCGTTCCATTGAGTCCTTTGACGATTGATCCTTTACATCATATATCTATTCCCATTCTTTCCAAGATTCCTGTCCTAGGCCCAATTTTTTTTCAACAAAATATATTGACTTATGGAATCTATGTCATAGCGCCCATTATGTTTTATGTCCTATATAAAACTTCTTTGGGCTTAACCATTCGTTCTACAGGAGAAAATCCTGTAGCGGTGGATACAGCTGGAATCAATGTTAATCGTGTTCGATTTTCTACAGTAATATTAGCCGGAGTTATGAATGGAATCGGCGGAGCTTTTTATTCTATAGGATTTTTAGGGATGTTTTCCAGTAATATGATCGGTGGTAGAGGATGGATTGCCTTTGCCATTTGCTTTTTAGGAAACTGGAACCCTTTAGGTGCAGTAATAGGAACACTTCTTTTTGGTTTAGCAGAGGCGATTGCCATCTTTATGCAATCCTCAGGTGGCACTGTACTGCCTAACGAATTATTTATTGCTTTACCCTATATTTTGACGATTATATTGACAATTACAAGAAAAGGATTTAATGTACCCGACAAACTAGGAATTCCCTATAATAAGGAAAATTAAATTAAGGGGCCAAGTTGGTTAGAAAAGATGTTTGAAAGAAGAAAATACAATATTTTTGATTCTTTTAAAATCAAAATATAAAAGTCGAAGGTCTAGTTCTTCGGCTTTTTATATGGTTCTCTTC
>JAUNVJ010000010.1 GCA_030537695.1 Tissierellia bacterium
AAATATGAAATTATCCATAATCTACATTAAGAATTTAGAGAGACCATGGCTCTTAAAACGGAAGGGCGGTAAGTATAGTCAGCACGCTCATATGTTGAAAAAAGAAGATGCTCTTGATGTTAGAGGAATAATAGACAGATGGGAGTATCCCTATAATAAAGACTTAAGACCAGCCGTTAAACGATTGCTAACGGAAGAGGAATATAAAACATTAAGAAAGAAAAGTCGTTATCGTAATATACAGAAAGGAATTAGAAAATGAAAGATATTAATTGGAAACAAAAATTATCTAGTCGTAAATTCTGGTCGGCAATCACAGCGGTTATTATTGCTTTGATTGCTTTTTTTAATGCACAACCAGAAACTACAGAACGTATTGTCTCATTGATTGGGGCGATAGGAGGACTATGTATTTATATGTTAAGCGAGGGTATTGCAGATAGTAAGCCGGAGCCTGATGTTACTAATAACATCTACACAGAGGATTATAATAAGCCTAGGGATTAACCTAGGCTTTATTTTTTGTCTTTTTTTAAGGAATGCTATTGTAATTAATGAAATTTTTTATCCTCCCTTAAAATCGATTTAAAGGCTCTGTTTTTGTACTTATACATATCATAGCAGATAACTTTAAAATGTAACACAATTTAACATCCCACGCTTATTACTATCCCGACAATACACCCCGACAATTATATAAATACTCTACGAAAGCCTTGAAATTACAATGGTTTAAAAGCTAATCTTGTTGGGTTCGAGTCCTGCTACCCCTGCCATGTTTATATGAGGTTACAGAGGTTTAAGCTAGTAAGATAGCCATTCTTCTGTAACCTTATTTGTTTATATAGGGTTACAATGAGTTCTGGCGAGACAAAATCCCGTCGAAGAGAATATTCTTGTTATAACTTTTATAAATGTAGATGGTAAAAATATTTTAAATGAATTTTTGGACGATCAAGCATGGAATTAAGAGGGACAAAGGTCTATTACAGACAAAAGTTGAAAAACCAAAAACAGATTGTAAATAAGAGCACTTGATGTTAAACATCAAGTGCTTTTTAAATCCATAGATAATTTGATTTCTTCCAATCACAAGGAAGATTATTTATTGACAGATAATGAATTCTTTTAATTGTTCAAACTTTTTGTCGCCGATTCCTTCAATTTTTTTAAGATCTTCAATGGATCGGAAGGTATTCGATTCCCGATACTTAATAATCTTTTGAGCTGTTTTAGGTCCGATACCTGGAACTTGTATCAATTGGGATTCATCGGCTTGATTAATATCGATTTGTCCCGTTGTCGATTCCAACCCCTTTGATTCGACTGAAGCCACCTCCTCAATGGAGGGAATATATATCTTATCTTCGTCCTGAAGTACTTTTGCCAAATTCACTGCATCCAAGTTTCCCTCCGGTAAAGCACCTCCAGCAGCTTCAATGGCATCTATCACCCGCATGCCGGATTTTAAAGTCACCAAGCCGGGAGAGACCACTTTACCGCTTACATGAATATAAATGACCGAAGGTTCTGAAGTGGAGCTTTTGTCAACTGTTTGTATAACCAATTCTGTTGGAGTTTCCAAAGTGGATGAAGATACTTGCTTCTTACGAGATTGATAGTCATAATATCGACTGCCGATAAAAAGCAGTATCAGAAGAATGATTCCGTAAATGATATAGTTCTCTCTATTTTTTGTTATTTTCATAGGCTATCCCGCCTCTCTTCTTATTATGAGAATAGTTCCAAGGCTTTATTTCCCATTCTATTTCCATAAATTTGAAAGATTTCACGAGTTTTTTCTATATGATGAGAATTGCCCACCGGGCCTAAATGAACTGCCGGTTGACCGAAAGAAGCCCCTCCGGAATAAAAAATCATTCCCAAGGTGAGGCAATGGGCCATAATATTTTGAATTACCAACTGACCTCCTCCATGTTCAAATTGTTGGGTAGCAAAAGCTCCCGCTAATTTACCTGCAAAATCTTTACTATGGATGATGGAATAAAAATATTTGGGAATTTGGTAAGGAGGCTGAGCCATATAAGTGGGACTACCAAAGATCACCATTTTGGATTCCTTCACAAATTCCTGATCGACGGTATCAATGGAAAAACTGCGAGGTTCAATATTTTCCAAGTCGTTTAACCCTTCCAATATATATTGGGCACAAGTTTTGGTATAATTTGATTTTGTGAAATAAATTAATGAGACTTTCATTGTAGTGCCTCCAAAAAGGCTTTGATAAAACTTTGAAGATCTTTAGGCGTCCGACTGGTTATGTAATTTTTATCTACAACGACTGCCTGGTCTTTCCATTTTCCTCCGGCATTGATTAAATCATCTTTAATATTGACTACGGAGGTCACTTGAACCCCTGAAAGGTCGACACAAGAACAAAGCATCCAAGGACCATGGCAAATGGCTCCAATCGGTAGATTATTTTGATCAAAATTTCGAACGAGTTTTTTGGTTGCTTCACAAGCCCTCATCTTATCGGGAGAATATCCCCCTGGAATAATCAAGCCGACATAGTCTTTGGCTAGAACTTCTGAAGAGCTATGAGTTGATTTTTTTAGAAGCCCATGTTCTGAATGATACTCCTTATTCTTTTCCGTTCCAATTAAATGGACCTCATATTCTTCTTTTAATCGATGGTAGGGATAGAGAAGCTCTTCTGCATTAAACATATTTTCGATTAGGATTGCAATCTTTTTCATAATCATATCCTTTCCATATTCCATTTGTTTGATAATTTCTGTTCTTAATAGTTATGATACCCTAATTTAATGAAATGTGAAACTATTAAAAAAAGGGAATTTATGATATAATCGTTGTATTAAAACGATTTCAAATTTGTCATCATTTTAAAAATACATAAAAATAGGAGGAAATAAATGAAAGTTTATAAAACGGACCAAGTGAGAAATTTAGCCCTTGTGGGACATAGTGGTTCAGGAAAGACAAATCTTACAGAAGCTATGTTATTTCAAAGTGGAGCAACAAAAAAATTAGGAAATGTCACTGAGAAAAACACCATGAGTGACTTTACAAAAGAAGAAATGGATCGTGGCACTTCTATTGGTACGAGTGTAATTCCTGTAGAGTGGAGAAACTTCAAGGTAAATATCATTGATACGCCGGGATATATGGATTTCGTTGGTGAAGCATATGGTGCATTACGGGCCTCTGAAGCTGCTTTAATGGTAATCGATGCTACGGCAGGAATTGAAGTGGGTACTGAGAGAATGTGGAAGTACACGGAAAAAATTGGTCTACCTCGTATTATTTTTGTGAATAAAATTGATGGTGAGAATGTTAATTTTCGAAAGCTAATGGAAGAGCTGGAAGAAGCTTTTGGCAAAAAAGTCATTCCTTTTTCCGTTCCTATTGGAGAGGGAGAAGACTTTATCGGAGTGACCGATGTCATCTACCAAAAAGGTTTCAAATATGACAAAGGGGCTCCTCAAGAAACAGAGCTAACCCATGATCAAGTAAAAGCTACTGAAAGAATGTATGAAGAAATTGCTGAAGTAGTGGCTGGATCAGACGAAGTACTCATGGAAAAATATTTTGCCGGTGAAAAATTCACTCGAGAAGATCTCTTACGAGGCGTTACAACCGCATTGTTGGAGGGAGACGCAGTTCCTCTATTGGTTGGTTCCGGAGAAAAGGGAATCGGAATTGACATTTTATTAAATACCATTGTCAATTATATGCCAGCACCTAATGATCAAAGAGCCCATCAAGGATTTCGGTTTGAGGATGGGGAAGAACGTTCCATTAGCGAAAAAGATCCCTTTGCTGCTGTCGTATTTAAAACGATTACAGATCCTTTTGTAGGTAAAATTTCAATTTTCAAAGTCATCTCGGGAAAAATTGACAAAGACACACCGATCTTCAACTCGACGACTGAAGAAAACGAAAAATTAGGTGGACTTTATATCATCAGAGGAAAAAGCCAGGTGGAGGTACCGGAAATTTATGCCGGAGATATTGGAGCGACGACTAAATTGGTGAAAACTTCCACCGGAGATACCCTATGCACAAAGGATCACATTGTCAAATATAAAAAATTAAAATATCCCAATCCAGTATTATTCTATGCCATCGAACCAAAAACAAAGGGAGATGAAGAAAAGCTTTCCTCTTCGCTACGTCGATTACGAGAAGAAGACCCCAGCTTTGTCATTGAACGAAATGCTGAGACTAAACAATTGACAATTGGAGGTCAAGGACAGGTTCAACTGGATGTTATCTTGGATAAATTAAAGAATATGTTCGGCGTAGAAGTCAATATTATACCTTTTATTATTCCGTATCGTGAAACGATTAAGGGAACGGCTTCCGTACAAGGAAAGCATAAGAAACAATCGGGAGGGGCCGGTCAATATGGAGACGTTTGGATTCGGTTTGAACCTTCTGAAGAAGATTTTGAATTTGATGAGGAAGTTTTTGGCGGTGCAGTACCGAGAAACTATTTCCCGGCAGTGGAAAAAGGAATCATCGAATCGAAAGATACCGGTGTATTGGCAGGTTATCCCGTAACCAATTTTAAAGCCGTTCTATATGATGGATCTTATCATGATGTGGATTCCAATGAGATGAGTTTTAAAATTGCAGCATCCATAGCTTTTAAAAAGGGTATGGAAGAAGCCAAATCCGTATTATTAGAACCGATTATGAAAGTAGAAGTTTCTATTCCCGATGCCTATTTAGGCGATGTAATGGGAGATATGAATAAAAGACGTGGCCGTATTTTAGGAATGGATCAACAAAATGACGGAACACAACTATTGATTGCTGAGGCTCCACAAGCGGAAATGTTTGAATATTCCATCGATTTACGTGCAATGACTCAAGGACGAGGAAATTTCACTATGGAATTTGTACGCTACGAAGAAGTTCCGGGAAATATTTCTGAAAAAATTGTAGAAGAAGCAAAAGCAAAAAAAGAAGAAAATAAATAAAAAATTTCAAACTAAAGATATCTTAATTTAAGATATCTTTAGTTTTATTTATGCTAAATTAATTTTTTCTTTAGTTTTACATAATATAGTATTGTTGAGGTGAAATCATGAAACAATATAAGTTTAATCAAAGACGGTTTATTCTTTATCTTCTACTTATCTTTTTTATCCTGTGGATGCTGCCTTCCGCAAGTTGGGCTCGAGAAGATGTATTGCAAACCAAAGGAAAGAAACTTTCAGAGATCCAAATTAATCCCAATGTGAAAATTGTGGGTCTAGGAGAAAGCACCCATGGAAACAGCCGATTACAATCGATGCGATGGGATCTTTTTGAACAATTGATCAAACAGGGTTATTCCCATTTCGGTTTAGAAGCCTTTTATGAAGACGGTCGATTGATCAACGATTACATCCAGGGGAAAGTGGATGCCACAGGAATTGAAATTGCAGGTCGAATGCATTTCTTTTTATATAATACCAAAGAGATGGCTGAACTTTTTGACCATTTGAAAGAATATAATAAAAACCATAAGGAAAAAGTTTCATTTTTCGGATTTGATATGCAGTCTTTTGACGGTCCCTTGGAGATTTTCGTAGAAGAGATGAAATCTTATGACGAGGAAGTGGTAGAGCTTCAAAAACTTTTGAAAACTTCAAATCAACTGTCCCCGTCGGAAAAGAAAACTGTTCTCCAAAAAATGGAGCAAATATTACAGCAACAAAAACAAGAAATTTTGAAAAAACAAGGACAGAGTTTTTTTGATGAGATGGACTATATATTAACCATTTTAAAACAAAATGTAGACGCGATGGATTCCACAAAAATGGTCATCAAAAGAGATTATTATATGGCAAAAAATATTAAATGGTATGAAGAACACCATCAAGGAAAAGTTTTCGTCTGTGGACACAATGGCCATATTTTATCAAATTTTTCTTCGTCAAAAGTAATGGGTGATTATTTAAAGGAGTTCTATGGTAAATCTTATTATCCCATCGGAACAGCCATCTATGACAATGAGTTTTATTCTAAAAAAATAACGATTTTAAACCGTTGGAAAGAATTACAAAAGTTTACTTTACGTTCCACCAATCCATTGATGAGAGACTTTGCGGCAACAGGACATGAAGAACGACTCTATCAATTTGATCAATTACAAGATAAAGATCTTAAGATCTTTCAAAGAGAATATACTTTTCCGGAAATCGGCGCCGGCTATAATCAGTTTCTGTCAAGATCTTATTTCGATAAATATGAACCGACAAAAGCCGCTGATGCCATGATTTTATTGTCTTCGGATAAGGCCTATGAATATCTAGGCGATTGAAAAGAAAGGTCTCTTTCCTTCAAAAAGGAAGAGATCTTTCTTTCCTTTACAAAAGAAGACAAAGATAGTATAATATATCAATATCAGTTATATTTTTTTAACTTGAAAGGCAAAGATGGTCAAAGGTGAAGATATGGCAAAACTATCAAATTCCATAGAAGATTTTTTAAATCAATTGATCGAAGAGGCCAATGGTGCTTTGGAAATTCAACGAGCTTTGATAGCCGAACAATTTGACTGCTCTCCATCCCAAATTAACTATGTCTTGACCACTCGTTTTACTCCTTACAAAGGGTATTATGTAGAATCAAGACGAGGTGGCGGCGGTTATATTCGGATCGTTAAAGTGGAACTTAAAAAATCGGAAAAAACTTTAAATAAATTTATAGACGTTATCGGCAACTCGATCACTAAGGACAAATCGGATCTTTTGGTAGACGAGTTATTGGTTCAAGGAATGATTACGAAAAGAGAAAATGAAATGATCAAGGTAGCTTTGTCGGATCGTTCCATCAATTGTGTAGAAGAACGTAATACTATGAGAGCAAATATTTTGAAGAATATACTCTTGGTAGTTTTTAGTTGGGAGGAATAATATGATATGCGACAAATGTAAAGAAAGAGAATCCGTGATCTCCTATACTAAAATTCATGAAGATCGAATTGAGGAAGTTCACTTATGCGAGATATGTGCTGAGAAACAACTGAAATTTGATTTTGCAGATAATAGTGAAGTGATGCCCCAAATTGAAGAATTACTTCGAAATATTTTTCAATTAACCTCAAAAGTCGTCAGTGATACGGAAGATATTACCTGCACTTTTTGCGGTTGTTCTTTTAAAGGATTTCAAAAGTCCGGAAAGGTCGGGTGTGAACATTGTTATGACGAATTTAAAGAAGAGATTATCAACTATTTAAAATCGATAAATTCCAGTCCGGTTCATCGAGGGAAAACACCAAATAATTTAGACGAAAAATTGTTACTGGAACGTAAAATTAGAAGCTTGCGAGATGATTTGGAACTTTCCATTCAACTGGAAGACTATGAAGAAGCGGCAAAGTTGCGAGATCGAATCAAAGCTTTAAAGGATGAATAATATGTCCATAGTAATAGAACGATCTTTGAGTTTATATCGAAACATAAAGGGTTTTTCATTTATGCCCACTTTAGAAAAAGATCAGGGATTTCAAATAATAAATCAGGTGGAGTCTATCTTGATAGAAGAAGGATATCGCAACGAAGATATCAGCTCTAAGAGTTCATTGAAAAAATTGGAGTTGCTAGAACAGGGAGAAATTACTTCAGATTTTCTAAAAAGCTCCATAACAAGATTGTACAAAAAAGAAAATAAACCGAATATCCTTTTAAATACAGGGAATCATTTGACTTTTCATAAAAAAGGTCGAGATTTGGATTTTCAAAGTTCTTATGATGAAATCAATGAGATAGAAGAAAAATTGGACCAAAAACTGAATTTTATTTTTGATCCCACATTAGGCTATCTGACTACAAAACCCATTCATTGTGGAACCGGTTTTTTTCCCAGTGTGAAACTTCACTTACCTGCTTTGAATTATTTCGGCATTGAAGGTATTTCTCGCTCTCTATTTCGTTTGGGTTATTCCTTTACACCCTATAGCGTAAGAGGAAATAAAGCGATTGGAAGTTTGTATCGTTTATCCTTTGAAAGTACTTTGGGAGAACGGGAAGAAAAATATATCAATAAAATTGAAACCATTACAGGAGAAATCACGGCAATAGAAGAAGAAAGTCGAAAAAAATTATATTTGGACAATATTATAACATTAGAGGACATGGTCAATCGATCATTGGGAACTTTGAGAAATGCACGAATTTTACCGGAAGATGAGATGATGGAAGCCATGAGTTATATAGATTTAGGTTTGGAACTGTCCATTCTAAAACCGAAAAAGAAGATTGATTTTTATCAAGAGATGATGAAGTTAAAAAATGGTCATCTCCAAGTGGAGCGAGGTTCGATTCTCGACTTAAAATCCAGAGATATTTTACGAGCTAATCGAAGCCGAGCTTTGATGAAGGAGGTATTCTAATGAGTTCATTTGGTAGATTTTCAGAAAAATCACAAAAAGCCATTTTATTTGCCCAAAATGAAGCAAGAGAACAGCGCCATTCCTATATTGGATCGGAGCATCTCTTATTGGGAATTATAAAAGAGGGAACAGATTTTGGTGCTCAAATTTTAGCAAATTTAGGCATTGATTATCCCAGAGCAAAAAAGGCTACATTGGACATTGTCACCCAAGGTTCAGGGCCTATGGTAAGTAGTGTGTCTTATACGCCGAGAACCAAGAGAATCTTGGAGATTTCTTTTGAAATTTCTCGAGAATTGGGAGCTCGAAATGTAGGAACAAAACATTTATTGCTTGGGATCCTACGGGAAGGCCAAGGTGTAGCGATCCTCGTTTTAAAACGATTGGGAATAGACGTAAACCACTTAGAAAATGAAATTTTAAATAATTTGGAAGATTACGAAGAAGCTTCCAAGGAATCATCCAAATCCACCAAAGCTTTGGATAAATTTACGATTCATTTAAACAAGCGATCAGAAGATGGTAAAATCGATCCTGTGATAGGTCGACAAAATGAAATCCAGCGAGTAATCCAAGTGTTGTCAAGACGGACAAAAAATAATCCCGTTTTGATTGGAGAGCCTGGTGTTGGAAAAACTGCCATTGCCGAAGGTCTGGCTCAAAAGATTGTAGAAGGGGATGTTCCTGAAATTATGATGGACAAAGTGATCAGAACATTGGATGTATCCTCTTTGATAGCCGGATCCAAGTATCGGGGTGATTTTGAAGAACGATTAAAATCCGTGATTCAGGAAGCTGTTGCAGATGAAAATATCATATTATTTATTGATGAACTCCATGTGATAATAGGAGCTGGAGCAGCAGAAGGAGCGATGGATGCCTCCAATATTTTAAAGCCCATGTTATCGAGAGGAGAAATTCAAATCATTGGAGCAACAACGACAACAGAGTATCGAAAGCATATCGAAAAAGATCCGGCTTTTGAACGACGGTTAATGCCGATTATGGTGGAAGAACCTTCTGCTGAAGAGTCTATTGAGATTATCAAAGGTCTTCGAGAAAAGTACGAAGATCACCACGAGGTGATCATTGGCGATAAAGCCATTGAAACTGCCGTAAGATTGTCTCAACGATATTTAAATGATCGTTTTTTACCGGATAAAGCCATTGACTTAATCGATGAGGCTGCTTCAAAATTAAAAATAAAATCTTATCATACACCGGATTTTGTAAAAGAATACAATGAAAAACTGGATAATGTGGAAGAGCGTAAAAAAGAAGCAGTGCGTTCCCAAGATTTTGAGTTGGCGGCTTCCCTTCGTGATGAACAAAAGCAGCTGGAAGAGGAGTTTAAAGAAAAAGAAAAAGCCTATAAATCCAAAGAGAATAGAAAGGCTGTGGAGCCTGAATTTATTGCTGAAATTGTCTCTGAATGGAGTAAAGTACCGGTAACGGATTTGACGGAAAAAGAAACCTATAAATTAAAAAAATTAGAAGAAAGCTTAAAAAGTCTTGTCAAGGGACAGGATGAAGCGGTTCATTCACTATCAAAAGCGGTTAAAAGAGCCCGTATCGGCTTAAAAAACCCTAATAAACCGATTGGATCATTTATTTTCGTTGGACCTACAGGAGTGGGAAAAACCTATTTAGCTAAAACTTTGGCAAAAGATCTCTTTGGCTCAGAAGAGCATATGATTCGTATCGATATGAGTGAATATATGGAAAAGCATACTGTCAGTCGATTGATTGGATCTCCACCGGGATATGTAGGATTCGATGAAGGAGGTCAATTGACGGAATCCGTTCGTTCAAAGCCTTATTCAGTCCTATTATTTGATGAGATCGAAAAAGCTCATCCCGATGTATTCAACATTCTCTTACAGATCCTGGACGAAGGTCGCTTAACCGATGCTCAAGGTCGTACCGTCAATTTTAAAGATACGGTTATTATTATGACATCAAATGTAGGAGCTTCTTTAATTAGCAAAAAAGCTGTTCTAGGTTTTTCTTCCGATTTGGAAGAGGAAAAGAAAAGTGAATATGAAAGAATGAAAGAAATTATAGGGGAAGAGTTAAAGAATACCTTCCGACCTGAATTTTTAAATCGTGTCGATGAAATTATCGTCTTTAAAGAACTGGAAAAGAAAGAGATCAAAAATATCGTTCAATTGATGTTGGATGATTTAGCCCTTCGATTAGAAAATTTAGGGATTAAAGCAAATTTTACAGATAAAGTGAATGAATATATAACGAAAAATGGGTATGACAAGAATTTTGGAGCCCGTCCTTTGGAACGAAAAATCCGTTCTTTTATCGAAGATGATGTGGCGGATCATATTTTAAACGAAGAGATTAAAGACGGGGACGAAATCATTGTAGATATTAAAAGAAATAAATTGTCCATTTCAAAAAAAGAAGAGAATTGTAAAGATGAAAAAAAAGATTTTATACCAGTGCAGTAACTGTGGTTATAAATCCCATGGGTATTTTGGGAAATGCCCTTCATGTTCTGAATGGAATACTTTGGAAGAGGTGGAAATTCAATCCGCCTCTTCCAAAAAAAATATAAAAATATCCCATAAAAGAGCACAACCTTTGCAAACAGTAAAAGCAAAAGACAGTTCCCGTTTAATGACGGGAATTGAAGAATTTAATCGTGTTACCGGCGGGGGAATCGTCAGGGATTCCGTCAGTATATTGACAGCAAAACCCGGTGCGGGAAAATCCACCCTTTTGCTTCAAGTGGCTCAAGATATAGCACAGCAGGGGCATCGAGTTTTGTATGCATCGGGAGAAGAATCGGAAACTCAAATTAAATCAAGAGCCAATCGAATCATCCAAGGGCTTTCTGAAAACATATGGGTTTTTTCAGGAACATCCCTCGACCAAGTTTTAACAGAAATTGACACAGTGGATCCTGATTTTATTATTATTGATTCAATCCAAACATTTACCTTGGAAGAATTTTCATCTCGTCCCGGAACGCCGACACAAACGATGGAATGTGCTTATAAAATGACGGAAATTGCAAAAAACCTTTCAAAACCTCGTATGGTTTTTTTAGTAGGGCAGATGACAAAAGAAGATGAATTGGCCGGTGTTCGAGCTTTAGAGCATTTAGTTGACACGGTATTATTGATTGAAGGTGATTCTTCAGAGGAATTGAGAACCCTGATGACGACAAAAAATCGATACGGCTCTACCGGTGAGATGGGTTTTTTTAAAATGACAGAAAGGGGAATGGTATCTTTAGATAATCCTTCCCTTTATTTTATGACTTTGCGAGAACAAGGTGCAGAGATGCCTGGATCCTCCCTGTCTGTAATACGAGAAGGGACACGTCCTATTGTTTTAGAAACAGAAGCTTTAACCTCCAAGTCTTTTATGCCCTACCCCACAAGAATTGGGGAGTGTATTGGAAGAGAGCATTTAAGCACCTTGATTTCCATTATTGAAGAGCGAGCCAATATTCCATTGATTGATAAAAATGTGGTGGTTAAAACCACGGGAGGTATCAAATTAAAAGAAACAGCTTCCAATCTTTCAGTGATGATGAGTATTATATCCTCGACTTTAAATTTGCCGATTTCAACAAATACCGTATTTATTGCAGATGTAGGTTTAACTGGAGAATTAAAAACAGTACCTTCTTTGGATTTACGGTTACGGGAAGTAAGTAGAATGGGATTTAAAAAAGCCTATATACCGGTTGTAAAAAACATTGATTCGAAACAATATGGAGATCTTAGGATTTGCAAACTGAATCATTTAAAAAATGTCATTGATGAAGTCTTTTATTCAAGTTAAAAAGTTAAGAATTTTCAAAAAAGTATAAAAAATAACTAATTTTGATATTTTCTATTGCAAAGTGAATTTTTCATGTTACTATTAAGATATGGAAAATCACTTTGCATTATAGATATAACTATGGTATTATAGAATATTTTACTTTTTTTTCACTATTTGATATACTTATAGTGGGTATAAATAGGAGGTAAAATATGTTTAACATAGGTGACAAGGTAGTTTATCCCATGCATGGTGCAGGAGTTATTGAAGCCATTGAAGAAAGAGAAATTCTTGGAGAATATCATAAATACTATATTTTAAAGATGCCCATCAATGAACTGAAAGTGATGATTCCTGTTAAAAACGTACAAGATGTTGGCGTTCGAAAAATACTGGATAAGGACAGAATGAATAAAGTATTGGAAGAGCTATCTTCTAATGAGGGAATTGCTATGCCCAAAAATTGGAATCGCAGATATCGATTTAATTTGGAAAAAATAAAATCTGGAGATTTGATAGAAATAGCTGGAGTTGTAAAGTCATTAGAACAAATTGATGCGCAAAAATCCCTATCCACCGGTGAACGCAAACTTCTAACGGAAGCCAGACAAATTATTATTTCGGAAATGGCACTAGTCTATCAAAAAGATATTGAAGAAATAATAGAAATGGTAGATGATGCTGTTTTAGGTTAGAATGAGAAAGGAGGATTATTATCAGCAGAAACAGAACTATTGTTTTCAACCTCTTTCGTGTTTTATTTACATTGCTGGGGGCCGGTGTCGGCTTATTCGTAACATCCATCATCAATTTATCAAAATTATTGGCCGGATTTGAAAGTGAACTTATTATTACTGTTGCGGGTTTGATCATTATATTTTTATTTGCACTTATATTTTTCGTATTATCGCCTAAGGTTTTGAAAGCCATCGAAAACCTTTTAAAATTATGGGAAGATCAACTAAAAGATAAGGCACTGACAGAAATAATTTGGGGAGCAACCGGTCTTATACTGGGATTGATTATCGCTTTTTTAATTTCCCAGCCTCTCAATCAAATTCCCATCCCCTATTTTGGTTTTGCCATTACCGTGGTATTATATGGTATGCTGGGATATTTGGGCTTACGAATTGGATTGTCAAATAAAGATGATTTGACGATACGGATTAGAGAAGTGACCAATTTATCAAGAAAATCGGTAAAAGAGAAATCTAAAATTGAAAAATATGATGGAATTCCAAAAATTTTAGACACTTCCGTTATTATTGATGGACGTATTTTAGAAATATGTCGAAGTGGATTTTTGGAAGGGCCTTTAGTCGTCGCGACTTTTGTATTAGAAGAGTTACAACATATTGCTGACAGTTCCGACGGTTTAAAGAGAAATCGAGGTCGCCGAGGTTTAGATGTGGTAAAAGCACTTCAAGAAGAGGGTGATCTTGAAGTGATTATTTTTCAAGAAGATTATCCGGAGATTGGAGAAGTGGATTCTAAACTTTTAAAACTAACGAAAGAATTAAAGGGTAAGATCGTAACGAATGATTTTAATTTGAATAAAGTAGCCAGTGTTCAAACGTTGAAAGTACTTAATATCAATGAATTGGCAAATGCTGTAAAACCTGCATTTTTACCAGGAGAAGAATTGGAAATTCAAATTGTAAAGTCAGGAAAAGAACAAAATCAAGGTTTAGGATACCTAGATGATGGAACGATGATCGTTGTAGAAAATGGAAAACATTTAATGGGGCAAAAAGTGGAAGTCGTTGTAACTTCTGCATTGCAAACGGCAGCTGGTAAAATGATTTTCGCAAAGCCCAAATCGCATATATGAAGTAAAAGGGATCCCCAGGGATTCCTTTTTTAACTATTTTTGCAATAAAAACAGACACGAAGAGATGTGTCTGTTTTTATTATATTAATTTTTCTAGTATTTGAATCGTATTAAGAGCTGCTCCTTTTCGAGTATTATCAGCAACACAAAAAATATTCAAACCATGTTCAATAGAATTATCACGACGAATTCGACCCACATATACCGGATCTTTTCCGGTAGTAATAATTGGCATCGGGTAGATATTTTCTTTTACATTATCGTATAAGACAATACCTTCTTCTTTCTCATAAAGGGAAAAAATATCCTCTAATTGAAAAGGTTTTATCGTTTCGACATTAATAGCAACGGCATGAGAATCAAACACAGGAATCCGAACGGCAGTAGCTGTGATTTTTAAAGAATCGTCATTAAAAATTTTTTTGGTTTCGTGAACCATCTTCATTTCTTCTTTAGTATACCCTGAATCCAAAAAATCATCGATATGGGGAAGAATATTACCTGCAATTTGGTAAGGATAAAATTGATTCTTTTCACCTTTTAAACCGGCTTTTAAATCTTGAATTCCCTCTTTTCCAGAACCTGAAACCGCTTGATAAGTCGTGTATACAATACGTTTAATACCGTAATGTTCATAAATGGGTTTAAGGGCGACGACGGATTGAATTGTGGAACAATTGGGGGAAGCAATGATTTTATCTTCCTTGTTAATAGCTTCTATGTTGATTTCAGGAACTACCAATGGAATATCATCTTTCATTCGAAAGGCAGAGGAGTTATCAATGACACGAATATTATTTGCTGCTGCTAAAGGTAAAAATTTTTGGGCAAGACCTGAACCTAAAGCACAAAGAGCATAGTCTATATTTTTTCTTTTGAAATTTTCTTCCGAAAGAACTTCCACTTCATAATCTTTCCCTTTAAATTCGATGATCTTACCTTTACTTCGCTCTGATGCAAAAAAATGAATTTCACGAATAGGTAGATCTTTATCTTCAAGAATTTGTCTCATTTTCTGACCTACTAATCCGGTAGCCCCGAGGATTGCTAAATTAAAAGACATATTGTCACTCCTTTTTTAATTTCACTATAATATATCACTAAATTAAAGTATTGTCAATTTGCAGGTATACAATTGACAGTTTGTAATAATTAATATACAATAATTAGTTAGAATAAAACAAAACTATGATGTAGTAACAAGGGAGGAATTAAATGAAATTATATCTTCCGGGACCGACAAATGTGCGTGAAGACGTATTACAGCAATTTTTAAAACCACTTATTGGCCATCGGACAAAAGATGCAACGGAACTTCAAAAATCCATTTCAGAAAATGCTCAAAAAATCATGGGTACAAAAAATGAAATATTATTATCCACCTCTTCCGGAACCGGTCTGATGGAAGGGGCCATCCGTTCTTGCACAACGAAAAAAGCTCTTATTTGTTCTGTCGGCTCTTTCGGAGAAAAATGGTATCGAATCGGTTGTAGTAATGGGATTGATACGGATAAACTAGAATCGGAATTGGGACAGCCTACCGATCCCGATCAATTAGAGAATATGCTTCAAAAGCATAATTATGATTTTGTGGGAATTACTCATAATGAAACAGCAACCGGCCTTGAAAACAACTTACAGGAATTGGCAGAAGTGATGAATCGGTATCCGGAGATTGTCTGGGCGTTGGATGGAGTCAGCTCCGTAGGTGGGGTAGAAATTCCCGCAGATCAATTGGGAATCGATATCCTTATTACTTCATCTCAAAAATGTCTTGGATTGCCTCCTGGAATGAGTCTTTGCTCCTTTTCTGAAAAAGCGGTTCAACAAGCGCGTAAAGTGGAACATCGAGGAACTTATTTTGATTTATTGGACTTATATAATACCCTCTTTATCAAAGATTATCAGTATACAAATACGCCGGCAATTTCCAATATGTTTGCCATGGAATATCAATTTGACTATATTATTAATGAAGAGGGTTTGAACAATCGATTCCGTCGTCATATTGAAATGGCGGAGTATATTAGAGATTGGGCAAAAAAATATTTTGACTTATTTGCCGACGAAAAATATTTGTCGAAAACGGCCACATGTATTAAAAATGTACGAAATATTGATGTGGAAAAATTGATTGAAGAACTGGATAAAAGAGGTATTACTCTATCAAATGGCTTTGGCCCGTTAAAAAATCAAACCTTTAGAATAGGCCATATGGGTGATATGACGATCAATGACATGAAGATCCTGACAAGAAATATCGAAGAAGTTCTTGGACTATAGTGGAGGTAAACCATGATTAAAATTGCCCTTTTGGGATTTGGTACCGTTGGAAAAGGCACTTTTGAAATTATCAACCAACAACAAGAAGCTTTTCAAAAAGTGACTGGAAAGACTCTAAAAGTCGTTAAGATATTGGACCGACGTTCAACTACAGATATCCCACTGGAAGACGGTATTTTAACGGATCAGTTTGAAGAAGTTTTAAAATCAAAACCGGATATTATTGCTGAAATGACAGGTGATATTGAAGGAGCACATCGCTTTATCATTCAAGCATTGGAATCAAAAATTCATGTGGTAACGGCCAACAAAGCCGTGGTGGCAAAATATCTGGAAGAATTTTTAGACATTGCAGACCGACACAAAGTAAAGTTTTATTTTGAACCGGCAGTGGCCGGTGTTGTGCCCATCGTTCGAGAGATAAAAATGCAATCAGTCATCAATCGAATTGAAAAGATCTATGGCATATTAAACGGTACCGGAAATTATATACTATACCATATGATGAATAAAGAATTGGAGTTTAACCAAGTTTTGAAAGAAGCTCAAGATCTTGGTTTTGCTGAAGCAGATCCCACAGATGATATTAAAGGCTATGATGCCATGAGAAAGTTGAGAATTTTATCCACTATTGCTTTCCACACGAAAATTACAAATGAGGATATTATAGTGGAGGGCTTTGATCGAATAGCTCCTGTAGATATTGAATACATTCGAACCATTAAAGGACGGGTAAAACACTTGGCATTGTTACAAAGAATAAACAGTGGCTACCAGGCGATTATCGAGCCGGCAATTCTTTCCCAAAATTCCTATTTAGGAACGGTTGAAGATGCTTTAAATGCCATTGAAATTTTCGGAAATCACTTTGGGGATCTGAGATTTATGGGGGCCGGAGCAGGAAAAATCCCTACGGGAAATGCCGTTGTTGAAGATATACTGGATATTTCTTTAGGAAATCAACATCCCCTATACTTTGATGATTCGTTGAGAAATTTAAATGATCAATTAGAGGGACAGTATTATTTCCGGATCGACAAAAATTTGGCCTTTCCCAAAGAATGGATTTCAAAAAAAACAATGACAAAACAATATCAACAGATTGAAACGACAAAAATTCCAAGAAAGCAATTACTAACTTTCATCGAAACACATAAAATTGTTGATTATTTTTATGCTCGTTTAGAAATGTAAGTGCAGGATACCTGCACTTTTTTAGTTGGGAAAAAGTTTTCAAAGAAAATTTATTTTTATCTTCTGGATCAGTATCTTTAGATTTTATAAATTTTAGCTCCATATTTATAAAAAAATGTGGGAGGTTTACGATTTCCCGATGATTAAAAGGGTAGAATTACCGAGACGATGGAGGAAATATGATATAATGATGACATTAAGAGAAATGATTTGGAGGGGAATATGAGAGCAGTTATTACGATTATCGGTTATGATAAAGTAGGTATTGTCTACAAGGTTTCCGAACTTTTAGTCAAATATAATTTAAACATTGTAGATATCAACCAAACGATTATTGATCAATATTTTACGATGATCATGATTGTAGATATAACCAGTCTCAAGGAACAGTTTACAGAAGTAGTAGATGCCATTGATAAATTGGCAGAAGAATTGAATATGGACATACGAATTCAGCGAGAAGACATATTTAATTCAATGTACCAAGTATAAGGGGTGTCTGTTGATGGACCAGAAAAAGATCTTAGAGACCATCCATATGTTGGATGAAGAAAATTTAGATATCCGTACAGCGACCATAGGGATTTCTCTATTGGATTGTATTGACAGCGACATGAAAAGTGCCAACCGAAAGATCTATGATAAAATGATGCGGTATACGGATCAGTTGGTCAAAACGTCGGAGGTGGTGTCTAAAACCTATGGTGTGCCCATTATCAATAACCGTATTTCGGTCACACCTATCAGTATGATAGGAGCTGCAACACAAGCATCGGATTATACTCCTTTTGCCGAAACTTTAGATAAAGTGGCACAAAATGTAGGCGTTGATTTTGTCGGCGGTTTTTCCGCATTGGTACACAAAGGGTTTAACCCGTCTGATAAAGTGCTGATCAGTTCTATTCCCAAAGCCCTTTCCGAAACGAATTTAGTATGTTCTTCCGTCAATGTAGGGTCTACAAAAACAGGAATCAACATGGATGCTGTAAAATTGATGGGAAAGGTGATTTTGGAAACGGCGAAGCGGACAAAAGATCAAGATTCGATTGGTTGTGCTAAGTTTGTCGCCTTTGCCAATGCTGTTGAAGACAATCCTTTTATGGCCGGGGCATTTCATGGAATTGGAGAGCCGGATGTCGTTATCAATATCGGTGTTTCAGGTCCCGGCGTCGTCAAATGTGCTTTGGAAAAAGTAAAAGGTGCTCCCTTTGATGTTGTGGCAGAAACGATTAAAAAGACTGCATTTAAAATTACACGGATGGGTCAACTAGTTGGGGGAGAGGTTTCGAAACGACTGAATATTCCCTTTGGCATTATTGACCTTTCGTTGGCTCCAACACCGGCTGTTGGTGATTCTGTCGGTCGTATTCTGGAAGAGATGGGACTTAGCACGGTAGGCACCCACGGAACTACAGCTGCCTTGGCATTATTAAATGATGCGGTCAAAAAAGGAGGGATCATGGCCAGCTCCGGCGTAGGAGGTTTAAGTGGTGCTTTTATTCCCGTATCAGAAGATGAAGGAATGATAGCTGCTACTCAAGCAAAAGCCCTCACTTTTGATAAGTTGGAAGCTATGACTTCCGTATGTTCCGTAGGTTTGGATATGATTGCCATTCCCGGAGATACAAGTGCCGCCACCATTTCGGCAATTATTGCCGATGAAGCAGCGATTGGAGTGATCAATAATAAAACAACAGCCGTTCGAGTCATACCGGTACAGGGGAAAACCGTGGGAGATATGGCTGAATTTGGAGGTTTGTTAGGATATGCTCCCATTATGGATATAGGAAGAGGAGACAGTCAATTATTTATAGATCGAGGAGGAAGGATTCCGGCGCCAATTCATAGCTTTAAAAATTAAGAAGGAGAAAAGATGATTATTTCAAATTTTGCATCACAATTGAAAAACCCCGTCTTTTTGATTTTATTTTTTATTATCTTGGGAATTGTGTTTGTCAATGGGTATACGGATGCTTCCCATTCGATCGTGAACTCATTATCGGCCAGAACACTAAGCATTGACCATTCAATTTACATCGTTACGATTTTCAACTTCTTAGGAGTATTGATGATTACGCCCCTTGCTCCTACAGTCGTTCGAACGATCTATCGAATGTTTTCTTTTGGAGAAGATCCTAAACAAGCATTGGTTGGTATAACTGCTGCATTAATTTCCATTGTCATATGGTCGTTAACCTGTTTAATCTTAGGGATTGTCGCTTCGGAATCCCATTCTCTGATTGCAGGATTAACCGGAGCCGCTTTAGCTATTAGTCCCGGTTTGTCAGGAATTAATCTCAGTCAATGGATTAAAGTATTTTTTGGTTTAATTTTATCAACACTTGTCAGTTTTGTGATAGGTTATCTCATTGTCGAAATTATAAAATCATTATGTCAGTATTCTGATCGACGAAAGACGAAACGTTATTTTGGCTGGGGCCAGATTATGGGGACGGGTCTGGTAGCATTTTTGCATGGGGCACAAGATGGTCAAAAATTCATAGCGGTATTTTTAATGGCGATGTCTTATGTTGATCATTTCAACGATGGAACCTCATTGTCCTACCTGTCGGTTGTAATTTTTATCGTTGCTATATTTTTAGGAATAGGTACTTTTACAGGGGGACATGTCATTGTCAAATCTTTCGGTTTTGACCTCTTAAAATTAGAGAACTTTGAAGGCTTTGCAGGAGATCTTGCGTCAATTATATCTTTAATAATTGCTTTGATATTCGGATTGCCAGTATCTACTACACATACTTCCACAACAGCGATCATGGGGGTAGGAGCTTCCAAGCGACTATCCAATGTCAATTGGTCTTATGTTCGTAAGATGGGACTAAGTTGGATTTTAGTATTTCCCGGTTGCGGCTTATTAGCCTTTCTTATCACAAAAATTTTAATACATTGGATCTAGTGAGTATAGAGGAGATAAAAGATGAAAAAAAACAATTTTAATTACTTTACTATCTTTCGAGAAATGGTGGAAGGTTCTATGGCGGCTGCTCGTCTTTTAGATGAGATTATGAATGACTATGTGCCGGATGAATTGGAAGAACGAATGGAGGCCATGCATAAAATCGAACATTCCAACGATTCATTAGTCCATCACACATTAAAAGAACTGGTTACAGAATTTTTACCTCCCATAGAAAGAGAAGATATTACGGACTTAATGGAAAGTTTGGACAACTCCACGGATAAAATTGAAGACGTCTTATTTGCACTTTATATGTATAATATTCATGAAATACGTCAAGAGGCTCTAGAGTTTTCTGCATTGATTGTTGAAGCTGTGGACGCTCTTTATGACGCTATTTGTCTGTTTCCGACATTTAATAAAAACTATGAACAAATTCGTAAATTCATCATTAAAGTCAATGATTTAGAAGAAAAAGGAGACCGACTCCATATGAGTGCTGTACGAGCATTATATAAAGAACAGGAAAGCTCCAAGGATGTGGTAGTTTGGACTCGCACCTTTGACCGTTTGGAACGTTGTTTGGATTCTATTGAATCAATAGCAAACCAGATAGAATCCATTATTATGAACAATAGCTAAATAAATATCCTTCTGAAATTTCAGAAGGATTTTTTAGATTACATTTTAATGACAAATCAAAATTATCATGTTTCTCTCGTTGATTTCATATATACTGTAAAGGATCAAAGTATATGATAAAAGGAGAATTATATGAAATATAGTATATGGAAAAAAATTTATATTTTAATTCTATTGGTTATATTAATCCCGTCTTTTGTACATGGAGAAAGCATCTTAAAGCATCAAGAAGAAGTTGCTCCCGGTGTAATTCGTCATGAATATCAAGTAAAAAATGGGAACACAAAATCCCTTGTCAATGTATTAAAAGTGGATTTAAGGAATCCAAAGATCAAAGTCAATACTGTAGCCGGCGGTGGAACCTATACAAATAAGGCCACAGTTTCTCAAATGGGAAATCGGACCAATGCTGTTGGGCTTGTCAATGGAGATTTTTTTACCATGCAGTTACAAGGAGCACCGATGGGTAGCTCTGTCATCAATTCAGATATTAAATCGTCTCCGGCTGTATTGACAGACATCTATTCTTTAGGCATCGATAAGAGTAATAGAGCCTATATTGAAAGGGTTGGTTTTCAGGGAAAGGTTACAGCACCTAATGGGAAAAGTTATAATATCGACGGTTTGAACAAAACATTTTATTGGTATCAGCCTAATGGAGAATACTCTCATGAATCACGCATTCAAATGTATAATGACTTTTGGTCTTCCAAATCGCGAGGGGATAAGACGGCAGGAGAAGTCCTATTATCTGAAAACAATGTAGTAGAAAAAATTCAATATCGAAAAAACTTAGACATGGTCATACCGAAAGGAAAAAAGATTTTACAAGTTAGTGGAGGATCGGAACGATTTATTCGTGACAATGTTAAAGTGGGAGATCGTCTGAATATCCAATATCAAATTACACCTGATCGCAATTGGAAAATGATGATCGGCGGTCATGCTCTTTTAGTAGACAATGGCGTCGTGAAAAAATATACCAAGGATGTGACTTCCCTAGGTGGAGTCCGTGCACGAACGGCAGCGGGGATTTCAAAAGATGGAAACACTTTATATATTGTGGCTGTGGAAGGACGAACAAAACGCAGTGCCGGTATGTCCCTACATCAGCTGGCTACTTTTATGGTGGATTTGGGAGCTGATAAGGCAATCAATTTAGACGGTGGAGGATCCACTGCCATGGTAATACGAAATTTGGGAGACCTCAATAGAACGCGTGTCATCAATCCGGAACGTAACGGATCGGAGCGTCGGGTTGTCAATGGTTTAGGGGTTTATAACATTACCAAAAACACAGGTATTATTCACGGAATTAAATACAAGGGTCCTCAGGAACTATTACTGGGACAAGGATCGGATTTTTCGATCTCTAAAGCATGGGATGAACATCTAAATCCCATTGACTTTAGTAATAAGAAATATCTTCTTACGGACAATTCAGAAGGTAAAAACATAGTCACCGGAACCCAATATCTAGGCTTGGTACCAGGAGAATTTCAATTGAATTATCAATTCGATGATTCAACGGTTTCAAAACCAATAAAAGTCTTAGATCCTTCGGCCTATAAAAATTTACAAATTCGTTCGGAACGAAAGGTTATCGAAAAAGGAGCTGATATTCCTTTTAAAATCACTTCCTCCTTCAATGGAAAAGAAGTGGGGTTATCACCACGAGTTTTCGAATATATAGTAGAAGGGATGGACGCTCAAATTGATAAAATATCCGGCATACTTCAAGTTCAGGAAGTGACGGGAATCCCTAAATTGACTATCCAGGCCGGAGATCAAAAAGCCTCTGTTTCCTTTTTTGATAAAAATGCGAAAGTAATTCGCATGAATATCGGTAATAAAAATTATTGGATAAATGATGAAAAGAAGACAATGGATGTCAGCCCTTTCATTAAGAACGAAAGGACCTATATACCACTACGATTTGTAGCAGAAGCTTTAGGCAAAGATGTGACTTGGGATTCCAAAACTCAGATAGTTACGATTAATGATGGAAATCAGATTCTTGAAATTCAAATCGGACACCAGCAAATCCTGATTGACGGAAAAGCTCAAGAAATAGATACGCCTGCTTTTATCAGCAAAGATCGAACTTTCGTTCCCATTCGATTTATTGCGGAAGGAATGGGGCTTGATGTAAGCTATGAACCGACAAATCGAGAAGTACTCTTAGTAGAAGGACCAAAGGATACTTCGGAACAAAAGCCTCTAAAAAATCAGTCGGAACCTGTGGAACAATCGAAAGTGGAAGATGATCGGGAAGATGATGCCTTATCTGAGGCCCAAAAGAATGATCAAAATACAGTTGTTCCTCCCACTGATGGCAAGAACAATCTTTAAATACAACAAATAACAATTCCCATCGATCATAGATGGGAATTGTCTATTTTACCTTTGTTGTCAAAGTAATTTACCAATGATATAATGAAATGATGAACAAATAGATACAGGAGGAAGCAATGAAAGAACAATTACTTCAAATAAAGGAAGAATTTCTAAATTTATTGGACGAAATGAATGACATTCGAGAGCTGGACGATCTGAAGGTAAAATTTTTAGGGAAAAAAGGAGAAGTCACTAAAATTTTACGAGGTATGGGCAAGCTTTCAAAAGAAGAAAGACCGAAGATGGGAGCATTGGCCAATGAAATTCGAACTTCCATAGAAAAAGAGATACATGAGAAAAAAAATCATCTGGAAGAAGTTCTGTTACAAGAAAAACTTTTGGAAGAACGAATAGATGTCACTTTAAGAACCGATAAGCTAAAAATCGGCCATCGCCATCCACTGATCAAGACATTGGAAGATCTAGAAGATCTATTTATCCACATGGGTTTTACCGTATATGACGGTCCGGAAATAGAAACGGTCGCCAATAATTTTGATTTATTAAATGCGCCAGTCAATCATCCGTCAAGAGATATGACCGATACTTTTTATTTTGATGATAATACATTGCTTCGTTCACAAACATCACCTGTACAAATTCGAGCCATGAAAGAACATGGAGCACCAATTCGTATGGTATGTTCAGGACGTGTGTTTCGATCTGACGAAGTCGATGCGACCCATTCCCCGATGTTTCATCAGTTGGAAGGACTCGTAGTTGATGAGCATATTTCGATAGCCAATCTAATTGACACTTTAGATATTTTTGTCAAGAAATTTTTTGGAGACGATATGGGAACTCGGTATCGTCCTCATTATTTTCCTTTTACAGAACCGAGTTTGGAAGTAGACACTACTTGTCCCAACTGTAAGGGAAGTGGATGCAATAGTTGCAATCAAACGGGATGGAGTATGGAATTATTAGGCTGTGGAATGGTTCACCCTAAGGTATTGGAAAACTGTGGTATTGATCCGAAAAAATACTCAGGTTTTGCCTTTGGTATGGGCATTGATCGAATCGCCATGGTTCGGTACAATATCAAGGATATTCGTATGATGTTTGATAATAATCAAAAATTCTTGGAGCAGTTTTAAGGGGGAACCAGATGTTATTACCTATTCAGTGGTTAAAAAAATACGTAGATATTAAGGAAGACAGTAAAACAATAGCGGATCGCCTTTCTGATTCCGGTTCCCATGTGGAATCCATAGAAAATCGAAGTGAGGGTTTATCGAAAGTAGTAGTCGGAAAAATTGAATCTATAGAAAGTCATCCCGATGCAGATAAACTGGTGATTTGCCATATCAATATAGGAAAAGAAACGGTACAGATCGTTACCGGAGCATCGAATGTGTTTGAGGGAGCTTTCGTTCCGGTGGCATTAGTAGGTGCAAGACTTGCTGACGGTTTAAAGATTAAAAAGTCAACATTACGAGGAGTAGATTCCTATGGAATGTTGTGCTCATTGGAAGAGTTGGGATTTAATACCAGTGTTATACCAAGAGAAGCTCGTGATGGAATTTATATCTTCCAAGAAGGACCGGTCTTGGGATCGGATGCTCTGGAAGCTCTTAATCTATATGATGATGTCTTTGAACTGGAGATTACACCGAATCGACCGGATTGCCTTTCCATGATTGGTATGGCCATTGAAACGGCAGCTACTTTCGATTTGGATATTAATTATCCGAAAACGGGTATTTCAGAGGAAGTCGATGATATTGAGGAATATGTTCAAGGAATCGAAATTAAGACGGATCGATGTCGTAGATATTATGCTCGAGTTTTAAAAGATGTTCGAATTGAACCGTCTCCTCAATGGTTGCAAAATCATTTGATGGCTGCAGGGGTCCGTCCCGTTTCCAATATTGTGGATCTAACAAACTTTGTAATGTTGGAATACGGACAGCCCCTTCACGCCTTTGATTTGGATGAACTTTCAGATCAATGTATTACCGTTCGACAAGCTGAAAAAAACGAAGTGCTAAAGACATTAGACGGTATAGAACGATCCTTAAATGAAGAAGATATTTTAATTTGTGATGGAAAAAAGGGCATTGCCCTTGGGGGTGTCATGGGTGGTTTTAATTCTGAAATCAAAGATGATACTCGAATCGTATTGTTAGAAGGAGCTAATTTTAACGAAGAGAGCATTCGCAAAACGTCTAAAAGGTTAAATCTTCGTTCAGAAGCTTCTTCCAGATTTGAAAAAGGATTGGATCCCAATCGTGCGAAAGATGCTATAGAAAGAGTATGTCAGTTGGCGGAAACCTTAGGCATGGCCCAAGTGGTAAAAGGAAGTATCGATGTTTATCCAAAGGTTCGTGAACCTAAGACCATTCTCTTACGTCGGGAAAAGTGCAATCAATTGATGGGTGTTTCCTTGAGCTTAGAGGAAATGGCTCATATTTTAAATCGCCTGGAGATTAAAACTGAAATTCAGGGCGATCAGCTGGAAGCGACAATTCCCACATTCCGATTGGATTTAAATATTGAAGAGGATTTGATTGAAGAAATTGCACGAATTTACGGTTTTGATAATATTAGACCTCAATCTTTAAAAGGATATTTAACCATCGGAGGAAGACCGAAATTCAGAAATGTGTTTGATCGCATCCGGAAAGTCCTTTTAGGTTTTGGGTATAGTGAATATATGACCTATTCTTTTGTCAGTCCTTCCAGCTTTGATAAATTATTGATTTCAGAAGATGATCCTTTACGGAAGACTGTAAATATTTTGAATCCTTTGGGTGAAGATTATTCGGTCATGCGTACCACGCTGATTCCTGAAATGATTGACTCCCTTGCTAAAAACTATGCGAGAGGAAATGAAAATGTAGCGGGATTTGAGCTGGGTAATACTTTTACTCCCTCTTCATCTGAATTACCGAAGGAACATTTAAAACTCTGTTTAGGATTTTATGATATTGGAGATTTCTATTATCTTAAAGAAAGCATTGAAAAAGCACTTTGGTCCGTAGGGATCAAGGATATTGTCATTAAACGCGGCTCTAGGACTTATCTGCACCCTGGTAGAAGTGGAGAAATTTACTATAGAGATCAAGTCATCGGGGTCCTTGGTGAAGTGCATCCCACTGTGTCTAAAAATTATGGATTGAAAAAGAGAGCCTATATTGCAGAGATTGATTTTTATAAGATTGTCGAGGATACCATCGAAAATTATCTTTATGAAGATTTGGCAAAATATCCTTCCATGAAAAGGGATTTAGCCTTTGTATTGGACCGAGATGTTGATGCCAGTGATTTGGAAGCCATTTCTATGGAAGAAGGCTCCCAATTATTGGAATCCTTTAAGGTCTTTGACATCTATGAAGGAGAAAATATCGATACTGGTAAAAAATCTGTCGCTTTCTCCCTGGTATTCCGTGCAAAAGATCGAACATTGGAAGAACAAGAAATTACCATCTTAGTGAAAAATATTATTGAAAGGATTGAAAAAGAACTTCAAGGAGAACTTAGAAGTTAAGGAGGTTATTATGTCAGATAAAAAAGTTCGTGTGACCATAGATGATATGAATTTTTTCGTGGTGGGAAACGATAATGAAGATTATATTAAAGATCTGGCAAACAATTTAGACGACCGAATAAAGGCCACCTCAAAGAGCAATTATCGTCTTAATCAAGTTCAAACTTTAGTTTTAACAGCCTTAAATATTTTGGACGAGCTGGAGACATTAAAAGAAGATCGAAACTTGTTGGCTTCGGCATCGGAAGATGAAGAAGTCCTTGCGAAGACGATAGAAAAATCCAAAAAACTGGAAAGAGAACTTGAGAATAAATCGGCTGATTTTGAAAAAGCGAAAAATGCCTATTTAGAACTTCAAAACAGGTCAAAGTCAACAGAAGAGGAGCTACGGAAGACTCAACGAAGTTTAGTCCAGGAAAAACAAAATAGCACTGATTTAAAGACGGACTTGGAAAAGTCCAAAAAACAAATCGAAGCATTGAATACACAAAATTATGAATCACAAAAAAAGATTATTGATTTAAGCCGAGAGTTGGAAAGTTTATATGATCAATAAAGTAGAAATTGTCGCACCTGCAGGGAATATGGCTGCTTTAAAAGCAGCCGTCTTGGCAGGTGCAAATGCTGTATATTTGGGGGGAGAAAAATTCAGTGCCCGAGCAAAGGCAAGGAATTTTTCATTGGAAGAATTAAAAAATGCTATTGAATTTGCTCATTTGAGAAAAGTAAAAATTTATGTCACTATAAACACCCTTTTGGCAGATTCTGAAATTTCAGAAGCTTTGGACTTTACAAGAGAATTATACCATTTAGGTGTAGACGGCATTATCGTTCAGGATATGGGTTTTGGATCTCTTTGTCGTCAGACCTTTCCCTCATTAAGTCTCCATGCCAGTACTCAAATGACCATCCATAATGTGGCCGGTGCAAAATTATTGGAAAAATTGGGATTTTCAACAGTTGTACTCGCTCGTGAAACGCCTCTTGAAGAAATTGCTAAAATAAAAAAACAAACCAATATAAAGCTGGAAGTTTTTATTCATGGAGCATTATGTGTATGCTATTCCGGCCAATGTTTGATGAGCTCTATGATTGGTGGGCGAAGCGGAAATCGAGGGGCTTGTGCTCAACCTTGTCGGAAAAGTTATGAGATTTTGGATATGGATAAAAATAAAATAGGACATCGAAAATTTTATCTGTCTCCAAAAGATTTAAACACTCTTCATACTGTGAAAGATATTATCGCGGCAGGAGCGAACTCTCTAAAGATTGAAGGGCGAATGAAACGTCCGGAATACGTCTATCAAATCGTTTCAACGTATCGAAAGGCTATAGAAGAAGAACTAAAGAAAAAAGATTTCATGGATGTGAAACAAATTTTTAACCGCGGTTTCACAAAGGGAATCAATAACGGAGATTTTGGTCGCAACTTTATAGCTGATGATCGACCGGATAATCAAGGAGTTCAAATTGGAAAAGTGTTGGAAAACAACGATGGTAAAGCATATGTTGAGTTTTTTGAAGAGATCTTTCAAAATGACGGTTTGGAGTTTAAAGGAACAAGTGGCAATTGGGGAATGAAAATGACCAAGAATTTTAAAAAGGGAATTTCTTACTTGGACTTACCTCCATTTATTGTAAAAAGCTCCCCTATTTATCGTACACGATCCGCTCTTTTGGAATCAGAGATAGACCAAGCATTAGCCGATGAGAAGTACTATCGTCCTCTTACTATAAAAACTGAAGTAAGGGTGGGAGAGTATCCGAAATTATTGTTAGAAAGTGGTAAATATAAAACAGTTATTGTAGGGGATCATAAGGTTGAAATCGCAAAAAAACAAATGAATATTGAGCAGATGCTCAAAGAAAACCTGACAAAAATAAAGGATACGGTATTTCAACTGGAAAATCTTCAACTTTCCTTTGATCCCAGAGCTTTTATGAAACGGTCTGAAATTAATCAATTGAGACGAAGAGGAATCAAACAATTGGAAGAGCTCATTTTATCCAGAGAAAAACCTCAAGAGATAACCCTTCTAAGAAATTTCCCAAAAACAGATATACCGGATTCTAAATTTATCGTGGAATTGAAAGATCCAAAAGATTTAAGTCTATTGAAATTGGAAGACATTGATGAGCTGGTAATTCAATGGAAGGATCGAAAAATAGTATCGCTAAATTCCATTTCAATGAAAACACAAATTTCTTTAAAGTTGGAAAATATTCTATCCACAGATGATATGAATAATATTAAAGAAGAATTGATGGACTATCCGGAAATTACAGGACTTTGGTTTAATAATTGGGGTCAAGTAGATAACTTTAAAAATTTTAAAGGCCGAAAAATAGGGGATATTGGTTTAAACTTGTTCAATGATTTGGATCTTAAAGTATTGCAAGAATATGGATTTCAAGCAGCCACTCTATCACCGGAGTTGACCATGGAACAAATTGTTAAAATGAATCGCAAAAAAATACTTCCCCTCCAAGCGATAACCTACGGATGCATTCCTGTAATGACGATGGAACACTGTCCTTTTGCCATTATTAAAGACTGTAAAAGCAAGGATCAATGTAGTCATTGTAACTATAAAAATTATTATATTAGAGATGAAAAGAATGTTGATTTTGAGGTGCGACGAGATCACGGTCTAACAAAGATCTACAACTCTTATCCGATCTATTTGGAGAAAGAGGTTGAAGTATTAAAAGAAAATAAGATATCATTAATAATATTCAGTGATCCATGGGTCAACAAAGTTTTAGACCAGTATAAAAATAATAAAAAACAAGTTGAATTGAAAAAGACATTGGTAAATCACTATGGGAATTTTACGCGAGGGCATTTTAGTAGGGGGATTCTTTGATGAATGATGATTTTAATAAAGTTAAAAAGACCTTGGAATTTGATAAAATTTTAAAGAAGTTACAAGTTTTCACGGCTTCTTCCTTGGCAAAAGAATATATTGCTCAACTGGATATTTCCACTTCCTCTTTTGAAATCAACAGAAGACTAGACGAAACTTCAGAAGCCGTCACTGCTCTTGTAAAAAAAGGAGAACCACCTTTATTTGGAATTGTTGACATTCATCCTATGATGAAAAGAGTTCAAATGGGAGGATCCCTAACTCCTGGAAATTTATTAAAAATTTCAGACTTTTTACGAGTATCCAGATATCTAAAAACCTATTTAAAAAAGGATGAAAAAGATAATGAAGATCTAAAGTTAACCACTTTAACCGGCCATATTGAATCTCTATACTCTAATCGACAATTAGAAGAAAAGATCAATCGTACTATTCTTTCAGATACTGAAATTAGTGACCAAGCTTCACCGCGATTGGCATCCATTCGTCGTAGCATTCATTCAAAACAAGAAGGGATTCGAGCAAAGTTAAATAGTATTGTCAATGAACAAAAAAAATATTTACAAGATTCCATCATTACGATGCGTGAAGGTCGTTATGTGGTACCTGTAAAACAAGAGTACAAATCTCGGATTAAAGGACTGGTACATGATATCAGTGCCAGCGGCGCTACAGTATATATTGAGCCTATGAGCGTTGTAAATATGAATAATGAGTTAAAAACCCTCTTTATCAATGAAAAAGAGGAAATCGAAATAATTCTTGAAAAATTATCTGAAGAAGTGTTTGAGTCCAGCTATGAAATAGATGCAAATAAGGAAATTTTAAAAATATTGGACTTCATATTTGCAAAAGGAAAATTTTCATTGGAATATCAATGCAATCGTCCTCGTATCAACGAAAATAAGTATATACATTTAAAAAATGTGAAACATCCTCTATTGGATCAAGAAAAAGCCGTTCCCATTACCCTGGATCTGGGACAGGATTTTACATCTTTAATTATTACAGGCCCAAACACCGGAGGGAAAACAGTCACGTTAAAAACCGTTGGTCTTTCTATCTTAATGGTCCAATTTGGCCTTCATATTATTGCTGAAGAATCCTCTGATATTGGAATCTTTCATAAAATATTTGCAGATATTGGAGATGAACAAAGTATTGAACAATCCCTCTCCACTTTTTCTTCTCATATGATCAATATCGTGGATATCATAGCACAAGCCGATGAAAACTCTCTGGTTCTATTTGACGAATTAGGCGCCGGAACAGATCCTACAGAAGGTGCTGCTTTGGCTCGTTCCATTATGGATCATATGCTCCATCAAAAGATTCGTTGTCTATCCACCACACATTATAATCAGTTAAAAATCTATGCTTTGACCACTGAAAATGTTGCTAATGCATCGATGGAATTTGATGTAGATACATTGTCACCGACTTTCAGATTGTTAATCGGTGTCCCGGGAAAGTCCAATGCCTTTGAAATTTCAAAACGACTGGGACTCCAAAATTCTATTATCGAACATGCCAAAGAGTTGATCAGTGAGGATAGTATCGAGTTTGAAAAAGTGTTGGCTTCCATTGAAAAAGATCGAAGTAAAATAGAAAAACATCGATTTGAAGCAGAAAAACAACAAAGAGAGTTGGAAGAAAAGAATCGCTTACTAGAAGCGGAAATCAAAAAATTAAAATCTTCCAAGGATCGAGTATTGGAAAAAGCACGAGAAGAAGCGAAACGAATCGTGCTGCAAACCAAAGATAATATGACTTTGGTCTTAGATGAAATCAATGAATTAAAGGACAACTTAAGTTCAAATCAAGCGAGAAAATTACAGGAAGCTCAAGATCTATTTCGAGAAAGTTTTCAAAATGTCGAGAAAACAAAGCCAAAATTGGTGATTGAAAAAGCAGCACATCCCATTGAAGAAATAAAAATAGGGGATCGGGTTAAAACAGGATTGGGAAGTGAAGGCACTATTTTGGAATTGCCGGACAACAAAGGTAATGTCTTAGTACAAGTGGGCATTATGAAAATTAATCTTCCCAAGGATTCCTTAACTCGTATAAATCCAGTAGAGGAAGAGGCTCAAACGGGAACGAAACAAATTTTAAAACAAAAGGCGAAAAATATACAAACGGAGATTGATCTCCGAGGAAAAAACTTTGACGATGCCAAAATCATGATTGACAAATATATTGATGATGCTTATTTAAGTGGTTTGAAATCCGTTCGTTTAATTCATGGGAAAGGAACGGGAATTTTACGAAAAAAAGTCCGTGAAGATTTAAGAAAACACAAAAATGTCAAATCATATCAAGATGCCCCCTATAATGAAGGTGGAGATGGAGTAACAATTGTGGAACTAAAATAAGGAGATTTTATGATAAATTTTAAAAAAGAAATTGTAAAAATTTTAGACAGTGAAATTGAATCTTTAAACAGTAAAGAAATAGAAGCTTTAATAGAAATACCTCCGGATTATAATATGGGAGATTTTGCCTTTCCCGTTTTTTCTTTGGCGAAAGTTTATCGTAAAAACCCGGCGCTAATAGCGGAGGAAATTGCCTCTAAATTAGAATCTGAATTCTTTGAAAAAGTGGAAAACAAATCTGCTTATATTAATTTTTATATTAACAAAAAGATATTGGCCCAGGAAATAATCAAAGAGTCCAGAAGAAAAAGAAGCGAATTTGGAAAGATTGATCTTGGAAAAGGTCAAAATGTGATCGTAGAGTTTTCATCTACAAATATTGCAAAACCCTTTCATATTGGACATATTCGCTCCACCGTCATTGGTGATAGCATCCGTAGAATTTACCGATTCTTGGGATACCATACCATTGCAATTAACCATATCGGCGACTATGGCACTCAATTTGGAATGCTGATTTGCGCTTATAAAAAATGGGGCAGTAAAGAGCTCATTGAAGAAAATCCCATCCCCGAATTACTGAAATTATATGTTCGTATCAATAAAGAGTCGGAGGAAAATACAGCTTTAAAAGAGGAAAGCAGACTTTGGTTTAAACGATTGGAAGATAAGGATCCGGAAGCTGTTGAAATTTGGGAATGGTTTAGGGAAGTAAGTTTACAAGAATTCAACCGTGTGTATAAACTGTTGGATATCGACTATGATTCCTATAATGGGGAAAGCTTTTACTCCGATAAAATGCCGGCCATCATTGAAGAAATGCACAAAAACAATGTGTTGGAAGAATCAGAAGGTGCACAAATTATAAATTTAGAAAAGTATGATTTACCACCGGCTATCGTTGTGAAAAGCGATGGGTCAACGATCTATTTAACAAGAGATATTGCAGCGGCCAAATATCGCCATGACATATATAAACCGTTAAAAAATATTTATGTAGTCGGTTCTCAACAAAGCTTGCATTTTAAACAATTAAAATACGCCATTCAGGAAATGGGCTATGATTGGTTCGATGAAATTGTCTATGTGCCCTTTGGAATGATATCATTAGAAGACGGTACTTTATCCACCCGTCAGGGTAAAGTGATCTATTTGGAAGATGTTCTTTGCAAATCTATCGAAAAAGTTATGGAAATCTTAGACACAAGAGAAGAAGACCGTGGTCAAAAAATTGATAACAAACAAGAATTGGCAGAACAAGTAGGGATTGGAGCCATTAAATTTCAAGAGCTCTTTAATCAAAGAATCAAAGACTATACTTTCGATTGGGATAAGACCTTATCTTTTGAAGGTGAGACAGGTCCTTATGTACAATACGTTCATGCTCGAATCTGTTCTTTGTTGAGAAAAGGGAATTTTGATTTAAACAATGAAATAGATCCCCAATTATTACATTCACCGGAAGAAATAGATTTGATTCGATCCTTATATAATTTTACAGAAGTTGTAATTGATGCTCATGAAAAATATGAACCATATTTTATTACGAGATACATTGTTGATCTGGCAAAGAACTTCAATAAATATTACAATCAAACTCAAATTAATATAGACGATGAAATATTAAAAAATACCCGGTTGATGTTATGCTATACGGTAAAAAATGTAATTGCTTCCGGTTTGAATCTCTTAGGAATTCAAGCCCCTGAAAAAATGTAATTCACTTAAATGTGGACAAAAACATGTTTAGACATGTATGAGAAGGAGTGAATCGATGAACTATTTAGAAGATATGAAGCTGGTATACGAAACGGCTTTTAAACGGACAATCCAAAGAGTCAAAGACAATCCAATTGCTCTCTTTCTTCCCTTGATCTATGGCGTCATCTATACTGTGGCATTTTATTTTTTGGGACTGATTTCACCAATGTTTGGAATACTTGGAGGTTTTATTCCACCGATTATTACCTCGTTGATCTTGTCTAGCTATTTCAGCATTTTAAGTGACTTGAATTTTTATCATCGCATCAGTTTTAAAAATTTCGGAAATACATTCCAATCTTATTTTGGATCCATATATTCCGTATATTGTGTATTAATATTAGCCTCTTGGATTTTGCCCTCATTAACCTATTATGATGAGAAAAGCCTACTGATTCATCTTGTCCTTTTTGTAGCCTTTAATCCGATTGCGGAAATCATCTATATAAGAGGAGACTATTATTTTGAGTCCTTTAAATCCAGCATAGAATTTATGAAAGATAATATTTTATTGTGGTCATTTCCACTATTGCTGTATTTTATCGTTTCTAAATTATTGGGCGTCACCTGGACAAATATTGTATTAGATAATTTTATCATCGAAATTCCTTTGGGAAGACATCTTTATAGCTTTTTGCCATTATCCATCGGCATTCGGAATTTAACTGTACTCATTCTACTGATTGTCACAGGATTTTATACGGTTTTCCGAGGAGCATTATTTGATATTTTGCATCGAAGCACGAGAAGGAAAAGAGCATATATGGGTGGTCGTCTATAATGGATGAATGCTTAAAAAATAAATTGGATAATATTGTATTTATAGAATTAAAAAGAGACATTTCCCGTGGATCAGTAACCTTACCTAAAAATTTACCGTTGCCGATATTAAAGAATGACTTGGTAGAGGGAATTACATCTCAAAGTTTTTTAGAACAAGTAGATCTGGAATCTATTTTAAAGGGTATGACATATCTATGGGGAATAGAGACCGAATTTCCCAAAGGAGAAAAATATAAAGAAATTTTAAATGACTTTCTCGCAAAAAAAGAAGAGTATTTTCTATTTCAAGCGTACCAGGTGGAAGAGGATCAACCTACCGATGCCTATATATACCTACAGTCCTATGAAAATCTCTATGGTTTGAATATGAATATTTTTTATTCCAAGACATTATTATTGGAACGATATTATAATCAAGAATATGAAAGAATGGATCCGACAAAACAAAGTAATCTTTTGGAAAGAATAATTAAAAACTATGGACTCCTCATAGATAAGTATCCTGAATTTTCTTTATCTTATTTGAGACTAGGATATATCAACCTATCTCTTCAACGATTTATTAAATCCAAATTATATTTTGAACAGTTCCTGAATCAATCCGATGATGAGGAACTGAAAAATGAAGTTCGGTTACAGCTTGAAGAAGTAGAAAACTATGCCAATATAGAAAGTGCACAAACTTATATATCCTATGGAAAATTTAAAGAAGCGATTCAATATTTAGAAAAAATTACTTTAGTTTTTCCGGATCAATGTCTTTTATATTATTTAAAAGGTCTGTGCAACTACCAATTAGGATCAATAGAAGAAGCAAAATATTGGACGAAAAAATCACTTCAAGACGATATTACAGAAAAAAATATTAATTTATTGGCAATGATATTAATAAATGATCAAAAAGTAGAAGAAGCAAATTTAGTCTACAAAAAAGGAACCGAAAAATATCCCAATAGCTATTTGCTCCAATATAATTCAGGTCTCGTTCAAATCGAAATGAATAATCTCTTACTAGGAATAAAATCTTTAAAAAAGGCGAATGATATTAATCCTAACAATGAATTGAAAAGCTTAATAAAAAAATATGAAAAACAGATCAAATGGACTTGACATTTAATAAAATAAGTTGTAAACTAAAAAAGCTGTCAAAGACAGCAATTAATTAAATAAGATTGTATTAAAAGTTATCTTGACAAAAGATGCAATCTAAGTTATAATAAGAAAGCTACCGTAATGGTAGCCATGAAAATTGATAATTAAATAGT
>JAUNVJ010000038.1 GCA_030537695.1 Tissierellia bacterium
AACATCCAGAAATTGCATCGGTACCGGTGGCCTTCATTGATGATGATCCAGAAAAGGTGGGAAAGAGCATTCAATCCATTCCCGTAGTCGGTGGTCGTAAGCAAATTCCCATGGCTGCTAAAAGCTTAGATATTGATGAGATTATATTGGCTATGCCATCGGGCGATCGAAAGACACGTTCGGAGATTCTTGAAGAATGTAATAAATCAGGTTGCAAGATTAAAATAGTTCCCGGCGTATATGAATTTATAGATGATAATATTGATATTTCTGATATTCGGGAAGTTCAAATTGAAGACTTATTAGGTCGAGAACAAGTAGAATTAGATCAAGATGTTTTGAATACTTTCCTTAAAGATAAAGTCGTCTTTGTCACAGGAGCTGGCGGTACCATTGGTAGTGAATTGTGTCGGCAAATCTTAAAGTTTTCACCAAAAAAGCTAATTATGATTGACATCTATGAAAACACGACTTATGAAATTCAAAATGAAATATTAAGACATGATCCATCGGCTCCGATCGAGGTGCGAATTGATAGTATCCGAGATCGCGAAAGAATGGATTTATTATTTGACGAATATCGTCCTCAAGTTGTATTTCACGCTGCAGCTCATAAACATGTTCCATTAATGGAAGACAGCTTCGTATCTGCCGTTAAAAACAATATCTTTGGTACTTTAAATGTATTGCAAGCAGCGGATAAATATGGAGTAGAAAAACTCGTAAACATATCAACAGACAAGGCCGTCAATCCTACTTCTGTCATGGGATGCACGAAAAGAGTCGTTGAAATTCTCCTACAAACCATGGATAAAAACTCCAAAACCGATTATGTGGCGGTGCGTTTTGGAAATGTATTGGGATCTCACGGCTCGGTCATTCCTCTATTTAAAGAACAAATTAAAGAAGGAGGACCTGTTACGGTAACTCATAAAGATATTATTCGATTCTTTATGACGATTCCAGAAGCCTGTCAATTAGTGCTACAGGCAGGTGCTATTGCAAAAGGTGGAGAAATTTTTGTTTTAGAAATGGGAGAACCTGTTCGTATCGATGATTTAGCGAGAAAGCTAATTTCACTTTCTGGATTTACCCCTGATGTCGATATCGAAATTAAATATACGGGATTACGTCCCGGTGAAAAACTCTACGAAGAAACCTTAATTGACACGGCGAATACTTCGAAAACAGAGTATGATAAAATTTATATCGAGAAACCTCAAAACCATGATGAAGAGAAATTATGGAAGGATTTAGAACGGTTAAAAGAAATGACGCATAAAGATAATAAAGAAGAAATTGTGAAGGGGTTGAAAGCGATCGTACCAAATTTTACTCCCGATATATAAAAGATGATTTAAAAATCTGTGACTATCTATAGCATACTATAAAGGAGGATTAGTTTGAAAGTCCTAATACTATCCCAGGGAATCCCAAATTCAAAATATCCTATGAATGGCATCCATCAATTTGCCTACGCAAAAGCTTTAAAAAAGAAAGGGATCGATGTCATTGTAGCGGCCCATGATATTCGCTCTATTTATCGACTTCGAAAACCGGGATTTATAAAAACAGAATATGACGGAATTAGGACCTATCTTCAGAATCAATTTATTGAAACGAATCATCGAATGAAAGCTGGCGCAAAAGCGATAAAAGGCTTTCGAAAACTTTATCATCGTATCAAAGAAGAAGAGCAATTTGATCTGATCCATGGTCATTTTTATGAATACACCTACGGGGCAGCGATGTTAGAAGAGAGGGAAGAACCTCTCATCATATCGGAACATTCGTCATCCATTAATAAAGATAGCCTTGAAGATATGAGAAAAGACTATTACGATCTTGCAAAAAAGACTTATGAAAACTGTGACGGTATCATCGTCGGTTCTCCTTTTTTTCAAAAAAGGATGGAGAAGAATTTCGGTGTACAAGCTACGGTCTTACCGACGATCATCAATGATGATGTTTTTTATCTTGGAAAAGAAAAGGCAGATTTTTTCAAAATAGTTAGTACTGGAAATTTAATTGAAGCCAAAGGGCATCGCGAAATGATTGAAGCTTTTCATCAGTATTTTTCTGATATCGATGCAAAATTATATATTATTGGCAGTGGCCCCGATCAAAAATACTTAGAAGAAATGATCGAAAAGAGAAATCTCAAAGATTCTGTAATCTTACTTGGTCAATGTAGTCGGGAAGAAATCGCCAACGAATATGCAAATGCCCATATCTTTGCCCTAGCTTCTCGAACGGAAACCTATGGGAAGGTCTATGTCGAAGCCATGGCAGCGGGACTTCCAGTATTAACCGTGAACAATGGTGGTTCCGAGCATTTTATACGGTCATTTAATGGGAAAATCGCAAAAGTTTCAGATGTAAAATCTTTGGGTATCAATTTATTAGATATGTATCAAAATTACGATGGATATGATTGTGAAAAAATACAAGCTTTTGAACAGGAAGAATTTTCAGAATCCGTTGCCGTTGACAAATTAGTAGAATTATATGATAAAATACTGAATAAACAATATGAGGTGAGATGATGTCAGATAAAGATAAAACTCCCCGACGACGGTCCTTTAAGGATATCAATCGAGAATTTGATTTCTTGGACAAAGGTGTCGAGGGTTTAAAAGAACGTAAAAAAAGAACGAAGTCCAATAAAAACAGTAGAAAATCCATGCCTAAGAAACGACGTCCACGACAACGACCGTCTGCAGAAGAATTAGGTCAAACAATGCGTATGACCCCGGAAATGATCGAAAGAGAACGTCGACGCATCGAACGGAAGAGGCGCGAAGAACGTCGTAAAAAAGAGAGAAAACAAAGGATCTTTATTGGGATCGGAATTATACTACTACTCCTACTGATCTTTTATCTAGTAAGAGTCTTGGGAGCTTCTGGTGAAGAACAGCCGGAAGAAACAACGACGCCAGTCGAAGAACAGCAGGAGCAAAAACCAGATATTAATGAAACGACGGGTCAATTACAAAAGTTCTCCCGAACCAATAAAATAACGACGATGTATAAAGATCCCAGTGCAGAATCTGAAGAAATGGAAACCATAGATAAAGATTTATATGTTGAGAACTATGGTGTCAATGATGATTACACAAAAGTCTTTATCGATGGCAAGATCGGATATGTAAAAACAGTCGATCTATCGAATATCGAAGACGAGATGATGTTTAAAGTTGAAAAAGGACTTTTAATCGCCAACGATATTTATTATTTACCATCGGATTATAATCCAAGTCAAGATGTCGATGCGAAAAAAGCCTTTGATATTATGGTGGAAAGTGCAGCAAAAGAAAATATCCAATTAAAAGCCGTCGCTGACCAACGTTCCTTTGAACAACAGAAGATCCTCTATGAACAATTTGTATCTGATATGGGCGAGAAAGATGCGAAACGGCATGTAGCAGCACCGGGACATAGTGAAGCGCAAGCGGGGCTTTTATATGAAATCATGGGAGAAGATTATGATAAAAAAGCCTCCTCAGATTTCGATGATACGGAAGAATCCAGATGGTTGGAAGATAATGCCTATAAATATGGATTTATCCTTCGCTTTCCAAAAGGAAAAGAAGAGATCACAGGGCGAGAATATCAATCTTGGTGTTATCGTTATGTCGGTGTGGAAGCCGCAAAAGAAATGTATGAACAAGGCATCACTTTAGAAGAGTATCTCGGATTGGCCGTTCAACCAGAACGAGAAGAGAACTTCACCGATGAAGATAATACCCAAAGTGATCAAAGAGATGAACAAGAAGATGGTGAAAATACTTCTACTGGTGGTTGGAATCAAGAGGAAGAACCATCGGATAATTCATCAGATGGAGACAATCAAAACTCAGAAAATCAGAATTCCAATAATAATCAAAACGATGATTCTCAATCAAATAACAATTCTCAATCCGATGAGAATCAAGATGAAAATCAGTCAAATGATAATGATTAAGAAAGGACGGCTAATGAATAATGCCAAAAGAGTTGAATCACGATAATTTTGAACAAGAAGTACTAAAGAGTGAGCAAACCGTACTCGTAGATTTTTGGGCAGATTGGTGCGGACCCTGTAAAGCATTAGGTCCTGTTATCGATGAAGTAGCCGAAGAAATGCAAGGCCAAGTCCTCGTAGGAAAAGTGAATGTAGATCAGGAACAGGATTTAGCGAAAGCCTATCATGTGATGAGTATTCCGACATTAGTTGTGTACAAAGACGGAAAGGAAGTCAATCGATCTGTCGGCGTTGTCCCGAAGGAAGATATCTTAAATATGATAAAATAAAAAAAGGAACGGGAGTCCGTTCCTTTTTCTTATGCTAACTTTTTAGCTTCTTCAATGGCTTTATCGTAGTTCGGCTCTTTTGTGTTCTCTTCAACATATTCCACATATTGAATCACGCCATCTTTATCAATGATGACAATACCGCGATTGAGCAAACGCATTTCTTCGATCACAAAGCCGTATTGTTCGCCAAAGGATAAATCTTTATGATCCGATAGCACTTTTACATGATCGAGACCTTCTGCAGCGCAGAAACGGTCTTGAGCAAATGGTAAATCGCAAGAAATCGTAAGAACGACGGCTCCCTCAATTTCCCCAGCTCTTTCGTTAAATGTTTTTGTTTGAATCTGGCATACCTTCGTATCGATGGATGGTACGACAGAGATAATAACAGTTTTACCTGCAAAATCTTTTAATTCAACTGGATTCATATCCTTATCTTGAACAGTGAAATTAGGTGCTTTTTCACCAACAGTGGCTGTATCCCCCAATAAGGTAATGGGTTTTCCTGCAA
>JAUNVJ010000039.1 GCA_030537695.1 Tissierellia bacterium
AAATCGCCAATACGAATAAGACACCGGAAGTGGAGTTTATCGTTGAGAAAAAACTTGTTGATGCTGGAAATGCTGGATCGATAACCGTCGAAGGAAAACTTATCGGCGAAGAAAATCAACCGATGAAAACTTCTTGGACGGTAACCGTAGATAAATTTGAATCGAAGCCAACGAAGAGCGGTACAATCAATACGATAAGAATTCCCGCAAATGAGATGATAAATCCAGTAAAACCTATTTTGATGAGAAAAATTGGTAATGGAGCTTTCGAAAAAGTTGAAGTAACAGGAAACTGGCTAAAATCTGGATCTTATTATGAATTTAAGGATATAAGAAATACAGTCGATGATATGACGACAGAACAAGTCGTATATCAATATAGCTTTACAGCTACAGGAGTCGATACGGCAGAAAAGTATACGACAACAGCTACGGCTAATATCAAATATAATGATCCTACGAAAGTCATACCACCTGTTAGTGCTTCTAAGACCTTAGACAAAAGTGAATCTGAACCTATGGCCGATTTAAAAGGAACCGGAGAAGGGATAACAGATAATATCTCTAGAACGGTTCATTGGATCTATGAAGGTCAGGTAGATGTAAACGTACCTGGAGATTTATACTTCATAATGAAAAGACCGAAAAACTCTGGCCTTAAATCACCAAATGACACTGTAAAACCCGTTGTTACAATTTATGAAAAAGGAACAAAGACGGAACGTACAGATATTGATTATGAAGTGATTTTTGATCCGGCATTAGATGCGTATAAAATTAAATTCGACACTAATTTATTATCACCTTTTGATTTCAAAATTAATTATGAAATGGATATTGATGATGAACAAGTTGTCGATGAATATAAACTTGATACAAAATACATCTATCAAGGAATAGGCATGGAAAAGCCAAAAGAATATGTGCCATTAACCTTGACTTCAGCAAGACAATTGCCACTACCGGGCAAGACGATAGAAAAAATATCGACTTGTTCTGATGCTCTTCACAAAGTCAATCTTTACGGAGAAATGTCTGGAGATGGTACGGAAATTCTATGGACAGCTCGTGTAGCAAACTTAGATAAAAATAAAGAAACGAGACCATTTACTATGGATATAAAGGTTGGAGAAGGTCTTGGCGATGCCGAACTGATGTCTGTAAATTCAGTTGGTAAATCCTTTCCTTTTGTAACGAAAGGAAATTCGACCACAGACTATGTCTATGATCTAAAAGGAGATCATAATGCCACGAAGAATTTTAGAGTCCATGCCGATACAACCTATCACTATATTGGAAACGATGGTTCAAATCAAGTGGGAACTTATCATTATATGACGGCTTATAGAAAACCTAGTTTCATAGCTCCTATGCGAAATTGGAAAACAGATATACGAGGTATGGAATATTTCATAGCTTGGGGTTCATTTGGGGCTTATGATGATAAAGCAAATGAAGCAGATCAGTCCTTGAAGCTTGGAGATTATCTAGAAGTTTCGTTTAAAACACCAATTACCGATTTCTCTAGAATGAGAGAAAAAGGTTCTGATGGACAGTATTTAGGCTATGAAATCAATGTAGATACAAAAGCGTTTAATCAAAAAGATCGTAGTAAAACGAATACAGCGACTCCCGTTTGCCATATGGAGAATACAAATTTGACACTTCGTGAAGAACCAAATCAGACGAGTGTACAAGAAACAATGATTATAAAAAGCGATATCGGTCAAATTATTGCCCGTGGTAAATATATCAATAATGGTAATGATATTGAATGGGAAATGGAAGTTATTCCCCTAAGGGATGGAAATTCAGCTAATCAGGAGCGAGACTTTAAAGTAAACTACCAACTGGTTGATTCAAATAATCAACCGATTCCAGAGAATACAGGACTAGATAACATTAGAAACCGTGATCCAAAGAAGATGGAGGGAGCAGGATCGGGTGGAGGTTTTACATTAGAAGAAACTCGTCAAAACTATGGTGGAGAGTTAGTTTTAAAAGAGGTCGGACTTAATGAACGTCTCATCTATACATTCACTACCCCTGTCTTAGAAGACAAAGAAGATTATCGACTAAAAGTTGAAGGTTTTTACTGGGATGGTGGACCTATACTTGGTGATTGGAAAGCATTAGCTGATGAGGGTGAAAGTAATATATCTTATGTCATCGTCGATGGAAAAATTATGAAAATTTTTGTCAATAAAAAATGGGAAAATGTCTATACAAATGCTGTTAAACCTGATATTGTGCTTCGTTTGATGCAAATAAGCATCGATGGAACTCAGGTAGAACTTACATCAAAAACAGTTAATACACCAAATTCTAAGGACTTTATAGAAACAGAATTTGCAAGCTATGAAGTCAATGGTGAAACAAAGGCAATTCCTAGATTTGACGAAAATGGCTACCGATACCAGTATATTTTGCGAGAAGATTCGCTACCAGGTTATTCTAGTAACATTGTTAAAATGGATGGAAGTGGAACTCTTTGGAATGTGGTTAACACGAAGGATGATATAGTTGCTTTTACAGAAGATCCTGTGAAGTATGTCAATCGAGAAGATGGAACCTATCCGGAACCTTATCAACAGGATGGACCGGATATCAGAAATGCCGATACGAAAGAATTAAATAGTAAAGGTGAAAACTACAAAATCGAATACGAAGACTCTATTGTGGGGAAATCAGGACAACAGACGGATATTCCAGGAATGTTTGATATGAAACTCACTATGGAAGGAAAAGGAAAGAGTATCGGACAAGGACTAGATGTTGTATTTGTTCTAGATAATTCTCAGTCGATGAGAAAAGATTGGAATGGACATATTATACCAGGTTCCTATGAAGAACAGACAAAACTGTATGATATGAGGCAAAAGGTTAATTTCTTAATCGATGAAATATTCAAGGAGAATGAAGAGAATAATGTCCACAATAGCCGAGTTGGAGTAGTGAATTTTGGAACAACGAATTATAGTGGTAATCCTGGAGGAAAAGCAGGCTATAAACATGTTCCAGCTGGCAAAACAGGAAGAGTCGATGCCTATTATAACAAGCTCGATATGATTGGGCTTACAGATAATAAAAAGCAAATAGAAGATGCCTTACCGAAAGCTGTACATTGGGGAGGTTCACTATCGGCATTAGAAAATACAGGAGACACTAATTTACGAAATCGTCATCCAGGCTTGACAAATATTGCCGGTGCAGTGGCCCAAGCAGGAGAGTTTCTATTCCCTGATGGAGAAGATAGTTCTGGAAGAAAGAAAGTCATGATTGTATTATCTGATGGAGCACCTACAGCATCAGTTAAATTAAAAAACTATCCATTGGATACAAATCTATCATTGAAAGAGAATCTTGCATCTACGGGAATAGGAGATGGTTATAATAGATATACTGTTGCCAATAACCGCTACTATCTTCAAAAACAAACTTATACGACAAATAATGGCGTAAGAATTGAAGACAATGGAATATCGGCAGTTGCTATTTCAGAATACTATCAAAAGCTTCATCCTGATATGGAAGTCTATTCTCTTGCTATGAATAAATCCGGTTCAGGTTTTGAAGATCCAGGGACAAATAGCTATGGACCGACAGAAACACCGGAAGTCATCATGGAGAGAGTATTACGATCTTTAACAACAAATCACAAAGAAAATTACTTTGAGGCTGAAGATACGGAAGAATTAGCAAGTGAACTGGATAAAATCAAAAATAGTCTTGAAAGTCGTTCTATTATCAATGGTGAGGTCGTTGACCCTATGGGAGATCAAGTGAGCTTGAGGGTTGAGAAGAATTTCAAACCTGCAAGCAACGCCCAGTTAACGGACGGAGATTATTTCCTCTCCGATAATTTTGGGAACTATTTAATTGGATATGATAGTGCTGGAAATGCGATTATTGGAAATAAACTTGGAGATCCTGATCATTATATTACAGCAAAAGTTCAAGTTTTTGACAGAACGGAAAATTCAAGCTTGCAATACCCTAAACCAAGAAATAATCGTGAAAATCAACTGATAAGGATTGACCAAAATGGACAGCCGATAAAATTCATGTTAGATGGGGAAGAGTTTAACAATGTCAATGAAGATGGAACCTACAAATATTTAGTGGCAGTACATCATGATATGAGTAATCCTGAATCGCCTTCTACGGGGAAGCTCTATCGTCATACTAGAGAGTTTACTGTCATCGACAATTTAAATAATGTGATCAATTACATTAATGGTGGATATCGATTAATCTTAATCAAAAATAACAATATAACATTAGAGGGTTTAAATCACGTTGCAAAACCATTATCCACAGTGGGAGATGGCGAAACTCTAGAAGATAAGGTGGAAATCGTACGAAAAGATAAAAACCTATTAAGTGGTGTAAAGGTCACAAGGGAAGGACAAGGCTTAAAAATCAATGGATTAAACCTTGGTGATGATGAAGAAGTTACTCTTCAATATCGAATTCACCTAAAGACAGAAGACCCAGAGTTTGCGGCAAACTTTTACTATCAAGCCAATAAGACAACAACTCTGAACCCACAGCCAGACAAGGGAGATTATTACCGTTACTTCCCAATTCCGTCGGTAAAGGGACCAGGTATACCTTTAGAATTGGAAAAAATTTGGCAGAACAGTAGTGGTGAGCAATTGGTTAATCCACCGGATATTGATATCCTTGCCAAAATAAATCGT
>JAUNVJ010000002.1:0-1115 GCA_030537695.1 Tissierellia bacterium
GGGTAAGATATCGAGGTGGTAAACGAGTGACCACCGAACTAAAAGGAGTACAGCTAAAAGCATACATGTACACCCTGGAAGCGGAGGAATTGGGAAAACTAGAAAAGAAAGCGGGAGATCCGGACAAATTACGAGAGATGACGCTAAAAGAATTTTCTGAATGGTTTATTACTCAAAGCAATATCGCAGCAAAAACACAAGATTGGTATCAATATTATTTAGGTCAACGTCCACAATCATTTTTTAAAGATAAAAAAATTATAAATATCTCCAAAAATGACATGAACCAGTTTTTTATAATGTTAGAAAATACTATTTCAGACGCCACTAAAAAACCACTTAGTAAGAAAACAATAAAACATTACAAAACAGCATTACACGCTATGTTTCAATTGGCTTTGGAAAAAAACATAATAGAAACAAATCCAGTGTCAAATATTTGTGTACAAGTACCAAGACGATCAATAAAAGATAAATATTACACACCGGAGGAACTGAAAGATTGTATCGACAAACTAACAAAATATGCTAATACAAAATATTTGTTGATTTTTTCTTTTATCGTAACTACAGGCGTACGTCCTGGAGAAATGTATGGACTTAAATGGAAAAAAATTGATTTTAGGAAAAAAGAGGTTTTAATCAATCGATCACTTACAAAAGCCAAAAAAGGCTATGTATATAAATCTACAAAAGAAGAAGATGAGAGAACACTAATCCTGTCTGATTTTATCCTTAATCTATTAAAAGCTCATAAAGAAGATGAGAAAATAAAAATGGATAGGTTGAAAAAATCTATTGAAAATCAATTTGTGTTTACAAATCAAGAAGGTAGACATTTAGGATCTACCGCTTTCAGCAATTTTTGGGTCAAATTCTGTTCCAAATATAATATTAGACACGTATCCCCTTACGGACTTAGACACACGACAGCTACCGTTTTAGCTTATAATAACGTGCCTATGGTTAGTATTGCGGAGCAACTCGGACATGCTTCTACTACCACCACAGAAATTTATGTTCATGCAGTCGAAGAAATGAATCAAAAGATGGCCAAAATTTTAGAGGAAACACTCGCTCCATCTTTATACATGATTAAATAATACTATATGATC
>JAUNVJ010000002.1:1125-117227 GCA_030537695.1 Tissierellia bacterium
ATAAAAGCTATAACAAGAATATTCTCTTCGACGGGATTTTACCCCGCCAAAACCCATTGCAACCCTATATAAACAAACAAGGTTACAGAGGAATGGCTATTTTTCAAGCCTAACCCTCTATAACCTTATCCAAACATGGCAGGGGTAGCAGGACTCGAACCCACGGCACCTGGTTTTGGAGACCAGTGTTCTACCAACTGAACTATACCCCTTAAAATCTTACAGATACTAGTGTAACAAATTCTAATCCGAATGTAAAGCATTACTTTTTATTTCTTGCTTTTAAATCGATGAAAGTGATTTGAACTGGATTCCAAAACCTTAAAAAGCCTTTTGAGCCCAGTCCGGAATCAATATGCAGATAGCCATCTCTACAGGGATAAAGCCCTTTACTATATTTTGGAAAGAACTTAAATTGGTTGTCAATAATACCGCCCAAAAACGGTAGTCGTACTTGCCCGCCATGGGTATGCCCACTTAAGACCAAGTCAAAGGAATCTTTCATACGATATAAATATTCATAAGGATCATGAACCAAAAAAATATGATAGGTTTCTTCTTCTCTCTTTTCAAATCCTCCCGGCAGGCTATAATCCTTTCCATAGATCACAAGTTCCGAATTAAATTTCCGATATCCTTTTTTAATATGGATGGTCGAATATTTTTTTAAGATTGTTTCCAGTTGATTCCATCGAGGATTATCATATTCGTGATTACCTGTGACAAAATAAAGAGGAGAATTGAATCCGGCGAACAATTGATCCAATAGGGTAAAATCCCTCGTATGACGATATATTAAATCGCCAGTAATGAAGATAATATCAGGATGATAATTTTTTATCACCTGATGAAGTCTTTTTAAGGATATGCCAGAATTCATATGAAAGTCGGAAATTTGAACGAATCGATAATCTCTTGCAATCTTATCGCTTTTAATAGTTATTCGATGGATTCTAAAAATAGTATTTTCATAGATCATGTAGAGAGACAGAATCACAAATACTATAAATACGGCTTTCATCATCGTTTGTCCCCTAAAAAAGAGAAGATCATAGAATCTCCTCTTTCAATCGACATAATTCATTGGAAATAGCTATTTCCAGATCCTTTTCTGTGCGGGAGTTATCGAAAATCACAGTGGCATATTTTTTCTTGTCTTCTATATCTATTTGAGAATTTATTTTAGATAGAGCATAGTCCTTCGATATCTGATCACGTTTTATCAATCGTTGTAATTGGAGTTCTACAGGAATATAGATCAGCCAAATTTCGTCAAATTTCAGTCCATAATTTTTATTTTCCACCAAATTTTCAATTAAAAGAGGAATGTCCAAGAAAATAATCTCTTCACAGGAGGTGTCAATCTCCTTTTGAATCATTTGATAGACCTTTGGATGAACGATCTTTGATAATTTTTCCTTTTCCGATTCCGATTGAAATATAATTCTGCCCAGTTTTTCTCGACTTAGTTTTTTACCGTTAAAGATGGTGGAACCAAAAGTGGATCGTAATTTTTCCAATACATTGTCTTGTTCTAATACCATATGAGCAAGATGATCAGCATCTAAAACTTGATATCCCTTCTTTTGTAAATAATTAGTAGCAACGGATTTTCCCGTTGCAATAGAACCGGTAATTCCAATAATATATTTATTTCGTTTCATAAAGACTTTTTCCTGTATTCATGTCTATACGAAAAGGAACTTCCATATCGATGGTGGATTCCATCAATTCTCTCATGAGCTTTTTCACTTCTTCCACTTCTTCAGTTGGTGCATCCACCACTAATTCATCATGGATTTGAATGATTAACTTTGATTTTAAATTCCGTTTTTTTAATTCACGATAGACATTGACCATGGCTATTTTAATAATATCTGCAGCAGATCCTTGGATGGGCGTATTTAACGCCACCCTCTCTCCAAAAGACCGAATATTATAATTTTTTGCTTGTAGTTCCGGGATATAACGACGTCTATGAAGAATTGTCTCCACATAACCTTGTCGTTTTCCTCTTTCTATTTCTTCTTCCATATAATTCTTAATTCCTTCAAAATGATTAAGGTAGTTTTGTATATAGGATGCAGCTTCTTTTCTTGGAATATTTAAATTTTGAGACAAACCATAATCGGAAATTCCATAGACAATTCCAAAATTTACAGCTTTTGCTTGGGATCGCAATTCTGAAGTTACTTCCTCATAGGGAATATGAAATACTTCTGACGCCGTCTTCCGGTGAATATCCAATTGATCCTTAAAGGCTTGCAACATATTTTCATCTTTAGAAAGATTGGCTAAAACCCGTAATTCTATTTGAGAATAATCGGCATCAATTAATAAAGAACCTTTCGAAGATAATAATGCCTTTCGAATCAGACGACCTTCTTCGGTACGAATCGGAATATTTTGTAAATTCGGTTCTGTGGAAGAAATCCGTCCGGTAGACGTTACCGTTTGATTAAAATGAGAATGTATCCTACCGGTATGGGGATTGATCACAGCTTTTAAACCGTCAATATAAGTGCTTTTTAATTTTGTCAGTTTCCGATATTCTAAAATATTATCGATAATGGGACCTTTTCCCTTCAGTTTCTCTAAAACGTCTGCTGAAGTAGAATATCCGGTTTTTGTCCTTTTAATCACGGGATAATCCAATTTTTCAAAAAGAATCAAACCTAATTGTTTGGGTGAATTAATATTAAATTTTTCGCCTGCTTCTTCAAAAATTTCCTCTTCTAATTTTAAATTTTTCTGATCGATATCTTTGCCAATTTCATCTAATACTGATACTTCCGTTTCAATACCAACCAATTCCATATTGGCCAAAACTTCTGTCAAAGGAAGTTCAATTTCCAAATAGAGTCTTTCCATCTCCTGCTCTTTAATCTTTTCCATTTGGATTGGATATAGACGGTAGACTGTATTTAAAACAAAGGAAAGGTATTTAAAAAGTTCTTCTTTTGGTAAATCGGAATAATTTTTCTTCTTCGCCCCTTTGCCCAAAAGAGTTTCTTCATCTTTATAACCCTTGGAAAAATAAGTATTGCTTAAATGATCGATATCATAATCGGATTGGGTGGCATTTAAGATATATTCTGCAATTTTAGAATCATGTACATAATGTTTTGTATCAATGTCATAAAATTGCAAAGTAATAAAGTCTTCCTTTAAATTATGACCCAATTTTTCTATGGTTTCATCTTCAAAAATCTCCTTTAAATTTTGTAATATCTCTGGAGTCCAAGAAAAAATAGTCGTTTTTTCAGTTTTTATCTTGATGGCTAAATATAGAGGTTCATAACCTTCATATACTTTTCCATCGCTTATGATTTTAAATGCAAAGGATTTTTCTTCTTTGATTTTTTTTAAAAGATGAGAAATTTCCATGGTTTCATAGGCCATTAAATTCTCGTCGATATCTTCAAATTCTACTTTTTGATACTCTTGGGGAAGTCTTTCCAATAGAGAATTAAATTCAAATTTCCGATAAATCTTACTCAATGATTCATAGTCATAGGATTCTTTTTTAAGTTGATCAATAGAAGTATCCAGTGAAACATTAGTGACAATTGTACCTAGCTTTTTACTCATAAATGCTTGAGTTTTGTATTCTGTCAAATTTTCTTTTAATTTTTTTCCGGAAACTTCGTCCAGGTGATCGTAAAGATTTTCCATGGTTTTAAACTGTTTTACCAGTTTCAACCCTGTTTTTTCGCCCACGCCTGGAACACCGGGGATATTATCAGAATTATCTCCCATCAATCCTTTTAAATCTATAAATTGTTTCGGTTCAATGTCGTATTCTTCTTTAATATTTTCAACGGATATAATGTCCATATCCGTAATCCCTTTTCGAGTCAATAATACTTTCGTATTGTCGTCTACTAATTGAAAATAATCTTTATCACCGGTTAACAAATAGCTTTTGATTCCCTGTTCTGAAGCTGCTTTCGATAAAGTTCCTGCAATATCATCCGCTTCATAGATGGGAGACTCCAATACCTTGATATTCATATATTTTAAAATTTCACGAATATAGGGAAATTGTTGTTCCAATTCATTTGGTGTTTTTTGTCTTGTTCCTTTATAATCTTCATACAGATCGTTTCGAAAAGTCTTTCCTTTCATGTCAAAACAAACCACCAAATGGTCCGGATCGATTTTTTCTATGGCATTTTCCAACATCATTACAAAACCGTAAATAGCATTCGTATAGATCCCTTTTTTGGTCTTTAATAATGGAAGAGCATAAAAAGCCCTAAAAAATAAAGAACTTCCATCTATAATTAAAAATTTCATTCTTTCACTTCCTTTTTAATCATTATAACATATTCAAGAACTCTTTCAGAATTATAAGAAAAACTAAAATATTTCTTCCAGAAAGGATTGACAAAAAAATCAAATCATGTTAATATATGATATGTTATGACCGTGGTGGGTATGGCCTAGTTGGTTAAGGCGCAAGATTGTGGTCCTTGAGATCGTGGGTTCAAATCCCACTATCCACCCCATAATAAAAAGAACGGATCTCCGTTCTTTTTTTATTGAGATCATTTAAATTTTCCACCTTAGTTTTAACGTATTCAAATAAGTAAATTGAAAAAAGCAGTTTGTAAAAAAACAAACTGCTTTTTCTTATTTCTATTGTAGAAGATCCCATATAAAACGTAAGTCTTTTTCATTTACGTGAGATACGCCATGATCAATATCAAAAGAACGTATTTTTTCATTCTTATTCTTTATCACACCATCCGTATTCAATCGAATTTGTTGACCCTGATAACTTAAAATGATCTCTCGCAAATCATTCTTCCACTGAACGTCAACACCCATATATTCCAACATAAGTCGGAGAGGATATACCTCTTCTTCACCTTTTTGTATCTTATGATGGGACAAAAATTCATCCGTTAAGCCTCCCTCTTCAAGCCTCGTATCTTTCCATATCCATATTTTATCAGGATTGGTTTGAGGGGGTAAGGATCTGGTAGAAATGCTGTAAAGTACAATTAACTCTTCATTGACAAGATCTTCCTTATCTTTGCGCTCTCCGTCTAAAGTCGAAATTTGAGTGTTTTCAAAGCCTGTCAAGACCAATCGGTTTTTTGCACCTACGAAGCCATCGTCATATAGATCCATATCCACATTATATTTCATGCCAGGATGAATAGCAATTAGTTGAGGTGCTGCTTGAGGTGGCATAGACTGTAAAAAAATCGTGTCATTGCGAATAAATATCACCAGTTTTTGTCCTATTTCAAAATGATCCACCTCTGTAAAATCACCAGTATTTAAGTCTAATATATTTTTTCCTTTGGTCAATACAACCAATTTAAAGTCATCGTCACCTTGTACTAGAATATTTCCATTTTGATAGACTTCTTCCACCTTCACTTGATGTCTTTGATACGCTTTTAATTCCAAAGAGTCTTCCGGCATCGTTTCCGCAAATATCGCTTTTGGAAAACTCCATACTCCCATTAAAAAAAGCATTGCTATTGATAGCCCGGTAATTGATTTTCTCATGTTATACATCCTTTCCATTTATTTGTCTCTCTTCATCTTTTACATAATAATATATAGGAATACCCTAAATTATTATATCAAATCCATTTGATTTCAGATAGTGTCCTAAGTAATTGAAATATAATTGAAATATCGTACTCATATCAATGAAAAAGTCTCAATCCAATTTAATGCCATCCATTTTTAAAAAAAGAATAGTCTTTAAAGCTCTGCCAAGACTTTTTTTAATCTTTTCTCAAGATTTTTTGCGATAGTTGATGTTTAAGGGAAGTTCGATCTTTATAATAATTTACCGTCCATCATCTGATAGTTAGACTCTAAAAGAGTATCAATATCTTAGCAAAAAAAGACTACCATTATAGATTAAAAAAGACGGTATCTGGAGATACCATCTTTTTTACTATCTATTGAATGATTTATTCATCTTTTGCTTTTCGGATGACGTCAATAATCGTTCCGTCTCGATATTCAACGACTCCTACAATGTCATCGGTAAAGGGAACTTTTTCCGGTGTGCCTGTTAATTGTTCAGCGATTTCTTTTAATTCTTCAATCGTCTTTAATTCCAATCCGGCAGCTTCGAACTTTTCTATTAAATCTTTCCGCAAAGGATTGACAGCAATTCCCTGTTCCGTACAAATTACGTCTACCGCTTCTCCGGGCGTACAGACGGTGGTCACTTGATCCATAATAATGGGATTTCTAGCCCGAATTAATGGAGCTAAAATTAAGCTCATCTTCGCGCCAACGGCAGTATCCTGATGTCCACCCACAGCCTGTGCAATGGTTCCGTCAGACTGTGTCATAACATTGACATTGAAATTCGTGTCTACTTCCAAAGCTCCCAATAATACGAAGTCAAGAGCATTTACAGCTGGAGACGGTAGATTGGGATTTGCATAGGTGCTAGCGGATATTTCAAAATGTTTCGGATTTTTTCCAATGGATTCCACGGCGGTCAAATCAAATGATTGGGTGTCAAAAATTCCATTGATTAAATCTTCTTCCAATAGATCTACCATATAAGCCGTAATTCCACCTAGTGCAAGGGAACCACGAATATCACGACGAATCATTTCTTCTTTTAACAGTTTTGCAACTGCTAAGGTTGATCCGGCTGCCCCCGTTTGGAAAGAAAAACCTTCTTTAAAATAACCGGAAGCTAAAATAGCTTTTACAGCATTTTGTGCAATCAAAAGATCTTTTGGGTTGTCATTAAAGCGAATAGCTCCTGAAACAATACCTTTAGGATCTCCAATGGCATCAGTAACAACGACATAGTCAACATATTCTTGTCCAATGGATGCAGGTAAATTGGGAAAATCGACCAAATTATCCGTAATAGCAATCACACAGTCCGCATATTGAGCATCTGCCATGGCATATCCTAAAGCACCACATGCGGATTTACCACTATGTCCATTGATATTTCCCAATTTGTCACAGCTGGGTGCTCCTAGAAAAGCAACGTCAATATGCAATTCTCCATCTTCAATGGCTCTCGCTCTGCCTCCATGGGAGCGAATAATAACCGGTTTCTTTAAAATACCTTTCGAAATTTCAGTTCCTAAAGGATCTCGTAAACCGGAAGATTGTATTCCAGTAATGACTCCTGATTTTATATGATCGATTATCTTACCATGACATGCGGATAAAGAGCTAGGTGCCAAAGTTAAATCTTTAAAACCCATTTCTGCTAATTTATCAACTACTGCATTAACAAGATAATCTCCATTTCTAAAATGATGATGGAAAGAGATTGTCATTCCATCTTTCAAACCGGATTTTTTGATAGCCTCTTCTAAACTGTCTACCAGTTTATCTTCCCCGGGTTTTCCCACACGAATTTTAGGACTGGCTTTTCTCTTGTCGACTTTATGTTGTCCGACTCCTTCAAAAGGTTGTAATTCTCCAATCCCTTCAAGATATTCCGGAATCTTTCGTCCAACTGCATTGATTTTATAGTTCACGAATATCTTCCTCCTTTAACAATCCGCTGGCCACTGCCAAATCAAGGGTACGCTGTGCTCTGACAATAATCGGTGCATCTACCATCTTTCCGTCAACGGAAATCACACCACTTCCCTTTCGCTCAGCCTCCCTAGCTCCTTGAATAATATGCATGGAAGATTCAATTTCTTTTTGTGTCGGTGCATAAATACCATTGACGACAGCTACTTGTTTGGGGTGAATGACAGATTTTCCGTCAAAACCTAAATCTTTGATAAATTGAACTTCTTTTTTAAAGCCTTCCATATCATCCAAATTAGAAAACACCGTATCAAAGCAAGCAATGCCAGCATTTCTTGCAGCTAATACAATTTGAGAACGAGCTGCAAAAAGCTCCCAACCATGTTTAGATCTTGTGGTTTTTAAATTGGTCACATAATCTTCCGCACCTAGTGCAATACCCATCATACGAGGAGATGCAAGGGCAATTTCTTTCGCATTTAAAACACCACTGGCCGATTCGATTGCCGCCATCATAAGCGTTTCCCCTTCACGACCGATCTCTTTTTCCACTCGAGTAATAATTCGGTCTACATCAATAATATCTTGGGCAGAGTCGGTTTTTGGCAAACGAACGACTTGGACACCGGCACGAACTACTGCTTCAATATCATTTTCACCAAAGGGAGTGTCTAATCCGTTAATTCGAACCACTGTTTCCGTCTCACCATAATCTACCGTTTTTAAAGCATGGGCAACCAAGAAGCGAGCTGCATCTTTTTGATTAATGCTGACGGCATCCTCTAAATCAATCATGATGGAGTCAGGACCATAGATATGAGCATCAGCAAGCATACTCGGATTATTTCCTGGGAGAAACATCATCGTTCTTCTCAATCTATCTTTCATATCAGCTCACCCCAATCATAGTCTTCAACTTCGCTTGCTCTAAAAACAGCAGCTTTAACTCTTGATTCAATTACAAAGTCAAGAGCTCCCTTGTCAACAGCTTTAACATTGGCATTATCGACCTGTAATTGTTTTAAAGTTTCTTCAATTACATGGATCATTTGTGATCCGAACTGTTTTTTTATAGGGCTGTCTAAATCAATTTTGATGCCTTCTTTGCCAGGCTCAACTGTAATCAAAATATCATTGGATTCTACAGTTCCTGCCATGGCAGTTTTCTTTAGTTCCATGAAATCCTCCTTCACATCTATCAGCTTAATAATCCGAATAAGATGGATCCTATCACCAAAACGATACCTCCACCCAATCTAGATGATAATTGAGCATAGGCAATAAGACCCATTCGATTACCGGCTCCTAATACGGCAAGGTCTCCTGAACCTCCCCTGTTAGCCATACATAATCCGGCAGTGATTGCAGAGTCAATCGGATAAAATCCTACGAAATAACCTAGCAATGCGGATCCCAAAATGGCTCCGATAACGATCAATAATGCCATAACACTGTTACCGAAAGTAATAGCACTTGCCAAGTCAGCTAAGTTTGTACTAGCTCCTACACCAACCATGATGATTAAAATAATATTCTTTGTAAAGAATGATTGCATATTTTTACATGCATGTCTTAGCGTATTGGGAATAAGACCCGATCCATTCGCAATGGCTACAAATAATATCATCCATGCAAATTGATGAATTGGAATTTGTTCACTGACATGAGGCCAAATACTTTCAGAGAAGATTCTTCCCAATTGGTAAAATGATACGGACAGTAGAAGAGCTCCACAATAATCTTTCAATTCAAGTTGTACTTCTTCTGTTTCAACCGTGATTTCATCACTCTTTCTCATCAAAGTACTTTTGTCTCCGGTTAAATTTTGCTTTGCATTTCCGACTTTATCTAGAATTGCAGCAGCTACGATTGCAAAAATATTTGCGATCGTTAAAATTGCAATGGCAAATCCATAATATTCTTCTGCTGGATTATGAGTCACTTTCTCATAAATTTGACTTAGTGGTACCGCACCTGCACCGTTACCGCCACCCATGACGGGAAGGACATACTTTAACAAAGTCTCTGATGGGCTGACATTAAAAATAAGTCCTCCTAAAATTCCTAAAACGGCTGCACCTACCAAACCACCTAAAATAGCAGGAATATAACCTATAAATGATTTCAGCATCAAATTTCGATTAAGACCTAATATAGAACCTGTAATTAAAACGATAATAAATAAGTTCAAGACCCTCATCGGCTTTGACGTTACACTATTCATCAATTCTACATAATCTTCGGGAATAACATTAAAATGCACTAAAACGGCTGTGCCTAAAAAAGCCAGTAAAATTCCGCCACCGATATAGGTATTCCAAATCGGTATCACTTCCCCTAATTCGTAAAGGATGATACCTATAGCTAACATAAGGGCTATTCCACCGGCCAAATCAGATGATAATACTCCTAATTTTGTTGCAACTACCACGATAATACAAGTGAATAGTAACATTGGCAAGGAAAGCCCAAAAAATTTCTTATTCATATTTTTCCTCCTTAATTGATTTAATATGTAGTATATAGTTACCACTTTTTAGGAAAAATAATTTTTATTTCCTTAAATTATATTATACGTATTTTGCATACTAAACTAAAATTTTTACCGATATTAATTGATACCATATTATGATAATGCAAATAACATCAATGTAATACTCCTAGTTTTAATATAATGGAGGAGATCGCAAAATCTCCTCATTTACTGTTTTTAATTTAGATTTTCAGATCGATCATACTGTATATCAAAATATTGATTAGAAAAAGATGCTTAAACTGAATTAATTTAATCCTTCTAATAAGATGAAGGACCCCTCAAGATGAGATGATGGTCTTTCCAATGCTAAATTATCAAAGTAATTTTTTTATTAATCGCAAATGACACGACATTTAAAATTGTATTTTTTAACATCAGGAATATTTAGATCAATAGGAAGTTTTTTCTTACAATATTAAAGATACAGCATAAACTGCTATTAATGCTGAGACGAGACATAGTGGAACTGCTTTAAACAATAATTTAGGAAACATCTCATTTCGTTCCTCTTCATTACTCATAGAACCCAATACTAAACTGCCTCCAGATGAAAAGGGAGAAATGGCACTAGATTGAGCTCCTATTACCAAAGCAACAAATAATAAAGCCGGAGATAATCCTGTTGATTCTGCGATGGACGGTATGATCGGAAAGATCGCCGGACAAACCACGCCCAGAGTTGAACTAAAGAATGACATGAATGCCCCTATTACCGCCATTAAGAATGGAACTAAATATACACTTTCAGATTTTCCTATCAATGTAGATAATTGATCAATGGTACCAGCTTTTATTGCTACTTGAATCAACATCCCAACACCACAAATCATAATTAGTGTATTCCAGGGCACTTTTTCTAAAGCTTTTCCTTGATCTCCCAAATCTAAAAGTAAGGCAATAACTGAAAATATTATCGCTATTAAGCCGATGTCAATCTTGGAATTGATAAATAGAATGTATTCATTTTCCGGGAATATATTTTTTAATATGGGAAAAACAAGTATCGTAGTCATCATGATCACGATCAGTCTTAAATTTTGCTTTTGTTTTTTCGTAAAAACTTCCGGTTTTTCAATACTTTCGTCTAAACTTATATTGCTTTTTTTCTTTGTCAACAAAATTAAAATGGAAATTACAATGATAGGAATTATAAATGACACTACAAATATATAGGTGCTAAATTTGAAAGCGTCTTGATTAAAACCACTTTCTATCATTAGCTCTCTAAAAATGATACCACTTGCACTTACCATAAAATTAGCACCTGACAAAGCTCCATAGTTTACAGCAATTGCACCAATCAATTTGTTCGTTTTCGTTTTTTCACATAGTAAAAGTGTGATCGGTGTAAAAAAAGCCATAACTGTAAAGAAGCCTGCACCTAAACTAGCCACTAATGCGGCTGCAAAATAAATGATAAGTGGCAGTAAAGACGGAAATTTTCTACATCTATACAATAAATTATTGGAAATTTTTTCTAATGTTCCATTAATCAGAGCAAAATTATAAAATATTGAAACAGACATTATTACAAAAAATATGCTAATAGGCCAAGTTTGAATTACTTCCTTTGCACTTAATCCCAAAACAAAGCAACCGATTATATATGCAAAGCCCATGGCAAACAAGCCGGTATTAATTTTGGTTTTATATCCTAAAAAAATAGAAATAATTATTGCCAGAATTACAAATATACTTAACATATTACTTGTCCCCCTCTAATAATTTAGATGGGATGATCTTGGTCATATAGTCTAATTCATCTTGAGTTATTCCTTTTTCATATAAGAATTCTATATATTCAGATAATGCATTTTCCCAAGCGGGGTTTTCTATCTGTCCTCCATCTGTATCTACCATCACATTTTTATAACCAACTTTTTTTATAATCTCAAAATTATCTTGTAAATTAGATTGATATTTTCCTCCTCCCATATTTTGAGCATAACAGCGTTCCAAGATCACGTCATATTCTTTGACGATTTTTACTTGGTCTTCATGGCTCATTCCTACAACCCAAAACTCCGGATGGGTGATTACAATTTTTTCCAATCCCATATTTTTGGCAGTATCAACAACTTTAAATATTTCTTCCGGTGATAGATGACCAGTACCTAGAGTCACATTATATTCTTTGATCAGTTTAAATATTTCTTTTAATTCATTACGCACTGTGCCATCCTCATGAAAGCAATCGATACCACCAGGTTTGCCTAGTTTTTTCATTTGGTTTTTTGCATGCATTGTGGGTAACCAAACCACTTTTGCACCCAGTTTAATTGCAGTTTCAACAGCTGTTTTATTTAAACCTCCCACTGCTTTATTTAATGTGATGCTTCCATACATTGTAAAATCATTATGTGCTTTACCATGAATTTTATAATTATATTCATTACATAAGAATGCTCGATTCATCGTAGTACCATGGTGAGATTTAATCACGATTCCTTTTGCTCCCATCCGAACTGCCGCTTCTAAGAGTTCAAAATCTGTATATCTTCTTTCACGAATATCCGGTGCTGTATGTACATGCATATCATAAATGCCTTTTAAACTAATTTTCATTTTATCCCCCTATTCTTTTCAATAATATAATAAATTCTACCATGAGTTAGATTAGAATGACTTCGTTCAATAGATTTTTAATTTCTCTATCCATCCATAAAAGTTTTATGACCTTCATTCTAATCTAATCGTTCACTGGTAGAATTTTTTAAACTGAAATACCATGATTTATATCAGTGGTGAAATACACTTTGATAATTATAACGAAACATATCCAAATTATAAGATTAAATTTAAATATGGTCCAATGCAGTTAATTAGAGCGTAATAATACCCATAACAACGGCCATAACAATCATAATAATACTTACAGTATAAAGATATTTAAAGCTGAATTTAATATGATCTTTTAATTCCATATTAACTAATCCCAAGGATAAGAATGTGGCCGGAACTAATGGTGAAATCATCAAAGAGACGTTCTTTCCAATAAGCATAGCCATTGCCGTATTGAATCCATCGACTCCGAAAGTTTTTCCAACTTCTATAATCGGAGGCATAAGTCCAAAGAAATAAGCATCTGTTCCTATCAGCATGCCCATTGGCAATGCAGTAAATCCAAAGATTAAATGTATAAAGCGACCTAAACTGGTTGGTATGATATTGGTCAAAGTGTGTGCGATGGCTTCAATCATTCCGGTTCCATCCATGATCCCAACCATGATACCTGCTGAGAGCATAGTCGCCGAAATAATTAATGCGGAAGCTGCATGTTCTTTGATTTTTGCCTCTTGACCTTTTAATGTGGGGTAATTTACTACTAGTGCCAGTGAAAGACCTAACATAAAGACATAATAGGAAGGAAATTTATCCCATACCAAAACGCCGATTACAGCAATGGTTAATAATACATTAAAGGGTAATAATTTTTGATTTCTCTCATTGACTTCTTTCTTTTCTTCTGCCTTTTCTTCCGATACTTGGAGAACATTTTTGCCAGCACCACGTTTTTTTTCTATGGAACCAAGGATTATGGCAAGTCCAATGGTCAAAACGCAGCCTAATACTTGAATCGGGATCAATCGTAACCATAAATCAGTAGCATCAACACCTAGTACCGTTGCTGCACGAGCTACCGGACCTCCCCAAGGTAATAAGTTCATAACACCCATGGCACAGGCGGTTAGACAGAGCAAAACATGGGGACGAATTCCCATTCTTTTATAGATAGGATACATTGTAGGAATAGTAATAAGTACTGTCGTTGCCGTTGCACCGTCTAAATGGGCAATAATACCGATAATACCGGTGGCAACAGTGATAGCTATCACATTGTTTCCAGCTATTTTTACTAATCGATTGACGATAATATCGAAAACACCGACATCAGACATGATGCAGAAAAAAATGATGGAAAATATGAATAATACCGAGTTGTTGGATACTGTTTTAATTCCTTCTTTTACCATTTCATTGAGATCACCCAATGGTGTCCCGATGATTAATGCAGCGATGGTAGGAACTATAACCAATACTACAATAGGACTCATTTTTCCTTTCAACAATAAAATAATGATTGCTAGAACCATTAAAAAACCTACTGCGGATAACATAATAACCTCCTCTTTTGATTAAAACATGGAGGCAAATTTAATAAAATATTTTAAATTTGCCTCTGAAACAAACTACCTCTTTAAGCATTGTTCCGATTTCTATTAAAATTGATCAGACAACCGTCTAATAAAATCTGACGTTCATTTTTGGTCAAACTGTCGACTTCCATCTCAAAGTTTATATTTCTATTTATATTAATAGCTTCGAAGTGAAGATCATTATTTTCCAGTTTTTCCCGAACATTTTTCACAAGGATATATTCATTTAAGTCCACCTTTGATTTATCTTTGATCAAAAATGGAATCATACCCCAGTTAATAAGATTCGAACGATATCTTTTTGTCGCATATTCCTGAGCAATATTTGCTCCAGCTCCTAAGACACGTTGACAGGATGCTGCCTGTTCTCTAGCAGATCCATCTCCCGGTTTATTCGCATAGATGGAGCTGGCAATTGTGATGCTTTTAGGGTCTAAACCCAACTCTTTAAGTTGATCCAATGCTTTTTCCAAATCTTGCCCTGTTCCTTTTTCTTTTTCCATTACCAAATTCTTTGCTCTTTGAACATACTCCGGATCTTTTCTGGAAAGAGTAAATTCTGCTAATCGAAGTGGATTGGAACGATAGGATGAAGTTTCTCCGGAAGGGATCAATTCATCAGTGGTCGTTACCGGATCGTCAATATAACTTACTATTTTTAATAGGAGATGATCTTTTAATGGTTCCATCTCCGGCCAGTCTTTTATATTCGGCCCCATGATTAGATCCTTTGTTGAATCTGCTTTTCCATAACAGTTTAATACTGCATTTTCATAGATGGATTGATCAAAATGGAAGATTTTTCGTTCAAAGGTAATGTCGTTAAATTCATCCGCAGATGTCAATATCCCTTGATTCCTTGCAGTTGCTGCAATGGATTTTGAATCCATCAATGCAACCGAGGATAATTGTCCTTCAATGGGCTTGGATCCATCCCGATTGGGGAAATTTCTTGTCGCATGACGAATTGAAAGCTCTCCTGTAGCCGGTGTGTCTCCTGCTCCGAAACAAGGTCCACAGAATGCAGGTTTGATAACAGCTCCTGCTGCCATCAAATCAGTGAGAATTCCTTGACGCATCAATTCAATATATGTGGGTTGAGACTCAGGATAGATGGTAAAGTCAAATCGACCATTTCCAATTGTATGTCCTTTCATCATTTCTGCCGCATAGGTGATATTGTCAAAAGTTCCCCCGGAGCATCCTACGATGATTCCTTGATCCACCATAATTTTTCCATTTTGAACTTTAGATTTTAAATCCAATTCAACATTGGTGAACAATTTATTTCCTTCTTGCTCCACAATATCAAAGATATCGAAGGGGTTTTCCTGTAATTCTTTAATCGTATAGACATTGCTAGGATGGAATGGTAATGCAATCATCGGCTCAATAGCACTAAGATCCACTTCGACAATCCCATCATAAAGAACCGGTCCTTGGATTTTAATTTCTTTAAAATCTTCTTCTCTACCGTGAATGTCATAGTATTTTTTGGTCTCTTCATCGGTTTCCCAAATTGAGGATAGACAAGTGGTCTCTGTTGTCATTACATCGATCCCATTGCGAAATTCAATCGGTAAATTTTTAATTCCAGGTCCAATAAATTCCATTACTTTATTTTTTACAAAACCTTCGTTAAATACCGCTTTTATGATACTCAAAGCCACATCATGTGGTCCTACATAATTTTTTGGTTCTCCTTTGAGTAAAATAGCGATTACTTCCGGCCGTTTGATATCATAAGTTTGAGAAAGTAGCTGCTTTACCAGTTCTCCTCCCCCTTCACCGATAGCCATGGTTCCCAAAGCTCCATACCGGGTATGTGAGTCAGATCCTAAGATCATTCCACCACATCGAGTCATCATCTCCCGATTATAAGAGTGAATGACTGCTTGAGAAGTTGGAACGTAAATTCCACCATATTTTTGAGCTGCGGAAAATGCAAAATTATGGTCGTCCTCATTAATCGTTCCTCCAACGGCACATAGGGAATTATGACAGTTGGTCAAAACATAAGGTAAGGGGAATTCTTTCATTCCACTAGCTCTAGCCGTTTGAATAATTCCTACATAAGTAATATCATGAGATGTCAATGAGTCAAATTTTAGTTGTAAATTCTGATCATCTCCAATATTGTGCTCCATCATCGTTTGGTATGCAATGGTTTTTTCCTCATACTTAATATTTTCATTGTTTTTCTCAACCGGTTTAAAATTGTAGTCTGAATCCACCAGATGAGGCCCATGATGAAGTTGAATCATAATACTCCTCCTTTGTTTTGTAATATATTACAGTAACTATTACAATCATTATATATAACGTTTTCATAGTCGTCTAATATCAATGAATTATAATCGTGATAACATTAAAGGTATTAATAGTGAAATCTTCAATATTAAATATCAAAAAAATTATAGAAAAAACGACTCGATATTTCCGAGTCGTTTTTTATTAATTGTATTTTTTCTTTAAAAATTCTTTAGCAACTTGTGGAAAAAGAGCATAAGTCAATACATCTTCTTCTGTCTTAGCCAAATCTCCAATTTCTTCTTTCAGTTTATCAAAGCCTGGTGCAAGGTGGTTTGCAGGGCGATCTGTAATCACTTCGTCATCTCCAATAATGGATTTTCTAAACTCTTCTGCTACGGGAATCGGACTTTGTCCATATTGTCCTTTGAGATAATCTTTGATCTCATTTGGAACCATTTTATATCTTTGTTTCATCATCACATTGAAAGAAGCTTGGGTCCCTACCATTTGACTCATTGGGGTGACAAGTGGTGGATATCCTAAATCTTCTCGAACTTTAGGAACTTCCGCCAGCACTTCTTCAAATAAATGAACTTGTTTTGCTGCTGTCAATTGGGAATACAAATTGGATAACATTCCTCCGGGAACTTGATAGATCAAGCCCTTTGGATCCACTTGGGTCATCTTGACCGGCATCGTTCCATTTCGAAGATATTTATTTTTAACTTCTTGGAAATATGCTGCCAATTCTTGCAATAGAGTTATATCCAAATCCACCTGATAACCGGCTTCTTCCAGAATAAGTGCCAAGGTTTCTGTCGGTGGTTGAGAAGTTCCTCCCGAAAATGGAGAAATAGCCGTATCGATAATATCAGCACCGGCATCTACTCCTTTTATATAGGTCATCGAACCGCATCCGGTAGTTTGATGGGTATGAATTTCCAATGGTATGTCTATGACTTTTTTTATGGCTTTTGTCAAATCATAGGATACATAGGGTGTTAAAATTCCTGCCATATCTTTAATCGCTAAGGAATCCGCACCCATTTCCTGTACCTTTTTCGCCAAGTCCACAAAGTATTCGATTGTATGAACTTTTGAGGTCGTGTAACAGATGGCGACTTGAGCTTCTGCACCTGCTTCTTTTGTTGCTCGTACTGAAGTCTTTAAATTCCTTACATCATTTAATGCGTCAAAAATCCGCACGATATCGACACCGTTACGAACGGATGCTTTGACAAAACGCTCCACTACATCGTCAGGATAATTATGATAACCCAAAAGATTTTGTCCTCGTAAAAGCATTTGAGTTTTCGTATTTTTAAAATGAGCTTTGATATTTCGAATTCGCTCCCATGGATCTTCATCTAAATAGCGAATGCAAGAATCAAAAGTGGCTCCCCCCCAACATTCAATGGCTCGATACCCTACTTGATCCAGTCGATCCAGTGCCGGCTTCATATCTGCATAAGTCATTCTTGTAGCCATTAGCGATTGATGGGCATCTCTTAAAATCGTATCGATAAATTCAATTTTTTTCTTCATGTTTATACTCTCCTAAATAATTTAGTACCAAGTGATTTACTGTGTTTTCCAATTCCTCTATTGAATGACTTTCTTGTCGTATACAAAGTCGTGCTTCTTTAGGACAGAGAAGACATTTTCTTTGGGGAAGGTTTAAATCCTTTCGTGAAATATTCTGTCCCTGTGTGTCAAAAACATCCAAATCCAATATACGACCGATCGATTCACTTTCTTCCAGTTTAATACAATATTTTTTTAAATCAACCCCATTTATATCACATGCTATAATATAATAATTGCCCCATAAGCTTTTATAATATTCAAAAGCGATGATCTTTTTTCCTAAATCTCTTTGAATAGTTGTAAAAACTCTTCCTAATACACGATCATAGGATGGACTCACCTTATGAGGTCCTGGAATATTTAACATGAGAGTTAGAATTGGCCGTTGATATTTTTGAATCCACTTTTTTTGTCGCAGACTCCGTTTTTCTTTAGCTGCCAATAATTTTAGCATGCGTTTTTTTTGTTCTTGTGTATACATATTAAAGCTCTTTCATAATCTTTTGCCCTTGTTCTGATTTTAGATATTCAATCGTTGCCTCTGGAAGATACGAAAAGGCTTTTGACAAATTATTATCTCTAAGTAATGTTCGAACTTTTGATGCAGATATCAACTCTTCCGACTCTTTGAACCGTTCGACGACTTCCAGTTCAATGCCGTATTTGGGTAATATTTCTTTCATCGCTTCATTATAAGTTCGGGTGACAATATCCAGAGGTTCTGTACCTACATATCGCTTCGTGATATACAATGTCTTAGCAAAATACTCGCAAAATATTTTTAAATCCAATTCACTATATGATCGGATCACTATATTTTCATCTTTGTAAAAATAGGTGGGAAATGTATTTTTCGAAATGATATATTCATTGCCGGGATGGACAAATACATTTTTTAAATCCTTGACACTTTCTTTGACAATATGGTAGCGATCCTTAAAGGGAAAGACGGAAGAGTCTTCTCGAACTAAAAAAAGATGGACATAGTCCGATTCTTGACTGGCTTTTTGAACTAAGGCCAAATGACCTTTTGTCATTGGATTTGCATTCATCACGATGGTTGCAATATTTCCCTTTTTTGCATAGGGTTTTAATTCTTCCAAATAGTCTTTCAAAGTTTCGATATTATTGTCCAATAGACAGACATCTTCCACCATGGCCACTTCTTTAAAGCCCAACGAAGAAAATATTTTTTTATTTTCCGGTTTTGTGAAGATGAACAGATGGAAAATCCCCCGTTCCGCTTCATATTCCATCAATTTAGTGACAATCGTCCCGGTTATATTGTAGCCTTGGTAATTAGGATCGATGGCAAAACATTTCAAAACATTTTTACTCACCGATCCGGTACCTACAATTCGGTCATTATCATAAGCTATGATACTGTATTCCACATCTTCTTCCAATTTTAATTGGAAATCTTGCAGAAAATCTTCCAATCGATCTCGATCCCATCGATAATTGGCTATTTTATACTCAATCATGGAAAGCCTCCTAAAAAACCCTTAGCATATTACTTTTATGATATAATAATATGTAAAATTAGTCTAATACTATTTTAGAATGTAGTCCATTCACTATTAGGGGGAATTCCAATGAATGATAATGATCTTAAATATATTAAAACGATTGCTGAAACGAAAAATATTTCTCAAGCTGCTAAAAAACTTTATATTTCGCAGCCTTCATTGAGTCGTTCCTTACAGCGAATCGAACATGATTTGGGAGTCATACTGTTTAATCGTACACAAAATGGAATGATCTTAACAGAAGCCGGTGAGCTTTTTTATCACTGTGCCATCAATATGTTAAATATTTTAGATAATTTTAAAACGGATATTTCCTTTTTAAATAATTTGACCACGGGAAAAGTTCGTCTAGGTACAACGAACTTTTTGGGTACTGCTATCCTTCCCGAAATTATTTATGATTACCATCGACAATATCCCGATATTACTTTGGAAATTGAAGAGAAAAGCACAAAGGAATTGGAATTTCTTCTTTGCCGAGGCGATTTAGATCTCGCCGTCATGCATCGAACCAGTTTAGATTCCAATAGAGAATTGCATTATGAGAAAATCTCCGAAGACTACTTTTTATTAATTACCCCGATGGATACGGATATACCACATAGTGAAGAAACTGATCCCGATGGATATCCCCTCGTAGATTTAGACGATCTTAAAGATGAAGTATTTATCTCATACCATTCAGATAAGAGAATGCGAGCTGTCGTAGATGAGATCTTTAAAGAGGCCAACTTTGAACCAAATGTTATTTTACGTCTTCGTTCTTATCAAACAGTGAAAAAATTGGTTTCTAAAGGAATGGGAATTTCTTTTATTCCCTCCGCCTATTCCGATTTTTTCAATATCACCCATCAAGTGAAAAAATACCGTCTCAAAAATGTCGTAGGAGACAAGTGGTCCACTACCATTGTTACGAATCCGGATATTTATCATTCGAAGGCAGCTCTTGAAATGATTCACGTAATAAAGGAATTTTCCCAACATAATAAAACCCTTTAAATTAAAAAAATTACGCTCAAACCTTTACATTCCCTTACTTTTTTAGTATAATACTTTCGGCTCTTAAATTATCGCGGCAATAATATATAGGAGTTGGAAATTAATACATGGCAAAAATGAGAGATCCTAGATTTAAACAGTCTAGAAGATTAGGTTTAAACGTATGCGGACATCCTAAAGCTATGAAAAGAGCAACCAGAGGAACCGCTAGAAGTGACAAAAAACTTACCGAATACGGTAAGCAACTATTAGAAAAACAAAGACTTAGAGCATATTATGGCGTATTGGAAAAACAATTTGCCAATCTTTTTAGAGAAGCTCAAAAATCGGGCAATCAAACCGGACCGACTTTGGTCATCTACTTGGAAAGAAGATTAGATAATCTGGTATACCGTATGGGATTTGCATCTTCCATTCGTCAAGCCAGACAAATGGTAACCCATGGTCATGTTACTGTTAACGGAAAGAAAGTAAACATTCCTTCTTACCGTTGCAATGCTGGTGATGAAATTGCTCTTTCCAATCGTGGAAAAAAAGCGGATTTATTTAAGGAGAACTATCAAACCAATTATGTAACCAGTTATCCTTATATCTCTAAATCTGAAGATTTTAAAGCAAAACTTGTTTCTATTCCAAATCGTGAAGATATCCCAATAGAAATTGATGACCAATTAATCGTAGAGTACTATTCTAAGATTTAATAAAAAGACTCCTAGTGGAGTCTTTTTTATTTTTATATTATAATATAAACGAGAGGTGATTCTATGACAGATGAAAAGATGCTTCGAGTCGTTAACGTTGCCGATGAGTTGAAATTTCGTTCCATTTGTGCGATTTTTGAAGAAAATGAAATACCTTATCTGGTACAGTCGCAAGATGAGTATTTGCGAATGATTTCAGGCTTTGATTTTTTTGAAAAAGAAATTTATGTGGCGGAACATGATTTTAATAAAGCAAATGAATTACTAATTTATTTTATGGATGACCTTGACGACCCATCCAATGTATATCTTGATGAATGAATAAAAGCCTTTGAACCCATGGGTTCAAAGGCTTTTATTGAAAAGATATCCAAAGATTGATAAGTCTTCAACCTCTATCGATAAGAAAATCCGCTGACTATTTTGGTGCAACGGATTTTAAATTTACGCTTAATATCTTTCATTGATATATCCGTCAATAATTGAGCGTTTCATCTCGGAACGAAAAATTTTTTCGCTTTTTAAGATCTTTAACAACCATTTTGATTTTGAATGAAAAATGGCTTCTTTTTTATCATGGAGTACGATTTCATACAATTCATTTTTTAAGGCCTTTGAATCGCATTTTATAAAATAAGCGTCCGTATTTTCAAAATTACAAACTTTTAAGATTTGAAGAACTGATTCATCTTTTTTATGGTAATAATTATTCCCTAAATTTAAATAATAATTATAATATCGATTATGCTTTTTCGTGTTTCTCACTTCTTTTGAAAGCATCCGATAATATTTTGCCATCACATTATAATATTGATAATTATACATTCCCTTTTCATAGGAATCAATTTTTATATAGGGCCTGGCATTATTACGAGCAAAATAATCAAAATTTTGTTTTAAAAATTCTCGTTTACTTAAATCTCCATTGGTATACTGCATGATTAAAAAAGAACGATGTTCAAAAAAATCTTCAAAAAGTCCTTTTCTTCTTACAAAATTCACAAAAACACCCAAATCTGTACCAGTCTTAAAAAGCTTGTAAAAATATTGGCAATACTAAGGAAAGGACCAATATCAAAACAAGAATTCGTACTAAAAATTTATTATTTCTCACAAGATCACTCCGGAGTCACTTCTAGTGCATAATCTTTTAGAGATTCCGGCATATCCTTCATCAAATAGTCCACATTGATGAAAACTTCTTTTTCTTCACTGTCGGGAATCTTTGCCAATTTGTTATAGAGATACTCTAAATCTTCAATATTCAGTTTTAATACTTTATAGATTCCGTCAATATAAATTTTGTGTAAATCATAGTCCATTGCAAAAAGACCGCAGATAAAACCATAAAATGCTTCGATATTGGTTAGACGATAATCTGTTGCATTGATAAGACGAACATTGTAATCTAAACTGAAAATATGGTCGTCATCCACTTCAACAAAAGCAATATTTCCATCTCCACTGGCCATATCGCTATTTGCATTGTCTATTAACCACCGAGTTTTTCCTGCACCTTTTGCACCTAGTACATATTTAATCATTGTTAATCATTCCTTTCTCCATTAACTGTCCCTGATAAAAATTATGTTCTTTCATTTCTTTAACGATATCATCTCGAATTTTCCACCAAGAGGTATCCCAATTACAAAATAGAGAATTTTCTTCAGGAGCTCTGCCAATGATACGTTCAATAATTATATTTGAATTTAAATGTCTTAAAAAGAGTATGACTTTTCTCTTATACTCTTCCAAGCTTATCATACTGATCTTTCCCTCTTCATACAAATCACCAAGAATCGTATTTTTTACAATATAGAGGGCATGAATTTTTACTTCCTCCACTTCCAACACATTTAATATGCGAGCACATTCTATTAAGTCCAAATCATCATCCCAGGGTAGCCCGATGATGATGTGGACACAAACGGCAATATTTCTGCTGTGACAAGCCATTACCCCTTGAATAAATTCAGCTAGTCCATGTCCCCGATTGATCTTTTGAAGCGTGTGATAATTTACCGTCTGTAATCCCAATTCCATGGTTACAAAATACTGTTTGGAAATCTTTTCCAGATAATCTAAATGTTGCTCATATAAACAGTCCGGTCGAGTCGAAATAGAAAGCCCCACCACATCTTCGATCAAACTTTGTTCAATCATCGACTGAAAGCTTGAAAAGTCCACATAGGTGTTTGTAAAGTTTTGAAAATAGGCGATATACTTTTTTGCTTTGTATCTTTTACTGATAATCTTTTTTGCTTGAAGAAGCTGATCTTTGATCGTACCTTCTTGATTTTCAAAACTTCCTCCTTCTTCGCCACAAAAGATGCATCCCCCATGACCACAAGTTCCGTCACGGTTTGGACAAGTAAGATTCAGTTTTATCGGTAATTTATAGACTTTTTCACCAAATTTATCTTTTAAAAATTTGGAATAGCTGTTATAAATTTTCTCTGACAAATTCTAACACTTCTTTAGCATGACCTGGTGCTTTCACATCTCGATATTCTTTGATCAAGTTCATATTGGAGTCAAAGATAAAAGTGGAACGAATCGTTTTAATTACGTCTTTGCCATACATTTTTGCAGGTTTTAACACATTATAATTTTTATGAATTTCCCGTTGAGGATCCGCCAATAGTTCAAAAGGAATCGATTCTTTCTTTTTAAAGTTTTTATGAGTTCCTATTTTGTCCTTGCTGATTCCTACAACCTCAACTCCCTCATCTTTAAACTGATCATATAATTGTGAAAACTCTTGAGCTTCCAATGTACAGCCTTTCGTATAATCTTTCGGATAGAAATATAACACCAGTGGTTTCCCTTTAAAATCCTCCAGGGAAACTTCTTTCCCATTGGTAGATTCCAATTTAAAATCAGTTTCCATCTTCTTCAACCTCTACAAATCGGTTTTCAAACTCTCGTGCTACTTGTTCAAACAGCTCATCATCTTCTACAACATTTAGTTCTACTTCTTCTTCGTTTAATTCCTTATATTCATAAATATATACATCTTCCCCATCTCCTTCATCAGCAGGTAAAAGGGCAATGTAGTTGGAGTCTTGAAAATCAAAAGTTCCCAATACGATGCATTCCAATTCTGTATCGTCGTCTAAAGTTAAAGTCATCGTTTCAAATTCTTGCATTTCTTCATGATTATGATCGTGATGATCATGGTTACATCCGCATCCGCAATGTTTATCCGTCATAATGGACCTCCTATTTTTCTATACTATTTTAAATTTTTTAATATTTCAATTACAAAGTCAAATACTCTCTTAGTAGAAGAAATTTGTAAATTTTCTCCCGGAGCATGGGGACCGCTAATATTCGGTCCAATGGAAAGCATATCGATATCTCCGATCGTTTCTACAAAGATTCCACATTCCAATCCTGCATGGATCGCTTCCAGTTCCAATTCTTTACCCGTTAATCCACGGTAGCTTTCCATTGCTACTTCCCGGATGGGAGATTCATCTTTATACTCCCAGGCAGGATATGCCGATTGAACGACAAATTCCCCTCCTACAAGTTCAGCACATATTCGATGGCGATCTCCAATCTCCTCCTTTAAAGAAGCAGAGGATGATCTGGAATTGGTCAAAATTCGAATTTGATCCTTATGAGATTCAATGACACCGACATTTACAGACGATTCCACCAGTCCCTCAATATCATGACTCATGCTTTGAACCCCATTGGGTAAAATGTTTAAAAGGTAAACAATGTTTTTTGCAATCTCTTCTTTTAGAGCTTCCTTCCACTCCTCTTTTGCCTTTTCAAAATTCAACCGAACATTAGGATCTACTTTTCCTAATTCTCCGACAAATTCTCCATTTAATTCTACGATTGTATCCTGTATGTTTTTACGATCCTTAGGTAGAATGGTTATTTTTGCTTTCGAATATCTTGGAATCGCATTGGGTTTTGCTCCTCCTTCAATATCAATCAATTCAATCTTAAATTGATCCATCAATCGGTAGAGAGCTCGTGCTAACAATTTATTGGAATTGCCTAATCCTTTTGAAATATCCTGTCCGGAATGTCCCCCTTTTAATCCGGTGACACTCAATTCATAAAATTCACGTTCTCCTTCAATTGGAGCTGTTTCTCTGGTAAAAGATATATAATCTCGTTCTCCTCCGGCACAGGATATACAAGCGACTCCTTCCCTCTCGGAATCCAAGTTTAAAAGTATTTTTCCCTTTAATAGGGACCCGTCCAATTCTTTTGCTCCGGTCATACCGTCTTCTTCGTTAACGGTAATCAAAACTTCCAATTCCGGATGATCGTATTGATCACTTTCAAGAATGGCAAGAGCCATAGCCACAGCGATTCCATTATCGGCACCTAATGTGGTATCGTGGGATAAAATATAATCTCCTTCTATTACATAGGGGATGGGGTCTTGATCGAAATCAATATGACAATTTTCTTTTTTCTCACAAACCATATCCATATGACCTTGTAGAATCAAAGTGGGACTATCCTCATAACCTTTTGTGGCTTTTTTAGTTATAATGATATTATTTACCTTATCACGAATATATTTTAGTTCATGCTCTTTGGCAAAATTTTCTAAATAATCAGCTATCTGTTCTTCTTTGTGGGAACAGCGTGGGATTTTTGTCATTTGGTCAAAGTAGTAAAATACTCTTTCAGGTTCCAAATGTTTCATACTACTCAAATCCATTCCTCCTTACACTTGTTTTAGAATCAATTAGCTATAGCCATATTATACCATTTATTTTAAAATTTTTGCGAATCAATCTAATTTTATATGGCAGTATCCCCCAGGATTTTTCTTCAGATAATCCTGATGGTACTCTTCCGCTGGATAAAAGTTTTCCAATGGAAGAACTTCTGTCACGATACGAGAGTATCGGGGACGAATGGATTCAATAAAATTTTCAATCTTCTCTTGATCTTCTTTTTCCGTAAAGTATATGCCACTTCGATATTGGGTACCGATATCAAAGCCTTGCCGATTGATTAAAGTAGGATCAATAATACTGAAAAATCTTTTTAAAATTTCTTGAAGGGTTATCTTCTTTGGATCATAATCCACTTTGACTGTTTCCACCGCATTTGTCTTTCCGCTACAAACCTCTTCATAACTGGGGTTTTTTCGGTTGCTATTGCCATAGCCTGATGTCGTTTCCATAACCCCTTCCAGACGAGAAAAATATTCGTCAACACCCCAAAAGCAGCCTCCAGCTAAATAAATCGTCTTCATTATAACACCTCTTTTTGATTTAAATTCTTTTTGTAATAATATTTGATATCATAAGGTTCAATAATGCCCTTTCCAATGAGAGTTTGGGTCAATTCTTTAAAATGAGGTAGTGATTTTTCAAAAAGAAATGCTAAGGTTGGATCATCATTAAATCCGATGGCAACTTCTGCTAAAAGCTGTTCCTGTAATTCATTTTTTTCCGACTCTTCCATTTTGGAATAATTGAAAAGTTCCAGTAATACCAATGTATATTCATATCGAATAAAATATAGAAAATCCTCAATGTTTTTTTTCATAGTCTCTTCGTTAATCAAACTGATGATCTTGAAAAAGATATTCCATTCGAAATCACGGTTTAAATAGGATAATAGAGTTCTTCCAATGCTTCGCGTGAAACTGTCTGTAAACTGGGGCATCTCCTCAAATACTATGTATTCTTCTAAATTCATTTCCGGTTCGGAAATGCGGTTAATACGATTAATGAGAAAGATAAAATTTTCTCCATAAGACAAATCTTTGTTTTTAATACATTTCATAAAAAGATAATCCACAATGACATCCGAAGTACTTTTTAAATCAAAGACAAAACCCAGCTCATCGTAAACCTTGTTGACAAATACATCATGAATAATTTTTGAAAGAAGAACCTTCAATTGATTTTCAGCCGAAATATAAGCACTGGCATCTAAGCTGTTCACATGATCATAAAGAATCATCAATTGACGATCCACCATGGAAAGATTCTCGATAATAGAGCTCATGATATCTCGAAAAAATCCTTCCGTTACCATATAATTATAGTTTTTGTAGAGTATTTTATGATCTATTTCGCCCCAAAACACATTCACAAGGGATTTAATTTGCAGTTCAAAGTAAAAATTTCGTTGTTCTCCTCGATAGATTCCATCGACTTTATAAATACTAAAGCCATTATTCAATAATTGGGGCTGTTTTTGTTCTAAATTTAATTCAATGCGATTGTTTTTGCGAGAACTATAGTAACCTTTCCCGCAATAACTTCGAAACTTTCGTTGAATGATTTGATAAATTTGATCCTCGTCTTTGTTAAAACGACATTCAATACGCAATCCGATTAAATCAGGAACGTTTTCAAAACAATCTTTCGGATCAGGGTGCTCTAAAAAATAGTTCCGACGTATCACCTTATCTCGTAAAGATTTGGAAGATTTAATTCGTGAGGTAATATTAATCGCTCGATCATCATTATCTAAAAGATCTTTAAAATAATCCGTCAATACCTGTGCTACCTCACGAAGATCCTCTTCATAATGGTCCCGTAGTTTCAGTACTTCGTCCACATAGTGAAAGAGTTTTAATTTCATAAATCCTCCTGATGTATTAATCCTCGTTCAACCATTTAATTTCGTGTTCTTTTTTCAATTCATCAATTTTATCCTGATAGATAACTTGTTCTTTTTGACGACGAATTTGATCGGCAATATTTTCTTTTACTTCATCGAAACTAAGATTTCTCTCCTTTTGAATATCATCTACTTTAATAATATGATATCCAAATTGCGTTTTAACCGGTTGAGAGATTTCACCTTTTTCCATTTCAAATACGACCTGATCAAATTCCGGTACCATTTGTCCCGGTGCAAAAGTTCCCAGATTACCACCTTTTTGAGATGATGGACAAGTAGAATGCATTTTTGCCAATTCTTCAAAGCGTTCACCGGATTTCAATTTTTCGCTGATCTCTTTCGCTACATCTTCCGATTCAACCAGAATATGAGCAGCACTTACTTTTTTTTGCTCCTTAAAATCTTCTTTATGATCCTCATAAAAAGCTTCCACTTCTTCATCGGATACTTCGATTCCCTGTAATAATTTTCCTAAAGCATATGTTTTTAACATGGATTGCCTTGCTTTTTCAGCCACCCTTATAAAGTCCTCCTCTTGATCATATCCTTTCTCAATAGCATCAAAATAGAGAAGTTGTTGCTGAATCAATTCATTAATTAAAGGTGTTTTGTCCGGATTTTGCAAAAAGTAATTTTTTACTTCCGGTGCCAAAGACTCAACAAATATTAAAACATCATCGCTGGTAATTTCTACATCGTCTACTAGGGCATATACTTTTTTTTTCATTTCAATTCCTCCATATGAAAAAGGGAAGATCGAAAGAGCTCGACTTCCCTACTGTTTAAATTCTAAACTTATCAATAGATGAAATGGTTGTATTCGTTTTTCATTTAGTTTGTTAAAGTAAATCATAAATACACCAACTTCCAAATCTATTAGTAATTTAATCATATCAAAAGATCATGTTTTTTTCAATCATTTTTCCAATTGCACCAAGCTCTTGCAGCGATTTCTTTTCCGATTATTTCAAAAGATAATCCATTTTCTTCTTGGTACGTTTTGATGAGGACTTTTTCACTCTTGCGCAGTTCTTGAAGATAGTGAATACGAAATATGCTAAAAGAATGGTTTTGATCGTCCAACTCTTTTAAAGACTCTTCTAGCCATTGAATATAGACTAAATTATTCACATGGCCATTCCCGTCAATATCTTGTTTTTTAATGAAGCTTATCCGTTCTTGGATCGGTTTACCGTGGTGAAAAATTTTAGGTATCCTTGGAAAAATTGCCTCTTCATTTTTGTCAAATTGTTTCGATAATTCTGTCGGGATGGGAATCGGTTTTTTCTTTTGCCAATCCATCAATATAAAAATTACAGATCCTTCCACCAGTAATTCATTTTCCTTAAAGAGTTGAAATTCTCGTTGTACTTGAAGTTTCCCACTAGAGCTGATCCAAGTACTGATTTGGACTTTATCTTTTCTTTCCTGTAAGTCGTGGATTTTAAAGCTCCATTTATAAATAATCCAACCATACCCTTTGTTCCTTAGAGCTTCTTCATAGTGGCCCATACTTTCGGAATGGTCATTGGAAGATTCTAAGAAAAGTTTTCCAATATCTGCTAAAGAAATAGAATTATTTTTAAATTGTCTTGTGTCAACTTGATATTTTTTTCTAAATTTCATAAAATCACCGTCATTATTGTATCAGAAATCCCTTGGTTTACATACTTATTTTCTTATGGTAAAATGTTTTTTGAGATAAAAATTTAGTAAGCGCCAGAACCCTTTGGGTTGACGAGGAATGAAGTGATCGAAAATTCGGCGGATGCTTCATAGGTTTCACAGCCTCAGCATTTCACAAATAATAAAAGTAATTTTATCACAAAAGAAATGAAGTGAGTCTCAAAATTTAATACGGAGGTTTTATATGTGTGGAATTGTTGGATATATCGGTCATGGAAATGCCATGGAGATGATAGTACAAGGATTGTCCCGTTTAGAATACCGTGGTTATGATTCAGCAGGTATTTCCATTGTCGATGGCCATGATTTAAAGACCATTAAACGACAAGGCCGATTGACGAATTTAAAAAAAGCCTTGGAACAGACGCCTTTATCCGGCCACTTAGGTATTGGCCACACGCGATGGGCAACCCATGGAATTCCCAATGAGTTAAACGCTCATCCCCATTTAAACCAGGATCTGTCCATTAGTATCGTACACAATGGAATTATTGAAAATTATCAAGAGTTGAAAGACGAGCTATTGGAGGATGGAATTTGCTTTCGATCTCAAACCGACTCGGAAGTAGTGGCTCATTTAATTTCCAAATATTACGACAATGATCTGTTAAAAGCAACTCACAAAGCCATTTCAAGGATCAAAGGAGCTTATGCTTTTTGTATTCTCTCCTCCAAAGAACCCCATCGACTAATTGCTGTACGACATCGATCTCCTTTGGTTATGGGCCTTTGGGACGAAGGATATATGATAGCTTCAGATATCCCCTGTATCATTGAACACACTAAAAATGTGATTTATTTTGATGATGGTGATATTTTAGACGTAAATGAAAAAGATTATGCTTTTTATAACATGAATTTAGAAAAAATTACAAAGGAAGTGAATGTAGTGGAATATAATATGGACGCAGCATCAAAGGGAGGATATGAACATTTCTTAATAAAGGAAATTCACGAACAACCTGCTGCTGTAAGAGATGCGATTGAAAGAAAGTTAAAAAATGATTGCATTAATTTAGAAGAGGGCTATTTTACAAAAGAGGAAATTGCTTCTTTTAATAAGATATTTATCACAGCATGTGGAACGGCCCTTCATGCCGGCATGGTTGGAAAGTACGCCCTGGAACAATGGTTGCATCTTCCGGTAGAATGTGAAATTGCTTCGGAATTTCATTATGGAGATTATTTTGTCGATGAAAACACCTTGGTGATTTTAGTTTCCCAATCGGGAGAAACTGCCGATACTTTAGCCGCATTAAAAAAAGCTAAAGAATACGGAGCCACGACCCTTGCCATTACCAATGTAGTAGGATCCTCCATTGCCCGAGAAGCAGATAAGGTAATCTACTGTTATGCTGGTCCCGAGATTTCCGTAGCATCCACAAAAGCCTATACGACTCAATTGATTTGTCTTTATTTCTTAGCTTTGGATTTTGCCGAAAAAGTTAAAACATTGAGTGAAGAAGAAATTAATAAAATCATTGGAGAACTTCGTCTCCTTCCTGAAAAGATCGAATCCATTTTAAATGCAAAAACCGATTATAAGGCCATTGCCGAATCGATAAAAGATGCCAGCTCCATTTTTTATACCGGTCGGCTATTAGATTATGTCACGGCTAAAGAAGGAGCCTTAAAACTCAAAGAAATTTCTTATATTCATACAGAAGCTTTGGCTGCCGGAGAATTAAAACACGGTTCCATGGCATTAATTGAAGAAGGAATGCCTGTTTTTTCCATCGCAACACAAAGTCATATTCTGGAAAAAACTTCTTCCAATAATGAAGAATTGGCTGCCAGAGGTGCGATCGTAACGGCAATCACCTTTGAAGGAGTCAAAGATATGGAAAAAGGTTGCAAAGAAGTAATCCATATTCCCAAAACCTTAGAAATTCTTTCTCCACTTCTTGCCGTGATTCCGACTCAACTCATCGCCTACCATACCTCTTATGCCAAGGGAAACGATGTAGATAAGCCTAGAAATCTAGCAAAAGCGGTCACCGTGGAATAGAATTTTTGTAGACGCATTGTAATTTAACAATGCGTTTTTTCTTTGACAAAAAATGAGGCGATCTATATAATTTATCTAAGGAGGATGAACAGGATGGAAAATGGATTTCTGCTATTGATCTCGATAATTTTTTTGTATTTTTCCTATAAATTCACTTTAATCGAAAATGCCTTTCTAGCATTGAGTCCTCATCGATTGCAAAAAATGAAAGACTCAGAACATGAAAATATTGAATTTATTCAATCTCTTGTTAAGGATCGTAATTTGTATTCTACTACTTTAATAGGAGATTACCTTTCCAATGCCTTTTGTTCCATTTTTTGTTCTTTGTTTTTTTATCAATTATATTCCTATCCCGGAATTGTAATCGGTGCTTTTTTATCGATTTTATTCGTCATTATCCTTGGAGAGACTTATCCACGAGCGATGGGATCTCAAAATTATGAAAAAATTGTATCAAAAAATATATCCTTTATCCGTTTGTTTTTAAATCTCTATCGACCACTGTCTTTGTTCATTCAATTTCTATCCAGTTTAATTGTCAATATTACCGGTGGAGATCAAAATTATAAAGAACCTCTCATTACGGAAGATGAATTAAAAGATGCTGTTTCTTTGGGAATTGAAGAAGGTATCATCGACCAAAATGAATCTTTTATGATTGAAAATGTCATTGATTTTCGAGATTCTTATGCAAAAGACATCATGACACCTCGGACGGATATTGTAGCCATAAATATCGAGTCCACTTATGATGAAATTCTTCAAATCGTCAGTTTGGAAAATTATTCTCGAATGCCAGTCTATGAAGATAATATCGATAATATTGTTGGAATTTTAAATGTAAAAGATCTCTTTAGTATGGATCGGAATCGTCTTTTAAAGGACAATGCATCTTTGATTAAAAAACCCTTTTTTACATTCGAATTTAAACCCACGGCCATGCTATTTGACGAAATGCGTCATAAAAAATTGACTGTGGCCATAGTCAAGGATGAATACGGAGGAACAGAAGGTCTAATAACGATGGAAGATTTGATCGAAAGAATTGTAGGAAATATATCCGATGAATACGATTTGGAAGACGATGAAAATATTATACAAATTAAAAAGAATGAATATCTGATCGATGGCAGTGTAAAATTGGATGAATTGAATCAATCTCTCCATTTGGATTTAAAATCCGATGAGTTTGAATCCGTGGCTGGATTGATTATTGAACAAATTGATCGGATTCCTAAAAAAGGTGAAAGCTTTACAATCGACAATTTACAATTTACTATCAGAGAAAGTTCAGAAAAGCGAATCGAAAAAATATATTTAAAAATAAAATGATGGCGGATATCCGCCATCATTTTTTATTCTTCCACCATCACAACTTCTAACGATGAATCTTTCCAACTGGCAAGTTCTCCTAATTGGGCGACAACATCGATTAATATCTGATCATTTTCATAGCTTTCATCAATAGGGGGTACTCTGATCTCTTTGGAAAAAGGAATTTTTGAAACATAATTACCTAAATCCAAATAGGTAATCACCCGATTTTTCATTTGACGAAGTTCTAAAGTATCAATAATTTTTTGATAACCTTCCTCTTTTCTCGCATAAAAGAAAATCTGACGATTATATTTTCTTTTGAAATAAAGTTGGTAAGCTTCCGCAGACAATAAAAAATTTCCCAAGGGATTCGTATCGAATACAATCTTTTTCATAATTTCACCTTGAAAAATATTATAGCATATATTGAATATAGGTCGCAATATATTACTTTATTTTTTAAATATTACGCACAATTGAAGATAATACTTCTTCCCGAGACATTTCTCGTAAAGGGTTAAATTGATTCTTTTCATTGACATGGAGCAACTTCTTTGTCAATGTTTTTTCCACAGCTTCTCTTGCATATTCTGCTACATTTTTTTCATCTGAAAAATGAAATTTCTTTTGTTCCTTCAATTGGAATAAATTTGTCAACACCAGGGCATAATCCTGTCTTGTCACCGTTTTTTTCGGCTCAAATTGACGATTTCCCACACCATTCATCAATCCTAAATCATAGGCAATGTTTACATATTGGTTTGTCGAATCCACAAAATGGTTTTTATTCCCCTGGGATGTGTTGTCATGAAGTTGTTGATACACTTTAACTACAATTTCCGCCAATTCTTCCCGTGAGATTTTTGATTTCATATTTTGTTGTACATCAGAACTGATTAATTTATTTTTTTGAGCCTTCACCAAATCATTTTTAGCCCAAGAGCTATATTTGTGGAAAATATAACGGTGTCCCAGACTAATTTCATAAGAATATGGAGATCGCCCGATATCCGTCAGATAGCGTACTCGAAAAGTATAATTGTCGCCATGGGGGAGCAACTGATCCACTTCTTGCTGTGTTATTTGGATGATGGAGTTTTCTTTTGGATCTGTCAGATCTTTTAGGATCTCCTTATGATCTTCCGAACTCCATTTTCCATTATTTTTAACATCTATTTCAAAATATACTTTTCCAAGATTTTTTCCTTGTAAGATTTCCTTTGCATTTTTTACCGTCAACTCATAGCCTCCAGGAACAATAGCACCGGATATATTTTTCGGTTTTCCAATTTTTGAATCGGCCCAAAGGCTACCCCAGGACAGTATCATACATAGAATCAATGCTTTAAATGTTTTTTTCATCTTTTCACCTCAGTTAGACATTCTAACAGATAAATTTCTTATTATCTTTTTTGTAACGAATTTGTAATCATTTTGTAATGAATCCTTTCACATAAAAAAAGAAGCTGTTTCCAGCTTCTTGATCATTCTACTTCCACAACTTCTTTTCCCGCATAGTGTCCACATTCCGGACAAACTCTATGAGGTAATTTCATCTCGTGGCAGTTAGGGCATTCTACAAAAGTTGCTTTATTTAATCTATAAGAAGATGCTCTTCTTTTATTTCTTCTCTGTTTTGAAGTTTTCCTCTTTGGTACAGCCATTCTTACACCTCCTCATCATTAAATAAATCCATCAATTTTTCGAATCTGGGATCTGTGTTTTGTTCTTCATATTTCTCTTTGCAGTCACAATTATCATTATTCAAATTTTTACCGCAATAAGGGCAAAGCCCTTTACAATCTAGGTCACAAAGATCTTTTAAAGGTCTGGATGTTATGATTTGAGAAATAATTAAATCGTCTAAAGACAGTTTTTTATCTTTTAATTCAAAGTTTTCAACCATCGCTTGATCTTCCGGTTTATCCTCTGTTCGATAATGACGGGCCTCTAATTGAGTGTTAGTTTTTTGCGTAATCGGTTTTAAACAACGATCGCAATTGGTTTCGTATTTATAATCCAGTTTCAGCTCTAATAATAATTCACTCTCAAGATCATAAATACTGCCTTGATACTGGATCGGAAAGATGAGATTCAAATTGTCAATATCATACTTGCTCTCATTGCTTTCTAGTTCTCCTTTGAAGTCTAAAACTTTTTCATCATTGGCTAAAAAAGCACTTAGATCAAGCTTCATTTTACTCACCTCATAAAAATCAGTGCAAATTATTATATAAAAAAATCATATAAAAGTCAATAGCTATGCCCCAAGTCAAAGAAAAGTTTTCCTTTTCTATTGTTGATCCGTCAGTCTTTCCGTCTCACGAGCAATCATCAATTCTTCATTCGTAGGAATCACCATTACTTTAACGGAAGAATCTTCTGTTGAAATAATTCGTTCTTTTCCTCTAAAGTCGTTAAGCTCCGGATCAATTTTGACACCTAGCGAAGCCAATCCTGCCACGATATCTTCTCGCATCTCTTTAGAATTTTCACCGACACCGGCAGTAAAGATAATGGCATCAACATGATCCAATTCAACAAAATAAGCTCCAATGTATTTGCGAACATCTTGTACGAAAATATCCAAAGCTAATTGGGCTCTATAATTTTCATCGGCAACATCTTCAATATCTCTAAAGTCTGAAGATACACCACTGACACCATAGACACCGGATTCTTTATTTAAAATGATTTCCATTTGATCTGGGCCTAAGTGTTCCTTTTTCATAATATATGGGATAATCGCAGGATCTAAATCTCCACAACGGGTACCCATCGCCAAGCCTTCCAATGGTGTAAAGCCCATGGATGTATCCAAGGATTTTCCGCCTTCAATACATGCGACGGATGAGCCATTCCCTAGATGACAAGTAATCAAATTAATCTGATCCAATTCCATGTTTAAGATTTCCGATGCTCTTGTTGTAATATATTGATGGGAAGCCCCGTGAAAACCGTATTTTCTAATTCGATACTTTTCATAGTACTCATAGGGCAAAGCATAAAGATAGTTTACTTCAGGCATTGTCTGATGAAATGCAGTGTCAAATACGGCAACCTCAGGCACTTCCGGCAACAACTTCATGCAAGCTTTAATACCCATAATATTTGGAGGATTGTGCAAAGGTGCTAATTCAGCATTTTTTTCTATGGCTTTTAAAACCCTATCATCAATAATAACCGCGTCGGAAAAGTCTTCGCCGCCATGTACAACTCGATGACCTACAGCCGCAATTTCCTCTAAGGATGAAATTGCTCCATATTCGACATCTGTTAACGATTGAATGACTAATTTTAGAGCTTCCTTGTGGTTCTCCAAATGAGTTTCAATCTCTTGTTTTTCTTTTCCGATGGTTTCATGTTTGATTCTGGAACCTTCAATACCAATTCGTTCAACAAGCCCCTTTGCAAGAACTTGTTCACCGTTCATTTCAATCAATTGGTATTTTAAGGAAGAAGAACCACAGTTAATAATTAATATATTCATTTTTCCTCCTACGCTTTTTAATACTCTTTTTATTGTAGTATAATATAACAAGTAATATCTTAACGTAAAAATTTATTTTCGTCAACAGGAGGAACAATATGAAAGTTGCCGCAATCATTGCAGAATACAATCCTTTTCATAATGGGCATAAGTATCAAATACAAAACATTCGATCCTTAGGCTATAAGGCCATCATTGTCTTGATGAGCAGTTCCTTTGTCCAGCGTGGAGAACCTGCAATCTTTGATAAATGGACTCGAGCGGAGGCCGCTTTGCGAAATGGGGCCGATCTGATATTGGAACTGCCTCATATCTATTCTACTTCCAATGCGGAAATTTTTGCAAAAGGAGCGATCCATCTATTAAAGCATACGCCGATGACGGATCTCTTTTTTGGTGCTGAAGATTCGATGGAATCATTGCTTCAACTTCAACATCAACTCCGTCAAATTCCTCTTCATCGATTGAAATACTATTTAAATCAAGGGTATTCCCATATTAAAGCCCGTGAACTATCCTTAAGAGAATTTTTATCACCGAATGAAATACTAGTTCTAAAACAGCCGAATAATATCTTGGCCTTAGAATATTTAAAATATCTTCCCCCTTCTGTAAAAGCCCATGCTATGCCACGTAAATCTGTTCACCATAAGTCCTTGGAACCGAAAGATCATATGGCCTCAGCCACTTTGATTCGCCAAAAAATTCGTCAAAATAAGGATTTTGCTCCCTATGTCCCCGTCAATCTTTTGGAGCTTTATAAGACGACCATTTTCAATGATTGGGAAAACTATAAGAGAATCGTTCAATATGCCCTTTTGAAAGAATCTCATAAACTGTCTCGATATTACGATTATGAGCCGGGTTTGGAAAATCGTCTTACTAAATTCCGACAATCTTCTACTCTCCAGGAGATTATCACAAAGAGCTCTTCGAAACGGTATACAAAATCTCGTATTTCGCGTCTTCTATTATCTCTATTATTGGACAATGATCGGCATTTTATTGAAAAGAGCTTTACAACTTACTATTTGAGGGTCTTGGGAATGAATTCGACTGGAGCCGGAATACTCCGTTCCATACAAAAAAATTATCAGGTGATCAATCGATTTGCCCGCATTCAAAGCTTAGAAGATCCTGTGATGACTACCATTGCCAAAAAAGAGGCATGGGCTACAGACCTTTATAATCTTATGGGAGGGATCTCGGAACAAGATTATTACCAATCTCCCCTATTTAAAGAAACGGATGAAGTTTAAAGATCTCGGATAGAGATCGATTATTCTAGTGATTTAAATAAAAAAAGAAGAGCTCTGCTCTTCTTTTTTAACCTCTTAATTCTTGTCGATTTTCATTGAGGACTTTTATCATTTCAGACAGGTTCACTTGAGTGTTTTCCAATAATTGATCTGCGTAATCTCTGGCACCTTCACGAATTTGAGTGGATTCTTCGTTTGCAAAGCGAAGGATTTCATCTGCTCTTTCATTTGCTTGCAAAACCAATTCATCCTCATTTACAATCTTTTCAGCATGGGCTCTTGCCGCTGCAATGATTTTGTCTGCTTCATCATGAGCACCGGAAATAATCGTCTCTTTGTCGGAAGAAATCCTTTGAGCTTCTGAAATTTCATTGGGAATTTTGTTTCTAATATCATTTAACACTTCTAAAAACTCTTCCCGATCGACCATTACCTTTCCCGTTAGTGGAATTTGACTGCTAGTTTCAACAAGATCCTCTAAATCATCTACTAATTCCATTAAGTTCATAAGCTACCTCCTAATTTTTTTTTCATGGCTTCAGCAACTACTTCAGGAACAAAGAGTGATAAGTCACCGTCAAAGGTTGCCACTTCCTTAGCCAGTGTTGAACTAACAAATAGATTCTCGTTCGAAGCTAATAAAAAGACCGTCTCTACACCGTCTTTATAGTGCATATTTGCCATTGCTAAAGTATATTCATTGACATAATCGGATGCAGAACGCAATCCTCTTACAATTACTTTACAGTTTTTTTGTTTTGCATAATCTACCAATAACCCTTGAAAGGAATCAATTTCTATACCTTCCTGAGATTCTAAGACCTCTTCTAATAATGCCATCCGTTCTTCAACTGTGAAAAGTCCTTTTTTGGAAACATTATTTAAGACAGCAACAATAACTTCCCCGAAGATATCTTTTGCTCTGTGTATAATATCCAGATGTCCCTTGGTTACCGGATCAAAGCTTCCTGCATAAATTACTTTCATATCTTTCTCCAAATAGAAATTTCCGTATTCCCGTAATTTCTACGAGTTATTTCTTCAAAATCTTTCTCCGGATCCAAAACTTGTCTTTCATCATATTCGATTATCAACAGTCCATTCGTTTTTAAAAGTTGATAATTTAAAATTTCTTGAAAGGAATTATCATAGTAGTCTTTTCGCTCATAGGGAGGATCTATATAGATATAGTCCATTTGAATGCCTTTTAACTTCTTAAGCCCCTGTCTATATTGCACCGATAAAATCTTAGCCTTATCCGTTAAATGTGTATGTTCTAAATTTTCTCTGATAATAGCTGTCGCTTCTTTGGAACAGTCGACAAAGTAACAGAAATCACATCCTCGACTTAAAAATTCGATCCCATTTCCGCCACTGCCGGCAAAGAGATCCAGTACCACTCCTCCACTAAAATTTTGACCTAAAATATTAAATACATTTTCTTTTATTCGATCTTCTGTAGGTCGAGTTCCTTCTCCTTTCGGAGCTTTTAAGCGATGACCTCGAACCGATCCGGCGATAACTCTCATGATTCCTCCAAATTAGTTTTATTTTATCATAAATTCTTCTATATTCAAAGATAATTCCTCTGAGAAACAATTTCTATCCCCTCTTAGGAATTTTTATAAAAATCTTGAAGATCTCTTTTTAAATATCGGTATTTGTCTTGTGTCAAAGAGGGGTCTTCCATTAAAATATTTATTGCTTCATCAGCAGCATACTGTAAAATTTCTACATCTCGTAGAGGATTGGCCAATCGTAAATTGGGAATCCCTGATTGTCTCGTTCCCAAAATATCTCCAAATCCACGTAATTCCAAATCTTTATTTGCAATATAAAATCCGTCGGTGGATTCTGTCATAACTTTCATCCTCTGCCAGGAAATATCCGAATTTGAACGATTGTATAAAATACAATAGCTTTTGAGTTTTCCTCGTCCTACTCTACCACGTAATTGATGAAGTTGGGCAAGACCGAACCGTTCTGCATTGACGACAAACATAACCGTTGCATTGGGAACATTGACACCAACTTCTATTACGGTGGTCGAAACCATAAGGTCGATATCCCCTTTGACAAAATCCTCCATCATTTGATTCTTTTCATCGTTTTTCATCTTTCCGTGAAGTAATGCTACCTTTCGATGGCGATACCGTTGGGACAGTGCTTCATATACTTCTTCCACAGACCATAAATTGTCAAGTTCTTCATTTTCTTCAATCAATGGACAGATCACATAGATTTGTCGCCCTTTTTTCATTTCATTTTCCAAAAACAAAAGAGAGGACTCCAACATTGAATCGTTGATGGAAGTCGTCTGTATGGGAATTCTTCCTTGAGGCATGGTATCGATAATCGATATGTCCATATCGGCATAGAGTATTAAGCTCAAGGTTCGTGGGATCGGTGTTGCCGACATAATGATAAAGGCAGCTTTTTTGTTCTTTTGATACAATTTATCTCTTTGTACTACTCCAAAACGATGTTGTTCATCAATAATATTCATGCCTAGAGCATTAAATTGCACTCGGTCTTCGATAATGGCATGGGTTCCCACCAGTATATCAATTTGACCATTTTTTAGGTCATTTAGAATTTGCTCTTGTTCTTTGCCCGATGTGGAACCGATCAATAGAGCAATATTTAATCCCAAGGGCTTTAATATCTCACAAAAAGATTGATAATGTTGTTTTGCCAAAATTTCCGTTGGAGCCATAATCGATGATTGATAGCCGTTTAAAGAACAAAGATACATCAATGCCATGGCAACAATGGTTTTTCCTGATCCCACATCTCCTTGTATCAATCGATGGATGCTTTTTCCCTGCTCCATATCCGTTTGAATCTCTTGTAGTACTTTTTGTTGACCTGGAGTCAATTGAAATGGTAAGGAATTTAAAAAACGATTCAATGGATCTTGGAATTTTTTCACTTGAAAAGAAATACCGTCAGTATCATCTTTTTTTAATTTCAAATTTCGAATGGCCAATTGAAAAATCAATAGTTCTTCAAATATTAGACGCTGTCTTCCTCGAATATAGTCTCTTCGGCTCTGGGGTCGGTGGATGCTTTTAATGGCCGAGTTCTTTCCGATCAATTTAAATTTGTCCAGTAATTCTTTCGGTAAATTTTCCTCAAAGAGATTTTTATCCAGGATTTGATCCACGCACAGGAGAATCTCTCGATTGGTCAGTTTTTTTGACAGGGGATAAATCGGCTTAATGCCTCCAATCTCTGTCTTTTGATTTAAAGGAGAAATTTCCGGATTTGTCAGCTGTACCCTTCCTTTAAAACGCTTTACTTTTCCATATACATAATAATTCGAACCGATACTGAAGGAGTTTTTGATAAAGGACTGATTAAAAAAGACAACCGTCCCTTCGCTCTTTCCATCTGTTACGGCAAATGAGGTCAAAGTCAATCCTTTGCGGATTCGTCGATCTTCGATAAGATGGAGTACTTTTATTTTAAAACTGGCCTTTTCTCCGTCGACAGCTTTTTGAAACGTTAAAAAACGTGATTGATCTTCATAACGCCGTGGATAATAATACAATAGATCTTCTAGAGTTCTTATGCCCACTTGTGCAAATTTTTGTTCTCTTACTACACCAATTCCCTTAAGTATCGAAATGGGATCCTTTCGCTTCATAATCTACCTCTTTGAAAAAAGCCCCACTTCTGTAGGGCTTTCATTTAATCTAAAGATAAGATATAGTAGTAGATCGGTTGTAGACCTTTTACAATTTCTACATCTAAATCTTCATACTCTTCTTCCAATTGGTCACGAAGATCTTCTGCTTCTTCTTTTGTCACATCTTCTCCATAATAAAGAGTAATAATCGATATATCTTCATTCATTAATTGGGTAATGGTATCTTTTGTCACTTCTTCCACAGAACTGCCGGAAGTCATGATTTGTTTTCCGCTAAGACCGATAATATCTCCTTCTTGTACATGACGTCCATTCATCTCCGTGTCGCGAACCGCATAGGTAATCTGTGCATCGATTACTGTCTTTAACGATTCCATCATCGTCTCTTTATTGTCTTGCACATTTCGATCTTCATGGAAAGACAATAGAGCACTAACTCCTTGGGGGATGGATTTCGTAGGAATAACCACCACATTTTTTTCACTGAGATCTCTAGCTTGTTCTGCTGCCAAGATGATATTTCCATTATTGGGTAAAATAAATATATTTTTTCCCTTCACCGCTTCAATCCCTTTTAATAAATCTTCAGTAGAGGGATTCATCGTCTGGCCACCTTCTACGATATAATCCACATTAAAGGATTCAAAAAGTTCTTTCATTCCTTCACCCATGGAAACCGTAATAAAAGAGTATTCCTTTTCTACCATCATCTCTTGATTTTCATCTTGACGAGCCGCTTCAACTTCATCTTCTCCAAAAAGGGTTTCTCGATGCTGAAATCTCATATTGTCGATTTTTATATCCTGCAACAAGCCTAATTCACAAGCATATTCTAAGGCTTTTCCCGGATGATTTGTATGAAGATGAACTTTGATCAATCCCGTTCCTTCACCACCTACCACTAATAGACAATCTCCCAAGGGAGCTAATTTTTCTTTAAATGCGTCTGTGTCCTCATAATCCGTATGAATAATAAATTCAGTACAATAGCCGTATCGAAGACTTTCATCAGCTGGTCCCGTATGAATTTCTTGTTGTTTCTTTTTCTTGAGACCTTCATCCTCAGGCAAACTCTCAACCTCTTCTCCTCGAAAAACTTTAAAAGCTCCCTCCATGAGTAGAACCAAACCTTTACCTCCAGCATCTACCACTCCCGCTTCTTTTAAAACCGGCAATTTATGCGGCGTATTTTCCAAGGAAGAATTGGCCTCTTCAATTACCTTTTCTAAAAATGAATCCATATCGTCAAATTTTTTATGATTTCTCATGGCAAATTCCGATGTTTCACGACCTACTGTTAAAATTGTTCCTTCAATCGGTTTCATAACAGCTTTATACGTGGTTTCAGATGCTTGTTTCATAGCATGGGCAAGATCTGAAATATTTGCCTCCTTCAATCCTTCCAAACCTTCTGCAAATCCCCTCAAAAGTTGGGATAAGATTACCCCACTATTGCCTCTTGCACCCATTAAAGAGCCTCTGGCTGCTGCTTTTGCAATATCGGAAACGGAAGAGTCATCCCCAAGTTCTTGAATTTGTTTTAATGCTGACTTTGCCGTTAATGACATATTAGTACCTGTATCTCCATCCGGTACCGGAAAGACATTTAAGGCATTGACTTCATCTTTGTGTAAGACAAGATAATTGACGGCACCATCAAAAATGGACTTTAATATTTTACCGTTTATCATTTGTATCTCCAAACCAGTACCTCCACTACTTTAGTCTTATTCCTTCAACCAGAACCTCAATATTGTCAATTGAAAGTCCCGTTAAGTTTTCAATATTAAATTTTACTCGTTCAATAATATTTTGTCCAACGGTAGATATACGAACACCGTATTCCAATACTACATGGAGCTCTATATTTATTTCATTATTTTCCGTATTGACTTTTACACCTTTGGAAAGATTGTCAAATCGCAATAGCTCAAAAATTCCATCGGTCGCATTTTTAGAAGCCATTCCTACAATCCCATAACTTTCCATTGCAGAAATTCCCGCTATATTTGCCAAAACATTATTATCAATAACTATATTACCTAAATCTGAATTTATAATTGCCGGCATTGGGGCACCTCCTTATTCATACATTTCATTATAACAGAAATAGAAGCTGATGAATAGTTTTTACCCATTGGTCTTTGATTTATTAATGGAAAAAGATTTGCAAAAGAGATGCTTTCTGTGATAAAATACTTATTGTTATAAAAAGATATTTTAAATGGGGAGGTGTCAATATGTCAAAAAAATGTGATATTTGTGGAAAACAAAAGGTGTTCGGTAACAAGATTTCTTTCTCTCACCGTCGCAGTAATCGTAGCTGGTCTCCTAATATCCGAAAGGTAAAAGCAGTCGTTGACGGTTCTCCTAAGAGAATCAATGTATGTACGAGATGTTTACGTTCAGGGAAAGTTGAACGAGCACTATAAATAAATGGAGGGGTCTTTTTTTAAGATCCTTTTTTTAATCGATTATTATAAAAAAGCTGTCTTCAGACAGCTAATCTTTTGTGAGCATGATAAAACATGCTCCTTTTTCAATTGTAATTATAGCTATTTGTCCCAAGATTTCATTGCTGATTCCATGACCGGCATAGGGACGACAAATGGTTAAATGATGGGTCTCATATCGCAAACCATTGGAGGAGTAGGTCATTTGTTCCGTCACCGGGAGAAATGAAATGTATTTTTTGTCATTTTGTGAAAATTTATATTCCCCCACTTCACAATAATAAATTTCATTGTGATCGTCCAGGATTTTACCCTTGATCCCTTTCTTTTTTAAATAGACCAATCCGTACATATTTGCCAAACTATGATCCATCCGCGTTCCCAAAGCGTTGACGATAATTACTTCTTCCATCCCCATCTCAGCAAATTTCCAAAGACAAAGCTCCGTATCGGTTCCATCTTTTTCCCGAGGATAAGTTATTGTTTTAATATGATGCTTTTTCAAATATTGAAAAGATTTTTCATCCATGGAGTCCATATCCCCCATAACGAGATCTGGAATCATACCGTATTTTTGTAATGTACGAAGGCCTCCATCGGCACAAAGAATGAAATCTTCTTGATAGGGCATCAAGATCTCTTTGGATACAGATTGGCCTCCGGATACTAATAGTCCTCGTCTCATCTCATCAACTCATAAAATTTTCGAATTTCAGTCAAGGGATCTTCCTGCCCGAAAATAGCAGATCCCACCACTAAAGAATCTGCACCTGCTTCTAAAATTTTTAATGCGTTCTCGATTTTAACTCCTCCGTCCACCTCAATGATAATATCTCGGCCACTTTGGTTTACCATTTGGCGAAGTTCTCTAATCTTGCCGAAAGTAGATGGAATAAAGGACTGGCCTCCGAATCCAGGGTTCACACTCATTAAGAGTACAAGATCCACTGTATCCATGGAATATTTTAAACAATCTAACGATTCTGCCGGATTAATGGCAATCCCCGCTTTAACACCATAGGAGTGAATCAATTGTAAGGTTCGATTAAGATGCTTGGTTCCTTGAGGGTGGACGGTTATATAATCGGCTCCGGCTTTTACAAATTCTTCAATATAGTTTTCCGGATTTTCAATCATCAAATGGACGTCAAAAGGAATCGTTGTCAAGGTTCTTAATTGGGAGATAATCCCCGGTCCAAAAGAAATATTCGGTACATAATTGCCATCCATAACATCCACATGGACAAAGTCCACTTTTCCCTGTTCCATTTTTTTAAATTCATTTTTTATGTCCGTAAAATCAGCTGATAAAATTGATGGTGATAACATCAATAACCTCCCCTTTGTTCCAATTCTTGAAAAAGATACTGATAATTTTCATATCGAATTGATGAAATATTACCTAATTTTACTGCTCTTTTCACACCACATTTCGGCTCGTTAATATGATTGCAATTATGAAATTTACAATCTTGTCGATAGTCTTTGAACTCTCTGAAATAGTGACTTAATTCCTCCTTTGGCAAATTCAACTGTAAGGATGAAAATCCCGGTGTATCAAAGATATAGTAGTCATCTTTCGAATAGAGTTCCACATGCCTGGTGGTATGTTTTCCTCTTTTGGTCTTTTGGCTCACTTCTCCTACTTCCAATTTTTTTCCCATGAGGATATTAGTCAATGACGATTTTCCTGCTCCTGACACGCCACAAAGAGCTGTTGTTTTTGATTTTAATTTAGTCTCTAATTTTTGTAAGTTTTCCCCTTCCTTCACCGAGATTTTAATGGTGTCAAAGCCGGCTTGTTCATAAATTTTTCCAATTTCAACGCCATGATCTCGATCCAGGTCGATTTTATTGATACATATTAAAATATCGATCTGAGACTTTTCGCATTGAACGATCATTTTGTCAATTAAATTCAAATTATATTTTGGATCTTTTAAGGGAATCATAATCAAGGCTAAATCTACATTGGCAACTTTTGGTCGTACAAGCATATTTTTTCTGGGATATATTTCTTCAATATATCCCAGAGTATCTTCCCCATATTTAAAATCTACAATATCCCCAACGATAGGCTCGATATTCTCATGTCGAAATACACCTCGAGCTCTCGTTTCGATCCTTTTATCTCCGGATTTAATATAGTAAAATCCACCACTACTTTTTATGATTCTGCCTTTCATAGACCTTCCTTTTATATATCTACTTTACGAATTAAGCGATCATTGATGTAAATTTCATATTTCCCTTTACCGATCAACTCTACATCAGCTTGATCGCCGGAATCAATACCGTAATTCCACACAACGGTATCTACCGTGTTTCCTCTACTGTTTACCACACGTTTCGCTACGACTCGATGGCGTTGCCCATCATCTGGTACTTGAACTTTTACGGTTTTGGTTGGAATATTGGAAGAACTTTCCTCTTCATTGTCATTGTCTTTATTGTTAATATCATTATCTTTTTCATCGTCTAAATCCAAAGATCCTGTTGGAGCTCCCGTCGAAATCCAAAGAGTGACTTCGTCCCCTTTTTGAAGAGGCGATCCCACATCCACCGATTGCTTGTAAACTTGTCCTTCATCGACATCATTGGTTTCCCCATACTCAATTTTAACTTTCATACCTGCTTTTTTGAGGGTAGCCTTTGCTTTTTCTTCACTGATTCCTCGAAGGGCCAGCATACTCCATGGTGTGCTGTCCTCACCTTTGGATATAACAATGGAGACCGTTTGATCCTTTGCAATATCGTATCCCGCATTGGGATTTTGACTGATAATTTTATCTTCTTCCACATCATCGGAAAATTCATAATCAACCTTACCTAGAGATAAGTTATGATCCTTTAACATTTCCTTTGCCTCGTCCAAAGTCATATTGACAACGGAAGGAACGGTGACGGAATCCGGTAAATTGTTGATAATAACTTTAACTGTAGACCCTTTTTCCACTTCCGTATCCGCAACAGGATCCTGAGCTAAAATTTCATTATCACTTTTTTCTTTATCTTCATCAAATGCAATGTCTAAGTTAACTCCTAAAGCATCGGCTTCTAATTCTACTTTTTCTTTCGTTTCTCCTACAAAATTAGGTAGAATTATCATTTCCACTTCTTTCGGTTTATTTAAACCTCCCAGAGCTTTAGGGGCGATATATGCCAATAGTCCGATAATCAATACTCCGCAGATAATCCCCAAAATAGCAGGAGCCACGGATTTCTTCTTCTTTTTCTTAACAGGTTCCGAATAGTCCTTCGAGTGAGAACTATTATTTTTTCGATTGACATATCGTTTGTTTTCAGAAGGAATCGGCTGGATGAGCGTGGCCGAAGGATCCGTATGATATCCGTGGGCATTATGGTCTTTTCGTCTTCCGGTCAGGGTAATGGACTTAATATCGCGAATCAGTTCAAATACATCGCCATATCTCTTGTTGGGATCTTTTCTCGTCATTTTAAGAACCAATTCATCGATTTCCGGATCTAGACTTCGAACTGTTTCAGACGGTCGAGGCATATTACTTTGTACTTGCATCAATGCTACGGAAACTGGATTGTCTGCATCAAAGGGTAATGTACCGGTAAGCATTTCATAGAGAACGATCCCCAAAGAATAAATATCCGAGCGATTATCAACCTTTGCGCCCTTCGCCTGTTCCGGCGAAAAATAATGGACCGAACCCATGACAGCATTTGTTGCGGTCACCGTAGTGTTATCCGCTACTCGAGCAATTCCAAAATCCGTCACTTTCACTCGATCGTCTCGAGTGACCATAATATTTTGAGCCTTGATATCTCGATGGACAATATGTTTTGAATGAGCGACTTTTAAAGCTTCTGCAATTTGAATACAGTAATTTAATGCTCTTTTTTCTGAAAGTCGTCCTTCATCATTGATAATTTCTTTTAAGGTCTTTCCATCGATATATTCCATTACAATATAATGGCAAAGTTCCCCATCAATGGCTTCTGAACCTACATCATAGATGCTGACAATATTGGGATGAGAAATACTTGCGGCAGCAAGGGATTCCCGTTTGAATTTTCGAATAAAATTATTGTCATCATTATATTGAAGTTTTAATATCTTAATTGCCACAATTCGGTCCAGTCTTTTGCAATGGGCTTTATAGACATTTCCCATACCACCGGTACCGATTTTTTCCAGTATTTCGTATCGATTACCTAAAATTTTTCCTATCATTTCAACACCTACTCAATATATATTAAAATCAAGGTAATATTATCGATCCCACCATTGTCCAATGCTTTTTCAATCAAACAATCTCTTGCATCTTCTAAGGTGTTATTCACAATAATTTCGTAAATTTCATCAGAACTGACCATATTCGTAAGACCGTCAGAACAGAATAAAAGATAATCCTTGGGTTGTACTTTCATTGTGTTTATCATAACTGATATATCAGGGTTGGTACCCACCGCTTTTGTCAACACATTTTTTTTCGGATGATCAACGGCTTCTTCTTCACTGATTTCCCCCAGTTCAATAAGATAGTTTACAAATGAGTCATCTTTCGTCAGTTGCTCCAGATTATCCCTTATATGATATATCCTAGAATCTCCAATATTCGTATAAATCAACACATCGCCTAAAAGATATCCTAAAGACAATGTCGTTCCCATTCCTTGATACTCTTTATTTTTTAAAGATTTTTCATAAATATCATGATTTGCCTTTTGAGTTGCACCCATGATCTCGCCAATGATATCTTCAATTTCCACATTTGGCGAAAGATTTTCCAATTCTTCCGAAATAATTGAAGTCACCATGGAACTGGCTTCTTCACCGGCAAGATGACCACCCATTCCATCAGCCAGGATAAAAAGTTGTTTTTTTATATCGTCTACATAAAAACAATCTTCGTTATTTGTACGATGTTTTCCAACATTAGTTGCTGCAACAAACTTCAATATTTTCACCTCTCTCGAACTTACGCCTCAACTGACCACAGGAAGCTTCAATGTCAGAGCCTAATTCACGCCGTATGGTTACTTGGAGACCTTGCTTTTCCAAAAGTTTTTTAAATTTCACAACCTCTTCCCTTTTAGGTCTATCTTGGTTGAATTCCTCGATGGGATTTAAAGGGATTAGATTGATATGACATTTCAAACCTTTTGTCATGGAGGTCAATTCTTTGACATTTATATCCTTATCATTATGGCCTGCAATTAAAGTATATTCAAAAGTAATTCGATTTTTTGTCTTTTTTTGATAGTCCAATAAGGCATCTTTTAAATTTTCCAAATTGTATTTTCGATTGATCGGAATCAATTTAGAGCGATTGTCGTTATTGGTTTCATGGAGAGACACGGCGAGGTTAATCGGCATATGAAGTTCTCCTAATTGTCGAACACGTGGTGCTATACCACAAGTGGAAAGGGTCATATTTCGGTAACTCATATTATGGCCCTTTTCATCATGGAGCAGTTCTAAAAATCGAATAACATTTGAAAAATTATCCAATGGTTCTCCACTGCCCATTAAAATAATATTGCTTATGATAATCTCGAATTTATTTTCCACTTGATAAACTTGTTGAAGCATTTCCGCCGGAGTGAGATTTCGGATTAGACCTTCTTTTGTAGAGGCACAAAAAGAACATCCCATCTTACATCCTACCTGAGTAGAAATACATTGGGAATATCCATGTTTATATTTCATGAGTACCCCTTCTATGATATTTCCATCGTCTAGACGGAATAAAAATTTTTTTGTCCCATCCTTTTGAGACGTATACACCTGTATAATTTCAAGGGTATCGATCTTCTCGTCTTTTATAAGTTCCAAAGATTTTTTTGATAGATTAGAGTTTTCAATATCTGTCCGTTTACTATTGTGAAAAAAGGAAAACAGTTGATTTCCTCGAAAAGTTTGTAATCCACCCTTTTGGAAAACATTTCTCAATTCTTTTAAAGTCATACTGTTCAGTTCCATATTCTCTCCTAACTTTTGCATTATCAATATTATATCATTAGTTGATCATAGCTTGCATCCATTTTGTCAAATTTAATAAAATTATTGACATTCCTCTATTTACTTTCTAAAGACATAGAAAAAGAGTGGCATTCCACTCTTTTATTTATCGTATTCTCTTTAGGGAAAAGATGGAAAATCCATCAGTACCATCGATATGAGGAAAGAGCTTTAAAATTTGATTACCCTGTATCCTTTCCAAAGTATAATGGGGATGGTTTTTTAAAAAAGCTTCTAATATTTTTTCATTTTCCAATTCACTGATCGAACAGGTGGAGTAAATCAGTCGGCCTCCTATCTTTACATAGGAAGCTCCTCGTGTCAACAGTTGATACTGAATGTGAGAAAGCTCTTTCAAAGACTCTAAACTCCGATTCCATTTAATATCGGGTTTTCTACGATATAATCCGATGGCGGAACAGGGAGCATCAATGAGAACTTTATCAAAGGCATTAATAAATTCCTTTCGTTCCAAGACTCCATCATTCTTTTTGCAGACAATACTTGTAATACCTAGTCGTTTACAATTCTCTCGTATCAAGGATAATTTATAATCACTGATATCACAGGCGATAATCCGGCCCCGATCCTTCATCATAGCCGCCATATGAGTAGACTTTCCACCGGGAGCGGCGCATAGATCCAGGATTTTTTCTTCCGGTTTTGGATCCACAATTTCCGAAACCTTCATGGAAGCTTCATCTTGCACATAAAAATCGCCATCCATAAAAGAGTCAGAGGAAAATATGCCGATGGGATTTTCAACGATTAAGCTATCTTTAAGATTCCCGGGATGAGCATGAAATCCTTCCTCTTCCAATCGACGGACTAAATCTTCTCTGTCCGTCTTTAGGGTATTGACTCGCAGGGTGAATTTCGGCTGTTGATTATTGGCCTTTAACAATTTTTCCGTAAACTTCTCTCCGTATTTATCATATATTTCTTTTACATAAAAATCAGGATGAGAATACTGGATTGCCAACCGCTCCATCGGTTGTTCAACAGTGACACTCATCGGTTTTTCTTTAACGATGTTTCGAAGCATTCCGTTGACAAAAGAAACCGAGCCTCGATTACCGTATATTTTGGCCAGTTCCACCGATTCGGATACAAGAGCGTGGACAGGAACTTTATCCATAAAATAGTACTGGTAAATTCCCATTTCTAAAATCGTCAAGATGATTTTATGAATTTTTTTAAATTTAATAGTGGATTTCTTTTTTATCACATAGTCCAAATAGCTACGATGTCGGACGACACCGGTAGCTAATTCCCGCACAAAGTTAAAGTCTCGATCCTCCCATTTGGACTGTCTTAGTATTTCCAGTTCTTCTTCTAAAAAAGCACCTTTATAAAAGACATGATCGATTATAAAGAGTGCTTTTTGTCTAATATTTCCCATCCTTACCTTCTTCTTCCAAAAATATCCAATAATCGTACAAATTGACCAATTGCCATAAGGGTGGATGCAATATAAGTTAAAGCAGCGGCACTTAGCACTTCTTGGGTGCCTTTTAATTTATCAGGCGGTAATATCCCTTGAGATAAGGCCAAATGTGCCCTCTTGCTGGCATCAATTTCAACCGGCAAAGTGACAATTTGAAACAACACAGCAAAAAAGAATAGGGCGATTCCTATTTGTGTCAGAGCCACGGAAAAGAAAGCACCTAAAATAATCAATGTAAAGCTTAATTGGGTCCCGATATTTGCTAGAGGCACCAGTGAAGCTCTGATTTTGAGAGGTCGATAATCCACAGCGTCTTGAATGGCATGACCTACTTCGTGAGCTGCAATGGAAAGACTGGCAACCGAATTAGATTGATAGACTTCTCGGGAAAGATTAAGGGTTTTGTTCCGGGGATCATAGTGATCTGTCAATTGTCCGGCGATTTGTCGAATTTCTACATCATAAATTCCATGATCTTGTAAAATTTTTCGGGCAACGTCTGCCCCAGTATAATTCGTTTCACTGGAAATTTTTAAATATTTATTATATGCTGAAGAAATTTTTGACTGAGCATACATCGCCAACAACAAACCCGGCAGGATATAAATCCAATAACTCATGCCATAAAAGCCATATAACATATTAATCACCTATCTTCGTATTCTCTTGTAATTGATTTCCCAATAAAAAATCTTTTATCTTCATCTTTCGTTTTCCCGGTGCTTGGATTTCCAACACTTCAAGAGCTCCATCCAAGGTTTTTATAATGAGCTGATTTTTTGACCTTATGATCGTCCCAGGTTCTTTCTGCGAATTTTCACAAAGACCTTTTCCGTCAAAAATTTTTAACATTTTTCCTTTATAATTGATTCTAGCTCCATAGTCAGGAGACAGGGCTCGAATATGATTTACCAACTCTTTCGTATTCTCTTTTTCAAAGAGCAGGGGAAAATCCGTCTTCGTTATTTTTTCCGCATAGGTGGCTTCTTTCTCATTTTGAGCCGTAAAGCTCTCCTGATCATTTTTCATGAGCTCAATAAATTCCATCAGTAATTCTCCACCGATTTCCGAGAGTTCTGTCCGTAATTGACCTGCATTTTTTTCATCTATTGCAATTTCTTTCTTTAACGCCATATCTCCAGCATCTAAGCCTTCCGCCATTTTCATAATCGTAATTCCCGTGGTTTCTTCTCCTGCCAAAATCGCCCGTTCAATAGGAGCTGCACCTCGATAATGAGGTAACAATGATCCATGGACATTGATGGAATACCTTGATGGCAAATCTAGGATTCCTTTTGTCAATATCTGTCCATAAGCTGCCACTACAAAGAGATCTCCTTGGGCTTTTTGCAATCGTTCATAGGATGAAAGACTGTTGACATCTTCAGGGGTAAAAACTTCCAAGCCCAGTTCTAAGGCCTTTTTTTTAATTGGGGAAGGATGAAGTTTCTTTCCACGTCCCTTTCGTGCATCCTGTTGGGTGACGACCAGTACAACTTCTTCTTGTTCATGCAATCGCTCCAAAATTGGAATTGCAAATTCCGGCGTTCCCATAAAGACAATCCTCATACTGCATTCTCATCCTTTTTTTCTATTTCATACAATTCAATCACTCGATCGGTATAAAGAATTCCATCCAAATGATCCAACTCATGCTGTATAATACGTGCTAAAAAATCTTTTGCAATGAGATGTTTCTCCCTTCCTTCAAGGTCTGTGTATACGACTTTTATTTCAGTCGCTCTTTTTACCGTACCTTGTCTGTCCGGCACCGATAGACATCCTTCCATAGCAATCCCTTCCCCTTCTCGAGTGGTAATCTTCGGATTGATCATATATAGTCGATGATCTTCTCCATCATCGATTGTCACCACTCGTCTTAAGATCCCTACTTGCACCGCCGCAAGACCGACACCGTCGGCATCATCCATAGTCTCAAACATATCTTCTACCAATATCTTTATTCGATTATCTATTTTTTCAACAATGCGGGATTTTTTACGTAGAATCGGATCTTCATCGGTTCGAATAACCCGTTTTGCCATAATATCACCTTCTAAAATTCAATATCTATAAAAACATTATTTCGCTCTACTATTTTACTCCTTATTAATACCCGTTTCAAAGCATTGATTAACATGGCCTCATCCTCTGGTAGGACTTTTAAAGTAAAACGACTGCGATAGATATTTTTTATACGAGGAAGAGGTATAATTCGTGTTGTTTCTACTTTCATTTGAACTGTTTCTTTTGAAATATTGTAATAAAAACCATTGATCCACTGTTCGGTAATTTCTTCCTTAGGGGAGGAAATGGTGATATGAATCAATTTGACAAAGGGAGGATAAGAAAATTGACGTCTTTCTTTTAACTCCGCTTGATAAAATTGAAGATAATTTGTTTCCGCAGCATATTGAATGGCATAATTCTCAGGATTATAAGTTTGAATGACCACATGACCCCTTTTTTTAGATCGACCGGCTCTTCCCGCTACTTGGGTGATCAATTGAAATGTCCGTTCCGTAGCCTGATAATCCGATACATAGAGGGATAAATCAGAAGCGATTACCCCTACTAAAGTTACATTGGGAAAGTCAAATCCCTTCGATACCATTTGTGTGCCGATTACCATATCCACTTCCCGATTTTTGATCTTTTCATAAAAAATATCAAAGGATTGTTTTTTTACCGTCGTATCTCGATCCATTCTCAAGGTTCGAATTCCGGGAAATAATTTGTGAACTTCTTCTTCCACTTTTTGAGTTCCGATGCCAAATTCTTTAATATATTTGCTACCACATTCTGGACAAGAGGAAGGAAGGGGTTTCGTTGCACCGCAATAATGACAGATCAATCGATGTTTCGCCTTATGGTAGGTCATGGAAATATCACAATTTTCACATTTTATCACATGGCCACAATTGCGACAGGACACAAAAGTTGAAAAACCTCTTCGATTTAAAAATAGGATGATCTGTTCCTTTTGTTTCAGTTTTTCTTCCAATCGTTTTTGCAATAGGGTGCTAAAAATTGACACATTTCCCCGCATTAATTCTTGTCTTAAGTCTACAATTTCTGTCATGGGCAAATGGGCTCCTTCCGAAGCTCGATTATATAGGGTCGCCAAATGGTAGATTCCCTTAGTGGCTTTATAATAGCGCTCTACGGAAGGAGTCGCTGAACCCAACACCACTTTACCCCGATCTTGCATCCGTTTGATCGCAACTTCCACCGTATCATATTTTAAACCGTTATGAAAATCATAGGAGGAATCATGTTCTTCGTCGATGATGATCATTTGTAAATTGTCAAAAGGAGCAAATACTGCAGATCGAACTCCAACCACAATTTGAACCTCATTATTTTTTATACGACGGTATTCATCATACCGTTCCCCAGGAGACAGTTTGGAATGTAAAATTGAAACCTCTTCCCCAAATCGGGATTTAAATCGCTGGATCATCTGGGGAGTCAATCCGATTTCAGGTACTAAAACGATCACCTGTCCTTTTTGCTCCAACACTTTTTTTGTCAAGTGAAGATAGACTTCGGTCTTTCCGCTACCTGTCAATCCATGGAGCAAACTGACCTCTTTAGAAGTAGAAATAATCGATTGAAAAGCTTCCTGTTGCTCCGAGTTTAAAATATGAAATTCTTTTTTTTCTCCGGGAGAACTTGCCTTCCGATAGACTTCCTGATCGTAAATTGTTACTAGTTTTTTCTTATTCAAAGATTGAATCGGAGAATTGGATATTTTTAATTCCATCAAGAGATCTTTTTGAGGCGTCGGTCCTTTTTCTTGTAAATATTGATACACTTTCCTTTGTTTTTCCGGAAGATTTTTCAATTGATCTGGAAGAAGATGAGAATGAACGGATACATACTTTATGGTCTTCATTTTGATCTTCGTCATCGATACGTATTTTAAATCAATCATTTTCTTGTCATAGTAATATTTAGCTTGGTTTTGTTCTTCCGTTGAAAGAGCTTCATAATATTTCTTTTTTTTCACGATCTTTAAAAAGGTAGGATCTAACTCTTCTTTTTGCAGGGGATTAATTTGTCGCCGGATGACTTTAAGATTGCCAGGTGGCAGTACCGGTGCGAAAGCTTTGGAAAAACCCAGTAAATATCTCTTCTTCATCCACAAGGCCAATTGGATTAATTCCTGGCTGATAATGGGATCTGGATCCAATACTTTGTCAATTTTTTTTATAGTATCTTTAAATTTTCCTTCATAAGTTTCCCTCACTTGAAGAACGATCCCTATCCGAACTCCCTTTCCAAAGGATACTTGAACTCTTTGCCCGATTTCCAATTCCATTCCTTCAGGAATTTGATAGGTATAGAGAATATCAATTTTTTTATAATTATTTTCTATAAAAACATGAGCATACATAGCATCCCACCTAACAAAAAAGCTAGAGAAACTCTAGCTCATCAAATCTACCACATGATCTATAATTTTTTCTGCCAATTGATCCTTGCTCATAATCTCAAGATCTTTTACATGATTGTCATCAATCAAACTGGCAATATTCGTATCCGTTCCGAATCCGGCACCTTTTGTTTTAATATTATTTACGACAATAAAATCCAGATTCTTAGATTTTAATTTGCCTTTGGCATAATCGTAAATATTTGTCGACTCTGCTGCAAATCCTACCATAATCTGACCTTGTTTTCGTTGTCCATAATATTTTGCAATATCGGGAGTCCTTTCCAATGGAATTTCCGTCAAGTCTTCGCTTCCGGTTTTTTTAATTTTTTCATCACTATAAGAAGCCGGCCGATAGTCTGCTGGAGCCGCTGCTTTGATTAAGCAGTCACAGTGATCAAAATATTTTCCTACGGCTTCAAACATCTCTTCCGTCGTGGTCACTTTTTCCAATACATCAACCTCAGGAGGAGTGATCGATGTAGGACCGGAAATTAAAATGACCTTTGCCCCTCTATTTTTCGCATTTCTTGCAAGAGCATAACCCATCTTTCCACTGGAGTGATTCGTTAAGTATCGTACAGGATCTAAGGCTTCCTGCGTCGGTCCTGAAGTAATGACGAAAGTCTTGTCTTTCAAATCCTTGGTGGTTAACGCTTGATCGATGGCTTGGACAATTTTTTTTGGCGAAATCATTTTTCCGCTACCTCGGTCTCCACAGGCCAATAGATCTTCTTCTGTGGGCAAAATTAAAACGCCTCGTTTTTCCAAGATTTTCATATTGTCTTTATTTCCTTGAGATTCCAGCATATAGGTATTCATGGCCGGTGCAATCAACACCGGACAGCGAGAGGCCATATAGACGGTGGAAAGCATATCGTCTGCAATTCCATGGGCAAATTTTCCAATAATATTTGCCGTTGCTGGGGCAATGACAAAGACATCTGCCCATTTTGCCAAGGAAATATGTTCTACATCCATATTGTGGACTTGTTCGAACATCTTGTCATGAACCACATGATTGGACATGGTTTGCATAGTCAATGGTGTAATAAATTCCGTTGCTGCTTTCGTCATGATCACTTTAACTTCTGCTCCATATTTTCGTAGGAGACTACAGATTTCAGGGGCTTTATAACAGGCAATGCTACCTGTGACACCTAATAGGATATTTTTTCCCTTTAACATATTATTCCTCTTCTTCGTCTCCATCAATTTTTTCTTGAATCATTTTTGCTTTTAATTCTTCCACCATTTCCAATCGTTCTTTTTCAATCTTCAATGCATATTGTCGGTCTGTCATATGTTCACCAAATACGATTTTTCCTCTCAGGACTTCTTTGATCGCAGTGGTAACCGGTTTTTCGTTTTCGGCATCTATTAACGGAGGTTCTCCATCTACCAATTTTCTAGCTCTTTTCGATACTAACATAACCAGTTCATAGCGTGAATCTGTCACTTTCTTTATTTCTTCAAAAGAAGGTATTCTCATAATCTACTCCTCTATCTTATCTGCTTTAACTTCTTCTTTTATATTTTTATGTCTTTTTACTCGCAATTTTTCTGCTGCAATAATATTTTCAATATCAATGACCGCTTGATCCACGGTATTGTTGACGACAAAGTAATCATATTCTCCCACAAAATCCAGTTCTTTAAAGGCATTTTTAAACCGGGTATTGATTTCTTCTTCTGTTTCTGTATCTCGTCGAATCAATCGTTGACGGAGTTCATCCATCGTTGGTGGAATCAAAAAGATAAATACGGCTTCTTTGTATTTTTCTTTAATTTGCAATGCTCCTTGTACATCGATTTCCAAAAGGACGATTTCTCCCTTTTCAATCTCATCCATCACAAATTGTTTCGGCGTTCCATAATAATTACTGTGAACAAAGGCGTGCTCCAATAACTCGTTATTTTCCACCATATCTTCAAATTCTTCAATAGAGGTAAAAAAATAATTTTCACCATTTACTTCCCCCGGTCTAGGGGTTCGTGTCGTAACGGAAGTTGAAAAAACAATTTCGTTATTTTTTTCCATTAAAGCTTCACTTACTGTTCCTTTCCCACTTCCTGAAGGCCCTGACAATACTAATAAAAACCCTTTTGCCAAACTTTCACCATCCTTATCGATTGGTCCTTGAAAATCGTATCTATTTTGATCTCTCGTGTCGATTTCTTCATCAATTCTTTTATGATCATGCTTTATTCAATATTTTGAATCTGTTCCCTTAGTTTTTCGATTTCCGTCTTTAAATCCACAACCCAATTTAAAATATCCATATCCGAAGTTTTGGAACCGATGGTATTGGTTTCACGATTTAATTCTTGAAGTAAAAAATCTAATTTGCGTCCAACAGGTTCTGATGAACTCATTATATCATTAAATTGGTCGATGTGCAGATTTAATCTAGTGACTTCTTCATCAATTGATAATTTATCCATCATCAGGACAATTTCAGTGGTTAACCGAGGTAGGTCCAATTCATCCTCTTTCACATTTTCCGCTATTTTTAATCGTAGTTTTTCTTGATTTTCTTCTAAAACCTTCGGTGCCTTTTTTTGAATACAATTAGCTATTTCAAAAATTTTATTTAATTTCAGTTTAAAATCTTTTTTTAAATTTTCACCTTCACGCTCTCGCATAGTCAAAAAGGCATTCAATGCTTTCTCCAATGCCTCGAAAACCAAAGCGTGTAATTCTTCTTCTCCCTCTTCCATTTCATGTTCCAAAATAATTCCGTCTGTTCTCAATAATTGGCCAATGGTTATATGATCTTCTAACTTTAAATGATCTTTAATTTTTTGTGCTGCATGGTAATATTTTTGAGCCAAATCCAAATCCACTTCTAGAGTTTTTCCCTTGGAACTTAAATACGTTAAATTAATATAGACATCTATTTTCCCACGAGAGACTCTTTCTTTAATCTGTCGTTTGACTTGATCTTCAATGGAAAATAAAATGCGAGGCATGCGCAAGTTTATATCACAGTATCTATGATTTACGGATTTCATTTCTACTTTGATATAGTAATTATCGTTTTCTACTTCGCCCAGGCCATAACCTGTCATGCTTTTCATATCGTTCTCCTTTTGATAATAAAATGCACTTCACCACTTGGTGGAGTGCATTTCATATTTATTTTACTACAATATTAAATATTTTACCGGGCACATAGATCTCTTTGACAATCGTTTTATTTTCTGTATTTCTTTCATAGGCTTCATGATCCGTAACGATTTCCAAAATTTCTTCTTTAGATGCTTCACGAGGAGCTTCTACGGTAAAGCGCACTTTTCCATTGAATTGAATTGGAATTTCAACGATATCATCGATGGTTTTAGACTCGTCATAGACAGGCCAAGTCTGTTCATGGAGATAGCCGCCTAATTCATTTTCTTCCCATAATTCCTCTGTAATATGAGGTGCTACCGGATTTAATAACATCAAGTACGTTCTAAAATCCTTTTTCGTCAATGATCCATGGGCATTAAAGTCGTTTAATAAGCTCATCAGTGCAGCAATTGCAGTGTTGGCTTTTAAGTGTTCATAATCATAGGATACTTTTTTAATCGTCTTATGGATATTGGATTCCAATTGGGCCGTGTATTGTTCTCCATCCACTAAATGTTCCTGTAGTTTCCAAACACGTTCTAGATAACGACGACATCCTTTCACGCCGTTTTCGCTCCAGGACACGCTTTTTTCAAAATCTCCAATAAACATCTCATAAGTTCGTAAAGTATCTGCTCCGTATTTATGAACGATCTCATCGGGATTAACCACATTTCCACGACTTTTACTCATCTTTTCATTATTACTGCCCAAGATCATACCATGGGATGTTCTTTTTTTATAGGGTTCATTCGTGGGTACTACGTCGATATCATAGAGGAATTTATACCAGAATCGAGAGTAGAGTAAATGTAATGTGGTATGCTCCATTCCTCCATTGTACCAATCCACGGGCATCCAATATTTCAAAGCATCTTTATCGGCTAAAGCTTGATCATTATGAGGATCGCAATAGCGTAAAAAGTACCAGGAAGAGCCGGCCCATTGAGGCATGGTATCCGTTTCTCGATGTGCAGGAGCCCCACATTTTGGACAGGTTGTCTCTACCCAATCTGTCATTTTTGCCAAAGGAGACTGGCCATCGTCTGTGGGTTCATAATTTTCCACTTCCGGTAAAATCAGTGGTAATTCTTCTTCAGGAAGGGGTTGCCAACCACAAGTATCACAGTGCACCAATGGAATCGGCTCTCCCCAATATCTCTGTCTGGAAAAAACCCAATCTCGTAGTTTATAATTGATGGTTCCCTTTCCTAAATGGTGATCTTCCAGATATTTCGTCATTGTGACAATAGCTTCTTTGACCGGCAAACCGTTGATAATTTCAGAATTAGCCATAATCCCATGATCCGTATCCACTACGGCAGCTTCTGATATATCGGCATCTTCAATTACAGGAACAATTTTAAGTCCAAATTTTTTAGCAAATTCGTAATCTCGTTGGTCATGGGCAGGCACAGCCATTATTGCTCCTGTTCCGTATCCCATCAGTACATAATCCGAGATCCAAATGGGAATTTCTTCCTTGGAAAGGGGATTTATAACGGTAATTCCTTTGATTTCCACTCCGGTTTTTTCTTTTTCATTGGATAATTCCGTCCGTTCAAAGTCAGATTTTTTACCACATTCTTCTCGATATTCCAATACTTCATCTATATTTACAATATCTTTGGCATATTTGTCGATAATGGGATGTTCCGGTGCGATGACCATATAGGTAGCTCCATAAATCGTGTCGGGACGAGTGGTAAAAACTTCCAAATTTTCTTCTTTATCTTTTAGAGGAAAATAAATTTGAGCTCCTTCACTCCGTCCGATCCAGTTGGTTTGCTGTATTTTGACCGGATTGATATAGTCCAAATCCTTTAAATCATCAATTAGTCGTTGAGCATATTCGGTAATTTTTAACATCCATTGAGATTTTACCTTTCGGACTACTTCATGGCCGCATCGTTCACAATTTCCATTGACAACTTCTTCATTGGCTAGTCCGATCTTACAGGAAGGACACCAATTAATCGGCATTTCTTGCTTATATGCAAGCCCTTTTTTATACAGTTGCAAAAAGATCCATTGTGTCCATTTATAATACTCCGGATCCGTCGTATTGATTTCACGAGACCAATCGAAGGAAAAACCAATGGATTTTAATTGCTTTTTAAAATTCTTAATATTATTCTTTGTGACAATGGCTGGATGGATTTTATTTTTTATGGCATAATTTTCCGTTGGCAGACCAAAGGCATCCCAACCCATGGGAAATAATACATTATATCCTTCGTATCTCCTTTTGCGGGAAACAATATCCAATGCGGTATAGGGTCTAGGATGACCTACATGTAGACCTTGTCCGCTGGGATAGGGAAATTCCACCAATGCATAGAATTTTTCTTTATCGTAATCATTCTCAGTTACATAGGTACCATGTTCATCCCAAAAATCCTGCCACTTTTTTTCGATTATATTCGGTTTATATTCCTTCATCTTCTTCTCCTTTAAAATAAAGCATTTCCAACGGTTCGTGGGAAGGGAATGACGTCACGAATATTTGACACTCCTGTAATATACATTACAGCACGTTCAAAACCCAATCCGTAACCAGAGTGGACAACCGATCCATAGCGACGTAAATCCAAGTACCAATCGTAAATGGATGGATCCATACCATTTTCTTTGATTTTTTCTTCCAGTATTTCTACGCGATGCTCTCTTTGAGAACCACCGATAATTTCTCCAACGCCGGGCACTAATAGATCCATGGCGGCAACGGTTTTATGATCTTCATTTTCATACATATAAAAAGCTTTGATTTCTTTTGGATAATCCGTTACAAATACCGGTTTTTTATAGACTTCTTCTGTAATATATCTTTCATGTTCCGTCTGTAGATCAATCCCCCAGGATACAGGATATTTAAAATCACGATCGGCTTTTTCCAATATTTCGATGGCCTTCGTATAGGTGATTCTCTCAAATTCGTTGTTCACCACATTGTGAAGTCGATCCAAGAGACCTTTGTCGATAAATTTGTTGAAAAATTCCATTTCATCCGGTGCTCGATCAAGAACGTACTGAATAATATATTTTAGCATTTCTTCTGCAATATCCATATTTACATTGATATCAGCAAAGGCCATTTCCGGTTCAATCATCCAAAATTCTGCAGCATGTCTGGCAGTATTGGAATTTTCAGCACGGAAGGTCGGCCCAAAAGTATAGACATCTTTAAATGCCAGGGCGAAAGCTTCTGCCTCTAATTGACCGGACACCGTCAAATTGGTTTCCTTATGGAAAAAATCTTTATTATAATCTGCTTTTCCTTCATCGGTTAAAGGGACATTTGCCAGATCAAAGGTCGTAACTTGGAACATTTCTCCAGCTCCTTCTGCATCGGAAGCTGTGATAATCGGTGTGTGAACATAGATAAATCCACGATCTTGAAAAAATTTATGAATTGCATAGGCGATCAAAGAACGCACGCGAAAAACGGCATTAAAAGTATTTGCACGAGGACGTAAATGAGCAATGGTTCTTAAATATTCCATCGTATGGCGTTTTTTCTGCAATGGATAGTCACGATCTGCTATATATAGAGGCTTCACCAAATCTGCATGCAGTTCAAAAGGTTGTTTAGCTCCAGGGGATTCCACAATTTTTCCCTTAACGCAAAGAGAAGAGCTTATGGGATATTTTTCAATCTCAGAAAAATTTTCCAGCTCTTTACCATATACTATCTGAAGTGGTTTAAAACAAGTTCCATCGGTCAACTCAATAAATCCAAAATTTTTAGATGATCGACTGGTTTTAATCCACCCGGATATTTCTACCACCTGATCAATATATTTTTTTGGTTCTTCAAATATATCTCTTACACTGATACTCATATTTCCTCCTATTTGTTCCATCTTTTAATTTTAAAGTATATTATTAAAGACAGTTTTTGTCAAACCTTACTTATCTGTCTTGGGATCTGAATTAAAGATATTTTCTATTATACACTATTCTTAAATTACATGGAATAAAATGTAAAATTTATTTTAAAAGCAGATCCTTAAAGATCTGCTTCATCATTCATTTTCAATTGGTTTAAATAGTCTTGGATATTTTTTTCATATCCGATTTCCTTTGGTCGATAATATTTTTTATATCGATATTCTCTGGGGAGATACTCCTGTTGGACATAGCCCTGGGGAAAATCATGGGGATACTTGTATTTTTCGGATGATTTATCATTGGCCGGATTGTGATAGTCTCTTAAGTATGGAGGGATTTCTCCTTTGATTCCTTGTTTTAAATCCTTCAATGCTTCATCAATACCCAGATAAGAAGCATTGGATTTCTTCGCCGTTGCAAGATAAGTCGTCGTTTGGGCTAATATAATTCGTGCTTCCGGCATTCCCACAACATGGATGTTTTGAAAGCAGGCAGAGGCCATTACCATCCCCATAGGATCAGCATTTCCAATATCTTCCGAAGCCAAGATAATCAATCGTCGCGCGATAAATTTAATATCTTCTCCGGCTTCCAACATCTTTGCCAAATAATATAAAGCCCCATCAGGATCCGAACCTCGGACTGATTTGATAAAAGCGGAGATGGTATCATAATGTTCATTGCCATCCTTGTCATATTGAATATTTTTTTGTTGGATACAATCTTCCAAAACTTCAGTGGACAAATGGATGCGTCCCTGTTGTTCTTCCGTTGACAAAGCGGCAATTTCCAAAGAATTTAATACACTTCTCCCATCTCCTTGGGCACTACGCACCAAAAAATTCTTTCCAGCCTTCGTCAAATCGATGGGCAGTTTTCCAAGTCCACGATTTTTATCCTGTAAAGCAAAATCAATCAACTCTTCCAAATCCCTTTCTGTTAGGGAAACCAAATGAAGCACCTGCATTCTCGACAATAGTGCTTTATTGATTTCAAAATAGGGATTTTCCGTCGTAGCTCCAATGAGAATTAAAATTCCTCTTTCGACAAAGGGGAGCAAAGCATCCTGTTGCGATTTGTTAAAACGATGAATTTCGTCTATAAAGACGATGGTTTGAATATTGTCGAATTTTAAGGAGTCTTCACATTGTTTTAATACTTGACGCAATTCCTTTAAATTAGAAGTCACAGCAGAAATTTCAATAAAATTCTTATGGGTCGTCTTGGCAATAATTTTGGCCAAAGTAGTTTTTCCCACTCCCGGTGGACCATAAAAAATCATGGAAGAAAGACGATCACTTTGTATGATTCTGCGAAGATATTTTCCCTTTCCAACGAGATGTCTTTGTCCTACGAATTCCTCTAGAGATTGAGGGCGTAATCGATCAGCCAAAGGGGCTTGATATTTTAAATTTTGTTCCATTTGGAGTGTAAAAAGATCCATCATATCCCTATTTCTTTTTTAAAATAGTTTCCAATTCATCTACAAAGGACTGTAAATCCTTAAATTCACGATATACTGAAGCAAAGCGGACATAGGAAACTTCATCCAATTCTTTCAATTGATCCATGACCATCTCTCCGATTTCTAAAGAAGAAATTTCTTTTTTCATGGAGTTTTGAATTTGTCGTTCAATACGATCAACGGATTTCTCAATATCATCGACGGATACCGGTCGTTTTTCACAGGATTTTATCATTCCTCGAATCACTTTTTCTCGGTCAAAAGCTTGTCGATTTCCATCTTTCTTAATCACCATAATCGGTGATTTTTCAACCTTTTCATAGGTGGTAAATCGATTGTTACACTTATTACATTCTCGCCGTCGACGGATCGTAGCACCTTCATCAGTGGTTCTGGTGTCCAGAACCTTGGAATCATTGTGATTACAATAAGGGCATTTCATATTTCACCTCATTAATAAAAAACGCTCAACTTCGTGAGCGTTTTCATTATCGATTTCTTCTTAAGAAAGGTGGGATTTCAAGTCCACCGATCTCAGATCCTCTTTTATTATCTCTTTTCTCCGAATCTGCTGATCCAGTGGGACGAGATATTTTATTTTTGCTACCATCTTTATATTGCTCAAATTCTGTAGCAATTACAGTAATCTTCACTTGATCTTTCAAGCTTTCATCAATCCCTGCACCGAAGATAATATTAGCATCTTCATCTACACACTCACGGATTAGGTCGGCAGCTTCATTGACTTCGAAGATTCCCAAATCATTACCGGCAGTGATATTAAGAAGGACAGATTTGGCACCTTCTATGGAAGTTTCTAATAGAGGAGAGTTTATTGCAAGTTTTGCAGCTTCTGTCGCCCGTTCATCACCGGATGCAATTCCGATACCCATATGAGCGACCCCTTTGTCAAACATAATCGTCTTAACATCGGCAAAGTCCAAATTTATTAAGTTGGGAACGGAGATTAAATCGGAAATACCTTGGATTCCCTGTTTTAAAATATCGTCAGCCATTTCAAAAGCTTGTGAAAAACTGGTTTTCTTATCAGAAATACTCAATAGACGATCATTGGGAATAATAACCAGAGTATCTACTTTATCCTTTAGAGCCGAAATTCCTCGTTCTGCGGATTTTGCACGTTTTAACCCCTCAAACGAAAAAGGTTTCGTAACCACACCAACGGTAAGTAAGCCCAGTTCTTTTGCCACATCAGCAATAATAGGAGCAGCACCAGTTCCTGTTCCACCGCCCATTCCTGCTGTGATAAATACCATATCCGCACCCTCTAAGGAATCTCTGATTTCATCTCTGGATTCCTCTGCAGATTCTTCACCAATATCAGGATCCGCTCCGGCACCTAAACCCTTGGTGATTTTTTCCCCGATTTGAATTTTGGTATCAGCTAGTGAATTTTTCAACGCTTGACGGTCCGTATTGAAAGCTAAAAATTCGACTCCTTTTACACCGGCATTAATCATTCTATTTACGGCGTTATTTCCACCGCCACCCACTCCGGCCACTTTTATTTTGGCAAATTCATCGTGGTCCATATCAAAATCCAACATAAACATCCTCCTCATATCTTAAATTAATTATTTTCATTTTTGAGCTATTAATCTTATTTTATAGAATAGTGACAGAATAGTCAATATCTAAGCGTGGGAAAACACTTAAATATTGCCCTTTGCAAAATTTCATTCTGAATTTACAGTTCCTTTTACTTCATCTTGTGCCTCGTCTTTTATATTTTTATCTACCACTGAATTTTTCGACTTTTGATCGTCGATGGAATCGGAAGGATCCTTTTCTTCCTTTCCCTTCTTGTCCTTTGTATCTCTTTCTTCCACCAAAATAGGATTTGGTCCTTTTTCCAACTGAATCAAGGACGCTTTTCGGTCTGTTTCTTTAATATCTTCCAATATTAAACCGAGCATTTTAAGTTTATAATCGATATTGTTATATGATCCGAATTCCACGATAATACCTTCCATGGTGACAAAATTAGCCACTGCATCCGCCAATTCGATGCTCCGTAAATTTTCTGCCAATTGATAATCTGTAGCTAAAATTTTTTCCATTAATTTTCGTTTTGATAAATCTTCTTCATCTAAAATATATTGTCCCGGTTTTTTATTCTCCAAATCCAGTCCCAAAACATTTAATATATTTTCTGTCTTTTCTTTTTGTTCTTCCAGAATCCGAAATTCTCGATCGACTAAGTAATATGCATTGCCAAATACTTGAAACAGAGGACGTCGTTCTACAATATCTACATGAACTTTGCCACCTAAATGGTATTTGATTTTTCCATTTTTTATATAGGGAATGTCTTGAAGTTCCTGTAATCTTTTTTTCTTGGAAAATTCATAGTAATTGGATCCTTTGATCAAATGGGTTTTTTCTATCACCGTTTTATCTTTTATTTTTTCATTCCCTGCTACGGTTACATCTTTTATCGTAAAAAAACCTATTTTTTTTATTCCTGAAATCAACAATAACAAAATGGCAAAAAATATTATAAATCGAGAGATAATTCGAATAATTTTCCGTCTTTTTCTCTGCTTTATCCTTCTCGTTCTTGCTTTTTTTTTCTTCATAACATCACTTCATGATTTCTTTTACTAAAACTTTCACCGCATTGTCATTTCCCAATTTTTTTGAATTTTCCGCCATTTGATGACGCAATGAATCATCCTTTAACAAATGATTAATCTCATCAAACAATACTTCGCCGGTTAAATAATCTTCCAAGATTACTTTGGAAGCCAAAATATTTCGATAGGAATTGGCATTGTGAACTTGGTGATCACCAGCTGTATATGATTTTGGGATCAAAATACTCGCTTTGCCTATAGCGGAAATTTCCGCCAATGTCATAGCGGAAGAAGAAGCAATAATAAGATCCGCCGCCATTAAATATTTTGGAACTTCATAGCTGTAATCATAAATTTTCACATGTTCCGGTAAGATTTTGACCTGCTCCATAAATTTTTTATAATGATTTTTCCCCGTGACATGTACAAGGTGAAAGGGAAATTTTTCATGAGCTTGAATCATTTCTAAAATTGCTTGATTGGTAGATTCCTGTCCGCCGGAGCCGCCGAAGGAAAATACCAGTCGTTGATCTTTTTTAAGATTCAGTTCTTTACGGGCCTTTTCGATATTTATGTCTTGAAAATCCTTTCGAATGGGATTGCCGGTAAAGATGATTTTATCATTGTTAAAATACTGTTTTGCTTCCTGAAAATTTAAAGCGATTAAGTCTGCTTTTTTCGATAAAATTCGATTGGTCTTTCCGGGATAGGCGTTTTGTTCTTGAATGATTGTCTTAATCCCTTTTTGTTGTGCCTTTAATACAATAGGTGCACAGACATAGCCGCCGGTTCCGATTACAATATCGGGCTTGAATTCTTTAATGATTTTTCCGCATTCCATTAAACCTCGCAGGAGATTAAATGCTGTTATTACCGTATCTTTATTGATTTTACGTCGAGGTAGTCCCGAAATATGAATCGGAGCGAAGGAATAGCCCTCTTTGATAGCCAACTCTTCTTCCAAGGAATTTGCCTTTCCCACATATAAAATTTTCGCTTCCGGATCCTGTTCTTTAATTTCATTGGCAATGGCCAATGCCGGATAGATATGTCCTCCGGTTCCACCACCGGATAAAATATATTTCATCTCTTTTCATCCTTTGCAATTCTTAGCAATAAACCTACTTCGATTAAAGCAATGACCAAGGCCGTTCCACCATAGGATATAAAGGGCAAAGTCAAACCTGTTGCCGGCAACAGCTTTACGCTGACTCCCATATTGAAAAAAGCTTGAATTCCAATAGAAGTTGTAATTCCGATGGCCATAATTTTATCAAATAAATTCTTTGTTTTATATGCTATCATAAATCCTCGATAGATAAAGATGATAAATAGTATAATTAATAAAGTCGCACCGATCACACCGAATTCTTCACATATGATGGCAAAGATAAAATCCGTATGAGCTTCTGGGACATTGGTATATTTTTGCCTGGAATGAAATAATCCCACCCCACTATAACCCCCCATTGCAATCGCATACAGAGATTGAAAAGCATGATAGGCACTGTCCAATCTTTGAGCGGGATCGTCGGTAAATAAGCCGGTTATCCGTTTGATTCGGTAACTGAAGTCTTCCGTTAAAAGCATAATGCTCAGTAAAATAGTCCCAATCACAACCATGACAAGAAATTGTTTCTTACTCATACCACTGGCCCAAAACATGAAAAAAAGAGTAAGACCCATGACGATGGCCGTCGAAAAGTCTTTGATCATAATCGGCCCTACAGAAATTCCCATAATACATAAAATAAGAATAAAGATATTATTATTTTTGATCCGGTGAATATTAACGGATAAAAAATGTGCCATAAAAATAATAGAAGACAGTTTCATTAAATCCGAGGGTTGAAAGGTAAAGCCGATGAGAGGAATTTTAATCCAACGAATTTGACCTCCTACTTCATGACCCAATTTCGGCACCCAGAGGAGTCCAACGATAATCACGGTCATTATAAATAGAAAAAGGGAAATTCTCTGAAGATTTTTCCGTGGAAATTTCGATGCCATAAACATCCCAATAATTCCAAGGATAAGAAAAATTCCCTGTCGTATCACAAAGTGAAATCCTCCTCCATAATCCTTTAAAGAGCGAGGATAGGAAGCACTGGTCATGGCAATAAATCCAAAGATCACAAGAAATACAATGTCCAGGATCATAACAATGTCCGTATTTTTCACTTTTCTTCTTTTCATATTCATGAGATCAACTCTTTCACCAGGTCTTTAAAATGTTGTCCCCGTTCTTCGTAAGAGGAATACATATCCCAAGAAGCGCAGGCGGGAGAAAGGAGTATATTTCCCGGGCGACATACCACTTGATTTGCCACTAAAACTGCTTTTTTTAAATCTTCTACAATATAGATATCATAGTGATATCTTTTTGCTTCTCGACTTAGTAATTCCGCCGTTTCTCCAAATAGGATCAACGAAGAGATTCGATTTCTACAACGTCGAAGCAATTCATCAAAATCACTTCCTTTATCATAGCCTCCTGCAATCAAAACCGTCGGTTGATCCATGGCTTGCACTGCCACCAGGGTGGAGTCAGGATTGGTTGCTTTGGAATCGTTATAGTACTTAACTTGATGATCTTCTCCAATAAATTCAATGCGATGTTCTACTCCATAAAAATTTTCTATGACTCGTCTGATCTTTTTCGGTTCAATCTTTAAAATCATGGCAATATTGACTGCAGCCATAATATTTTTCACATTATGTTTCCCCGGAATTTTAATAAGATTTAAGGGGAGTACTTCGATCTTTTGGTTTGCAGCGTCTCGAAAATAGATACTATCCTCTTCAATAAAGCATCCCTTGTGACCTTGATCTTTCATTCCAAAATAATATATTTTTGATTTTATATCTTCAATCCTTGAAAGAACGGGATCTTCTCCGTTTAAAATTAAATAATTCTCTTCTCCTTGATTGGCAAAAATTTTATACTTAGCTTGTCGATACTCCTCCACTGTTTTATGCCAATCCAAATGATCCTTTGTCACATAAGTAATCAAAGCAATTGTAGGACAAAAATCCACGGTATCTTCCAATTGAAAAGAAGAAGCTTCAATGACGATATAATCTTCTTCCCTCGCTTCCAATGCAATATCCAATATTCCTTTGCCAATATTACCTACAACATAGGTTTTATTTTGACTGGCTAAAATTTTACCGACAATCGTCGTCGTAGTGGTTTTTCCGTTGGTTCCTGTAATGGCAATTAAGTTTTTACATTTTGTCACTCGATAGGCCAATTCCAGATCGGAAATAATTTCAATTCCTTTTTTTCTTGCCTTTTGCAACAGAGGATGATCTGGATATATCCCCGGACTTTTCACAATCAATGCCATACGGCCTAAATCTTCTTCTTTAAAAAGAATGAAATCCTCTTCTAATTCTTTTAAATCTTTCATCTTTTCGTCATAGACATAGATTTTACAAGGAAAATGTGTCAAGCAAGCTAAAGCAGACCTTCCGGTAATACCTAAACCCATAATTAAAATATTTTTATTTTCGAACATAAAATCACCTTAAAAAAGCATAAAATATGCTATGATGCATAGAATTATTTGGGCGGCATAAAATGTCACCACAACTTTTTGTTCTTTCCATCCTTTTTGTTCATAGTGATGGTGCAGAGGTGACATTAGAAAAACTCTCTTTCCTCTTGTCTTAAAACTGACGACCTGAATAATGACAGATAATGTTTCAATAAAATAGATTCCACCGGCAATGGGCAGGATCAAAGGAACATTTAACAATACAGCAATTGCCGATATGACTCCTCCCAAGGCTAAAGATCCCGTATCCCCCATAAAGACCTTTGCTGGATATTGATTATAATACAAAAATCCCAGCAGAGATCCTATGAGAATCAGACAAAAAAACATAATTTCTGGTCGATGAAACCGATGGGCAACTATAGTAAAAAAGCTTAAAGTAATGATCGTAACGCCGGAGGACAGACCATCCAAACCATCGGTTAAGTTTACGGAATTTACAGTACCTACTACAACAAATAGAATAAAAGGAATGTACCAAAGACCGAAAGAGACAAATTTTTTGATGATTGGAAGGTATACCTCTGTCGATACTGATTGGGAATTGTATTGATAGGCCAATAAAATGATCGCAACAAAAATTTGCAATAATAATTTTTGTAAAGCCGTTAGTCCTAAATTTCTCTTACGAACAACTTTGATATAATCATCAATAAAGCCAACCATTCCAAAACCGAAGATGGATACTAAAAGCATAAATACCGTAGTTTTAAAATTACCGGTCACAAGTACACCTAATAAAAGAGCTGATAAAAAGATAATCCCTCCAATGGTAGGTGTCCCACTTTTTGTAAAATGACTTTGAGGACCGTCTTCTCGAATGCTCTGGCCGGCATTAACTTTTTGTAAAAAAGGAATGGTTATTTTTCCCAAGATCAGAGAAAAAATCAATCCTATCATAATCGGTACTATAACTTTCATACAACTACTCCACATTTCCATTACTTCAATATTCTTTCCGATTGGAATGACTGGCATCATCCCTATTTCAACAATCTATTCTCTTTAATTTCCATCATAACTTTTGATATTTTCATCCTCTAAACGGATAAGAATTCGGGATTTTCTTGTTATTTTTTGTCCCGCTTCCGGGGATTGAGAAATAAAGCCTCTATCACCTTTGATATTATACTCCACTTTCATACTATTTAAAACCGCTTCTATTTCTTTTTTTGTTTTTCCCGATAAATTCGGCATAATCATCGTATCGGAATCATTGTTATTAATAGCAAGATCTACAATAGAGCCTTTTTCTATATAGGCTCCAGCAGAGGGATTTTGACCTGTCACAACTGCGTAATCCGAGACCTTGGAGGATTCTGTATTAAATTTCAACTCTCCATGGATAATTTGTTTTCCCGCATCTTCCAATAATAAACCGTATACGTCAGGAACTTCAACCATTTCCTTTTTCTCTTGAGATTCATCTTCCGTCTTGGGAATACCTAAATAATTTAAACTATTTTCTAATATTTCTCCACTGACAGGGGCAGCGATAGACCCACCCAGTATTTCTCCTTTTGGATTGTTCACAATCACAAGAACGGTTAATTTAGGATCATTTATCGGAGCAACACCGATAAAGGAGGAGATGTAAGCTTCTTTATATCCACCGGATTTTCCGGGAATCTTCGCCGTCCCTGATTTTCCACCTACTCGGTATCCACTAACATGGGATCGCTTCCCGGTTCCATTTAATACCACTCGTTCCATTAAATTTTTCATGGTGTCTGAGGTCTGTTCCGAAATCACTTTGCGTTTCGTCTCAGTCTTGAATTTTTCAATGACATTTCCTCGAACATCATCAATTTCTTTAACGACACGTGGAGTATTTAAATATCCTCCATTGGCGATGGCGGAAGCTGCGTTGATCAGTTGAATCGGTGTTACGGCAATTCCATGTCCATAACTCATTGTGGCAAGTTTTACTTTTCCAATTTCTTCTGCTGTTTCAGGAATTTGTCCGATTGCTTCTCCATTGAGCTCAATACCTGTCTTTTTACCAAAGCCGAATGCTTTGATGTATTTTAAGAAATTTTCACGTCCCAATTCCTGTCCAATTCGAATAAATGAAATATTACAGGATTGCTCTACTGCCTCTGCCATCGTTTTTTTTCCTTGCACTTTGGAAGTACATCCTAAGTTTACACCGGGCGCAATTGTAATAACACCGGGACAAGTATAGGTTTTATTGGGACTGGTGGTATCTTGTTCCAAAGCAGCTGCCGCCGTTATCAACTTAAAAGTCGAGCCGGGTTCATATTGATCGTTAATGCAAAAATTTCTCCAATTTTTAAACCATAAATCCGATTTTTCTTGTCCTGATAAATGATACCACTCTTCTTTTTGCTTTTCATTAATTGGCTCCTTAGGATGGTTTAAATCGTAATCCCATTTATTGGTCATTGCTAAAATTTCGCCACTGACAGTATCTTGAACAATGACGGAAACACTGTCTGCCTCATTGATCTCCAAAGCTTTTAAAGCCGCATTTTCTGCAAATTGTTGAATATTGGAATCCATCGTAAGCTTTACAGCATAACCGTCTTTCGGAGCAAAATTTTCTTCTTCCGTCAAAGGAATTCGATTGTAAACATTGTCTTTTAATGCCACATTTTTTCCTGGTATGCCGCTTAATTCTTCATCGAAACTAGCTTCAATCCCGTATTGACCAATATTTTCATCATTGGTAAACCCAATTAAATGGGCTGCCAAATTATTAAAGGGATAATATCTACGGATGACATCGTCGACGCTAATCCCATAAATATTTAATTCTCGAATTGCCATGGCTTGCCTTCGATCGATATTAGAGGCCAAACGGACAAATCGATCTCCTTCCAATTTATCCAAAATATCTTGAGGGGGAATATTTAAAATTTTACCTAGTTCTTTTGAAATCAACTTAAATGTTTCTCGTTTTCTTTTTTTAAATTCTTCGTCCCTTTCTTTTTTCTTTTGTCTTAAAGCCGTCATATTATAATACACATTCGCCTTAGAAATATTTATGGCTAATTCTTTATTGTTTCGATCGTAAATGATCCCTCGATCAGAAGAAATCACTTCCGTTTTTGTCAATTGATTGAGTGCTTGCCTTGTTAATTCTTCCGACTGTACGACTTGAATATATATCAATCGAAAAATGATTATTGCAAATAGAAAAGCTAGAAGCAATAGAAAGAATCGTATAAATCCATCGATATCGCGGACTTTGCTTCTTTGTCCTCGATCCTTTCTATAATTTCTAGCTTTAGACATATCCCGTTTCAAATTTTTCCTCCTTAATCCTTTGTAAATGATCTGAGCACAGAGACAATAGGACTTAGAAAGACGTTGTAATTGACATCTTTTTCTGTTTGTTCCGTGTTGGTATCGATATAGACAATTTGAGAGTCATTGGGATAAATCATGCCGAGTTTGTACATCGCTTCATCTTGAATTTGAGCAGAAGATTTGATACCTTTTATATCTCCTGCCAAAGCCATCTTTGTTTTTTCCAATTCTTCAATCGTCTCTTTTTGAGCAAGAATTTCACGATCCATTCCTGCCAATTGGCTATATATAAATGTTACACTAAAAACTATAATTACAACAATGAAAATTGTCAACATTAAAGGGCGATTCTTTAATATTTTATTTTTCACTTTTTTTCTTTTAATTTTATTCAATTTATGATTGGATTTCACGAATGTTCCACCTCGAGTTTTTCAACTGCTCGTAATTTAGCAGAATGAGCACGGTTGTTTTCTCTTAATTCCGCTTCCGAAGCCACAACCGGTTTACGAGTCAAAATATTGACCTCTCTTCTTTTGTCACAGGTGCAAATAGGAGAATTGGCAGGACAAATACATTCTTTAAAAGCGTATTTAAATGCTTCTTTTACAATTCGATCTTCCAATGAATGAAAAGAAATAATACACAGACGTCCTCCCGGATTTAAATATTGGATAAATTTTCCAATGGATTGACGTAAGACATCCAATTCTTGATTGGTTTCAATACGAATTGCCTGAAAGGTTCTCTTTGCAGGATGGGGTCCTTTTCTACGAGCACTGGCGGGGATCGCATCTTTTATGACTTCGACCAAATGAAATGTCGTTTCTATCGGCTGTTGTTTTCGTCTTGTAACGATAAATTTTGCAATACGGGAAGCCCATTTTTCTTCACCATAGTTCTTGATAACCTCAAAAAGTTGTCTTTCTGAATAGGAATTGACTATATCATAGGCGGACAAAGAGGCATTTTCATCCATTCTCATATCTAATGGAGCGTCAAAACGGTAGGAAAATCCCCTCTTCCCTTCATCAAATTGATGGGAACTGACACCTAAATCTAACAAAATACCGTCCACCTTGGTAATGTTGAGACTGTTTAAAATCACTTCAAAATCTCTATAATTGCTTTTAAATAATTTAAAATTATCATCGATGAGCGATAAAACATTTTGAGATTTTTTTAACGCCTCGTCATCTTGATCGATCCCGATTAATAGGCCTGTTCCTTCCAATCTTTTTAAGATTTCTGAGGAATGTCCACCCCCTCCAACGGTACCGTCTATGTAAATTTTATCTTTGTCCACATGGAGTAATTCTAAAGTCTCCTCCAAAAGCACAGGTTGATGAGAAAAATTCATTTATATCCCCAATTCCGACATTTTTTCCGCCAATTCTTCATAACTTAAGCCTTCTTGACTATTGTATTCATTCCAATTTTCTTCTGACCATATTTCTGCACGATTTGCCAAACCTACCACCACTGCCCGATTTGAAATATTGGCATGGTCCCGTAAATTTTGTGGGATCAAAACACGACCTTGTTTGTCCAAAGTGCAATCTACAGCACCGGAAAAAAAGGTTCGCACAAAACTACGAACGGTTGGATTTGTCATGGGAAGGGATTTTAATTTGTTTTCAATGATGGTCCATTCTTCTTTGGGATAGACAAATAAACAATGATCCAAACCTTTTGTCATGACGAAAACTTGAAGGTCGTCACGAAATTTTGATGGAATTGTAATACGACCCTTTGGATCTAAGTTGTGAAAATATTCCCCTATTAACATTTTATCCACCATTTCATTCCACTTTAATCCATTTCCTACCACTTAAATACATTTTACATTATTTTTAGGGATATTTCCATACAAATCACTTATATTTTTAAATAAGCATTTAGGTTCTTTGACAGAAAAAAACTATGTCTTTTTTATGGACATAGTTTCTCTTTTTTTATGAAATTATATTTTTATTTTTTATTTTTATAGTAGATGAAGTAGAAATCTGATCCTTCCCCTAAGGTGGAATGGACTCCATAGTCATATTGATGAAAAGTTAGTATGCTCTTTACGATATAAAGTCCTAAGCCGGTACCTACTTGAGGTCTGGTATGATTATTTCGCACTCTGTAAAATCGCTCCCAAATGTCTTCTTGATCTTCTTTGACAATACCGATTCCTTTGTCAATACAGTGGAATTCCGTCTTTTCTTCATCCCCTTGAATCAATATTTTTATCTTTTTATTGGAGCCAGAATAATTGATTCCGTTGATAATTAAATTATACACCACTTGCTCTAATCGTGGGATATCGCCTAAGACTTTTGTATCTCCTCGATGGATCATTTGGATATCAAAACCAGTTGCTTTTTTTAAAATTCGAATTCTCTGTAAAACCCGTTCCGTCAAAGAAACTAAATCGAATTCTTCTTTTTTCACATCTTCCAAATTAGATTCTAATTTAGACAAGTCCAAGAGATCATTGACCAAATCCGTCAAATGATCTGCTTCATTGATTATCGTTTGAATATGTTCTTGTCTTTTCATTTCATCTTCGCCGGAAATATCTCGAATCATCTCACCGTAGGATTTTATAACTGTCAGAGGAGTCTTTAAATCATGGCTGACATTGGCGATTAAATCTTTTCTCATTTCAATGGTTTTTGTCAATTCATTTTTTGCATAATTTAAAGTATCTGCTAAATCATCCATTTCAGTATAAGAACCTTTGGTAAACTTCACATCGTAATTTCCTTGTGCCAATCGCTTTGCCGTATTACTCATCCGCATCAACGGACGTGACAGTCTTTTGGATACAAAATAAGCGATAAAAAGACCGGAAAACAAGGCCAAAATCGAAACGATTATCAAAAACCTCTTTATGACGTCTATCGTGGCATCAACAGGTTTTAATACCGTGTTAATATATAGATAGTGCTTGGTATCATTGGTATTGCCTAAATATCCTGCATATACAATGGAGGGATCCTCTAAATTGGGATATCGAACTGTGTACACTTTAAATCGGAGATTTTGCCGATCCAATTCTCCAAAAAACTTATCGAAGTTTTCCGGCAACATTTTTGGCTTTACAATGGATTCAAACATTTTTAAAGGATATCTCCATCGGCCTGTTTCATCCAGTACTTTGATTTCCATTCCTTTTTTATTGGCATAATTGGAGATCTTTTGTTCAAAATCTTCCGATCCATATTCTCCTCGCAATTGATTGCCTACTTTTGTCACTTCATGAATTTTCATCGTCTCATAAAAGTTCGACAGAAATACTATTTGCAAAAGCCAGATAAAACCAAGAATCAGAAGAGCAAAGCACACAAAATACTTCCATAATTTAAAAAGAATCGAATGCTTGTCAATTTTTACTCTTTTAATCTCTCGTATCAAATTTATAACCTATCCCCCGTACAGTAACGATAAATTTCCGATACTCTTTGATGGAATTTCGCAACATTTTAATATGAGTATCCACGGTTCGATCGTCACCATAAAAATCATAACCCCATACTTTATTTAATAATTTGTCTCTCGAAAGGGCAATATTTTCATTTTGAGCTAAAAAAACCAATAATTCGTATTCTTTGGGAGTCATCTCCACCTTATTGTCATCTACAAAAACCACTCGACCGTCTAAATCAATTTTTAGACCTTCAAATTCCATCTCTTTATTTCCCGTCGTTTTTTGATGACGATTGACGATGACATTGAGCCTTGCCATTAATTCCTTGGGAGAAAAGGGCTTGGTGACATAATCGTCTATACCTATTTCAAATCCGAATAATTTATCATATTCCTCGGATCTTGCGGAGAGCATGAGGACAGGAATATCTTTAATTTTACGAATTTCTTTATAAGAAGAAAAACCATCCAGTCGAGGCATCATAATATCCATGACGATTACATCAAAATCCTCTTCCTTCACTTTTTCAATGGCGTCTAATCCATCCACGGCCTCTACTACTTCATGGCCTTCAAATTCTGCATAAATTCGAATGACTTCGCGAATTTTTACCTCATCGTCTACTACTAATATTTTAAACATATTACCACCTTTCGATTGAGATTATAAATTCCCCTTTAAACCACATATTTCCGCACGTGCTTGAAGTCCTTTTATCGTTTCTTCCATTACTTGATCTAAGTCCATCCCAAGCATTTCACAACCCATTTTTATTATATCTCGATTGCAACCGGCTGCAAATTTCCGATCTTTAAATTTTTTCTTTAAAGATTTCAATTTTAAATCCAGGACGGATTTTGACGGCCGCATCAAACAGGTTGCATTGATAAGACCTGTCAATTCATCTACGGTAAATAAGGTTTTTTCCATCTTTGAAAGGGGTTCTACTTCATTTACCACCGTATATCCATGGGATTCTATGGCCCGAATATAGGATGAGGGCCAATGATGTTCTTCTAAAATCTTTCTAGTCATAACACAATGTTGTTTGGGATATTTTTCATAGTCCAAATCATGACAAAGGCCAACCACACTATAGGCATCTTCCTCTTCTCCCCAAAACTTGGCAAAATGAATCATGGCTGCTTCTACCTGAAGGGCGTGTTGGATCAGCCTTTCCGATTCGTTATATTCTTTTAATAGATTCATTGCTTCTTCTCTTGTCGGTTTCATCAAATTTCCCCCTTTATCAATTAGTTATAATTATAGTATTCCCTTTCTAAAATTTCAATCAGAAGAATATTTCACCCTTGTTTATGGAAAAAGATATTTTGGGTATCTTTCAAAATAGGAGGGATGATTTATGGAAGGAACAATTAAAAATGGAAAGGCTTTTTTACGTGTGGACAAAGGAGAAGATGTCATAGAAGCCGTAATGGATTTTCTGAAAAAACATCAGATTACCGCCGGTTCAATTTCCGGTTTGGGAGCTAGTGATCATATTGTCGTTGGACTTTTTGACACTAGGGAAAAAAAGTATTTTCAAAAAACCTACAAGGGGATATTCGAAGTGACAAATTTCACCGGTAATATTACGACCAAAGACGGAGAAGTTTATCTTCATATGCATATTACCTTTTCCGACGAAGACAATCACGCATTTGGCGGCCATTTAAATTATTGTAATATCAGTGGTGCCTGTGAATTGTTTATCGATATCTTTGATGATCGAGTCGAACGATTTTTCGATGAGGAGATTGGACTGAATTTATTGAAATTTTAATTTTTATTATTAAAAAAAGACGTTGATCAACGTCTTTTTTTGATTCATATCATTTGCTCTAAGTTTTTGATAAAGGATGATCCCTTACAAACCCGGGATCCAAGTTTCTGTTTCCTGATCAAAAACAAAGGGGATTTCTTTCTCCAGATAATGGTCGGTCCAATCCGGTCGATGAATTTCTTTCGCATCAAATCTCATTTTTCTCCAGTCCTCGTCTGTCAACAGTTCTTCGGAAAGAAATTCATAATAGTCAAACACAGCTCCTCGGCCAATATAGACTTGATCTCCTACAGGATAGGCCACGAAGATTTCTTGAGCCGGTCCAATTCCCACTTCCAGATAAGTACCTACTGGTTGATTGACTTGATTGGGTCCGACTCTTCCAACATCGGCAATAATCGTCATATTTCGGTCGGCAGCTTCTTCAATTTGCATAAAATTTTCTACTGTGGGATCGACAAAATTAAGATAGATATTTTCCATTTCTCCCCCAATATAGGTAAGGCGTTCCTGATCTTCTTTACTTAATGGTTGGTTTTCCAATTCCTTCACGCTACATTCAATTAAAAATTGATTCAGAGAAATCAAATTTTCAAATCCTTTTACTTGATCCTGCGTCAACAGTTGCCGTTCCTTTAAGTTCACCATGGAGAAATTTAAAAGCCAATCTAATTTTTCATATAGACCAATATTTGGTTCCACGAAATGTTTCATCTCTGCTTCCATACCTCCACCCATTTCAGCAGAAGCTTGTTTGCCATAGAGTACAGTATCATGTTTTAATTCCGCCCAAGAGCCTAGGGCAGAATTTAAATTTTTCCAAAGCCACGCTTGATTGGTCATAAAGGCTGGATATCCTTTGGGAAATTCATGGGTGTATTCCTGAAGTGCCCATAGCCATCCACGATACAAGTTCTTTTGCCAAAAATCATCTTCCAATTGGGAGATTTCTTCCATCGTTTCATCTAAAGCTTTAGGATACTTCTCCCAATGCTTATTTTCCTCTTGATTGAGCTGATATTCTTTTGCCAATTCCGATCCCAGTATAGCCATAACATCCATTCCGGAATGAATGGGCCGCTTGGAAGGTTCATTTTCCGTATCCAAAAGTTTTTGAACCCATTGAGCATCTACAACGGCTCGCTGTGGCAATAGGGAAAAATTCAGTCCTTCTTTGGGATTGACGGTGGGATCAGACACTTCTTCCAATTTTTCATAAGCTTCTTTGAGCTTTTCCTCCTGAATCAAATCTTCAATGGAACTGTCTTTTCCATAAATGGAAAAATAAATTCTTGCCATGGAATCCACATTTAAATCTTCCGTGTTTTCAACCAGAAAATTGAGAGTTTTAGTAATATCATCGTATTTTTCATACATTTCTTCGTCAGAAAACATGTTTTTTGTGATTAAAAATATGGAAATCAGCTGATCTTCTGCCGGTTTCTTATCAATATAGGGGTAGAGTTTAATTTGAGAATACCACATGACGGCTTTAAAATAAGTCTTTAATTCATCCGATGAAGTATAATGACCTCTTGGGGTAAATTGGGTATAATTCACCAATTGTCCGGTAATTCGAGATTCATTGATTTCTTTTTGTTCGATGGATTTTAATTCAGCTTGAAGGATTTCATTTACTTCTTGAGGTATCTCCATATCGATATCCATCTTTAGCAATTTTGCTTCCGTAAGAAAATAGGCGAAATTTTTCAAAGCAGCTTTTTTTATTCTTTCATGCTGTGCCGATTGATAGTCATCTTCTGCTAAAAGAAGCATTTCCTTTGTCAATTCTTTTAATCGAGGTAAAAAATCTTTCTTTTCCAATTCCTTCAATAAATTGTCATAAAAGACATGGTACAGATGGATTATGGAATCCGTGGTCACAAAATTAGGAATATAAAAATATTCATTAATTTCATAGAGTGAAAAAGGTTGTTCATATCCATAATCGCTCCCTCGAACAAAAAAACGATTTTCCACCAATTTTGAAATTTCATCTGCCGTCATAGGGCTATGTTCCATTATATGGTCTCGATTCACCACATTACGAAGATCTTCCCCCGTCGTATATTCGGGAAAATTTGCTTTAATTTCTCTCCTTTCAAAGGGCACTTTCTGTTGATCTTTACCAAAATGGCTTAAGAAAGCCAATTCTTTACTATCCGATTCATTGACTTTTACTTGAGAGGTTGACGATTTACAAGCAATTAATAAAAGGGCAGTCAGTATTAACAATAATCCTCTTTTTTTCATTCTTCTCACCTCGTTAATAATTTTAAGTCCATCTCTTTCCATTCTTTTTCTTTCACCCATAAATTTCCATCTTTGATTTTAAAATCCTTATAGGAACTCATGTCAAATTGTCCCGTAGAGTGAAAGCCGAAATTGGAATAGATAAAAGACTCTAAAATTCTCTGAGAATCTTTCTTTACAATAGCAATAATTTCTCCTTGAGGTTCTCTACAATGGACGATAAAATCCTCCATGGGCAGATACAGGCGGGAACAACGGTAGATGGGATAAAACCCTTTCCCATATCCGTAGATAAAAATTCTTTTGGTCTTGACATGGTGATGAGGTGCTTTTTTATTGACTCCAAAAATAATTTCCGGACCTTCTTCACCATCCATATTACAAAGATCCATTTGATAAATATTAAATTTATTCTTTCCCTTTAATTGGATGACTTCTTCTTTTCCATTTTTATGTATAATGATTTTATTGCCGTAGGGTTGAAAAGCCAAACCCAATACTTCAACGGATAATCGATTTCCGTTCGTTTCAAATGTAGGGGTTTTTAATTTAACTTCTTCTCGTCCAAAAAGACGGATAAAAATCAAGAGTAGTAAGAGTACCATCCCTATTGTTTTTTTCAAAACAAGATCTCACCTCTTTTATATTGTACCATAGAGTTCTTTCAAAGTAATCCATAGAAAGATTGTTTTTTCAATCTTTTATATGATGTCATTTACTATGTGTTAATGCATTATTTTTATATTCTCAGGTTTTCTCTTTACTATTTTTTACTCTTCATGTTGAAACTATTAAGATAAAATAAAAAACCCTTCCGAGGAAGGGTTTGATTTTATGAATTTAATTTTTCACGAAGCATTTGATTGACCATTTGTGGATTTGCTTTTCCCTTGGATGCCTTCATCACTTGTCCCATTAAGAAGCCTAGTGCTCGGTCCTTACCACCTCGATAGTCCTCAATGGACTGAGGATTGTCTTCCAATACTTTATCCACCATTTTTTCTAAGGCGCTTTCATCGGAAATTTGAACCAAACCTTGTTCTTCTATGATTTTTTCCGCTCCCTTACCAGTTTCAAACATTTCTCGTAACACTTTTTTGCCGGCATTATTGTTAATTTTCTCATCTTTGATGGCCTGCAACAATATTATAAATTCCGACTCTTCAAAGGGTAGCTGAATGACTCCATCCTCATCCAGTTCCACTCTACGAAGAATTTCTCCGGTAATCCAATTGGCAAGCATATTGTAATCGTCAAATCGACTTGCTATTTTTTCATAAAAGTCAGCCAGTTCCCTTGTGGAGGTCAAGACTTCTGCGTCATAGTCACTTAGCTGATAGTCTTTCATAAACCGAGCTTTCTTCTTTTCAGGAAGTTCCGGCATTTTTGATTGAATTTTTTCTATTTCTTCTTCCGTAACTACCACAGGAGGCAAATCACCTTCCGGTGCAAAACGATAATCTGCCACGGTGTATTTTTCTCGCATAAGAATTGTTTTATTGTTTTGATCATCCCACCGTCTCGTGGTTCGAATTTCCTTTTCATTATTCTCTAGAAGTTCAATATGGCGGGCGACTTCATAATCAATGGCTTTTTCAACTCCCCGGAAGGAATTTAAGTTCTTCACTTCCGTCACTGCTGTTTTTTGTCCTGTATCTTCATCCACTACATTGACATTGACGTCACAGCGCAAGGATCCTTCTTCCATTTTACAATCTGAGATATTCATATATCGAAGCGTGTTTTTTAATTTTTCCAGAAACAAGCGAGCTTCTTGACCGGAATTTAAATCTGGTTTGGATACGATTTCTATCAATGGAACGCCGCATCGATTATAGTCCATCAATGTTTCGTCCCCTTCCGTATGAAGAGCTTTTCCAGTATCTTCTTCCATTTGAATCTTATAGATGCCAATTTTTTTAGGACCTTTTTCCCCATCGATTTCCAAATATCCTTCATTGCAAAGGGCTTGATCATCTTGTGTGATTTGAAATCCCTTGGTCAAATCAGGATAGAAATAATTTTTTCGATCAAATTTAGAATAATGGGCAATGGAACAGTGTAATGCCAATCCGGCCATAATGGAATAGTTTACCACATTTTGATTTAATACCGGCAATGCTCCCGGTAGGCCTAAACACACGGGGCATACGCGGGTATTGGGATCTCCCCCGAATTCGTTGGAGCAGGAACAAAAAGCTTTTGTATTTGTCGACAACTCTACATGTATTTCCAAACCGATGATGGTTTTATAGCTCATGATAAAACACTCCTTTCAAACCCTAAAGCCGCTTTTATTAAATCTCGATCCTTAAATCTCTTTCCTGTCATTTGAATGCCTACCGATAGATTATCATTTCCTACAGGCATAGGGATTGAAATAGAGGGACAACCGGCCATATTGGCAGGAATCGTAAAGAGATCTGCTTGATATATTTCGACGGGACTAATTTGCTGATCCACTTTGAAGGAGAGAGACGGAGTGGTGGGACATAGTATTAAATGGTATTCTTTAAACATTCTTTCCATATCTCTTTTGATTAAACCACGAACTTTCAATGCCTTATAATAGTAATCTTCTGCTAAATCCAAACTTAAAATATGAGTTCCGATCATAATGCGACGTTTCACTTCGTCCCCGAAGCCTTCTCCACGACTTTTCCGATAAAATTCTTCGATGGTTTCATAATCTTCTTCCGTTCGATGGCCGTATCGTAGGCCGTCAAACCGTGCCATATTCGGGGCAATTTCTCCATTCGCCAAAATATGGTAAGTTTCAATGACATATTGAAGGGACTCGATATCATAGGTCTCAACCGTCGCTCCCTGCTCTTTTAATATCTCTATGGATTTTTTAAATTCATCCATGACCCGAGGTTCCAGATCCATCTCCAAATATAATTTAGGGACTGCAATTTTCAATTTTTTTAATTCATCTGTCGCTTTTTGGGAAAAATCAAAATTATGTTGTAAACCCGGGTTTCCCACAGAAGTTGCATCTCGTTTATCGCTACCTTCTAATACCCGTAACAATAAGCTTACATCAGCTACATCTCGTCCTATGGCTCCCGGTTGGTCAAAGGTATTTGCCATTGTGGAAATTCCGTATCGAGGAATGGACCCGTAGGTGGGTTTCATTCCCACAGCTCCACAAAGGGAAGAAGGCTGACGGATGGATCCCCCAGTATCGGTCCCAACGGAAAGAGTTGCTTCTTCTCCAACGACAGAAGCTGCAGATCCTCCGGAAGATCCTCCAGCTAGCAAAGAGAGATCTCGAGGGTTTTTAGTAGGCCCGTAATAAGAAGTGCGTGTCGTAGCCCCCATGGCAAATTCATCTAAATTTACTTTTCCAAGGATAATTCCCTTGGCATTTTTAATCCGTTCCGTAACCACGGAATCATAAGGAGGAATGTAATTTTCCAACATCTTGGAACCACAAGTCATCTTGACATCTTTAACTGAGATATTATCCTTGATGGAAATAGGGATACCTGCCAATAAATCCAAATCTTCTCGATTTTGAAACCGACGATCCACATCTTTGGCTGCATTTAAAGCCTCCTCTTCCATAACTGTAATATATGCATTGAGATCTTGATCTTTTTCTTTAATATTTTTTAAATAGTCTTTGACAACTTCCTCACAAGAGAAATCACGATTGCGATATCCTGCAGCAAGCTCAAAGGCCGTTAATTTTGTTAATTCCAAATTTGCCTCCTAGTCTATAAATTTCATCAGTTTAAAATATCCGTATTTTTTTTCTTCCGTATTGGATAAAGCTTTCTCCTGTCCCAGGGACTGTTGCACTTTATCTTCCCGAAGATTGTTTTCCGTACCATTGACTTGAAAGACTCGTTCCACGCCTTCCGTATCGATATTTTTAATCTTGTCGATTAAATCCATGGTTTCCGAAAAGCTGTCTTGAAATTCATTTAATTTTTCATCGCTAAAGTCGATTTGAGCAATATTCGCAATATGTTTGATTTCTTCTCTATTCATCTTGCCCTCCTAATATCTTTATAACATCCTCTTCTTGTATTATTTCAATTCCTAAATTTTGAGCTTTCTCCAATTTAGATCCAGGATTTTCGCCAAGGATCAAATAATCAGTATTCTTACTGACAGAACCGGTAACTTTTGCTCCCATAGCCACCAGTTTTTCTTCCAGCTCTTTTCTGGCAATTGACAATGTACCGGTGATAACAACGGTCTTGCCGGTAAGTGGCGTCTCCTCTTGTTTGACATTTTCAAAATAAGGATGTACACCGAGGCGAAGCAGTTTATCCAATGAATTGGTAATATGCTCATCATGAAAATAGGTGATAATTTCATTCGCCGTAATCGGTCCTATATCTCCGATATGGATCAGTTCTTCATAATTTGCTCTACGCAAGGCATCAAAGGATGTATAGGCTTGTGCTAAATCCCTTGCTGTTTTAATTCCTACATTGTTGATTCCCAAAGCGTATATAAAGTTTTCCAACGGTACTTCTTTGCTATTTTCAATGGCCTCCAGTAAATTGGTCGTTCGTTTTTCTTTGAAGCCTTCCAAATGAATAATATCTTCGTAGCTCAATTCGTAAATTTGAGGAATCTCCCGAAGGCCTATTTCAGTTAATAATTTAGTAATCGTCTTTTCACTAAAACCGTCAATGTCTAAGGCATCCCGTGAAGCAAAATGCGTTAAGCGAGATATCAATTGAGGTTCGCAAGATAAGGTATTGGGACAGAAAATATGGACACCATTTTTGATTAGCTCTGTACCGCAGGCAGGACAGGTTGTAGGACATTCGATTTCTTCCGTTTTTTCTTTTGTCGGTAAAACTCCCATAATTTCTGGAATCACATCATTGGATCGTCGAACTAAAACTCTGGAATTGATCCTTAATTTTTTTCTTTGAATATCATCATAATTGTTCAAAGTCGCTCTTTGTATGGTGACACCATCAATTTCCACCGGTTCCAAGACGGCAGTAGGGGTTACTTTGGAAGTTCGTCCCACATTCCAAATAACTTTTAATAAACGAGTGGAGCTTTCTTCTGCTTCAAATTTATAGGCAATGGCCCAACGAGGAAATTTATTGGTAAAACCCAAGATGTCACGTGTGGCAAAGTCATCAATTTTTATTGTGATTCCATCAATTAAAATGTCTAAATCCTTTCGAATTTCGGAAATTTTTTCAATATAGGTATCAATTTCTTCTATGGAATGGGCTTGATAATTGATTTTAGAGACTAAAAAACCCTGTTGCGATAAAAATTCCTTCATCTCATTATCATCGATAAATTCTTTTCCTTCAATATAGCCCACATTATAAAAATAAGCCGTTAAATGTCGAGAGCGTGTCACTTGAGGATCTAAATTTCGAAGGGCTCCTGCTGCTGCATTCCTTGCATTTTTCAGTGGTTCCTCTGCTTTCTCATTATATTTTTCCAATGCAGATAAAGGCATCAACCCTTCTCCCTGTACTTCCATCAGCCCTTGATAATCGATCGATAAGGGAATTGAGTAGATGGTTTTTATTTGTTCTAAGATTTCTTCGCCTATTCTACCATTGCCACGAGTAGCAGCAGTTTTTAAATATCCATTTTCATAGGTTAAATTAATAGTCAATCCATCAAATTTCAGTTCAATAATGTATTCAGGGTCCGGCAAGCTTTTTTTGTGACTCTTATTATAAGCATCGATAAGACGTCCATTTCTGCTAATCCAAGCTTTAATTTCATCGAGGGATTGGGCTTTGTCCATTGAATACAACGGACTTAAATGGAGATGTTTTTCAAATTTATCCAAAACTTCTCCTCCAACTCGAGTCGTTGGTGAATCGGGAAGTGTTTTGCCAGTTTGTTTTTCCAATTCTACTAATTGACCATAGAGTCGGTCATACTCTCCATCGGAAACCAGAGGTTCGTCCAATGTATAGTAATGGTAATTGAGCTCATTGATTTGATGGATGAGTTCTTGCATTTGATTTAATATTTCTTTTTTCATTTTTTCACCACACTTATAGGTGCATAGGATAGAATCAACTTTTTCAATCCTTTTCCGTCAAAGGAGATGACAATTTCATAGTCGTCATTTTTCGGTTTCTTTTGGACGACCATTCCTTCTCCCCATTTCTTATGAATAACACGATCCCCCACCCCTATTTCTTTTTCTTTTGATTCTTTGAACGGGGTTCTTTTTTGAACATCGACATAATTTTTATGGCGTAAGGGTGCTTTCGGCTCTTTGTAATCCTTCATTTGTATCCAAGAACTTTTTTTATTTTCTTCCGACACCACAATGGTATCTCCCATTTCTTCAATAAATCGGGATGCTTTTGCCGGAGTCAGTTTTCCATAGAGATTGCGCGTCTTTGAAGAGGATAGGTAAAGCTCTTCTTCCGCTCGAGTCACTCCTACATAACAAAGTCGTCGTTCCTCTTCCAAGTCTTCTGGATTGTCCATGGATCGTATACTTGGGAAAAGTTCTTCCTCCAAACCGACTAAAAAGACGATTTTAAATTCCAAACCCTTTGCCCCATGAATGGTCATCAAGTTTACTCCTTGATTTTTCGCCGTCTTATCTACATCGGATAATAGGGATAAGGTCGAAAGATACTCCTCCAGATCCAACCCCTGTTGATCGTATTCCATAGCACTGGAAACCAATTCTTCGATATTTTCCAATTTTGTTCTGGCTTCCACAGTATTTTGCATTTCTAAATCCTTGCCATATTCAGTTTCATAAATAACAGTTTCCATTAATTTTCCCACTGACAAGGATTTGGATTTTTCAATCAATAAATTAATAATATTATAAAAATTTTTTACATTCTTTTGTGAACGAAGATTCAATTCTTCATTTTCGGGAAGTCCTTTTATCACTTGGAATAAAGACAGATTATTTTCCCTACCATATTCCAGCATTTTTTCCACGGAAGTATCGCCAATTCCACGTTTAGGCCGATTGATGATTCGCCCCAAGGACACATCATCTTCCGGATTGAGGAGAACTCGTAAATAAGCAATGATATCTTTTACTTCAGCACGGTCATAAAAACGCAAACCGCCAACGATTCGATAGGGAATGCCCTCTCGAATCAATGCTTCTTCAAATCCTCGAGATTGAGCATTGGTTCGGTACAAGATTGCCATATCCTCATAATTGCTTCCTTTATAGGCACATTGCTGGATCTTATTGATGACACCTTGTTCCTCTTCATTGGAATAGTCGTATTCCCGATAGACGACATCTTTTCCATCTTCTTTAGATGTCCACAGTTTTTTTTCAATACGACCCCTATTATGTTTAATCACTGCATTGGCCACATTTAAAATCTTTTGGGAAGAACGGTAATTTTGCTCCAATTTTATAATTTTTGCATTTTTAAAATCTCGTTCGAAATTTAAGATATTGGTGATATCCGCGCCACGCCATTTATAAATAGACTGGTCATTGTCTCCTACCACTGTCAGATTTGGATTTTCTTTGCAAAGATAATGGATCAATTTATATTGAATGCTATTGGTATCTTGATATTCATCCACAAATATATATTCAAATTTTTCTTGGTAAAATTCACGTACTTTAGGATGTTCTCGCAACAATTCCACAGTTTTGATAATCAAATCGTCAAAATCCAAAGCATTGTTTTCTTGCAATCTTCGTTGATATACGCGGTATATTTCACCAATTCCTTTTAAATAAATATCTGATTCATTACAGGCGATAAATTCTTGGGGCGTTATTTCTTCCGTTTTCAGTTCTGATATTCTGCTACTTACATTTCGTATTTTATAAAGATCCTTATTTACATTTAAATCTTTAATCGCCTCTTTTAGTACAGTGTTTTGATCTCCCTGATCGTAAATCGTAAAGTTGGAAGTATAACCAATCTTGTCAATATTTCGTCGCAAGATTCTCATGCAGATGGCATGAAATGTGCCAATCCACATATGATCCGCATTTTCTCCGATGAGATCTTCCACCCGAGTCTTCATTTCTCGTGCCGCCTTATTGGTAAAGGTAATGGCTAAAATTTTCCAGGAAGGAACTCTTTTTTCTTTCATCAAATATGCAATTTTATTGGTGACAACTTTCGTCTTTCCACTTCCGGCTCCTGCCAAAATTAAAAGAGGGCCGTCTGTATGGAGTAAAGCCTCCTGTTGCCGATCATTTAAATCCTTATAATTCATATTATCTCCGTTCTGTATCAACTATTAATTATATATGAAAAAGCAGTTCTATTTCAACTTTTTATAATGTCATTGACAATATAGGAAGTGACAATCATTCCTGCTACAGGAGGAACAAAGGACATGGATCCCGGAATGTGATCTCCCACCTTTTGAGGAATTTCTTTGGAATATAGAACGGGAACTTTATAAATTTTACGTTTTTTCAATTCCCGTCGCATCACTCGAGCCAAAGGACAGTACTTTGTTTTTTCAATGGGGACAATTTCAAATGACAAGGGATTTAGCTTGTTTCCCGTTCCCATTACCGAAAGGACCTTTTTACCTTCACTTACTGCTCGTTGTATAATTAATAGTTTAGAAGATACCGTGTCAATAGCATCTACAATATAGTCATAGTCCTTAAAATCAATTTGATCCACAGTGTCTTTATTATAATTGAAATCATATTCCACAACATCCATGGATCGAATCGACTCAATCCTTTGACGACAAGCTTTTGTCTTTCTCATTCCAATCGTGTCCTTTGTAGCAATAATCTGTCGATTTAAATTGGATTCTTCCACAATGTCGCAATCAACGATACCCAGTTTCCCAATACCGGTACGAACCAAAGTTTCAACTGCCGCTCCGCCGACACCTCCCAAACCGAAGATCAATACGGAGCTTCGATTAATTTTTTCAATGTTTTTTTGTCCGATCATTCTTATCGATCGACTTAGATAGTCCATATTTCCTCCAATGAAAAAGAGCACCATTGTGCTCTAATTTATTTTTATATCCCTGACTTCATCTCGGCTCCATTTCCCCGATCCTTGGATCATATCTCCCACCTTGTATTCACGAGATGTATAGATAGTAATAATCGGGTCTCGAAGGGGTCTTTCAGGATTCACCTTGGTCATTCGAACTTGAATATAGTGAATATCGGTACTGGAAATCACTTCTTCCACTATGCCTTCAAATTTTATTTCTAAAGGTTCCGATTTTTCAATTGTCGGTTCTTTCCGACTTTGCTCTTCAATAAAAAGTCCTTCGCTTTGTGGTTTTTCCAACTCCGAAGAAGAAAGTCCCAAATCTTGTGTAGCCCAGGATTCTTGTGGCTTTTCTTCTGATTGGGCAGATCCTTCGTTTAAATATGCCAAAGTTTGATTGGCAATAATCGCCATTTCCGACCGACGCACATATTGAGTTCCATTAAACTTACCTTCACTTCCTGTGGGTGTAAAGATCTTTTTTTCCACCAAATCAGGTAGGTAGGTTAAGGTTACTGCCGGAATTTTTTCTAAGTCTTCATACTGTAAAGTTTTAATCGACCGATTTTCTCTAACTCCCAAAGCTCGTCCCATATAAACTGCTATGGAGTTGCGAGAGGGATAAACAGGATGAGGACTTTTCAAAAATCCCCTTTGATTGCCTTCAGCAAGGGTTTTTTCTGTAATCGTTTGAATATATAAATTAAAACAAACCGCTTCTTTTGCCCAGGGATCCACTCCTTGGGAAGTGACAAATTCGCCATAAGTTTCGACAGCTTTTTTTAAAATCTCCTGATCCGGTTTGAAAAGGGTTTTAATAATTTGCATCGATTCCTGAAAAGATACCGGATAATTTGGCTTAAAACTGCCATCGGGAAATCCGTTTAAAATCTTTTGATCGGATAAATAATTCACCGCTTCATAAGCCCAACTGACATTTCCGTCTCTTGTCACATCGGGAAAACTCTTTGCCAAGCTTCCCAAAGGAAAAAGCAAAGTTGCAGCAAGAGAAATGGGGATTATTTTTTTTGCTAATTTCATCGTTTCACTCCTATCTTTGCTATTATAGCATATGTTGCAAGAAGAGAGTTATCATTTTATTATTAAAAGACCCCTTGGAAATCCAAGGGGTCTTTCTTTTATTGAATATTCTAATTTCAATTTGGTCTTTGGACATTTCCCGGACTGTAGTAGTTTTCAAAATATCGATCATCACGAGTGTATCGATCCGGCGTCAATTCTGTCTTAGGATTACCTAAAGGTATAAATTGACGGTTAAGACTTCCCTGATCTCTTAACGTAATATCCCAACCATCTGACTTTCCTTCAATTCGGAATACTTCATATAGATCTCTGAATTTTAAATCATTAGGTTCTTTAAAGGTTATTTCCTTCCCAGGTTCCATCTTAGGATTATTACTCTGTAGTACTTTAAAGACATAATTTACCGTATCATTGGGAAAGCTTTTATAAGACTTGATCAACTGAATATTGGCAATAAAGTCATCTCGATAATAATCATTAGATTTATAATTGTCGATTTCAATAATTCGATCGACAATATTATTTCGAATTTCTAGAGTTACGTCTCGATTATAGAGCATATTATTGGTCTTGCTCCGATAGGATCTTTCCAAGTCTCGATAATCATACCGTCTACGATCTCGATCTTCAAAGCGAGTATAGCGATCAATCGTGTAATTTCTTTCATAGCCATTTCGATCCCTAATTCGAATATATCCTTCATTCCGATAGAAAGGATCGTCATCGACTAAGGCGAATTCTACGACACGACCGGACAATTCGTTATTTACTCCTTCACGAATGGTGTCAATTACTTGATAAACCAATTCCAAGGTCACATAATCTCCCTTGCGTAAATTGCGAATGCCCTTTACGTCACGATCCACAATGTGGAAAGTATGATCTTTATTATCATCTAAGCGTAAGGTGACAAAACCATCATAGGAAGAGTCTTTCCAATCGACTACTTTGCCTTGAACATCGGCTTTTTTAGGATATACGGTAGCTTCTTTAATCTTACCGCCGGGATTGGTTTTAAACAAAATCATATCATCGACTTTGATATCACTTTCTTTTATTTCCTTTCCAAAGCGATAAATTTTTGCATTGGATTCAAATTCAAAAATTCCAGTATCCAAGGTAGATATTTTATTTTTGGATTTTAAATTGACATCCTTCGTATTTTGACGATAGCGAATGGTGATATTGTTGGCACTCTTTATATTGACATACCCGACTAAATCTTGGGCTGCAGATTTAATTTCCACTACTTTTGCAGTGCCGCTACGTTCTTGTGAGGTGCCTTTAATGTATTGAACTTCAACTTCCTGACCTTGTTGAAGATCTTTAAAGGCAGCTTTTTTTCCATTGTTTTTATATTCTGTAGCATTATTTAAATCAAAGGAATACTTATTGCTACCTTGTTCAATAATCAAAATATTGGAATGGTCCAAATTCGAAGCTAAAATAACCGTTCCCTTTAAGGTTTCCACCTTTGTGGAAATAGGATGACTGGCAACATAATCATTGGATAATTTGGTAATGGTTGCCATTTCAGAACGTCTGATGTATCGGTCTCCCTCAAAATTCCCGTCCGAACCGGTGGCTGTAAAAATACCGGCCTGAATTAAGGATGCTAAATAACCTTTGGTTTCGGATTTAATGGAATCCTTGTCCTTGTGACGCAACAGAGCCTCATTTCCATTTGGCGAAAGATCCAATCCTTTGGCAAAGAAGATGGCAATATCTCCTCGGTTTGGAAATTTCTTATTGTCCAACAGGAAAAAACCTTTGGAATTTGCATCTTTTACCGTCGCCTCTGAAATAATATTTCTGTACAGTGCAAAAGAGACCGCTTCTCTTGCCCAAGCAGTGACTCCATTGTCTTCACAGAATTTTTCGTATTCTTTCATAGCCTTGTTCAATTCATCTTTAGATGGATTGATGACTCCTTGAAGTAAACGAAAGACTTCTTCAAAGGAAACAGCACGATCCGGTTTAAATTCTCCATCATCGTATCCGGCAATAATTCCCTTATTGGTCAATTCGTCTACTGTATCATAGACCCACGAATATTTTCCAGTTTTTTTAACGTCTTTAAATTCTTTTGCATACATTGCAGAAGGTACTAATATCGCAGCGCAAAGGCCCAAAGTCAATGCTCTCGTTATATTTTTCTTAATCATTTTTAAACCTCCAATTGCAAACTTTAGTATCGTTTACATTTCCCATTATAACATAGTTTAGTCATAAGAATTATTAAATTTGTATTGCAAGATCTAAGGTTTCCATAAGATTTTTCATTATTTTATAAATTAATTGTATCATTCGTGTATAATTTAGGTATAAAGATAGTAGGAGGAATCGATATGAGCTATGTTCCCGTAGGTCTGGATATCAAAGACCGTAATATTTTAATTATCGGTGGTGGCTATTTGGCACTGCCTGTTGTGAAAACTTTGGCACAATACGAAGCAAATCTATATATTATCAGTGACAATATCATCGATGAGATCAAAAAAATTGCAAAAGATACGGAGCGTATCAAGTGGAAAGAAGAAGAAGTGACAGAAGAGTTCATCTTTATGGGATATGATTACCTTTTTATTGCCACACATAATTTTGTCTTAAACAATCTTTTCGAAGATCAAGCGAAAAAAAGAAATATCCCCTATGAGAGAATGGACATCCTCAGCGACTCACCTTTGCGTTTGGCCCAAATCGCAAAGAAAGGACCTATTTCCGTAGGGATTCTCTCATCTCGAATCAATCCGGGAATCACTTCCATGATTTATCAAGATATTGAAAAGGTTCTGGAACAGTATCCGGAAGAAAAACTGCAAATATTAAACGATATTCGAAGTGAATTGCTTCGAAAAAATACGCCAAATATTGATGAGATCATCAAAAAACTCTTTCATGAGGAAGTCATCCGTTTAAGTACTTACCGGGACCAATTGCAAGAAGATCCTTCAACGAAATTGGATCCGGAAGATCTATTGATAAATACTTTGGACAAAAAAGAACCCAAGGATAAAGGAGTCGATCAAATGATAGGAAATGTGGGACAAGAAAAAGGTTTGGTCTTTAAAGAAAATAATTTTCAAGTAGTAAAGCAAGTCATACCATCCCAAGGACGTATTGATAAGCATAATCATGAAGGTTTTATAATTCTCTTTACCGTTGTTGAAGGTCATTTTCTATTGACTTTGGAAAACCAAGATGGAAGTGAAAAAGAAAGTCACGATTTGGTACCGGGAAAAGTTTTGAAGTTTGACGGAGATAACTACATTTCAGCCATAGCCCAGGAGGACTCTCAAGCTTTCGTGACTTTAATTAAAAAAGAAAAATTTTGATTAAGAGGGGGTAATTATGAAAGTCACAATTGAACCGAAAGCCATGGAGTATTTAAAAAAGAAAAATATTGAAGAATTCACCCTAAGTCAATATGTACCTAAGATGTGCTGTGGTTCCGGCATGCCGGATGTAGTCACATATATCGGAAAGCCCAAGGCAGAAGGTCATGAATACGATACTGTCGATGTGGAGGGCTACCGCATCTATATTGATCCATATTTGGAACTCGAAGACAAAACAGTGACCATATCAATGGAAAAATATTTAATGATGAGTAATTTAAAAGCATCGATTATGTAAATAGTAAAAAAACCTCGCAGTTTTTCACTGTGAGGTTTTTATTATTTAGGATTTCAATTCTCGAAGTTTTTTCAAAATAATTTTTTGTTCCACAGAGGCCACCAATCTTCTGGTATAGTCCACTGTATCGGGATTTACGGATATCGACGTAATGCCACATTCTACTAAATATTCCGCCAATTCCGGATATTGACTAGGGCCTTGCCCGCAAATGGAACAGGTTTTACCGTATTTATTGGCCGCTTCAATGATTGTCTTTAAAGCAATTTTTACCGCTTCATTTCGCTCATCAAAATAACCCATATTATTTAAAATTCCACTGTCTCGGTCAGCTCCCATCACCAATTGTGTCAAATCGTTGGAACCGATGGAAAATCCGTCTACCATTTGGGCAAATGTCTCTGCTTGTAATACGACAGAAGGCACTTCCGCCATAATCCAAATTTTAAAATCTTTTCCCTGTTTTAATCCTTCCTCTGCCATTATATCTTTGACAATGGCCAATTCTTCCGGTGTTCGAACAAAGGGCAGCATGGCAATGACATTGGTCAAGCCGAACTCTTCCCGTACTTTTCGTATCGCCTGGCATTCCAAGCGAAAGCCTTCTTCATATTCCGGTGAAATATAGCGACTGACACCTCGCCAGCCGATCATGGGATTGGCTTCAATAGGTTCTACCTCATCGCCGCCTTTTAACCCTCGGAATTCATTGGTCCTAAAATCACTCATTCGAACGACAAGATTTTTAGGATAGATTACCGAAGCCACTTTCATAATACCTTCCGCCAACTGATCCACCATAAATTTGCCCTGATTCGTCTTCAAAAGATACATGGGATGGGCACCAATTCGATTGGTAAAGATAAATTCCGTACGCATCAAACCGATACCGTCAAAGGGAAGATCTTGATATCTGCTGATTAAATCCGGTTCACCTAAGTTCATATAGATTTTCGTTGCCGTAATCGGTGCCATCATTGAGACCGTCTTCTGGGAAAATCCATGGACAGAGTCTTTGGGTTTTATCGTTGATTGGGACGATTCTTCATTGAGAACATGCCCTTCATATACTACTCCTCGCTTGGCATCCACTGTGACATCCATTCCCATCTTTAAGACTTTGGTGGCATTTTTCCCCCCTACGATGCAAGGGATCTGTAACTCTCGGGAGACAATAGCCGCATGACAAGTTCGGCCCCCTTCGTCAGTAACCACTCCGGCAGATTTTCGCATAGCAGGAACCATGTCCGGATTTGTCATTTCCGTAACCAGAATATCTCCCTCTTCCACAAGATTGATCTCAGAAATATCCTTGATCAACTTTACCTTTCCTCTTCCGATGCCTGGGGAAGCAGGAAGACCTTTTACCAATTGTTTTAATTCTTCTTTTTCTTTCATTTGAAGCGTTGTGATGGGTCGAGATTGGAGGAAGTAGAATTCTTTCGTCTCTTTGTCAAAGCCCCATTCCGTATCTTGAACCGAGCCGTAGAGGGATTCCACTTTTAAACCCATATCAATTAGTATCTTTAATTCTTCCCTGCTAAGACATTCTCTTTTCACAAATTCTTCTCCAAGGAATTCGGAAACTCTTACTTCCTTGGTTCCCACTTTTTCTTCTTTTTTTATAACCATTGTATTTTTTTCGGCAATGTTTTTTTCAATAATCTCTTTGCTTTTTTTATCAATAATATATTCATCAGGAGTCACTGTTCCTGAAACGATCGCTTCTCCCAAGCCATAACTGGCATTGATCATCATTTCATCCTTGTTGTGATTAATAGGATTGGCAGTAAACATGACACCGGATTTTTCCGATTGAACCATTTTTTGAACGACGACGGACAAGGCCACATCAAAATGGTCAAAGGATTGTTTTTCTCGATAATAAATGGCCCGAGAAGTCCAAAGGGAAGCAAAACAGGAACGAATATGTTTTAATAACTCCTCTTCCCCTCGTATATGAAGATAGGTATCTTGTTGACCTGCAAAAGACGCATCTGGTAAATCTTCTGCTGTAGCTGAAGACCGTACCGCCACTTCCGGTGATTTTACGGAAATTCGGTCGGAAAATTCTCGATAAGCACGAAGAATTTCCTCTTTTAATTCCGGATGAAATTCTCCTTCATTGATTTTTCCTTGAATGTCTTTTGATACTTGTGTCAAATCATCTACATTTTCTACATCGATGGTTTCCATAAGAAATTTAACCACTTCGTCTAATTCTGCATAATCGATAAATGTATTATAGGCTTGAGCCGTTACACAAAATCCGGGAGGTACCGGCAGACCGAAAGATGTCAATTCCCCTAAATTTGCACCTTTTCCACCGACAATCCCCACATCGTCTTTTCCAATTTCATCAAACCATTTAATGTAATTATAATTAGACATTGTAAACCCCCTTTATTACTGAATATATTATAACATTTTTATTATATATGTCATATTATTTTTTTAATTTTTTTATTAATTCTGCAATACTTAAGGTGGAAACATGTCTTTTGTCGATGGAGAGATCGTCTAAAACTCCATAGATCTCTTCCATGGAAGGACCTTCCACTTCAATATAGGGATGGGGGTAGCTGTCTTTGTCCCAAGTGTCAAAATCAAATCGCAATCCTTGATATGCATAGGATTTTCGATCTTTTTCTCCTTCCTTCAATTGATCAAAGCCCATCAAATTCAAAATTTTTAACAGGGCCTGAGGATCGCCGATTTCAGTGGTATGTTCCAGGTTTTCCCGAACTCCTATTTCTGTAATGGACTCTTTAAAGGTAAATTGATGGATTTCTTTTTCTCCTTTTCTTATTACAGTACGAATTCGCAAATAGCCTTTTTCCTTTGGAATTGTACAAAGGGTTGAATTGATTCGAATATTTTTTTGTTTTTCTCTTCCAAGGAATGTGGCACCTCGAGCCAATAGCTCTTTTTCCAATTGATCCACATTTAAGCCTAAAAGTTTTATTTCTATTTCTCGCTCCATAGTCCCTCCCCGATTTTTTGTAATTTAAAATCCACATAATCACTGGCGACACATTGATATTTCACACCTAATAATTCTCCATTAAAGACGTAACGATGACCTGGTCCATGGAGATGACCGTAAATACAGTGACGGACATTATAATCCGCCAACATTTTTGAAAATTCATTGGGTGTAAAATCCTGATTAAAGGGAGGATAGTGTATCATAGCTATTTTTTCCTTCTGTTTAACGGAGTCTAAGGATAATTTTAGACGACCCACTTCTCGTAAATAAATTTTTTCATCCTGCTGTGAAAACTCTTGGGAATCTCTAGGTGCCCAACCTCTCGTTCCACAAATGCCAATATCTCCAATGGTATAGCTATTGTTGTTTAAAAAGTGAAGACTATGAAATCCCAATCCCTTCATCTTTCCAAGGGAAGACCACCAATAGTCATGATTGCCCTTGGAAATAATCTTTTGTCCCGGTAATTGATGGATGCGATGTAAATCATTTACTGCATCTTTTAATTTCAATCCCCAAGAGATATCTCCCACTAGGAGAACCACATCTTGGGGACCTACTTGATCTTTCCAATATTTCATTATTTTTTCTTCATGATCTATCCAGTTTGGGCCGAAAATATCCATCGGCTTTTTTTTACTGTGATCAAAATGTAAATCACCAATTGCAAAAATCATAATACCTCACAAAGTAATCAATTCATATTTTATATTTTCTTCGTTCAAAATCTTTTGTTCCCGGTGATTACTGGTAAAGATCATTACCTGCTTTTCCCGAGATAAATAATCTAAAGTTGCTCGTAATCTTGCATCGTCATAACTATAAAAAGGATCGTCTAAGATCAAAGGGTATTCTTCTTTCCAAAGCACTTTGCCCAATGCCAATTGAAATGCAAGATATACTTGATCTATCGTCCCTTGACTAAGCTGGGAAAGATGGACAAAAGTTTCTTGACTTTGATCGTATAGGGAAATATTATAATCTTGTGTCAATAACACTTGACGGTATTTTCCCTCGGTCATTTTTTCAAGAATTTCTTCCATCTTTTGTCGCAGACGAGGCATCAATAAATTTTGATTGTCCGATAATAGTTCTTCCAATGTACGAGAGGCTAATTCTAAAAGCTCTCGTTTTTCTTCCAGTTTCTGTTTTTTTCCTTCCAACCTCTTCTTTTTATTTTGGAATCGTTGAAGTTTTTTGACAGAGGATTCCAAGGTTTTCATTTCCCCTTTCAAACGTGAAAGATCTAAGTCCATTTTCTTTTGATGATCGACTAATTGATCTAGGGGTTTTTCACAAAAGATTGGCGTTTCTGTAGAAAAGCTTCCTTCTAACTCTTTTAACCGTCTTTTTTTAATTTCTAATTCTCTTTGAAACGGGTTTTTTTCATTCAATTGACTCCGTAATGCGGCAATGTTTTTCACATCGTATTTTTTCAAGATCTTTGCCAATTCTCTTTCTCGACTTTCAATTTTTTCAAGTAATTTCAAAAACTTGTTTTTTTGTTGCAAGATGTCTTTTTGTTGAAATTCATTCAAAGCCTTTTTACGACTGAGGTTTTGGGCGTTTTCACTAAAGAACTCTTCCAATTCTTCACCATTATGACAATGGTATTTTTCAAAAAAATTTTGAATCAGTTGATCATATTCCTGTTTTTCCAATCTCTTTTCCAAAGAGTATTGTTTTAATTCTTCCATCTGATACATGATACGAAGAAGGAGCTCATGATTTCGACGATAATTACCTCCTCGTAAATAAATATGGATGGCAAAGAAAATACTAAAAATTCCTAAAAAATATCGATGGAGATAGATACAAAAACCGATAATGAGGAGAATCCCCAGAAGGGAAAGTAGAATTTGAAGAAGATAACTTTGAGATTTCTCCTTCGTCTTTTTATAATCGATGGAGAGCATCTCCAATTCTTTGGAATAATTTCTTTCGTTTAATAAATTTATTTTTTGTTGAATTTTTCGAAAATATTCATAATCCTTTTGAATTTTTTCTTCCTTCTCATAATTTTCTTTCCTAGGAATTTGTTCTTGATATTCATCTAATTGGGAAGAAAAAGAAGAAATTTCATGATTGAGTTCAATAGCTGTTTCATAATCTGATATCGTAATTTTATTTTTTGCTGAAGCCATCATCTTTTCTTCCAAAGATTTGACTTCTGATTTCAATATTTCATAATCGTATTTTTTTCGTCCTGCTATTTGAGTTTGTAATTGTTTCAGATTTTTCTTAAATGAATAAAAATCTCTTTGTTTCTTATAATATCTTTGGTATTCTTCTTCTAAAAAAGGCAAGCTTTTATTGATTTCCTTAATTTCTTTTGCTAATGAACCGATTTGAGAGCTTTTTCTTCCGTCATAGCCCAATTCCCAAAGATCTTTTTTCATTCGATCCAAAGCTTGATCTCCATTTAAGCTCTCGTCTTTGGTTCGAACAAAATTATGAATTCTTTCTCGAAGTGATTCATCACTGCTTTTATCATAGTGATTTTCCAACTGGCGAAGAAAGACGGTATTTTCAAAGAGGGTGCGATTCCGATCTAAAAAATAAACCCCCGGTTGTGCTATTCTAGAATACTGGCGATATACAGACAGTTGGGATAGATCTAATCCGGTTTTTAAATTATAAACTTTAACTTGATTTTTCGTAAAATCCCGTTCAATTCGATAGCTATCTTCTTTTTCAATTTCGATATAACCTCGGTAATTGTCACCATTCCATGGTCGATATCGTTCATAGTCCTCGTCAGTTAATCGTCGTGCCAAAGAATCTTTGGCAAACCCGTAAAAGACTCCACCTATAAAATTGTGAATCGTTGATTTCCCCGCTTCATTGTCTCCATAAATAATATGAATGCCTTCCTTTAAGGTAATTTTTCGATTGTGAAATTTACCAAAATCCATCAAACCTAATTCTTTAAGCTTCATCTTTAGCCTCCAATAAATATTCTAATCCTAATTGTAAAGCTTTTTGGTATTTTTCATCTTTTTGATCCAAGGTTTGAATATAGCTGCCTAGTAATTGTCCTTGAAATTCTTCTTTTAAAGCTTCGATGGAATATAGAGGCTTTAGGTGATTGACAAATTTGACATATCTTCCTTTGATTCGTCGATTTAATAATTCCTCCACAAACCAGGGATCTTTCACCCTTCCTTCCAATATGAATTCATAGAGATGGTTTGGATTTATTTGGTTTTCAATGGATTCTATGACCTCCATAATATTTTCATCATCCAATGTGAGAGTCTTTACGATAAATTCTTTTTGCGAAAAATTGCGGTAGGTAATCGTCAAATCTTCTTCCCAAAGCAATTCAATATATCCATGGGGTCCCGTTTCCTTAAAATTAAGAGGTTCCAAAGATCCACTATAATAAGCTTTTTTAGTCGCTTGACCTCGCTTATGAATATGGCCTAAAGCCACATAGTCAAATTGATCTAAAAATGTTGGATCCAATGTCAAGTAGGGATTATCCTGAATCCAACCGTGAATCAGTAAAATATTTTTATATTGAGCATGGAGTTTCGGAGGATTCAATTCAATTGTAGGATGGACGTCATCATAACTATATCCAAAAAGACGACAATTACATTGCTCTAAATCCATCGCAGTAAATTTTGGGGGAAAAAGAAGGATATTCGACGGTATTTCCACCTGGGAAAATAAATCTCCCTCTTTCAGATAATCGTGGTTGCCTGCAGCGATAGCGACAGGAAAATTACAAGAGCCTAAAATATCCATCAGATAATTCATATCCGACAAAGTAAAGAAATCTCTTTCGTAAAGATCACCGGCAATCAACATCAAATCCACTTTTTCTTCATTGCTTTTCTTACATAAATCTATTAAAGTGTTCCAAATATCATGTTCTAATTGATCTGCTATTTCAATGGGAATTTCACCTTTGTAATTCTTTCCCAAATGAAGATCTGCTGTATGTATTATCTTCATAAAATCACCGTATTTATTATAACATATTCTACATAGCTATTAATTTAAGGGATATGTCCCATTTTTTAAAAAAATAGAAACAGACGATATCGTCTGTTTCTATTTAATCAAATTTTGTAATTTTTTAAATTCTTCTGTTCCTGCAACTCCGGCAATATCAAATAAAATTGTTTCCGTATTTGTGATCACGCAGCCCATTTCTCCCATCATTTGAAGAGCATTTTTTTGATTCGATTGTTTCCGTGATCCGACAGCGTCAGAAACTAGAAATACTTCGTATCCATTTTCAATTAATCCTCGTGCTGTTTGAAAGATACAAATATGAGCTTCAATGCCACATAGGATAATCTGTCTTTTCCCCTTTTCTTTTAGAGTCTTTCGAATTTCATCATCTTCCATAGATGAAAAATGAATTTTTTCCAACTCTATCCCGTCCTTAATATGTTGTCGAACACTTTCTGTCATTGGACCTAAGCCTTTGGGATATTGTAGCGTGATGAGGGAGGGAATTTCTGTAATGGTGGAAACCTCAGCCAAGATTTTACTATTTTTTTCCACTTCTTTTGCATTTTCTATGGCGACTAATAATTTATCTTGAATATCCACAAATAAAAACAAGGCATCTTCACGATTCAGTTTAAAATTTTTCATAACTCCTCCTATATTTCTTCTACTACGATGGTATTCATCCACTTTTTAATTTCACTCATTTCCACTTGTCGAAATTTATTGAAATTTTCCCAAATGCTGCAAGCAAGTCCCAATTTTATTGAAGTCTCAAAATTATAATCCCGCTCAATTCCTATGGAAAGACCGGTGAGCATTAAATTTTTATTCACCTTCTCAATCCGATCTTTTTGTTCTGTAAAATAACCATGGTAATTTTTATCCTTAGTCATGATGATAGCACCCTTTTGAGACAATACGAATAAAATTCCCACGCCTTTATCTATTAAAAGCCGTCCTTTTTGCAAAACTTCCGATGTGTAGTAAATGGGTTTATCTTTTTCCAATTGATCTTTTTCAATGACCAAGAGATAGGGTTTTGCACTTTTAATATCAAAGAGATCCGATACCGTCACTCCTATTTTTATATTCTTTTGATAACAGTGATGGATCAATTTCTCATACAGATCGGGGCTTAAACTCTCATTGTCTATTTCTGCCACTATAACGATCTTTTTGTCACTACAAGCTTCATAAAAAGCAGCCAGAATATCATTTCGATCTTCCATGGTGATCCTTGGTTCCGGTGTCATGACTTCCGTTTTTTGTCGATTTTGTTTCACTACCAGATGCTCCACATTGTCATCTTTTAACTTTACCCTATGGCAATGGATTCCCAATTCTTTTAAACTTGTAGTGATTTCCCTTCCAATGGATAGGCCTTCCAAAAGAAAAACCTCTCCCTCTTCACTTAAATTTTTGGCAAAGACTGCCATATCAATACCATTTCCCGATGGATATACACGTAAATCTTCTGCTTTGTTTTTTCTGTTTTTATAAAATTCCTCTGTATAGTATTGCCTGGTCAGTTTCGGGTTAAAATCGCAAAATAATATCATGGTTCACCTCTACTTAATATCGGTTAACTTCTTCTTAATATCTTCATATAATCTTTCTACCTTTTGATCGGCAATTTTTTCCTCTCGGTCTGTGGTATAAATATACAATTTGATCTTTGGCTCTGTGCCCGAAGGACGTAGAGCAAACCAGGATCCGTCTTCCAAATAGAATTTTAACACATTGGAAGGTGCCACTTTTTCATATCCGTGGATAAAATCGATCTTTTTGTCCACTTTTAAAGGCCCGAATTCTTCAAAATCCGTCTTTCGGAACGTCTCCATCATTCGATCGATCCGTTTTTGTCCTTCGATCCCCTCTAGGACGATGGATTCCAAACGTTCTTTATAGTAGCCGAACTCTCGGTAGATCTCTTGAAGCAAATCTACTAAGGTCATGCCTTTTTTATCATAGAAGGCGGCCATCTCCGCAATCATCATGGAAGATACGACACCATCCTTATCTCGGACATGGTCTCCATAGACATATCCGATGCTTTCTTCATACCCAAAGATAAATTCAGCTTCTTTGGTTTCGTCCCAAATATTGGGAAGACTACAAATATTTTTAAATCCTGTCAAAGTCTCATAAGTATCAATACCATATTTTTGGGCAATGACTTTAGACAAGTCGCCGGTGACTATGGATTTGACAATGGCTCCTTTTTCCGGTAAATTTCCTTTTTTAAATCTTTCATTTAATATATAATAAACCAGCATAAAACCGATTTGATTGCCATTAAAAGGATGGAGATTTCCAGATTGGTCTCGACCTAACATCGCTACCCGATCACAGTCGGGATCCGTTGCAATCACCAAAGAAGCTTGTCGCTGTTTTGCGTACTCCTTTGCCAATTTGAAGGCTTTCAAATCCTCGGGATTGGGATATCCCACTGTAGCAAAGGTGGGATCTGGCTTTTCCTGTTCCGGTACCACAAAGACATCGGTAAAGCCCCGTTCTCTTAACACATGACGCACCGGTACATTTCCCGTTCCATTTAAGGGTGTGTAGACAATTTTAAGATCCCTATTGATATCCTCATGAATCGCCTTCCTTAGGGTATCCCGATAATAAGCTTCATCCAAGTCATGGGACAATATTTCAATCCATCCTTCATCCAAGGCTTCTTGATAGTTTTTGATTTTTACATCACCAAAGTCCAAGCCTTCCATTTCCTCGACTATTTGTTCTGCAATATCTTCTAATATTTGGGAGCCTTTTTCCCAATAAGCCTTATATCCATTATAGGCTTGAGGATTATGGGAAGCAGTAATGACGATTCCCGATTGCGTGTTTAAATATCGTATGGCATAGGATAGCATTGGCGTCGGACGGATATCATCAAATAAATAGGTCTTGATCCCATTGGCAGCAAAAATTTGAGCGGCCAATTGTGTGAATTCCTTCGACATATATCGCACATCATGGGCAATGACCATTCCCTTTTTAACAGCTTTCGGTCCATGATTTTTTATCACATTGGCAAAGGCTTGCGTGGTCTTTCCCACCACGTATTTATTCATTCGATTGGTACCGGCACCGAGAATTCCTCGAAGCCCTGCAGTTCCAAATTCCAATTCTTTATAAAAACGATCCTTTATTTCCTCTTCATCAGTAATATTTCGAAGTTCATTTTTGGTCTTTTCATCAATAACATCCGACGCCAGCCATTTTTCATATTCTTTTAAATAGTCCATTTTATTCTCCCTTTATAATATCTTCAAATTTTCCTTGGAGGAGTTCTTTTAAATCTTTCGGATTCATTTTAATTTGAAGGCCGATTTTACCCCCGCTAATATAGAAAAACTCCATATCTTCCCCACTTTCATGGATATAGGTGGGAAATTGTTTTCTCATGGCCAAAGGGGAACATCCCCCATGGACATAACCTGTCAATGGCAAAAGTTTTCGTTGAGGTAGCATTTCAACCTTTTTTACACCGATAATTTTGGCCGCTTTCTTTACATCCAGTTCTTCCGCTGCCGGTACGAGAAAGACGAAATAATCTTTTTCAGATTGGACGACTAGAGTTTTAAAAACCTGTTCCACCTCTTCATCTAACTGAGCCGCAACTTCCACTCCTGAAATTCCTTTCTTCGGATCATACTCCATCCAGTCATATTCAATGTGATTGGCGTCCAGAAGACGCATGGCATTCGTCTTTTTCATAGTTTCCTCCAATAAAAAAAGTATAGACGTATCTATACTTTATTCTACATGATTTTTGTTTTTATTTCATCTTTTTTCCCGATTTCATCCCAATGACAACGATGAGAGTCAAAACACCGATTAAAACGATGGTTCCTCCCGGTTTTAACCCCCAATAAAAGGACAGAATCAATCCACATAAGGTAAATAAAACCCCACATAAAGATGAAACGATGGTCGTCTTTTTATAATTTAGTTGAAATTGCATAGCCGTTGCTACGGGAATTACCATCAAAGATGAGATGATCAGGATTCCCACCGTACGGGCGGAAACTGAAATGGTTATAGCAATTAAAATCATAAACACGGTATTGACTCGGTCTACAGCAACTCCACTTAAACGAGCCGATGTTTCGTCAAAAGAAATATACATCAGATCCCGGTAGAGATAGCAAAAAATTAAAAACACAATCAAAGAGACGGCTAGGATCATGTAAAATTCAAAGTCCGAAATGGCAATGATGGAGCCAAAGAGATAGGACTCAAAATTAGCTGCCGTCTTTACAAAGCCTGATAGTATCGAAGCAATGCCAATACCGGTGGACATGATAATCGCCGTTGAAATTTCTTGATAACCGGGAAATTTCTTTCGAATAAATTCTAAAAATAAACTAGCCAAGATACAAGTTAAGATCGCTCCTACAATAGGACTCCAACCGGTAATTAGACCTAACATCACCCCGGACAAGGAGACATGGGAAAGAGCATCCCCAATAATCGATATCTTTTTATTGACAACTACGATTCCCATAAAAGGTATGATGATCGAAACAGCCAAACCTACAATCATGGCACGAATCATATAAGTATATTGGAAAATTTCCACTATATCAGCCTCGCGATCTGTTGATCTTTTAATTCATAAATCTTATTTAGATATTCCTTTATATCGTCTAAATCATGGGTGATCATCAAGATTGTTATTTGATGTTTGCGGTTTAAGTGATGCAATAGCTGAAATAGATTTTTCTTTGAATCTTGATCGATTCCATTGGTCGGCTCATCTAAAATAAGAAAATTTGGATGATTGACTAAAGCTTTGGCTATGAATACTCGCTGTCTTTGTCCTCCGGAAAGTTGAGAATAGAGATTATTACTGTAATCTTTCATCCCTACCTGATGCAATGCATCAAAAATACGGTCACGGTGTTTTTCTTTCAGTCGGCGAAAACCTTTAATTTCTCCATATAGCGACAAACTCACCAGTTCAAAAACCGTAATTGGAAAATCATAGGAGCTACCTAAGGATAATTGGGGTACATAACCTATATTTTCTTTTTTTAAATGGGTTGCCCATAAAATTTCTCCTGTATCCGGTGTTTGCACATTCAGGATCAGCTGAATTAATGTCGATTTTCCTGAACCATTTGCACCGATCAGACCAATAAAATCTCCTTTATAAATATCCAAGGAGATATCTTTCAATATTTTTTCTTGTCCATACCCAAATGACAAATTTTTTATTTCTAATACTTTTTGATTCAAACTATGACCTCTTTACAATAATAATCCCACCAAGGATCTATTATAATATCATCTTCGTGGGAAATTTAAAAGGCCTATTGTAAGGCAGTTCTTAAATTTTCTAAGTTTTCTTTCATTATTTCAATATAATCACTGTTTTTGTCAATTTGATCTTGAGATCGTCCCTCCAAAGGAGATAGCACAGAAGTCACTGCTCCGGTTTCTTTTGCGATCGTTTCAGCAATTTTAGGATCCATTAATTCTTCCGTAAAGATTGTCGTAATTCCTTTACTTTTTACAAAATCAATAATTTTTGCCATGGTTTTTGCATCCGGTTCCGTTTCAGCATTGATTCCCTCAATTCCCATTTGTTGTAATCCATATTCTCTACATAAATATCCAAAGGCTTCGTGGGATACGACAATCGTCTTTTCCTCTACATTCATCAGTTGTTTTCGATACTCTTGGTCCAATTCGTCAAAAGCCTCTCCGTATTTTTGGTAATTTTGTTCATAATAAGCTTTATGTTTTGGATCTGCTTCCACTAAAGCATTCTTGATATTTTCTAATTCCAGTTTTGCATTGACTGGGCTTAACCATACATGGGGGTCAATATTTTTATGATCATGGTGATGGCCTTGAGAATGATCTTCTTCGGCTTCATGTTTATGATTATGATTGTCTTGGTGCTCCTCTTTCCGATTATGGGCAGAGTCTTCATTGGAATCTCTATGTTGGGGACCGATTAACTCAATACCCTTGCTGGCTTCTATTACCGTCAAGTTTTGATTATCTAAAGAAGCGATTACTTTATCGATCCAATGTTCCAGTCCTGCGCCATTGTAGATAAAGAGATCTCCCTTCTCTAATTTTTTGATATCCTGTTGTCCCGGTTCCCAATTATGGGGTTCCTGACCACTGGGGACGATTAATTCTAAATCAATTTTTTCTCCACCGATTTTTTGAGCAAAATCATACATGGGATAGACTGAGGCATAGACCTTCAATCGATGTTCTTCAGGCTTCGATGCTAAGTTTTTGTGGGACTCTTTGCTGCAACCAAAAAGAAATAATAGGATTGTACCAAAGATCACAATTTTTCCGGATAATTTCATAAATACCTCCTTATTGGTAATGATTTTTATTCTTGTTTATAATTTACCCTAGATTCTTTTTATTATCAAGGAAAATTTTAAGTTTTATTTATTTTTATTATCAGTATCCGACTTCTTTATATCATGAATGGGTATCCTTAGAATAAGGAAGTGATTGATATGGAAAACTTTAAGAGGATTTTAAAAGACAAAAATTTAAAGGTAACGAAAGGCCGATTGGAGGTTATGGATATTTTATACCATTCTCCCCTTCCCATGAATACGGAACATATTTTTGACAGTCTTCACGGTGAATCATCTCCCAGTTTTACTTCCCTATATCGAATCCTGAACCAACTGTCGAATGAGGGGATTCTTCATAAAAATATTTATCAGGACGGAATATATTATTACGAATTTGCTTCAAAAAAGCATCGTCATTATATTGTATGCTCCCAGTGCAAAAGGATGGAAGAAGTTTCCCATTGTCCCATGAAATCTTTCGAAGAACAAATTTCCAAAGAAACAGGATTTATTGTAAAGGATCATACGATCGAGTTGGAAGGACTGTGTCCTACATGCCAGAAATCAGGTTATTAATATGGAATTTGCAAAAATATTAAAGGCATTGAGAAAAAGTATGAGTTTAACTCAAAAAGAATTGGCCCATAAATTAGAGGTCCAACGGACCACCATTGCCGGATATGAAACGGGGCGATCGGAACCGGATTTTACAAAGTTGAAAAAATTATCGGAAATTTTCAATGTCAGTATTGACTATCTTTTAGGAAATACCGATTATGCCCTTAGCCGTTCTCAACAAATTCCTCTTTTGGATTTAAGGCATGGTCTACAACAGACCATGGAATATATAACGGTGGAGATGGGAGAGGAGGCAGATCATTTATTTGCTTTAAAAGTTTTGGAACATCACTTGTTCCCTGAAATTTCACAAGGTGACATCCTCATTGTCCGGGAAATAAATAAAGAAGATCCCATAGAAAATGGAGATCTCGTGCTTGGCCTTGTTACAGACGATCGGTTCATCCTCGGTTCTTTTTTGGAAGTGAAAGATCAATATATCCTTCTTTCAAAAAATACTAGCGAACAGGGAATCAAAGCCAACATTTACTCTACGAGGGATATCCGGATCATTGGAAAAGTCATTGAGAGAAGAACTCTTTTTTAATTTCAGATGACTTCTCCATACATATAAAAAAGGGTAGACAAAATTCTACCCTTTTTCATATGAACTTATTTTCTAAAATACCGATTCCCTCAATTTCACAAGTGCAAATATCTCCCTTTTTGATGTATTTGGGTTTTGAGAATCCTCCACCTACTCCGGAAGGTGTTCCAGTAAGGATGATATCTCCCCTTTTCAATGTGGTATTTCGGGAGAGATCTTCAATAATTGTTGGAATGTCAAAAATCAACTGATCCGTATAGCTATCTTGTCGCAATTCTCCGTTGATCTTTGAAGTGATACGACGTCTTGGAGGAAATTCAAATTCATCCACTGTAACGATACATGGACCAATGGGACAAAAGCCATCTAAGGACTTTCCCTTAAACCACTGTTGTCGTTCCATCTGAAGTTTTCGAGCAGATAGATCGTTGCCAATCGTATAGCCGAAGATGTACTCTTTTGCCCTTTCCTTCGGAATATTTTTTCCGTCTTTTCCTATAATAATAGCCAATTCCACTTCGTAATCCACATTATCCAAACCCCATAACTCAATTTCATCATCGGGACCCTTAAATTGATCCACTAATTTGGAAAAATAGATCGGTTCTTTGGGAATATCATTTCTTTCTTCTAAAAATTTAATCTCATTTACATGGTCTAAATAGTTTTTTCCAATACATAATACATTTCGTTCCCCTTCCAAAAAAGGAGGTTCCACTTTAATTTCATCGAAGGAATAAGAGATCGTCAGATCGTCGGTCATAATCCTCTCTTCCATTTGCAAGAGAACTCGTAAATCCTTACCCTCTAATTGGAAATGATCTTTCAAATATTGACGAAGAGGATATACTTTTTGATCTTCCAATATTCCGAAATCATGCTGTCCGTCTTTTATAAAGCTGATATATTTCATACTTCACCTGTCCTTTTGCTATTAAAATAAGTCATATATAGATATGCAAAAAAAGAAATTGCAAAATAGAAACTTGGAAATCCGTATACTGCAATGCCCGGCAGTCCACCGACACATAAGACGAGGATTCCAAGGATCAAAGAGAAGCGATCCTCTCTTCCCCTTCCCAGAGAATAGATGATCATACGGCAAAGAAGATAGCTAAAAATTCCGAGTAATAATGCCATCCCAAGGACTTCACCGAGACGATAGGAAGAATGTAGGGAGAAATTTGCCCCTTTTAAGATTTGATGATGTCCCCACGGAAGTATAAAAGTCATCACCCAGGGAAGAATTATTCCGATAAATAATCTTGCTACCTTTCTGGCCATTTTTATATTTTATTCCTTTTCTTTGACTCCTATGCAACGGACGGTAAATCCCGGTCCATTTATGACTTTAGGATACCCTAAGACGATCACTCCTCCTAGTGTCGGCATTTGATCCAGATTGGCCATTAATTCCACTTGGAAGATATCCTGTTCCAAGACATAAGTTTCCACTGGCAATCCTCCCGCTTCCACGGAAATACAGGAAGCATCGGTATCGGAAGTTTCATGTCCGATGGCGGCTACTTTTCGCTCTTCAATTAATAGTTTTACCGCTTCCATGGACCAACCAGGATAATGTGGGATACCATCCTCATCAATATTGTCAAAATTTTCCTTTCGTTTCGACCAATCTGTTCGCAAAGCGACAAAGGTTCCCGAAGGAATCCTTCCATATTCTTCTTCAAAGGTCAAGATATCTTTTGCCTCAATGACATAATCAGGATCTTCATCGGCTTCTTTAGAGAAATCCATTACCACTAAGGGCAAAAACATATTCTCCACTTCCAATTCGTGGAGCATCCTTCCGCCTTCTGCAAAATGGCCGGGAGCATCAATATGGGTGCCAAATTGGGAAACGATCTTATATTCCGTTGCGGTAAATTTATGTTCTTTGAAATTATATATTTCTATTTTTTCTAGGGGGTTAAAACCCGCCCAATGGGGAGTGTTCTCACTTAAGGGATGACTAAGATCAACAAAATCGACTTCTTCTTTTAACTCTTTTAATTTCTTCCAAAGTTTCATAGATTCCTCCTTTTAATCCAAACATTTGTCACTTTAGTATAGCATATTTTTACATGAAAAAAAACTCTACAAATCCATCTTTGTAGAGTTTAACTTTAGATATCTTCTTCTATATGTCGATTTAAAATGTTCATGAATTCTTCTCCGGAAATGGTCTCTTCTTTTAAAAGATAATCTGCAATTTCATGGAGAGCATTGATATTTTCTTTCAAAATAGCAATCGCTTTTTCATGAGCTTTTTCAACCAATTGTTGTACTGCAAGATCCACTTTATACTGCATTTGCGGAGAGCAACTTAAAGTACTGTCTCCTCCTAAATAAGGATTGACCATCGTTTCCATGGCAACAAAACCAAATTCGTCATCCATACCGAAACGTGTAATCATGGCCTTTGCGATTTTTGTAGCCTGTTCAATATCGTTGGAAGCTCCGCTGGTTTTGGTGGAAAAAATCAATTCTTCCGCAGAGCGTCCTCCAGTAAGAGTAACGATCTTGTTAAAAGCTTCTTCCCGACTCATTAAGAATTTTTCTTCTTCATCCACTTGCATCGTATAACCTAAGGCTCCGGAAGTTCTAGGAACGATTGTGATCTTATGAACCGGTGCTGAATCTGTTTGTCGAGCGGCTACCAATGCATGACCGACTTCATGATAGGCTATAATTCGCTTCTCTCGAGGAGAGATCACAGCATTTTTCCGTTCATAACCGGCTAATACCACTTCAACGGATTCTTCAATATCGTTTTGACTCATACGATCTCGTCCTTCCCGAACAGCTCGTAAAGCTGCTTCATTGATCATATTGGCAAGATCGGCACCACTGGCTCCTGCTGTGGAGCGAGCGACAGCATTATAATCGATATCCTCTTCCTTTTTAATTTCCCGAGCATGGACTTTTAAAATTGCCTCTCGTCCCTTTAGATCCGGTAGTTCCACCGGAATTCGACGGTCAAATCGACCGGGACGAAGTAAAGCAGGATCCAAGGAGTCGGGACGGTTTGTCGCAGCCAGAATTACCACACCGGCTCTGGCATCAAAACCATCCATTTCTGATAACAGTTGATTTAGGGTTTGTTCCCTCTCATCGTTTCCAGAAAAACCGGCACCGTCTCTCTTTTTACCAATGGTGTCAATTTCATCGATAAAAACGATACAGGGCGCTTTTTCCTCCGCTTGTTTAAAGAGATCTCTCACCTTGGCTGCACCCAGTCCTACAAACATTTCCACAAATTCCGAACCGGATATGGAAAAGAAGGGAACATTTGCTTCACTGGCTACGGCTTTTGCCAATAAAGTCTTACCAGTTCCTGGAGGTCCTACGAGTAGAGCACCCTTGGGAAGCTTGGCTCCTATCTCTGTATATTTTCCCGGCTTATGGAGAAAATCCACTAACTCCGTCAGTGATTCCTTCGCTTCATCTTGTCCGGCGACATTTTCAAATCGTATCCCATCGGTGGATTGCACATAAATTTTCGCATTGCTTTTGCCAAAACTCATGGGACCGACACCACCGTCGCCCATTTTTTTAAATAGGAATTTAAACATAATTTGCCATACAATCAGCAAAACTAAAATCGTGCTTCCTATGGATAACAAAAAGGAGACAATGGGATTTAATTCTTTTTCATAAACTTGGTCGCTCTTTACATTATGTTCAATCAGACGATCCACTAAATTAGGATCGTAAAAACGACTGGTTTCATATTTTGAAATTTCTCCATCTTCCTTTGTTTCAAAGGCAATCTTTTTATCCATTACTTGAACTTTTGTCACTTTATCTTCGTTAATCATTTGAACGAAGCTGACATAATCGGACTTTTTAATATTCGGTTCTTTATTATAACGAGTAAAGAAAAAAGAAGAAATTGAAAAAACGACAGCTAGAGCCAATACATAATATAAAACCATCGGCAGCTTATTTTTAAAATTATTCTTATCATTCTTTTTATTTGACAAGTACTCACTTCCTTTCATCTGACACTGACTAATATTATACCCTAAAGCCTCTTGCTTTAAAATAAAAAAGAATTAAGGGAAATATTTCCCAAAATTCTTAATTGAGAGGCCGTCGATTTTCCAATGCCGTGGATATGGTCACTTCATCATAAAACTCCAAATCGCCTCCTACTGGTAAACCATAGCCGATTCTGGTCACTTTTATATCCAATGGATCAAGAAGTTGAGAAACATACATGGCCGTAGTCTCTCCCTCCACCGTGGGATTGGTTGCCATAATGACTTCTTTTACCGGGTCTTTCGACTGTTGAATATGTTGTAATAATTCACGAATTTTAATGTCTTCAGCACCTATTCCACGGGTAGGAGAAATATTTCCATGGAGTACATGGTACACCCCTTGAAAACTTAAAGATCGTTCCATGGCTTCCACATCTTTTGGAGTCTCCACCACACAGATTATCGAATGGTCTCGAGAAGGGTCCATGCAAATTTGACAGGGATCTTCATCGGTAAAATTACAACAAATACTGCATTCAAAAACCTCTTGTTTCGCTATTAGAATGCTTTGACTTAGATCCTCTACGTCCTTTTCTTCCATGCTTAAGATGTGATAGGCCAATCGTTGGGCTGTCTTTGCACCGATTCCCGGAAGTCGATTAAGCTTTCGAATCAGATCCTCAATAGGTTTTACTTTGGCCTTCATCTCATAGTCCCGGTAGATTCAATCCGCCGGTGAGTTTACTCATCTGTGAATTCATCTTTTCTTCTGCAGTACGCATCGCTTCATTAACTGCAGCTACGATCAAATCCTGTAGCATTTCTAAATCGTCAGGATCTACCACTTCTTCGTCAAGTACAATAGATACCAATTCTTTTTGTCCATTTACTACAGCCTTTACCGCTCCACCGCCGGCTGTGGCGGAAAACTCTTCTTGTTTGAGATTTTCCTGCATATCTTCCATTTGTTTTTGAAGCTTTTCAATTTGCTTCATCATATTATTCATGTTTCCACCTTTGGGAAATCCGGGAAATCCACCTCTAGCCATAATATACCTCCTAATTGATAATTTCTATATTTTCTTTACCGAAAAGATCGTATAATTTCTTTTCGGAATCTTCTCTTTCAATAACCACGCGAACTTCAATCTTTACTCCGTATCGCTCTTCCAGTACATGAGAAATAAAGGTTAAATTGTCTTTCGTTGAAATGGCATTGACATGGAACTCAAATTTTTCTTGAAAGCCGATTTCCAATATTTGATTTTTAAAAGAAAGAGGCTTAGCTTCCTTTAAAAGTGCTGCAACATTGATTCGACGCATGGCTTTCATATCTTCTAAAATACGGTTCCAGTCTTTTGTAATTTGATCTATGTTTAGGTCTGCATTGTCTATTATATCAGAATTTTCTTCATTTTCAATTTTTGCTTTTTCAGAAAATGGAGTTTTGCCTGTCTTTATATTTTCTGAACTTTTTCTTTCCCCGAATTGTTGAACGATTGTCTCAGGAGCATCTAGGATTTTTCTTTGTTCAATGGAAAAATTCCCGCTATTCGTAAGCTGAACGTCTTCCTTTGTGGGGCAATCACCGTCAACTTGTCTTCCCACGGAAAAGCCTTGGCGGATTTTTTCTTCCAAAATCGACATTCTCTTTTCCAAATCTTTCCGATCGTCATGGGTGCAAATCTTTACCACATTCATCTCCATTAAAATTTTAGGATCATCTACATAGCGAATACTTTTATGAACCTCTTTTAATTGATCAATAATATAGAGGATACGATCCAGGCTACTCTTTTTTCCCTGTTCTATAAACTCCTCCCGATAGGAGGTCAAAACGAGATCGGAAGAATCTTTTAATGTCTTGATTAGCATCAAATCTCGGAAATGACTTAAAAGATCTCGGTTTAAAGTGATATAGTCCTTTCCCTCTTGACTCAAATGATCCAATGCATTAATGGCATGATTGACATTTTTATTCAATAAACCCTCTGCAAGATCAAATATCAGATCCTTCGATGCAATGCCCAATATCTCAATGGCTAATTCATAGGAGATATGCTCTTGTGAATAACTCAAAAGCTGATCGAATACCGACAAAGCGTCTCGCATAGCTCCATCTGCATTTTTGGCGATAAGAGACAGCACCTCTTCGTCACAGGACTTATTTTCTTCTTGAATAATCTTTTTTAAATTTTCAATAATAATATTTACGGGAATTCTCTTAAAGTTAAATTTTTGTGTCCGAGACAAAATCGTCTGAGGAATTTTTTCCGGTTCCGTCGTCGCCAAGATAAAGATCAAATGCTTCGGCGGTTCTTCTAAAATCTTTAATAAAGCGTTGAAAGCTCCTTTCGACAACATATGAACTTCATCAATAATATAGACTTTATATTTTAAACTGCTCGGCGGATAGATTACTTTTTCCTTCAGCTCTCGGATATCATCCACACCATTATTACTGGCGGCATCCATTTCCACCACATCCATTTGAGTATCTTTTAAAATACTGACACAGCAATCACAGTGATTGCAAGGATTGCCCTCTTGAGGATTTTCACAATTGACTGCTCGGGATAAAATCTTGGCAGCGGAAGTCTTGCCTGTCCCTCGCGTTCCTGAAAACAAATAAGCGTGAGAGATTTCCTGATTTATGACTTGATTTTTTAAAGCGTTGACAATGGATGTCTGGCCCACCAGTTCATCAAATGTCTTTGAACGATATTTACGATATAGTGCTTGGTACATCTTATCACTCCTAAAAATATTATACACGAAACGAAACCAAGTATGGCACCCTTTTTCAGGGACTTCCTTGAAATTTTACGTAGTTGTCACAAAACTATCACAAAAAAGGTCTATGCTATAGACAGAATAAATCTTATAGGAGGAATTTAATAATGAAAAATCTTAGAAAAGCACTTAGTGTAGCTACAATTGGTGTTATGATGTTCGGTCTTGTTGCTTGTGGACAAAAAAATGAAGAAAACAAAGCAGAAAATGAAGTAAATAATGCGATCGAAGCACAAGAAAATGCGAACAAA
>JAUNVJ010000040.1 GCA_030537695.1 Tissierellia bacterium
TTTTGAATTCCCCATTGAAATTTTCGATGGCCCTTTTTCCATTGGGATAAGTATAGAATAAATTTTCTGTGCGAATGGATTTTGTCATCGTCTCCATTTTCCTTTTCTTCTCCACCTCAACGGATTTCGTCATCTCATCGAGTACGGATTTGGAAGATTTTAAGGAGAGATAAGAGTTCATGCCCATTTGGGTATTTCCATAAAAACTCTGGGCCAAAGTCATTAAACCGACGATGGAACCGGGGCTAATCCTCTTTTTTGCCACGAGTAGGCCGGCGAAAATAATATAAAGAAATTGGGAAAGGACGAGTAGGCCCATCATGAGGGCATTGTAAAAGGAGAGTTTTTCCCCATATTTGTATTTCTTCCTCTCTAAATTCTCGTTATTTTCTTTGAATTTTTGAAAGAATCCTTGAATGAAATTGGCCCGATATAGGGTATCAAATCCCTCAAATAAATCCGTGAGTTTTCGGACAAAGACCTTGTTTTCCTGACTTTGTTCTAAGGAGTAAGTCTGGATTTTTGGACTGATTCTCCCCAATACAAAAGTTTGAAAGAGAACGCTAAGGGGGAACACGAGAAGGAATACGGGGTGGATGATGGCCGCTCCAATAAGGGGCAAAAGGACACCGAAGATGGCCTTTAAAAGATCGTAAAATACATCGAGACCCCTTTCCATAATGAATTGGATATCATTTGTCATTTTCGAAATCACTTCGGAGACGAGCTTTTTCTTCTCTCCAATCGGCGTATAGCTTTGAATGAAATTCTCCAAATAATTCTCTCGCATGGCCTTTGAAATTTCTTCCCGGCTCCTGCTTTTCAATCGGCCGATAAAATACTCGAATAGGGAGACGAAAAGCATGGCGATGACGACGAAAATGGCGAAACGAATAAATTCATTCACATTCCTTTCGATGACCTCATTCGTCATCTTTGTATTTAAAAAGGAATTGACGACAAATAGTAAATTCGTAGCAATGATTAATAAAAGGAGAAGAAATTGAATCCCCTTCGTTTTCTTTAAATAATATTTCATAATTAACCTTTCAATACATAGCTATAATAATAATCATAGACTTCTTTCAAATATTGATATTGGCACGATATTTTATTCGCTGTTTTTTCATCGTCGCATCCACCCATACATTCATAAAAAAATGAGCACGAATAACACTTTTCTTGAGGCGACCACTTTCTTCTGTTTTCAAAAATTTTATTTCTTTCATTAAAATAACCTTCACATTTAGAATTTTTCCAATATCAGCTCCACAACTAAATACTCTGCCATTAAGATCAATATAAAATCTGCCTAATAAGTTGTCTTTCGTGCATGGAGAAAACCTTGGTAGCTGAATCTCTATTGGTAATTTTTCCTCCAATATTTTTTTCCATGTTTCTTTAATTACCTCTGCTCTAAGCTGTAATTCTTTCTTTTGATTATTTTCATTCTTTTGACCAAAAACTGGAGATATATAAAATTTAATATTTTTATTGTTTTGAATTTCCGTTGGTAAAGAATTAAATATTTCTTTTATTTCTAAAAAATTATATTTGTCTATATTTATTCTTACATTGATTGACGGACTAGAATTATTATTCGTTAGTTTCTTAAGCCCGTTGATCGTCTGTTTCCAAGAAGATCCTTCTCCTTTTACAGGTCTTCTAAAATTATGGGTTTGTTCAGTACCATCAATGGTTATTTGAAAATGATCTATTCCACTGTTCATTAACTTGTTAAATTTATCCGTGTCAATTAATGTGCCATTTGTTGTAATACTAGAATGTAAGTTACGAAAACCTTTTAAATTATTTTGTATGTAAAAAATAGTTTCACAATTCATAAGTGGTTCACCGCCAAAATAATTAATATAAAGATCTTTACCTTCCGATAAATCATTGATGTAAGATACAACTTCTTTCATTTTATTTTCATTACTGTCATATGTGCAGTTTAAATCTTCAAAACAGTATTTGCATGCACAATTGCAATTATATGTAATTATTAGGTTTATCATTATCTTCGTAGAGTCATTTTTTATTTTCTGATAATTTGACTTTGTTTCCCTTTGTTCGTCAATAGAGGTTATCATTCCATAATTTTCGAATAAGTGTTCACTTTCATTTAAAATATATTTTTTTGTATCTTCTATTCCAATATTTTCAAATTCTAATGCGGATTTAGTTCGCACATTATAAACTACTGTGCCATTTCCCGTTTTAGTATACTCATTAAATTGCGATAATTTTTTCCCCTTTTAGTTTTTTATGTGTCTTGATAACAATCAATTTCGCATCAACTAATTATTAGTGTACTATGGATGAATTGGTGTCAAGTATTATTTATAATTTATCAACACCAACAGTTTATTGTCAATATTTATACCAATTATCATTGTCATGTTTTTTCAATATTACTAATGATCTTTTTTTAATGTTGTTGTCAGTATTAGTGTATTTTTTTGATTGTTTTATCTAACTTGAATCATTAATGCAGTTTTCAAGAGAATGTCGCATAAACCTGTTAAAATCATATGGTTAAATTTTAATGCATAGAAATTATGTTATTCTTAGTAAAAGAGCATTTTGCTCATGTTGTTAACAAAGGTAGTAGATTTACATTATATACAAATAGTGACAGTTTATTAATAAATAATTATGAAAAATATTCGAAGCATTAAAATATACCGGGCAGAAAAGGAGATTCAAAATAAATTCGATGAGGATTTATCCCAATGACAACAAAGTCAAATCATATCCTCCTGTGGAATGGGATTTTTTCCCTCATCAAAAACTTCTTGGCAAGCCTTTGTCCATTCTCATCATCTTTATTTCCATATTGCGAATCAAAAATGATTTGATGACCATTGGTACTCTCGCCGCCATCATCTCCCTCCGCGATGCCGTCTACATTCCCGTCGATGAAATTCTTTATTTTATTTCCATAAAATTTTCCGTCAAACCCATTGTGAAGCGAAATCTTGCATTTTTTTGACGAAGAGGAAGTGGAGAAGAAGGATAGAAGAATCTTTAAAAAAGGTCCCAATCAAATCATCATTGAAAATCTCTTTTTCCGCTATGACAATGGAAAGGTGATCTTTCAAAATTTTAATTTAAGGCTTGAACAAAACGGTCTCCATTCCCTGAAAGGAGAAAATGGCTCGGTGAAAACCACCCTTTTCAATCTCATCGCAGGCCTTTTAGAAGCAGATGAGGGAACAATTACAATTGTTACAGAAAAAGAAAAAGATCAAAAAATCATTATGATGCCCCAGGAAAATGAAGTCTTTCAAGATAGAGTATTAAATAATGTGACGATGTATGATCCCTCTTTCCCATCGATCAAGAAAGAAAAAGAAACTTTAACTATTCGGGGGAGAAGAAAGAAAATTATCGATACTGCGAATGATGACGAGGCAGGCAAATATCCTTCTTGTGGACGAACCCTTTGAAAACTTTGATCTTCCTTCGGGAAAAATCTTAAAAGAATGATTAAAAGAACAGGCGAAAGAATCCATCGTCTTACTCATCAGTCACGAGGAATATTTTGAAAAAGGGGAAATAGAAATCATCGATCTCGATCAATTAAAATATTTTCAATGGATCCACCCCCTATTAAAAAAACAAAAGGCTCCCGGTCTGTTCAATACCGAGAGCTTTTTTTCTTTTAAAACCTTTTTTCTTCCATGGGGAAAAGATCGAAGACGCTTTTTCATCACAAAAAAGTTTTTAGGGGCAAAGAGCTTTTCGCGGGGATTTAAATTCCTTCAAACTCTTCCACTAAAAGGGCCATTTTTTCTTGTACTTCTTCTTTCTTTTTCTGACGAAGTCCTTTTCTTCTTGACACATTAGGAAGGAGATCATCTAAATCGGTCCCTGCCGTGTCCACAAATCCTTTTTGGATACATCTTAAAATAAAACGTCTCGCCGACACCTTCAAATTTTCTCCTTCAGTGAGATTCTGTTCATTAATGAGATGCTGAATTCTCTTTTCTTTTTCCTCTTTCCCAAAGGCGTAGAAGGCATCCATGATTTCGTCATGATCCTTTAGTTGATTCAGTTCTGTTTTCTCAATAAATTCCATAATGAGATTTTCTTTAGATCTCGTATCGAGACTGGAGCGAATCACCCGGCGAATCTCTTCTTTGATTTGTTCTTCTTCCTCGTTCTCCTTCGTCTTTTCAAGGATCAAGGCTAAGATATAATCAAGATTAATCTCATCGGTTTTTAAAAGATCAATTTGAAATTCAACATCGGACAAATCAATCTCCGGTCCATCCCCTTCCGACGTCTTCGTAAAACTCTCACGAATACTAATATAGACCGATCGCATATCTTGACGGAGCCTGTCGCTAATGCCACTGTCAATATTTTCAAATTCATCAAAATTTCGAAGGATATTTTCCTTCGTCAAAAGTTCCCCGAAGAGCTTTACAAATTCCTTTTTGTCCTTCTCCAAGACGATTTCCGTGGGTTCGGGGAATTTTTCCAATAATTCTTCACAAACTTCCACATATCCTTTGACCTGTTCTCCCGTATCTTCATTGGTGAAACCATGCATATATTCATCAAAGCTCTTTTCTAAAATGATATTGACACTATTT
>JAUNVJ010000011.1 GCA_030537695.1 Tissierellia bacterium
TGGTGGAGATAAGCGGGCTCGAACCGCTGGCCTCTTGAATGCCATTCAAGCGCTCTCCCAACTGAGCTATACCCCCAAGGGAAACTAATATTTATACTACTCTATTTTAACCTCAATGTCAATATGAAAAATTAGTTTCCTACTATTATTTAAAAAGTGTTTTTTACAAATATAAAGCGATCCTCGACTCGACGATAAAAACGATACTCATCAATGGTCATGGAAGAAAAAATATCATCTTCTAAACTCTGTAGTTCTCCAATTTTTCGGAGTAATCTTCCTCTTAATTTTTTTATCGTAGCAGAAGGCGCTTTTTTACTCATTTTTTCATCCATGTAAAAATCAAAATCTATCACTTTGGTATTCTTGCGATCAATAAGGGAAGAAAATTCTAAGGATGCTATATTATAAAGAGTCGTACCATAAAATAATTCAGACAATTCTTCTTTCCAATACTGACGTAAGCTCTTTTTATGGATTGAAATTTTCATATTGAAATCCAATCGATAAGGTTTGATGGGGCAATTGAAATCGATCGGTCCATATAAAGCCGATAGAATATAACAATGGTCAATTAGATAATTTTGTTGGTCCAATGTCAATGTTTGAAAATCTAAAGTTTTAAAGACAATACCTTGGTATAAATCGATGGATTTTTTACTACCCAGGGAGTGAAAATCTCGAATTCGAATATAATTTTTAGAGGCAATCTTTTCAGAAGCCTGATAAAGATTTTGTAATTCCTCCTGGGTATAAGTTTGTAATACTTTAATAATCTCCAAAGTTTTTCTTGAAACAGATGCTTTTTGGCTTTCCAGGGAATCCGTCATTTCCTTGGCCGGTGACAGTAATATATATTTTTTCATCTATATTGCAAAATTTCCATCTTTAAAAATAGTGATTTCTTGTCCTTTTTGGTCTATGCCGATAATTTCTGTCGTTTCATCCCCAACCATAAAATCAACATGGACGATGGAATCATTCACCCCCATTTGATCCAACTCTTTTTCCGTTTTATTTTCTCCATCTTCGATACAAGTAGGATAGGCTTTTCCAAGGGCAAAATGACAAGAGGCATTTTCATCATACAAGGTATTATAAAATAAAATATTTGTATTGGAAATAGGAGAATCATAAGGGACCAAAGCTATTTCTCCTAGTCTTTTGGCTCCTTCATCGGATTCTAAAATATTAGTTAGAGCAGATTTTCCAATCGTAGCATCGTATTCCACTACCTTGCCATTTTCAAATCGAAGATAAAAATCATCAATAATGGTACCATTATAATTTAAAGGTTTTGTATTGTATACGATTCCTTCCACCCCGTATTTATCCGGCAGAGAAAAAACTTCTTCTGTCGGTATATTGGCTATAAATTCTTCTCCTTGTTGATTCTTTTCATTGGCTCCGGTAAAAATATATCCTGAAGGTAAACCTACTTTTAAATCAGTTCCATTATCTGATCGATAATGGAGATATTTAAATTGCTTTTCGTTGAGATAATCACTAAGTTGTTTTAATCGTTCAATATGATTATCCCAAGCTTGGATCGGATCCTGTTCATCCAATCGCATCGTATCGAAAATATTTTTCCATAATTTTTCCATGGCTTCTTCTTCCTTTAGATGGGGATAAACCGTTTGAGCCCATTTCGGAACGGCAGCCCCCACTACACACCAGGAGGTGTAATTATTCATCATTTTTTTGCTAAATTCTTTTAATGCATTGGAAGATGCCACTGTATGATCAAATATCTTTTGAGGATCACAATCCTTAAAACCGTTGGGATCGTTACCGGTAATACTCAAATATTTGGCCCTTTGAGACATCAATGTATTTTCTTTGTCAATCAAGTATTGAGGAATTTCTTTTAAACTCTCATTGCTTTCATATTGATATTTTAGTTTTGTCAGTTCTTGATCTCTCCAATCGACCAAGACTCGTTTCGCTCCCGCTTCATAAGCTTTCTCAGCACAGCAAAGAGCAAGTTCTCTTGCCTCAATTGGTGCTCGAATCACTAAAATATCATCTTTTTTTATACCTAATGCTTTGTAAATAACTAGTTCAGCATATTTTTTAAACATTATTTCTAAATTCATCTTTTCACCTCAACATAATTATATCATTATTGTACTTCAATGAAAATTAATGTTAAGATATGAGTACATGAATATGAATAATGAATAAAGGAGAATTTTATGGCAACACCACATATTAATGCAAAAAAGGGAGATTTCGCAAAAACAGTACTATTACCTGGAGATCCTTTACGTGCAAAATTTATCGCAGAAAATTTTTTAGAAGATGCTCAACTAGTAACAGATGTTAGAAATATGTTAGGCTACACCGGTACCTATCAAGGAAAAAAGGTCTCTGTCATGGGATCAGGCATGGGAGTTCCTTCCATTGGAATTTACTCCCACGAATTAATTACGGAATATGGAGTGGAAAATTTAATCCGTGTAGGTTCTTGTGGTACTTATCAAGAAGATATCAATCTATATGATATTATTCTGGTACAAGGAGCATCCACAAATTCCAATTATGATGCCACCTATCAATTAAATGGAAAAATTGCTGCCCTCTCTTCTTGGGAACTTCTATATCAATCATATGAAGTTGCAAGAGAAATGGGAATTAAGCCCCATGTAGGAAATGTGTTATCTTCGGATATCTTTTACCATGATGATCCCAATGAGTGGAAAAACTGGCAAAAAATGGGAGTTTTAGCAGTAGAGATGGAATCATTCGGTCTATTTTTAAATGCACAACGACTAGGTGCCAATGCTTTAACAATCCTTACGGTTTCCGACTCTTTAGTAACTCATGAAGAGACGACTTCAGAAGAAAGAGAAAAATCTTTTACAGAAATGATGGAAATTGCATTAAAAATTTCATAATATTGTGTTGACAAAATACTTTTCTATGGTATAATAATTATTAAATACGAAAATGTTGAGTAGAAAATAGTAACATAGGATGAATTTTTAGAGAGTTGATGGTTGGTGAAAATCAATAAGGAGTCCTTTGCGAATGGGTCTATGAATGCAAGGCGAAATAATAGTAGCTGCGACGGTTTTCTCCCGTTATAGAGATAGGATATGAAAGTATCTGAAAAAGATGCATTACTAATGCAATAAGGATGGCACCGCAAATATACCATTTGCTCCTTAATCGGGAGTGAATGGTTTTTTTAATGAATACTCAAAATAATGATTAGAAAATAGTAACATGGGATGAATTTTTAGAGAGTTGATGGTTGGTGAAAATCAATAAGGAGTCCTTTGCGAATGGGTCTATGAATGCAAGGCGAAATAATAGTAGCTGCGACGGTTTTCTCCCGTTATAGAGATAGGATATGAAAGTATCTGAAAAAGATGCATTACTAATGCAATAAGGATGGCACCGCAAATATACCATTTGCTCCTTAATCGGGAGCAAGTGGTTTTTTTATTATAATTTTAAGGAGGAACAAAATGTCAGTACAAAATATTAGTGTTAATAAGAGAAGTGAAGCAACCAATACTATGGCAACCGCCGCTATTTTAATCGCTCTAGGAACGGTTTTACGATTGATTACTCCCAGCATGGGAATCAAGCCGGATTTTATGTGTGTGACTATGTTCGTGGCGATTACTCTTTCCCCTACCTTTCGTCATACATTGACCCTGGGGGTAGTCTGTGGTGTGATTGCATCTTTGACAACCCATTTCCCCGCTGGCCAAATTCCAAATATTATTGATAAGATCGCTTCTGCATTTTTCGTTATGATTTTATTCAAATTTTTATACCATAAATATCCAAAGGTATCCTTATTGACATACGGACTAATTTACTTCTTAGGGACTCTTGTCAGTGGTCTTATCTTCGTTTACACCGCTTTTTTAATCGGCCGTTTGATGGGAATATCGGCAAATATCGCATTATTTTCCAAGGGTACTTTACCGATGATATCAGCCGTCGTTGTACCGACTGCCGTAGCCAATGCGTTTTTCGGAAGTCTCTTGACGAAAGTGATGTTGATGATACGAAAATAAAATTACCATAAATCTTTATTTCCACCGAAAAAGTGCTCATAAAAACTTCTTTTAAGAGGAGTTTTATGAGCACAAATTGTTTTAAAGGATACTATTTGAAGAGGGATTGTATTTATTCATGGGAAACATTTGTAGTCGCTACAATATCGATTCCGGTATGACAAACATCTTGTATTAATACATCTCCCAATGTTACAGGAGCTTTTATACGGGTCGTATTAATTACTTTCATCACATCAAAAATTTTATCTTTGGGAATGGGATCTTTCGTTTTCACACTGACAAGGGGAAATTCTCCTTGTTCTACCTTCATTGTAGAACAAAGGATTCGTCGAGGATTTTTGATTTCAGATTTCGCATATACCACTCCACGTGGACAAGAGTTCCCCTGCACACTTAATATTTCACGATCTTTACCGATATGAACTTGTAAATGACATCCCATGGGGCAGCTGATACAAATCATATTTTTCTTCATATTCAATCATCCTCCAAGGTAATTTCAAAAATTTTGTTATTTTCATTGATTTCCGATCGCCTTAATTTCAAGGATTCCATTTCGGCAGGTGCAAAAAACCGTTTCTTCTTATGGTAAATACACTCACCGTCCCGATAAATACTGATGTATTTATCACGATAGACATCGTCTACCCGAAAACGCAAGATAATATCTTCTTTTCCATGTTTTCGAATATATTTTGGTACGATATAGCGAAGGCGATTTCCGGCTTTCGTCAAAATCATATCGTCTCTGGACTTTTTGGAATTTTTAATATACTCTGCTGCAAAATGCCCTGCTTTGGCAGCTTCTTCCGAAACAAAATCAACCAAATCATGAACATGCAATACATTGCCACAGGCAAATACACCTTCCACATTCGTCATTAAATCGTCAGATACCACCGGTCCTCGCGTAATGGGATCCAGGTCGACGCCCATATCCTTTGAAAGTTCGTTTTCTGGTATTAATCCACAAGACAATAAGATGGTGTCGCAGGGAATATAAATTTCACTACCCTCCACAAGATTAAAATTCTCATCCACTTTACCGATATCAACTCCTTCGACTCGATCTTTCCCATATATTTTTGTGATTGTATGGGATAATCGAAGAGGAATGTCAAAATCATTTAAGCATTGAACGATATTTCGATTCAGTCCGGAAGAATAGGGCATCAATTCAGCTACCATTCTTACCTTAGCTCCCTCCAAAACCATTCTTCTGGCCATAATAAGACCAATATCTCCCGATCCTAGAATCACCACTTCTTTTCCCGGCATTTGGCCCTCCATATTGATCAACCGTTGAGCCGTACCGGCGGTAAAAATACCGGAAGGTCGATATCCGGGAATATTTAAGGAACCACGAGGTCTTTCCCGACATCCCATTGCTAAGATGATGGCCTTTGCCTGTACTTGAAAAATTCCTTCTTGGGGATTCATAATAGTTAAAATTTTATCTTGAGTAATATTTAAGACAATCGTCTCCAATTTATATTCAATTTTTGCCTCCAAAAACATCTTAATGTATCGATTGGCGTATTCCGGCCCTGTTAATTCCTCTCTAAAGGTATGCAAGCCGAAGCCATTATGGATGCATTGATTGAGAATCCCCCCCAATTCTTCATCTCGTTCAATTAATAAAATACTGTCTATTTTTTCTTTTTTAGCTTTTATCGCTGCAGCAAGACCTGCCGGTCCGCCTCCAACCACTACAATATCAACTTTTTTCATGATGGTACACCTGTCTTTGTAGTTGTTACAACTAAATTGGAATCAAAATTGTCCTTTATCACTTTACGAGGGTCTACTTCAAGTTCTCGAGCCATGATCTCAATAATTCGAGGAGTGCAAAAACCTCCCTGACATCTTCCTGCCATGGTTCTTGTCCTTCGCTTGATACCGTCTAAGGTTTTTGCCCCTAGACTACGGTGAATGGCATCGACAATTTCTCCCTCTGTGACTTTTTCACATCGACAGACAATTCTTCCATACTGAGAATTTTTCTTGATCAATGCATTATGTTCTTCTAAAGATAAATCTCTTGTAAAAGTGATCCCTTTACGTTTCGGATCAAAGTCCGGATTCTTTTCAAATTGAAATTTTTCTTGGATCAATCCGGCAACCATTTTTCCAATCGCAGGGCTAGCAGTCAGTCCCGGAGATTCAATTCCTGCAACGTCAAAGAAATTTTCTCCATCTTTTACTTCTTCAATAATAAAATCATGACCTTCTTCATGGGCACGTAGTCCGGAAAAAGAAGTTATCACCAGATGATAGGGAATATCCTCTATTGCTTTGGAGATGCTCTTTAGAAGGATATCTATTTCATTTTTTGTAGTGGATACATCTTCTTTGTTTTCAATATCTCTTGCTGTGGGACCGATTAATAAATTCCCATCTACTGTCGGGGTGGCCAAAACACCTTTTCCTTTTGCGGATGGCAGTTGGAATATCGTATGTTTTACATGTCCTTGTGCTTCTTTGTCCATCAATAGATAATCACCTCGCCGAGCAATGATTTTCATTTTTTCTTTGGAAACCATATTATGAAGCTTATCAGCATAGACGCCGGCTGCATTGACAACTCCTCTTGTCTTGAAAACATCATTTTCGGTGATCACATTCCAGCCATAATCTTTTTTTTCAAAACCTATAACTTCCTGATTAAAAAAGAATTCGACACCATTCTCATAGGCATTTTCTGCCATGGCAATATTCAAGTTAAAAGGACAGACGATCCCAGCACTTCCACAATATAAAGCTGCAATTGCTTCCTTTGAAACATGAGGTTCCATGCTAGTGAGTTCTTCTCCATCGATAATGGTCAAATCTTTCACTCCATTTGCTTCACCCCTTCGTTTTAATTCATATAATTTATGGATATTTTCCTCTTCAAAGCAAAGCACCAAGGAACCGATGTTTTGATAGGGAAATTCCAATTCCTCGGCCAACTTTTCCATCATTTGGTTTCCTTCCACATTTAATTTTGCCATTAATGACCCTTCTTTTGCATCATAACCTCCATGGATAATTCCCGAATTCGCCTTGGAAGTTCCCACTCCAATATCGGAACCCCTTTCTAGAAGAGCAAATTTTCCTTGGTATCTGGATAGTTCTCTCGCCACAGCAGTTCCACTCACACCGGATCCGATAATAATAATATCGTACATCTCATCCCCTCCCAATAAAAAAGAGCAAGACAAAAACACCTTTTATCTTGCTACTCTCAAATCTCAAAGCAATCAGTTTTGAGCCCAACCTTTTGCATATTCTACGGCCTTATGCCATTGATTGAGCTTTCGTATTCTATTTTCCTTTGTCATTTTCGATATAAATACTCTATCATATCTTTGATTTCCTTGCAATTCTTCTAAAGTCCAAAAACCAACAGCTAAACCAGCCATATAAGCGGCTCCTAAAGCAGTCGTTTCTACAGAAATCGGTCGCATCACTTGTTTATCTATTATATCTGACTGAAATTGGAGCAATAAATCATTTTTGCTGGCACCCCCGTCTACCTTCAGTGAATTTATTTCAAATCCACAATCTTCTTCCATGGCTTTTATCACATCATGGGACAGATAGGCAAGTGATTCTAAAGTCGCTCGAATAATATGGTATTTATTGACGCCTCTGGTAATTCCTACAATGGCTCCACGAGCATATTGATCCCAATGGGGAGCCCCCAATCCGGTAAAGGCCGGCACAATGTAACAGCCATTGGTATCTTTTACCTTTCGTGCCATATACTCAGAATCTTCGGAAGAGTCAATGATACGCAATTCGTCTCTAAGCCATTGAATAGCTGAACCGGCAACAAAGATCGATCCTTCTAAGGCATATGATATTTTTCCATCCAAGCCCCAGGCTATGGTGGTAATAAGTCCATGCTTACTAAAAATCGGATTTTCTCCAATATTCATTAGTAAAAAAGCTCCCGTTCCATAGGTATTTTTCGCCTCGGATTGTGCGAAACATCCTTGACCGAATAAAGCCGCCTGCTGATCTCCAATGGCCGAAGCGATGGGAATTTCATTCCCTAAAAATTTGGAATGGCTCTTTCCGTATATCTCGCTTGAAGATTTTACTTCTGGCAGCATGGAAATGGGAATATCCATTAAATTCAAGATTTCTTCATCCCAAGTTAAGGTATTGATATTAAAAAGCATGGTTCGGGAAGCGTTGGAATAGTCCGTCACATGGACTTTCCCGTCTGTTAACATCCAAATAAGCCAAGAGTCAACAGTTCCAAACAATAAGTCTCCTCGTTTTGCTTTTTCTCTTGCCCCTTCCACATGGTCTAAAATCCACTTCAGTTTAGGACCGGAAAAATAAGCATCGATCACTAAACCCGTCTTTTCTCGAATCTTGCTTTCATATCCTTTTTCAATCAACTGATCACAGTATTTCGACGTTCGTCGACATTGCCAAACAATTGCATTATAAATAGGCTCCTTCGTATTTTTATCCCATACCACGGTGGTTTCTCGTTGGTTCGTAATGCCGATGGCAGCAATATCCGTTGGATCGGCACCTAATTTTGAAAGGGCTTCAACTGCAGTTCCAATTTGAGTGGACCAAATTTCTTTTGGATCCTGTTCCACATAACCAGGCTTTGGAAAATATTGAGTAAATTCTTTTTGTGCAATAGATACAATTTGTCCGGTCTTGTCAAAAATAATCGTTCTACTGCTTGTCGTTCCTGCATCGAATGCCATAATATATTTTTTCATAGATTGGCCTCAATTTCTTTTGCAATTTCATAAATTGAATCATATACATAATCTGCAACAATATCCGACTGATTATATAGTGTACGATCCGTTTCTCCGCTTAAAACTAGAGCCGTTTTTATATTAGCATGTATACCGGTTTTAATATCGGTATACAGACGATCGCCAACCATAACCAAGTCCTTCTTATTTAAATCTTTTAATGAGCAAAGACTGTCGATCATGATTTTATTCGGTTTTCCGACGATCTCCGGTTCCATTCCTGTAGACGCTTTAATAAACGCAATCATTGCTCCGATATCCGGCATAAACTTTCCTTTTTCAATAGGACAGTTAAAATCGGGATGGGTTGCAATATAAGGAATTTGTTCTCGGATTAAATCACAACCGAACCACAATTTCTCATAAGTAAGGGTCGTATCAAATCCCAGCACCACCAAATCAATAGCTCTCCTCTTATTGGAAAACACCTGGTACCCCGCTTCTTTAAATAAATGTTCCAAAGCAGGAGTACCTATTACAAAAAGATTTTTAGCATGGGGATATTGTTTTCTTAGATAGAGTAGGGTAGCATCTGCCGATGTAAAAATATCATCTTCTGTGGCCTCAATTCCTAATCTCTGTAATTTATCAACGTAATCTTTACGATCTTTAGAAGAATTATTCGTTAAAAAATACCAATTTTTATGATATTTTTTTAAAATATCAAAGAAGTAGTGAGCACCTTCAATTAATTCATCTCCCAGGTAAATCGTTCCATCCATGTCCAACAAAAATGTTTTCTGTTCATAAATCATCATATCAACTCCGGTAAGAATGTCACAATACCCGGTACATAGGTTATAATTAGAAGAACGATTAAAATGGCTACAATAAAGGGCCATACCTCTCGAACGAATCCTTCAATGCTACATTTCGTGATTCCACAGACGGTAAACATCATAGAGCCAAATGGTGGCGTAATTCCACCAACCATAATATTTACAATGACGATAATTCCAAAATGCAAGGGATCCACTCCCAATTTCGTAACGATGGGAACCAACAAGGGAGCCGTTATGATCATAGCCGCCCCTCCTTCAATAAACATTCCCAAGATCAATAAGATCACATTGCAGATAGCAAGCATTGCATGTTTATTCGTTGTAATATTTAATAAAGCATTGGTAAGCTTTTGAGGAATTCCTTCCCAACTTAAATAATAACCAAAGACATTGGCGGCAATAATAATTAAAACAACCGAGCCGGTACCGTACACTGTCTCTTTAAAAATCTCAGGAAAATCTGACCACTCTAATTGTCGATAAAAAACTTTACCTACAATAATTGTATAAATAATTGCTATTGCTCCGGCTTCTGAAGGAGTAATCATCCCGACTCGAATACTGGCTATGATTCCAAAAGGAAAAAGCAAAGCCCAAAATGATTTCATTCCCTGTTTTAAAATTTCCTTAAATCCTGCTCTTTTTTCCCTAGTTGGAGCATAATTCCTTTTATTAGCAATAATGGATACGGCTATCATAAGTGCCACTGCCATCAGTACTCCCGGTACATACCCGGCGATAAACATCTTGCTGACAGATACACTGGCAATGATCCCATAGATGATTAAATTAATTCCCGGAGGAATAACCGGGGTAACCGCCGATGAAGCAGCAGTAATGGCCGATGAAAATTCCTTTGAATAGCCTTTTTTTTCCATTTCAGGTGCCAACATCTTAGCTTCCATAGCTGCATCAGCATTTGCAGAACCGGATACACCACCCATCAATAAACTCAAAACGACGTTTACATGGCCAAGACCGCCTTTTAAATGGCCGGTTAAGACATCGGCAAAGTCCATCAATTTTTCACTGATTCCTGAATAATTCATAATAGAACCTGCCATAATAAAAAATGGGATCGCCAATAACGAAAAATTTTGAGTACTACTGACAAATTTTTGAAATACCAATACTGCACTAGTTCCCGTATCAATAAATAAAAAATAGAATAAAGCAGAGCCAAAAAGTGCAAAGACGATGGGAACACTTGAAAAATAAAGTATAAAAACGATTAATACCGGTATCAAAGATACAAGTGTATTATTCATTGGCATTTTCACCTACTTCCTTAAGCTCTTTAATATCTCGTATCAAAAATTGTATCGTTCGGACTACCATAATTGTAAAACCTACCGGAATCGCCGTGGATATATAGGCCGATGATATTTCCAATACCGGTGTCGGTTTTCTATAAGTTGTCATAATGTATAAAATACTTAAATAAGTAATAAACCCAATTACAGCCAGTAAAACCAAGTCTACAAAAATCTTCACAATTTGTTTTTTTCTACCACTTAAATATTTTACAATAATATCTATGCCGATATGCTGACCTTTTTTGTACGCTGCGGAAGCACCAAGATAAACAGTCCATACGAAACAGGCTGTCGCCACTTCTTCCGACCAAGGGATGCCGGTTTTTAAAAAGTATCTCATAAATATATTTAAGATGACCAATATAATCGTGATACATAAAAAAAAGGAAGCAATCAATTCTTCAAAATTTTTAATTATTTTATTTGCCATTCGTCTACCCCTTAAAATCAACGAATTAGAGGGAGATCCTCTAATTCGTTTTTTATTTTTTTGCTTCTTATTATTTCATTTTTTGAATTTCGTCTAATAGTTTCTGATGAATATCCGGAGAGATCCCTTCCATTTTGTCATATACCGATTCAGAAGTTTTTTGGAATGCATCGTAATCTACTTCATTGAATACAATTCCCTTTTCTTCTAATTCTTTTACTTGAGAGTCATAATTGTTTTTTACCTTATTCGTCATATCAAAAGCATTCTTCGTGAACTCTTCTTGAATAATATCCTGATATTCTTTGGGAATACTATTGAAAACTTCAGCATTGATATAAATACCGCAAGTTCCCAAGAAATGTTTTGTCAAGCCTACGTTTTTAACGACTTCCGCACTACCATTAGCCGTCATAGCGTCAACAGTACCTTCCAACCCGTCTACAACACCTTGTTGTACAGCACTTAATGTTTCGCCGAATGCCATTGGTGTAGCAGTTGCACCCATTGCATTAATCGTATCGATAAAGATTTGACTTCCCGGTACACGGATTTTCATTCCTTTTAAATCTTCAGGAGTTTTGATTTCTTCATTCGTCATCATGTTTCTAAAACCGAAAACATAATCCAAAGCCAGTACTTTAATACCATGCTCCGCTTCAAGTTCTTTTACCATGTCTTTTACAAGATCAGTTTGACACATTGCAGTATATTGATCGATTTCCGAATAGATATAAGGTCCTATAAATGCTTTAAAGTCAGGAACATAATCTCCCAAATACGATGGATCCTCGACAGAAATGAAGTTCGATCCATTGTAAACTTGTTCCAAACCGTCTTTATACGTTGCAAGTTGTCCTTGAGGATAGGTTTGAATATCAACTGCTCCATTTGTTCTTTCTCTAATCGCATCCGCTGCAGCGTCGGTTGATAATGTCAATTGCTCATCCGGTGCAAAAACATGGGATAATTTTAAAGTAATATGAAAATCTTCTGTACTAGCTTCCTTGGTTCCCCCGTTATTTCCTGCGTTTGCATCTTCAGCATTATTTTTTTTGCCACAGCTGGTAAGCATCAGTGTCAAAACACAAATAAATGCTAGGATACTCATTTTCTTTTTCATTTTTTCAAACTCCTTTTCTAAATTTATTTTATCAAGAAAAGTACTTCCCATATTCTTAATTTTTGTAAACCATATTATGTATATTCTCTGTAAAAATCTGGCATCCTTTTCTTGAAAAAATACAATCAAAGTCTTTTAATGATATCCGGATAATCCGTAATCATACCGTCTACATCTAAGGCATAGGTCTTTTCAAAATCATAGGGTTCTTTTCCATACCATACATTGATACCGAAGCCATGTTTATGGAGATTATCCACCAGCTCTTGGTCTACACCATAAGCATTGGGGTGGTAGTATTCTACACCCAGCTCTTTTAAATAGTTCCACGGTTCCCATAGCCAACTTTCCACTAAGGCTCCACAGACGATATTTTTGTCCAGCTTCTTCATCTCCATTAAACTTTTATGATTAAAAGAGGAAATTATTATTTGATCCATAATGTCATACTCTTTTAATATATTATATACTTTTTCTTCTATTTTGTCATACCAATATATACTTGTTTTTAACTCCACATTGGTAATAATATTTTTATCTTTTATATAGTCAAAATATTGACGAAGGGTCGGTATCGGTTCAAAGGAGAGATGAGGATATAAATTTGCCCCATTTATTTCTTGTAATTCTCGCCAAGTATAATCCATGACCTTTCCCGTCCTATCAGTGGTACGATCCAATCTCTCATCATGAATAATGACCACTTCACCATCTTTCGACAGATGGACGTCAAATTCTATTCCATCGCAACCGGCTTCTACCGCTTTTCGAAACGCTATCATCGTATTTTCAGGATATTTTGATTTAAACCCTCTATGGGCAATATTTAGCATATTTCCTCCTTCTTCATTCGAGATGAGTTATATGATGGTATTATTTATAAAATATAACAAAGCATTTTTTCCTGACTGCTCTTTGATACGCATTTAATCACCTACAAAAAAGAGCAAACGAATTCAATTAAAATAAACTAATTGAAAACCTTTGCTCTCGTCTCACTGTTTTCTAAATTATATTTTAATTATATAGTACACTAAAATTTATGTCAATTTAAAAAGCAAAATTATTATATAATATAGTCTTGATTTTACGTTAAGAGGTATCTATTAAATTTTTATTCACGATTATTTCATCTTTGAAAAATAATCCTTGGTCTGTGCTTTTACAATGGGAAATAACAATGCCAAAGCAATTAAGTTGGGAATGACAACTAGTCCCATGGCAATGTCTTGAACGGTCCATACGATATTGATTTTACCCAAACATCCTATCATACATAAAAATGGATAGACATATTTTATTTTTTCCGTTACAGTCGGACCATAGGCATAGGTAAAGGATTTAGCCGCATTAAACCATTGACCCATAAGGGTTGTAAAACAGAAAATGAGCAAGGCAAATATTGCCAAATAGGACAATGGACTCCAAGCCTCACCTATGGCGGTAATTGCCATATTCGAAGCTTCAACACTTCCATCGATTGCTATTCCTGAAACACCGACGGTAAGAGCCGTCATCGTACAAATAATAATGGTGTCTAAAAATACTTCCGTTACTCCCGTAATTCCCTCTTCTACTGGATGATCCACAATTGCAGAACCGTGAGCAAATGGTGCCGTTCCTTCCCCTGCTTCATTGGAGTACATTCCTCGAGCGATACCGTATTGCATACTTCTTGCAATCATATAACCGCCGGTACCACCTGCTACTGCCTGGAAGGAAAATGCTTCTGTAAATATCTTCGCAAATACACCGGGAACCGCTTTAATATTTACTATAATTACGATGATACAAAGAACCATATATATAATACTCATAATTGGTACTAATGAAGTGGCCACATTTGCCAGTCTTTTTAATCCTCCAAGAGTAATTGCCAACAATAAAACGATAAGAATAATTCCTGTAATCTTTGTATCTACATTAAAATTATTTTTTAAAATTCCTGCAATGGTATTCGATTGTACTAGATTAGCACCCATCATTTTAATACTCATCAGTACTGCAATAACCACACCGAGCCAAGGTAATTTTAGGCCGTCTCTAATATAATACATCGGTCCGGATAAAATCTTTCCCTCTGAATCCTTTCCCCGATACAGTTGAGAAAGAACGATTTCACCATATTTTAAAGCCATTCCAAAAAATGCAGCCAACCACATCCAAAAAATTGCTCCGAATCCTCCGGACACAATAGCAGTTGCTACTCCTACTACATTACCTCCTCCGATATTTCCTGCAAGAGTAACCATCATGGCTTTAAAAGTAGACAGAGAACCGTCTTCTCTTTCTTCATGTCTTTCGTGGAAAGACTTTATCAATGTTTGTTTCATGATATAGCCAAAATAACGAACTTGAATGAATCCGTTGGAAAAAGTATAGAGGATTCCTAAGCCCAGCAATACATATACCAGCCAATTCCCCCACAAAATACTATTAAATTTAGTCAAAAAAAGTTCCAGCTTTTCCAAATTTTTCCTCCTTTTAGATCCTCCAAATATTAGAGTTGCTGGAAGAAATTGCAATGGCCCCTGCATTTAACGCAGATATTACATCTTCTTTATCACTGATAAGGCCTCCTGCTATAATAGGCGTCTTTACCTGAGAAGTAATTCTTTTTATAATCTTCGGCATCACACCAGGTAGGATTTCTACCATATCCGGCTGTGAGATATCAATGTTTTTTTCCAGATTATTAAAAGATAAAGAGTCAATTAAAAATAATCTCAAAATTGAAAATAAATGAAGTTCTTTTGCTCTTTTAACATTTTTAGGTCGTGTCGAAATAATTCCATCCGCCTGGGTATAACTTTTAATAAAATCAACAGTCACTTCTTTTGCAGATAGACCTTCCACCAAATCAATATGTACTATTGAATACTTCTTAGCTTTTTTAATTGCTTCAATATCTTGTTTTAACTGTAATAAATTTTCATTTAATAAAAAAATAATCTTGGAATCTTCCTGTAAAGCCATTTCCAATTCTTCAGAATTTTTAACAGCTACTATTATTGGATTTTCTTCTATGCACTCTATTATTTTTTTGTTACTCATAGATACCTCCTTCTTAGATTATATATAATATTGATTGATTTTTATAGATATATTCTTAAAAAATCTAAACTTTTCATTTAAATCCATAACCTGGGAGATAAAACTGGTTCAACTGCCCTTTAATTTACTATAAAAATTGACAAGAAAAAAGACCTGTTTACAGGTCTTTTTTCATACATCATTGGATTTTAACGGAATGTTCTTCGATTGGTGTTGAGGGCTTTTGTGGTTAATTCAAAGGAATTATTTTGCATTAAATTTAAATATGTTTCTTCTTCTTCCATCTCTTGTAGATTTACATAGCCTTTTTTGTGCAAGCTGGACAAAGTTTCCAATAATTCCATACGATTATTTAATGCGATCGACATATAGTTAATATTGGGATTTAATGTCATATCATATTGATACAAAGCTTGTTTTAATATGGTTTTCTCGCTGGTGCTCATTTTTTTCTCACCTCTTGGCTTAAATTATATCAGAGAACTTAAAAGGGACAAGCCATCTAAAAGATGCAAATTCATCCAATCCTTGATTTTAAGAGAATCATTCGTCAATATGATATCTTTTTATTTATAATATAGATTTTTATGATATTAATATTCTTGACACTCGAACGAATGTTTAGTAGAATATTTTTTAGAACATTTGTTTGGTGATATTATGTTTCGAGAAATTCTTCATGTGGATATCAACAGCTTTTATGTTTCCGTCGAATTGAGAGAACAGCCAAAATTGATGAAAGAGGCGGTAGCAGTCGGTGGAGATGAAAAAAATCGTCATGGGATTATTCTGGCAAAAACTCCATTGGCTAAAAAATACGGAGTGAAAACGGGAGAAACCATTTGGGAAGCCAAAAAGAAATGTCCACAGCTCATATTGCTTCCTCCTCATTATGAAAAATATCTACAAGTCAGTCGTCTGGCCCATAATATTTACTATTCCTATACCAACCAAGTAGAGCCTTATGGAATGGATGAATGTTGGCTGGACATAACCGGATCCAAAAAACTTTTTGGTTCCGCCGATCAAATTGCCCATAAAATTAAACGACAAATAAAAAATGAATTAGGTGTAACCGTATCCGTCGGTCTTAGTTTTAATAAAGTTTTTTCAAAATTAGCCTCTGATTTAAAAAAACCCGATGCCCTAACCATTATTCCTCCGAAGGATTTTAAAAAAATTGTCTGGCCTTTGCCAATACAAGAAATGATTATGGTCGGTTCTTCTACTACCCAAAAATTAAATCGTATTAATATTTATACTCTAGGAGAGTTAGCAAATACCGATCCTGCTATTTTAAAGAGTTTATTGGGAATTAACGGTGTTAAACTATGGCATTGGGCCAATGGTCATGATGACAGTTATGTAAGAGATTATTTCCACAGTATTCCGATTGAAAGCATCGGTAAAAGTATTACTTGTTCAGCAGATCTTGAAAATAATGAGGAAGTGGGCAAAGTCATTCAAAAATTATGTCAAGATATCTCTAAGAGACTTATTGAAAATAAATTTTTGGCTCGAGGCATCCACATTGGATATCGAGATGATGCATTTCTTTCCTTCGGCTATGATGCTCTCCTTCCCTATCCCACATATTCTTCCTTGGAATTATTTTACTCTGCCTATGATATTTTTAAAAAACATCATACTTGGAAACAAAAAGTGCGAACCATCTATGTTCGAGCCATACATTTAGTCCCTGACAGAAATATAATTCAGTCCAATTTTCTTCACAAGATGACATCCCATTACCGACGCCTGGTTCTGGAAAAAAATATTTACCATATTAGAAAGCGATTCGGAGAAGAGGCCATTACCTATGCCAATTTAATGGGGGCTCTTAAAATGCCCTCTGACAATCGAGACATTGTAAAAATGCCCCCTTCCTTTTTTATAAAAAAATAAAAAGAAGTTTTTATTTGTCACTAACAGTTGATTTATAGATGAAAAAATGGTAAAGTATATTGGTAAGCCGAAATGATGGAACTGGCAGACGTGCCAGACTCAAAATCTGGTGGTGGCGACACCGTGTGGGTTCGAGTCCCACTTTCGGCACCAATAGAGCTAGGTATCTGATGATACCTAGCTTTTTTTATCTAATACCCTCTAGGATGTCAATAATATGTAAAAATTAATATACTTTTATCTTTTAACCCATGGGAATTATCCTGGAATATTATTTATTTAATTTCGTACCATTCATATGCCTATATGAGATGGTTTATTTATATTCATACAAAATTTGAGCAACTTTTTTATCGTAACCATTTACCGTTTCCAATCACTTTTTCATCTCTCTTAAAATATAAAAAGCACTTTATAACTCCATCGTTATCAGTGCTTTTCATGTAAAGGCAATCCACCTTCGTATCTTTCATATTTTTAAAAGATGTCAATATTAGTATCAATCCCAAGTGCCAAAAGGAGGTCCTTTGAAAAATTTAAAATTTTTTAATGTTCAGCATACTCTTTTCTGATCGATATCCCTTTTCTTTTATAAGATTTTTTCAAAATAGTCTCGTAATTGAATCAAGGCCTTTGCCCGATGGGAAATTTTATTCTTTTCTTCTAAATCCATTTGTCCAAAGGTTTCTCCATAGCCTTCTGGTTGGAAAATACAGTCGTAACCAAAGCTTTCATCCCCTCGTTTTGAATGGGTAATTTGCCCCTTACATATCCCTTCTATGGTTTTGATTTCCTTCAACGGATCGATCAATACCAGTACGGTTTTAAAATAACAAGAGCGATCTTCTTTAGTTTTTAATTTTTTTAAAACTTTTTGTCTGTTTTTTTCATCATCATGTTCTCCGGCATAACGTGCGGAATGAACCCCTGGTTCTCCTTCTAAAGCAGGGATGAAAAGACCTGTATCGTCAGCTAAGACAAAGCCATCCGTTTTTTGGGAAATAGCTTGAGCTTTTAATAGAGCATTGCCTTCCAAGGTGTCTCTATTTTCCTCCACCTTGATTTCACCGCAACCAATATCGGATTTTGTCAACACTTCCAAGGGCAATTCCTTTAATATATTTTTAATTTCAATCAATTTATGGGGATTGTCTGTTGATAATATCAATTTCATAAATACTTCTCCACAATTTCCATATGAGTTAGAATATCTTTAATTCCAATTTCTGCATAATCTAAAAATTCGTCTAGTTCTTTTCGGCTGAAAGAGTTTTTTTCTCCGGTGCCTTGTATTTCAATCAGTTGATAGTTTTCATCCATTACAATATTCAAATCCACATCGGCTTGAGAGTCTTCACTAAAATCCAAATCTAGTAAAGTAATTTCCTGTACTTTACCTACCGATATTGCCCCTATTTTCGACATCATGGGATCTTCAAGGATGCGTTTTTCCTCCAAAGCTTTTTTAATCGCCAATTGCAATGCAATATAAGAACCGTTAATTGCAGTCGTTCTAGTCCCACCATCTGCATTGATTACATCACAATCGATCCAAATGGTATGTTCTCCTAATTTATCCAAGTCGATGACCTGTCTTAATGATCGACCGATCATGCGTTGAATTTCTTGAGAGCGACCGTCCGGTTTTCCTCTTGAAATATCTCTGACTTTTCGAATCGGGGTAGATCCTGGTAACATGGAATATTCAGCAGAGAGCCATCCTGTATTTTTTCCTTTTAAAAAAAAGGGAACTTTCGATTCTATCATGGCACTACAGATGACTTTCGTATCTCCACATTCCATCAATACGGAACCGTCGGCATTTTTTAAGTAGTACGGTGTGATTTTTATTGGTCGTATTTCATTATTTTGTCGATCTTCTCTCATTATTATCCCTGGCTTTCCAAATGAAAAGAGGCTTTTAAGCCTCTTTCTTATTCTTCAACATATTTATTTACATAATTTACAATTCCATTATACAGACCTTCCGCTAATTTATCAATATAGCCATCACTTTTAATAATTTTCAGTTCTTCTTCATTAGATATAAAACCTAATTCCACAAGAGCCGATACATTTTTTGTCTTGTTTAAAACCAAAATAGCCGGTCTATTTTTAATCCCTCTATTTTCAGCATCTGTAGCGTCTATCAATGACTTTAACAGCTCATTGGCTAAATGTTTTTGTTCCACATTTTTGATTTTTATATTTTTTTCGGAAGCGTATAGAACTTCAATTCCCTTCGCTTTTGCAGAATCTGCAGCATTAAAATGGATGGATACAAAAATTTCAGCATCATTTTCATTTGCTAAGCTAGCTCGATCCAGTAATTTGACGTATTCATCTTGAGTCCTTGTCATATCGACTTGATAGCCATTTGCCACTAATTTATCATAGACTTTTAATGCCACTTCCAAGGTCAAATCTTTTTCCAAAGTTTTTCCGTCTATCCCTACGGCTCCGGAATCTCGTCCACCATGTCCGGCGTCGATTACAATATTTAAGGAACCTTCTTTTTTTATGGTTTTCGTGATCTCTCGTTTTTCTTCCGACTTTATATTTCCAAGATCCAAACCGACTGATTCATAAACTTCTTCCGCTTTATCCTTGTCCATTTTTTTATTAATATTGTGGGTTTCTTTGGCTTCAATATCCGATTGGTAATAATTTGAATTTCCTTGATTTTTCGTCTTTCCTTCCCCCTTTGAAGGAGACAAGGATTTGGATTTTTCCCCTTGATTTTTCATTTCTTTTTGATTGGAAGCTACCAATAGAGATGAAGTCGTTGAAACAGTGGCCAATTGCTCTTTTTGATCCCAATTGACATGGTAGCCGAAAGCTTCAGTCAAAAAGCGAAGAGGAACCATGGTTTTCGTCTCTTGTCGAGGTTTTTGATAAGTACTTAATTGTGGAATCGATCCTTTATCAATGGTTTTCTTTTGTCCGTTGACATAGACGACTGAAGTACCTATTTGTAATTTCACCTTTTCTTCATTTAGCTGGACTTCAACCGTTTTATTTTTGTCATTCCATATGACTTTAGCACCCAAACTCTCTGAAATCTCACGTAATGGTACAAAGGTACGATCCTCTTTGACATAGGGAGTAAATTCTGAGTCCAGGGGATTTCCGTTGACAGTTACTTTTGCTTCATGTACATTATAGTTTTTTTTATTAATTTTAACTTTAAAATTGGAATCGGCATAAACCGTTCCAAAAATCATTGTACCGATAAGGACAATCATTAAAAAAGTTTTTTTCATTTTTTCACTCCTATGGTACTAGTTTATATTTATTCTCAACTAGAATCAATAATGTAACCAAATTGTAACATTTTTTTAATGGAAAGTACAGTTGAAACTTTTGAGAATAAAAAAGAAGCTGTCAAGCTTCTTTTACACAACTTTATACAATTCATCGGTTCCCGGTTCTTCCAACAGTGTTTCTACACCATTTTGAGAAAGGATGACATCATGACCCTCAATCACTTCCCCTACTACCGTAACCGGTATATTTTTTTCCTTACACTCTTTTTTAAATGCAGAGTAATCTTCTGATGAAAAGACCATAATCATACTTCCGCTGGATATTAAACGATAGGGATTAATCTTAAAATAATTGCAGATTTTCCTTGTAAGATCCAATACAGGAATTTTTAAAGCGTCTATTCTTATGCCTTTGCCAATTGCTTGAGCGGTTTCCCAAAGAGCTCCATAAACTCCACCTTCCGTAATATCATGGAGTTGCTTCACATTATATTTGCGAGCAATCTTGGATTCAGGTAATACCGAAAGATCTTGCGACAATTCCTTGGCCTGTTGAATTTCCTCATCTGTTAAAATTTTTTTTAATTCCTCTTCTTTTTCATTGACGATAATCGACGTTCCCTCTACTGAAATTTCTTTGGATAAGACAATCACATCGCCTACCAAAATTTTATGCCGTTGAGGTAATTGAGTTCTTTTTGATCTTCCGATTACTGTTGTAGTGACTACAATTTTTGTGACGGCATCTGTCACTTCCGTATGACCCCCTACTATATCCAAGTTCAAAGCTTTACATTCTTCATTTGCATCGGAAACAATTTGTTCTAATTCTTCCAAACTTGCCGTAGGAGGAAGTAAGATGCTCATTAAAATTCCAACGGGATCCGCACATTCACAAGCCACATCATTGCAGGATATATGCACCGCCAATTTTCCAATATCCTTCGACGCACCGGTTATGGGATCACAGGATACGACGACTAAATCTTCGCCCAAATCCAATACGGAAGTATCCATTCCCACAGAACTTTTGACCAAGACTTCATCTCTTGTATATTTAATATTTTTAAACACTCGGTTAATTAATTCCCGGTTTGATATTTTACCAATCTCCATACTAACACCTCACACTATATTTTGACGGAAGTATCAATAACTTTCAAGGATTATTTCAAACTTGTGGAGACCGTCCTCCTGATAAATTCGCTGATGAAGAATGGGCAATTCCTCCAGTATTTTAAGATCCTTTTCTTCAAGCAGCAATCCTTTTACTTGAATTTGGCCAGCATCGTATATATAATCCGTAAACATAATTCGTTCATTTTCTTTTTCCTGCAAGTGAAAAATCAATTCTAAAAATTCCTTGTTTTTTTCTTGATGTATCTTACTATTATCCTCCACCACTATTTCCGTCTCAGGAATCCGTTGTTCATTTAATTGAAGCAACTCTTGATTTAAATATTTATTATAACCAAGATTTCCACCGATCAATAAGAATAAAAGAAGCCCCAATGCCAGTTTTGTTCGTATGTTTTTGTGACTGGTCGGCAATTGATAATGAAATTGGGACAAAAAGTCTTTTTCTTCGATGTATTTTCCCATTGGGTTTTCTTTTAATACAGTTTTTCCCAAAATATTTTCCTTTAACATTCCCGTTACAATATAGGAATCTCCAGCAATGAACTTAAGAATTTCATCCCAATGAATGTATAGTAAATTATTATAATTTTCCAAAAAATCTTCTTTTTGATTCCCATGCCTAGAATCATATCCACCGGTAGCCAAATGGTAAATAGTATCTGATTCCAGATTTTCTTCATCAAATAATTTTAGGAGCTCCTGATTTATTACGATTTTTTTATGGGTCAATCCTAGAGAGTCATATTCGTATAGACCGATTCCATGGAGATCAAGACTCAAAATTTTTTCATATTTTTCGTATAAAATCGTTGTGGGAAAAATCTTTACCACTTCACAACCGGTCTTTTCCAATACCGTATAAAGATCTCCGGTTAAACTTTTGGGAATCAAATCAATGGATAATTTGATATTTTCGCCCTCCAGCTGATACCAATAGGACAAATCATAGTCCTCGGTGGTGTATCCAAAAAAATCTTCCAATTCCAATTGTAAAAAACTGTCCAAATCCGTGGGATCCACCTTTGGAATTTTATAATTAATATGGATGATTTCATCAGAATGAAGCAGTAAAACAACGGAAATTTTCTCTTCAACACCTGCTTGTTTTTTCAGCTTTTTAATCAAATAGAAAAAATGGTGATAATCTAATATATGACCGTTTTGAAAGATCTTTCGAGGAATCATCAATTCATAAACTTGATTCTCAAAGGATGTTTTCCAATATATTCGTCCATCTTGTAATTGAAGATATAATAAAGGCTTCATAACTCATCTCCATACATACACCAAACACAGAGCAATGGCTAAAAAAGGTCCAAAGGCAATCTTATCTTTCCGATTTTTTATTCGAAACAATATTAAGCTTAATGATACCAATCCTCCCATGATAAAGGCAAATTCGAAAAGTAAAAACAATTCATATAAGCTCTTTGCAAAAAAACCACAGACAAAAGCCATTTCAACATCTCCTTGTCCCATTCCGCCAGTTGTAATCATAAGGATATAAAAGACAAGTGCAAAGAGTAGTCCATAGATAAGAGACGCTATAATCGGCGAGCCTTCATACATTTTGATTAATAATTCCAAGAACAATAGAAGGCCTAAATCCATAGTATAGATATTTTGACTTTTAAAATCCGTGTAGGAAAGAAGGATTAAGATATGCAGTTGTAATAAACGAATGGTATTGATCGGAGTAAATCCGTAATAATATAAAAAAATAGCTGTTACGATCCCATATCCCCATTCAAAAAACACCGTTTCCTTTCCAATTTTTTGGTAACAATAGGCACAACGACCTTTTAAAATAAAATAGGAAAAACCCGGTACCATCATTGACCAAGATAGTGGCCGATGACAATGGGGACAAAATGATCGAGGTTTTACCAAGGAAATATTATTTTCTCTTCTCCAGTAGACAGTAAAGTAAAAAGATCCCAAGACCATGCCTATCAATAGAAAACAAATTATCCATACCATTTTATCCATCTGAATTATGCTCCGGTACCAATTGATTGCCTTCCACTTTTACCATTCCCGGAACTATCTTGACATCACCATTGCTGTAATGAATTTCAAAAGAGGTAGCGGACAATCCCTTAGCCGGCTTCGGAAGCTTGCCTTCAATATAGTCTTTTAAATTTTCTGCTGAAACGGTCTCGGCATTCGGATGATCTGCCAAGTATAAGATTGCCGCATTTTGCAGAATTCTCACATTGCCATTATGGGCTGCAGCTTGCGCCGAAAGATTGGATTTTGAAAATTTCGGTATAGCAATTGCCAATAATATAGCGATAATAGAAATAACGATGACCAGTTCTAATAAGGTAAATCCATCTCTTCTTCTTTTCATAATAACACCTCAAATTCTATTTACTAGATCAAAAATGGGAAGAGCAACCGCCAATACAATAAAACCTACAATAAAAGCTAAAATCAAAATAAGGAGCGGTTCCAATAAAGTGGCAAATCGTTCATTAAAACGATTAAACTCCTGATCATAATAATAATAAATAGTTTCAAAAACTTGATCCAATCGGGACGTTTCCTCTCCAATATGAACCATTGAAATCATAAGCTTTGGAAAAAGGTCACATTTTTCTAAACTTTGACTCAATGTATAACCTGATTGTAAAAGTTGCGGGATCTTGCCATATTTATCTTTCAATGCTGTATTCTTTTCCATTTCAACGATAAGCTCAATTCCTTTTTCAAGACGCAGTCCAGAAGACAGTAAGATCCATAGGGAAAAATTAAATCGTATAATCTGTAATTGTCGATACAATCTGTTCTTAAGCCATAATTCGTGGTATCTTTTCGGATTTTTATAAAATATATAACTTAAAATCCCGATCATGATAAGGATGGTTCCCAAAAACCAACCGTAATATTGTTTCAAAAAATAGGAGATTTTTAAAAGTATTCGAGTTGGCAGAGGAAGAAGTTTTTCCGATTCCTCAAAGAGAATTTGAAAACGAGGCACTACATATACCATTAAAAAATTTAGAATTCCAAGGGTTACAGTTAATAAGATGATTGGATATGTCATCGCCTTATAAATTTTTTGTTTCATTTCCTCTTCTTTTTTATAAAAAGAGCTTAATTGTTGAAAAACTTTTCCCAATTGAGAAGAATTTTCCCCTACTTGGATCATATTACAGACAAAGGGAGTAAATGCATCACTTTTTTGAAAGGATTGGGAAAGACCATCCCCCTTCAATAAATTTGAATGTATCTTACGAAATACAGTTTTCTTTTTTCCCTGAAAATGATCTCCTATAATTTCTATGCTTTTGTCAATCAGAATCCCTCCATGGACCAGTAGAGACAGTTGATAAAAGATCATACTTAATTCCTTGTTGTGAAAAGTAATGCGCCGTTTTAGAGCATGGGTTTGTGAAATATCTTCCCAAACTCGAATGGGCCGCAAACCTCTTTCTTTTAAACGAGCAATCACTTCTTCCTGACTGTCTCCTTCCAGCTTACCGACGACGATCTCTTGATTTTTAAAGGCTTTGTAACCGTATATCATAAAACACCTACTGTCAGGATATTATTGTAATATTCTTCCATGGAAGTTTCTCCTCTTTTGATACAGTTGAGGATTTCATGTTCCAATGTCTTCATTCCCTTTTGAATTGCCTTTTGTTGAAGTTCTCGAAGGGGAGCATTTTGGGAGATCATCTCTTTTAAATCGGCATCGATTAGCATAATTTCAAAAACTGCTTTTCTTCCCACATAACCTTGATGGCAATGGGAACAACCCAGGCCTTTATAGATAAAAGAGGCTTTCGTCTCTCCAGGTAAAATCTCTTCATATCCTATTTTACAATGAGGGCATAATTTTCGAATCAAACGTTGTGAGATCACGCCAATCAAACCAGCCGACACCAAAAATGGTTGAATTCCCATATCGATTAATCGGTAGATAGCCGCTGGTGAGTTTTCCGTATGTAAAGTGGATAGGACCAGATGTCCGGTTATCGAAGAGGTGATGGAGATTTGAGCCGTTTGTCTGTTGCGAATTTCACCGATCATTATTTTATCCGGATCCATTCTTAAAATTGCTTTTAATCCCTTTTCAAAAGTCAGTCCCGTCTGTTCATTGACTTCAATTTGATTGATCCCCGAAATTTTATATTCCACCGGATCTTCAATGGTCATAATATTGATATCTCTGCGATTTAACTGTTGCAAAATTGTATATAAAGTTGAAGTTTTTCCACTGGAAGTGGGACCGCAGCATAATATCAATCCCGTCGGTTGACGAATCAAATTCGTTACTTGAGCCAGATTTTCACCATAGAGTCCAATGCCTTTCGGAGTATAATCGACTCTTATAATGTCTAAAATACGAAAGACAATCTTTTCCCCATAACTTGTCGGCGTAATAGCCACCCGAATGTCGATTTTTCGCCCTTTATAATCTTGTTGAAATTGACCATCCTGGGGAATACGTTTTTCTGCAATATCAAGTTTTGAAATTATTTTTATTCGCGTTACAAGATAGGAATAAATTCTTAACGGCAATGTAAGTAATTCAATTAAAAATCCATCAATTCGATGTCTCACCAAAATATGATCTTCTAAAATTTCAATATGTATATCGGAAGCCCCTTTTTCAATGGAATTATTTACGATATGATCTAAAATTTTTACCACCGGGGAATCCTCATCTACATTTTGTACCTGATGATCCTTCTCCCCAACTCGATAATCTCTCTCCAATTGATATAAAAGATCCATCTCATGATCTTGAGAAAAATACTCGTTGATCTTATCCAAAATCTCCGGAGCTGTTCTTTTAATAAAAAATGTTTCTTTTCCCGTCAATTGCTCCAAATTATACGCCAATAGCAAATCTTCTTTCGCTGCCAAATATGTAATGGAATCCTCCTTTTCTTCCACGGGTACTACCATATTCTTTTTACAGTATCGGATTGAAAATTTTTCTTTTACATTTTTTGAAATCATATACTCACCTCACTGTCACTTGAAAGGGCTTGATTTCATTATACCGAATTTAAATTATTTTTGTGAAATTATTCAAATAAAAAAAGCCATGAAAGACATGGCTTATAAATTTATTCTTTTTCAGTTTCCGTTCGGGTATAGTTGCAAGTGGGATTGCTGCATTTTATTCGCACTTTGCCTCTGGATGAAGTTTTTGTCAGGATATTTTCACATTTGGGACATTTTTCATCAATCGGTTGATTCCATGAGACAAAGTCACAGTCGGGATAATTGCTGCATCCATAAAATTTACGACCTTTTTTAGATCTTTTGATGACAATTTCTCCATCTTTACATTTGGGACATTTTACACCGATTTTTTCCACAAAAGGTTTGGTGTTTCGACAGTCGGGATAACCAGGACAAGCTAGGAATTTGCCATAGCGACCCATTTTTATTACCATATTTCGCCCACATTTTTCACAGACAATATCAGTGACTGGATCTTTTACTTCGATTTTTTCAATATCTTTTTCCGCAATGTCCAAATCTTTTTTAAGATTTTTATAAAAACGTCGAATTAAAACTTTCCACTCCATTTCTCCATCGGCAATTTTATCCAATTCATCTTCCATCTGTGCGGTAAATTTTTCATCGACTAAATCTTTAAAATACTCACATAGCAGATCATTGACAGTCAACCCCAATTCCGTCGGTATAAATCTTTTTTCCTCCAATGTTACATAAAATCGAGTTTGAAGCGTTGAAATGGTGGGAGAATAGGTACTCGGTCGACCGATACCCAATTCTTCCAAGATTTTTATCAAAGAAGCTTCATTGTAACGGGCGGGAGGTTGCGTAAAGTGCTGAATTTTATCCAGCTTTTGAAGCTTGGGCTGATCTCCTTTTACCAAAGGCGGCAAAATTTTATCCTTTTCACCGGCATATTCATAGACTTTTAAATACCCGTCAAATATCAAGCGATTCCCACTGGTGCGAAATACTTCCTTATTCGATTGAATTTCAACACGCAAAGTTTCAAATAGAGCTTCCTTCATTAGGGATGCTACAAACCGCTTCCAAATTAAATTATATAACTTAAATTCATCTCGTGACAGACAATCCTTAATGGAATAGGGTGTTTTAAAAACATCCGTGGGACGAATACATTCATGGGCATCTTGAATTTTTTCTGATTTGCCAGTTGCGGATTTTGAAGAAGAAGTCGTATACTCGTCTCCGTAGGTGGATTGGATAAAGCGATGGGCTGCATCTTGTGCTTCTTGTGAAACTCGAGTAGAATCCGTTCTCATATAGGTTATCAATCCAACGCTTCCCTCTTTGGGAATATCGATCCCTTCATAGAGCCCTTGGGCGATCATCATAGTCTTACGTGTTGAAAAATTGATTCGTCGAGAAGCCTCCTGTTGCATGGTGGAAGTGGTGAAGGGTTTTGGAGCTGATTTTTTTCGTTTTCCCTTTTTTACATCAACCACTTCAAAATGATTTTCATCGATCTTTTCGATAATCTTTTCCACTGCTTTTTCATCAGGGATTGCAGCTTTTTGTAACCGTCCCGTCTCTCGAGAACCATAGTATTCCGCATTGAATTTTTGTTTTCCTTTTTTAAAGACTCCTTCAATGGTCCAGTACTCTTCCGGAACAAAATCATTGATTTCTTCTTCCCGATCACAAATCAGTTTTAACACCACCGACTGAACTCGACCGGCAGATAGCCCGGATTTAACTTTTTTCCACAATAAAGGAGAAATTTTATACCCTGCAATTCGATCCAATTCACGTCTGGCCTGTTGGGCATCTACCAGGTCCATGTCGATAGATCGGGGGTTTTTTATTTCTCGTTTCACTGTGTTTTTCGTAATTTCATTAAAAGTAACACGATTTTTATCTTGAGGATCAATTCCCAAGATATGGGTTAAATGCCAAGAGATCGCTTCCCCTTCCCGATCCGGGTCCGTAGCAAGAAAAATATTTTCAGATTTTTTCGCTTCTTTTTTTAAAGCTTTTATAATATCTCCTTTGCCTCGAATATTGATATATTGAGGTTCGAAATCATTTTCTATATCGATTCCCAACCTGCTTTTTGGTAAATCTCTAATATGTCCTACTGAAGCCATAACTTGGTAATTTCTTCCCAACATTTTCTTAATCGTTTTAGCTTTGGCAGGAGACTCTACAATGACTAGATTTTTTGCCAAAATAACACTTCCTCTTATTTTATTTCAAATTGATTCATTGATATTTTTTCGATCAGGCCTTTTAATTCCAACATGGTAAGGACCGTATTTATATACGGTACCTTATATTTTGTGTTTTTGCAAATAGAATCTACTTCTTTATGGCCAAGTTCGATAAGATTATAAACGAGGCGTTCATCAGAAGTCAATTGTATTTCTTCTTTCTCATAAAGATTTCTATACTGTAGATTCGGATAAAAATCTAAAATATCATCAATTTCAATCAAGGGAAAGGCTCCGTCCCGTATTAGTTTATTGGTCCCTATGGAATAGGGGGAATTGATATTACCGGGAACGGCAAAAACTTCTTTTCCCTGTTCTGCAGCAAGTCTTGCCGTGATCAAAGATCCACTTTTGTCCTTGGCTTCCACAACGACCACACTTTGACTCAAACCGGAAATAATCCGATTTCTTTGAGGAAAGTGATAAGGTCTTGCCCTGGTACCGAAGGGATATTCTGTTAAAACCATGCCCTCCTCCAACAATCGATGGTATAAATTGCTATTGTTTTTAGGATAGATCACATCGATTCCGGTACCCAGTACGGCAATGGTCTTCATCCCATGTTCCAATGCCTTTTCATGGGATAAAGCATCGATGCCGAAGGCCATTCCACTGACAATCGTAAAATTATAAGGAGCCATTTCTTTCATCAGTCGCTCAATCACCAGTCTTCCATAAGCCGTATGTTTTCTCGCTCCGACAAAAGCCAAAGTATTTTCGTAGGAGAAATTTTGCCCCCTTTGGTATAAGACAGCCGGAGGATCATCAATGGCAGTTAAAGATCTTGGATAGTCCGAATCAAAAATAGTTATGATCGATGCCTGTAATCTCTCACCATAGGCTTGTATTTTACTAAAAATTTCATCTTTTCGCTTGATGTTTTTTTCTATTTTATCGACAGACTTTGCAGAGACATCTTTTAAATCCGATAGATTCATATTAAAAATTTCCACAGGTTCTCGCTTCAAAGCTTCTAAATTTTCTAAGATTCGGAAGATCATATTACTGGAAAGACCGATTCCGTTTAAAAAAATTAAAACATCTCTATTTTTCAAAACTAGCGCCCCCAATATTTTCCATCCACACTTCGATATTGCAAACTTTCCAATATATGATCCTCCCTTACTTTTTCCGATCCGTCCAAATCAGCAATGGTACGGGCTATTTTTAATATTTTATTGTAGGTTCTTGCCGACATTTGGTATCGATGGTACGACATTTCCATAATTTTTTGAACCTTTGAATCCAGTGGAATAAATTTATGTAATAATTTGTCTGGAATCTCACTGTTAAAACGAAAATCTTCATCTTTAAATCGATCGGATTGAATATTTCTTGCCAACTCCACTCGTGCTCGAATGTTTTCAGAACTTTCTTCAGGAATAGTTGCGGAGATCTCTTGATATTCCACCTCTGATATCTCTAAATGCAAATCGATACGATCTAAAAGGGGATGGGAAATTTTTGATAGATAACGATGAATTTGATAGGGATTGCAAGTACATTGACGCTTTTTAGATCCTGAATAGCCACAGGGACATGGGTTCATCGCCCCAATTAATAAAAAGTCTGCAGGATAGGTCAAAGAGGCATTGGCCCTTGCAATTTGAATTTCTTTACTTTCCAAGGGTTGACGAAGGACTTCCAAGACATGCTTGGAAAATTCCGGCAATTCATCTAAAAATAAAACCCCTTTATGAGACAATGAAATTTCCCCCGGTTTTGGAATTTGGCCTCCTCCAATTAAAGCTGCAGCCGACGCCGTATGATGTGGCGAGCGAAAAGGAGCTGTAGTGATCAAAGCATGATTGTGTAACAGTCCTGAAACGGAATAGATCTTTGTCACTTCAATCGCCTCTTCAAAAGTCAAAGGTGGTAGAATGGTGGGAAATCTCTTAGCAGCCATCGTCTTACCTGATCCGGGAACGCCGACACAAAGCATATTCGCCTTCATGGAGGCTGCTATTTCCATCATTCGCTTTAAACCATGTTGTCCTTTGATATCCGAAAAATCCAAATCATAAGTCACTTTGGAATAATCCACATGTTCCGTTACCCGTTCCAGTTGACGTTGACCGGTTAAAAACTCAATCACTTCTTCAAAAGTATGGACTGGGTAGATCTCTACATCACTTATGACAGAACATTCCTTTCGATTTCCATAAGGCACCATGAATTTTCGAAAACCAGCTTCTCGCATTGAAATCACCATGGGAAGAGCACCGGAAATCTCATTGATTTGACCATCAAGGGCCAATTCTCCCAAAAAGATATAATCATCCGGTGACTTGTCCACCATTCCTTGTGCACATATCAGGGCGACAGCAATGGCAAGATCCATCTGAGTTCCATCTTTTTTTAAATTGGCCGGTGCCAAATTTATGGTAATTCGTTTTCTGGGAAACTCATAACCGGAGTTTTTTATGGCGGAACGAACTCGCTCCACCGATTCTTTAATTGCTGTATCCGGAAGTCCCACCAAGGACACTTTCGGTAAACCATTGGTTAAATCCACTTCCACATCGATAGCAAATCCATTTAAACCTTGTAAAGTACAGGTCTTAATACATGAGTACATAGCCCCTCCTTTAATCACTGAGTTAAACCATATTAACTTTATTATAGTAGAGTTTTAAGGGAATGGAAAGAGTATAAAAAAGAAAGCTCTAAAGAGCTTTCTTATATATTTCTTTCTTTTGATAACCGATTCGAAAATACTTCAAAGTTTTCCCTTGATAGGATTCAAACTGTCGAAGAGGTTTTTGCTATAAGGGGGATTGGTATTGGCCGCCGGAATCCGAATAAAAGAAATTCATTTCGTTGAAGGCTGGAGTAAAATGTCTTTCTTCTTCAAGTAGGATATTCCCTTTCCCATAACGATATTTATGGCTCGTTACCTAACAATATCCGAGGCATGAAGTCTCTAAAAGATCAACTTGGTATTTAGTTGAACCATTATAGTTCAGCCAGCAATGGAATCTATATCGCCAATAATAAGAACAAACCCTATTTTCATCCTTTGAGGGAATTTCCTTCTAAATCACCTGGAAGAGATATCAAAGTCTTTGGGAGTAAGGGGGGTGGATTTCGTTCACTATGGTCATTGATAAGAGTTCAATCGATCATTAAACTTTTTTCCTTCCATAGGGAAGTTATTTTTATGAACAACAAATGAAGCGAAACTCTTCAAGAAAGTACTTTCTAACTACGTTTTCGATGGTGAATTATTAGATACTTAGTTTTGATTCAACCATCTATCCTAATTTGCCCATAGCTCTAAGATTTTTATATATTTCTGGCAAGAAGATTCCGAGAACTTCTTTTTGAGCATCTTCATTGTCTAATAGATAACTAAAGAAATCTTGATTTTGGTCAAGTCCTTCAATCAGGGCGTCTTCCACATTGGAAAAATATGAAAATTCAAAATCATCTTCTGAATTATTTTTAGCTGATATTTTAAGTTCCTTTGATTTCAACATGATATCCCTTATTTGCATTGCTGCTTTTATAGCAATGTCAATATCATAATTTTTACCTGTCCTGGAATTGATATCAGCAATGATTTCAGACAGTTTTTGTTTTTTATCTTCTGTCAGATTAAAACTTGTTGCAATGGGAAGCTTTGTAATCGGCTTTGCTACCATTCTTTCTTTTTCATGAACTTCATCGAGAACTTGTCTAAAATGAGTCGCCTTGATCTTTCCTTTTAAATCAAATCCCCCACCTCCAAAGCTTATACTGATAGAATCCAACAGATAAGATATAAATATATACTTTTTGTGAAGGTCAATATCCTCTAGGGAGGATACCTGAATTAAATATTCATAAAATCGTTTGAAATGCCTCATTTTTGTAATGATTTCAATTTGCTCCTCTTTGTTGTACCTTTTTATTTCCCTTTCCGACTTATTCAAGGAAAACTGTAAAGAGGCTTGTTCCTTGGCTGTAATAGATTTCTTTCGTTTCTTGAAGATAAGATCGTTCACCTTATCGATATCCAAGGGATCTATCACACCGTAAGCGTCAATCTCTACCATCAGGTCGTAAATATGAGTAGGGGTCAAATCATTTGCTAAAAGCGTCGTCGTGTAAAATGGAGCAAAAGCATTTTTAATTCCCTTATAATCATTGGTAAAATCAAGAACAAAGACCTTTTTGTCATAAGGCGGACAAATTCGATTAAGCCTTGATAATGTCTGAACGGCATTTACCCCTTTTAAAGATTTCATGATATACATTGCAGAGAGCTTCTTTTGATCAAAGCCTGTTTGGTACTTATTGGCAACAATCATCACATTGTAGCCCTCTGTATCAAATGCTTTCGGAACATTTTCTTCCGGCATCTGATTCATTCCAACCTCAGTATAAAGCCTTTCATCATTTTCTAATTCTACCTTGCCTGAAAATGCAACCAATGCATGAATTTGAGGATATCCTTTTCTTTTAATATATTCTTCAAAGGCTTTCTTATATTTAACCGCTCCTTGCCTGGAGGCAGTGACCACCATAGCCTTTGCTTGCCCACCTAGTTCTTTCATGACATTTTGGCGAAAATGCTCGATAATTACTTCAATTCTTTGTGCAATATTGGTATCATGGAGCTCCACAAAGCGAGCAATTTTTCTCTTTGCCTCTATGGTTTGAAGTTCTGGATCGTCTTCAATTTCTTTATTGATTCGATACATGGTGTTATAAGTTGTATAATTTGCTAAAACATCTAATATGAACCCTTCTTC
>JAUNVJ010000041.1 GCA_030537695.1 Tissierellia bacterium
TCGGCACAATACCGAAGTTCGAAAAGCTTATCGCTACCATACGAAGTCGAGAAATTTCAGCCAGTGTTATCCTACAGGCAAATTCTCAGCTTAAAGGAATCTATAAGGATCACGCTGAAACCATTATCGGCAACTGCGATACCACCTTATTCCTAGGGGGAAAAGAAAAAACGACGTTGAAAGAAATCTCTGAAATATTAGGGAAAGAAACTATTGACCTATATAATACATCGGAGAATCGAGGACGAGAAAAAACTCACGGATTAAATTATCAAAAACTTGGTAAGGACTTAATGAGTCAAGATGAATTGGCAACAATGGATGGCGGTAAATGCATCCTACAACTACGAGGAGTACGACCTTTTTTATCGGAAAAATTCGACATTACAAAACATAAAAACTACAAGAAACTATCGGATTACAATGATAAAAATGCCTATGATATCGAAAAGATATTAAATACCAATGTTCGCTTGAAGAAGAAAGAAGAGGTGGATTTTTATGAAACCATAGAAGAAGTGACAACAGAATAATTCGATCATGACAGTATGTAACTGTCATATTTTTATGCTTACAAACAGAAGTTTAAAGGGTAGCTCGAGATACTTATTTAGGCTTCTGTTTTTTATATAGATAAATAAATTTTAAAGGAGGAAATACATGGAATTTTTTAGTAGTGCAGTAGATACACTAGGAACCCTTGTTACTGCGTTAGGTGCAGGACTTGGAGCATGGGGCGTCATAAACCTATTAGAAGGTTATGGTAATGACAATCCCGGTGCCAAATCTCAAGGGATTAAACAATTAATGGCTGGCGGTGGAGTTGTACTCATCGGCTTAAACTTAATTCCACTGCTCGCCAATGTCTTAGGATAATAAGATGTTTGGGCTGTGGGATAAACTCACAGAATGGATCAAAGAATTACTGTTAGGAATCATAGAAGGTAATTTAGAGAATATGTTTACCGATGTAAATGAAAAAGTCGGAACCATTGCAGAACAAGTGGGACAGACTCCCCAAGGATGGAACGGTGATATTTTCAATATGATTCGCTCATTATCAGAAAATGTCATCGTCCCCATTGCGGGGCTTGTCATTACCTTCGTACTTTGCTATGAACTCATTACTATGATAACCGACCGAAACAACTTACACGATGTAGACACATGGATGTTTTTTAAATGGGTTTTCAAAGCCTTTATTGCAGTCACCATCATATCCAATACGTGGAATATCGTTATGGCGACCTTTGATGTAGCTCAGCATATGGTGAGTAATGCCAGTGGTGTTATCTCTTCGGAAGCTCATATTGATATCGCCTCCAGTATTGAAAGTATGATGGAAGGAATCCAAGAGATGGAGGTCTCAGCACTTATTGGAATTGTATTGGAAACCACCATCGTTAAATTGATTTTAGATGGATTATCCATATTGATTACAGTAATTCTATATGGCCGTATGATAGAGATCTATTTAGTGAGCAGTGTAGCTCCAATCCCCATGGCGACACTGGCAAATAAAGAATGGGGACAGACAGGAACAAACTATTTTAAAAGTCTTTTTGCCTTAGCCATACAAGCATTTTTCATTATGGTCTGTGTGGGCATTTACGCAGTATTAGTAAAGACCATCACCATATCAGACAATATCCACGCAAGTATATTTATGGTATTAACCTATACCGTTCTTTTATGCTTCAGTTTATTTAAAACAGGCTCAATGGCAAAATCTGTACTAAATACACACTAGGAGGAATGTAATGTTAAGAAAAAGAAATAATAAAGGGTTGATTGTAGGAATTGGGGCAAGTCTCATCTCCGCTGCTTTATCGGGGTATGCCATTTATCAACAACAAAAAGAAAAGAAAACCAAGGAACTAATTTTAAATATGATGATGGATACCCAAGAGGAAATGATTGATGAGTTAGCTTATCACGAAGAAGCCATTGAAATTCTCCATGATCTCATCATGGATAGCAATGAAGAGGAAGAGACAGATGTTGGAGAGGACTTACTGGTTCTCTTAGAAGAAATCAAATCGAAGGAGCAAGAATAATGGCTTTTGTGCCCGTACCCAAGGATTTAAACAAGGTAAAGACAAAAGTTGCCTTTAATTTAACCAAGCGACAACTCATATGCTTCTCATTGGGTGGAGCCATATCCATACCGGTGTACCTAATGACGAGGAAGACTTTGGGAAATGAAGTATCTTTAATGATATTAATCGTCTTAGCCATGCCTTTTTTCTTTCTTGGAATCTTCCAAAAAGATGGCATTCCACTGGAGAAATATGCAAAATATGTGATTCGACAAAAATATAAATATCCTAAAATACGAAAATATAAAACGCAAAACTTTTATCGTGAATTAGAAAGGGGGTCTACGATTGGCTCTAAATCAGCAACAAAAAAGACAGCAAAAAAAGCTGGAGCAAAATAAGCGAGAATTAAGACAGCGAGAAAAGATAAGGACGCACACTAAAAAGAAAAAGCCGAAACCAAAATCTAAAAAGCAGAAAGATATCCCTCATTCCGTTCAAGATACTCTACCCTATCAGCGAATATTGCCAGATGGCATCTGTCAAGTAGACAAAAATCACTTCACAAAAACCATCGAATATTTAGACATTAACTATTTATTGGCTCAAAATGAAGATAAGGCTTTAATCTTTGAAAGTTACTGTGATTTCCTCAATTACTTTGACTCCTCCATCTCCATTCAATTAACCTTTCTCAATCAGACCGGGAAAGGGGATGAGATGATGGATAATATTCACATCAGTGAACAGGAAGATGAGTTTAATGAAATCCGAATCGAATATTCGGAAATGTTAAAAAATCAATTGGCAAAAGGAAACAATGGTTTAAAGAAAACAAAATATATCACCTTTGGGATTGAAGCAGACAATATCAAATTGGCAAAACCTAGACTTGAAAGAATTGAAACCGACATATTAAATAACTTTAAAGTGATGGGGGTTAAAGCTTTTAGTCTCAATGGAAAAGAGCGATTGGAACTCTTGCATAAGATTTTAAACCACGATACCAACGAAAAATTAAATTTTCAGTGGAATGCGGTAAAACGAGGTGGCATGAGTACAAAAGACATTATTGCTCCTACTTCTTTTAACTTTAGTGACCCTCGCATGATGAAAATAGGGAACACTTTTGGAGCAGTGTCTTTTCTACAAATACTGGCACCGGAATTAACCGACCGAATGCTTGCCGACTTTTTAGACATGGAAAATGACATACTGGTAAATTTTCACATTCAGTCATTGGATCAGTCAGAAGCTATCAAACAGGTGAAACGTAAAATTACCGACTTGGATAAGATGAAAATTGAAGAGCAGAAGAAAGCGGTAAGAGCAGGTTATGATATGGACATTATTCCAACGGACTTGGCAACCTTTGGCACAGAAGCAAAATCGCTGTTAGAAGATTTGCAGTCGAGAAATGAAAGAATGTTTCTAGTGACTATCCTCATTTTAAACACAGCAAAGAAAAAGCAAAAACTTGAAAATATCATCTTCCAGACGTCGGGGATCGCTCAAAAATATAACTGTCAACTGAAACGATTGGACTATCAGCAAGAACAAGGATTTGTTTCATCGCTACCGATAGGAGTCAATGAAATTGAAATCGAACGTGGACTGACGACCAGTTCTACTGCCATCTTCGTACCATTTACCACCCAAGAGCTTTTTATGGATGGAGAGAGCTTATACTATGGTCTAAATGCCTTATCCAATAATATGATTATGGTTGACCGAAAGAAATTAAAAAATCCCAATGGATTAATCTTAGGAACACCGGGCAGTGGTAAATCTTTTTCAGCCAAACGAGAGATCACCAATGCCTTTTTAATTACGACAGACGATATCATTATTTGCGACCCGGAAGCGGAATATTACCCATTGGTAGATAAATTAGGGGGACAGGTCATCAAGATATCTCCGACATCGACCCAATATATTAATCCCATGGATTTAAATCTCGATTACTCCGACGATGAGAATCCATTATCCTTGAAGTCGGACTTTGTATTATCACTATGTGAATTGATAGTCGGCGGAAAACATGGTTTGGAACCGGTGGAAAAGACCATCATTGACCGATGTGTACGTCTTGTATATCAGGATTATCTTCAAGACCCAAGACCGGAAAATATGCCAATATTGGAAGATCTATATAATCTTTTACGACAACAGGTAGAGCCGGAAGCACAACGATTGGCAACAGCCATCGAAATTTATGTTACCGGTTCTCTTAATGTCTTTAATAATCAGACCAATGTAGATGTGGATAATCGCTTAGTTTGTTATGACATCAAGGAATTGGGAAAACAACTGAAAAAAATCGGGATGCTCATTGTTCAAGATCAAGTGTGGAATCGAGTAACCATCAA
>JAUNVJ010000042.1 GCA_030537695.1 Tissierellia bacterium
TGTAGCAAATAATAAACCAAGATTTTCAATAAAATATCAATATTGACATTAATATACCTAATTGTTACAATAAGTATATCAAATACCAATAGGAGGAATTTTCATGAATAAAAAGAAGAAAAAAGGGTTTTCCTTTCCCTCTGCCTTTACAGTATTATTTATAGTACTGATTATTGCAGCAGTTCTCACATATTTAGTCCCAGCGGGATATTATGAGCGTTTGGAATATGTAAAAGATAGTGATGAATTCTTAATTACATCACTGGAAAAAGAGGATCAACTCCTTCCAGCAAATCAAGGATTACTGGATGATTTAGGAGTTACCATTCCTTTGGAGAATTTCCAAGATGGGAGTATCGCAAAGCCCGTTGCCATTCCCGGTTCCTATCACGAGATTGAGCAACATCCACAAGGTTTAATTGCTGTTTTAAAAGCACCGATTATTGGGATCGCCGATTCCATTGGGATTATTGTATTTATTTTACTCATCGGAGGTATTATCGGGATATTAAATGAGACAGGAGCTTTTGATGCTGGGATTGCAGCGCTATCGAAAAAGACTAAAGGTCGTGAATTTTTGCTTGTCGTCATTATTTCGACGATTATTGCCATTGGTGGGACGACTTTTGGACTCGCTGAAGAGACCATAGCCTTTTATCCAATATTAATGCCCATATTTATTGCCAGTGGTTACGATGCCATGGTTGCCATCGCCGCTATTTATATGGGTTCTAGTATTGGAACCATGTTCTCTACGGTAAATCCATTTTCTGTAGTGATCGCTTCCAATGCCGCAGGCATTAGCTTTAATACAGGTATGGGTTTTCGATTAGTTTCTTTAATCATCGCCCAAATCATCACTCTCATTTATATTTATCGTTATGCGCAAAAAGTGAAGAAAGATCCTTCCAAATCGTTAATCGCCGATGATATGCCTCGTATCAAAGAGAAGTTTTTACATGAAGAAGCGAATCAAGTCGTGCCATTCGACTGGCGACGAATTAGTATGTTAGTGATTTTTGCCTTGTCCTTCGTCGTAATGATTTGGGGAGTATCGAGTCAAGGTTGGTATTTCGACGAGATGTCTGCATTGTTCCTAGCCGTTGGTATTATAATGATTTTCCTATCTGGTTTAGGAGAGAAAAAGGCAGTCAATACTTTTTTAAATGGTGCTGCTGATTTAGTATCTGTTGCATTGATCGTCGGCGTTGCACGAGGAATTAATTTGATTATGGATGACGGATTGATTTCGGATACTTTACTATTTGGCGCAAGTAATATTATTGAAAATATTAACTCTGTTTTATTTAGTTCGGTTCAAATGTTATTGTTCTCTGTCTTGGGAATATTTATACCGTCTTCTTCGGGTTTGGCGACGCTTTCAATGCCCATTGTCGCACCATTGGCTGATACTATTAATATTGGCCGAGATGTTGTTGTTTCGGCCTATAATTACGGTCAAGGATGGATGGCTTTTATCACACCGACCGGTTTAATCTTAGCGACATTAGAAATGGTCGATGTCACTTATGATCGATGGCTAAAATTTATATTGCCTTTAATGGGTATTATTGGAGTACAGGCTCTTATAATGTTAGGAATTCAAACTGTTTTTTAAGTAAAATTTGGAGGTAATATTAATGGATAAAATCATTCAACGATTTATTAATTACATTTCATATGACACGAAAAGCGATCCCGATAGCAAGACCTTTCCATCGACATCGGGACAATTAGTTCTAGGCAAAGCATTAGCCAAAGAATTAAAAGAAATTGGTGTAGAAGATGTTTATCAAGATGAACACGGCTATGTTTATGGTACGATTCCCGGAAATGTTGCAAATGTTCCGACCATTGGTTTTATTGCACATATGGACACGGCACCAGACTTAGATGGAAAATGTATTAATCCACAAATAATAGAAGATTATGATGGACGGGATATTACATTAAATGATCGATATGCACTCACTAATGAGGAATTTCCTTTTCTAAAAGATTTAAAGGGCCATACGGTGATAACGACAGATGGAACAACGCTCTTAGGAGCCGATGATAAAGCTGGTATTACTATTATTATGACTGCCATAGAAGAAATCATCCAAAGCGATATGAAACATGGCACGATTAAAATCGCCTTTACGCCGGATGAGGAAATCGGACAAGGGACCGATCATTTTGATGTAAAAGGCTTTAATGCTGATTTTGCTTATACCATTGACGGAGGACCAGAAGGAGAATTGGAATACGAGAACTTTAATGCTGCTTCCGCTTTCATTGAGATTCAAGGGAAAAATGTCCATCCTGGTTCTGCAAAAAATATCATGGTAAATTCCCTGCGAATTGCCATGGAATTGGAATCCTTATTACCCGTAGACGAAAAGCCTGAATATACAGAAAATTATGAAGGTTTCTATTTATTAGACGCCATTCATGGAACAGTAGATCATACGAAAATGGAATATATCATACGGGATCATTCCATGGAAAAATTTAAAGAAAAGAAAGCATTCATGAAAGACATTGTAGCATTTCTCAATAAAAAGTACGGGGAGAAAATCACTTTGAAAATGGAAGACTCCTATTACAATATGAAAGAAAAGATCAAACCACATATGGAAATCATTGATCTAGCGAAGGATTCTATGGAAGAAATTGGCGTCGAGCCATTGATTAAAGCTATTCGGGGTGGTACCGACGGTGCTCAATTATCATATAAAGGATTGCCGACCCCGAATCTATTCACCGGTGGCTACAACTATCATGGACGTTTTGAAATATTATCTGTAGATACAATGAAGAAATCAAAAGAATTAGTTAAGAAAATCATAGAAAAAAATGGAGCGACTAAATAATGGACTATAAATTAGAACCGAAAGAGGTATTTCGATTTTTCAGAGAAATCAGTGATATTCCAAGATGTTCCGGAAATGAGAAAGCCATTGCGGATTATCTCGTCGCATTTGCTGAAGAAAGAGATCTCGATTATTACCGAGATCATAAGGATAATCTTATCATTCGGAAAGAGGGATCTTTTGAACATGAGAATGAAGATCCCATCATCCTCCAAGGCCATATGGATATGGTTTGCGAAAAGGATGAGAATTCTTGTCATAATTTTGAAGAAGATCCTATTCAATGGGAAGTGCAAGGAGATTTGTTAACAGCGAAGGGGACGACCCTTGGAGCCGATGATGGAATTGCCATTGCAATGGCCTTGGCGATTCTTGATGGGAATTACGAACATCCTCCATTGGAAGTGTTGATAACGACGAATGAAGAAACGGATATGTCAGGGGCATTGTCCTTAGAGGCCGACCGTTTACAAGGAAAACATCTCATTAATATCGACTCAGAAGAAGAGGGGATATTGACCGTTGGCTCGGCAGGAGGAGCGACGATTTTCGCGACGAAAGAAATTGAAAGAGAAGATCGCGAGATCGAAGTTTCAAAAGTGGAATTTTCGGGACTTCTAGGAGGCCACTCCGGTATGGAAATCCACCGCAATCGAGGAAATATTATGAAAATTATGGCGAAATTCTTGGAAAAAGTTCTCGAAAATGGCGGAAAACTTAGTAAAATCCACGCTGGAACAGTAGATAATGCCATTCCAAAAAATGGATATATGCTTTTACATCTCCCTGGAAATGGAGAGGAAATCAAAGAGTCCGTATTAAAAGAGTTTCAAGAAGTGGAAGGCTCTCTAGAGATTGTGATTGAAAAATCCCATCGCGGAGCACCCTTTTCCAAAGAGTTAAGTCAGTCCATTTTGGGAATTCTTAAAGAAACACCGACGGGTGTTCACTCTTTTGTCAATGATTCCGATTTAGTAGAATCCTCGAATAATTTAGCCCTGATTCATGAAAAAGAAGGGATGATTTATCTTGAAAATTCCCTTCGTAGTGCAAAAGACGGAAAACTTGTTGAAATGGAAAACCAAATGGAATCCATTGCTAAGAAATACAGTTTCTGCGTAGAGATCGGTTCGAAATATCCGGCCTGGGAATATGTGGAAGATTCAAAATTGAGAAAAAGGGCAGAAAGACTTTATAAAGAGATGACAGGTCGTGAATTTGATACCGTTGTTGTTCATGCAGGTCTAGAATGTGGGGCCATAGCTTCTAAATACCCTAAAATAGATATGATATCCATTGGTCCGAATATCACTGGGGCTCATACGCCGAAAGAAGATTTAAGTATCTCATCAACGAAGAGAGTGTTTGACTTTATTCTCGCCCTATTAAAAGAAAAGTAAAAAGGATCCATTTGAGGACATACCCCCTAAATTCGAACATAGATTGAGGGGGTATTTGTATGTCCAAATAT
>JAUNVJ010000043.1 GCA_030537695.1 Tissierellia bacterium
GAGGCTTAATCTACCGAAATATAGAAGCGTTTGATCCTTGCCAAATACTGTTAGAAGATAAACTTACAGATCGGTTGTATGTAAAAAAAGGCAGTAATTACAACACGATCATTAAACAAATTGTCCAAAGTGCCAATATTTTCAAGATACAACTGATTGATAATGATTATAAAGTGTCCAGAGATCGAGAATTTGAGTTGGGAACTCCAAAAATTGATGTCGTAAACGAATTATTGTCGGAAATCAACTATACCAATATCTATAGCGATGAAACAGGAACATTAATAGCCAAACCTTATATATTGCCTGTAATGAGAGAAATACAGCATATATATAAGGTGGGGATTGATGCCAAGATTATTTATAATACCATCAAAGATGATGTGGATTTGTTTAATTTGCCAAATGTATTTATCGGGATTGTCAGTAACTCCGAAGAAACCCCTATTGTCAGCAAATATATTAATAGTAATCCGGCAAGTCCTATATCCACAGTATCCCGCAATCGTAATATTGTAGAGGTGATTAACGTAAACGACATAGCCAATGATAAAATCCTGGATGGATACATTAAACGGGTAGCATATGAAAAATCAAATGGCCACTCTAACGTGGAGTTTGAAACGTTAAATGAACCAAATCATTCGTATGGGGACTGCATCTATCTTGAGGAAAAAGAATTGAATATCAGCCATAAGTATATCGAAATGGAATGGTCTATGGATCTAACAGCCGGGGGGAAAATGAAACATAAAGCAAGGAGGATTATTATATTATGACGGAAAATAAACTTGCGGAAGTGGTAGGTTTTTTCGACAATGGAAGTGCCATGGTAAAATTTGACGGAGAGGAAACCCCATCGGAGAAAGAATACGGGTTTTTAAGAAGTTATATACCCAAACTTGGAGACCGTGTATTAATGCTTGCTTTCGCAGATAGCTATATTATTATTGATGCCGTTGATTATAACGTCCCTGTGCAAAAACCAATTGACCTAAACAATATCAAAGGGGATTTATCAGTTACTGGGAGAATCACATCTGACATAGAGGTTATAGCTCCATCGGGAGATTTTGAAAATCTCACAGTAAAAGAAAAGATCGAAGCGAAAGATATATATGTAAAAAGCAAAGTTGAGGCCTATGCTATTGAGGCCGTCAATATTAAAGCAGGAGGATCGATCACTGGAAAAGAAATTACTAATGCGCAAAAAACAGCAGACGAAGCAAAATCAACAGCAAACACTGCAAAATCAAATAGTGATATTAATAAATCAAGCATTACAAGTATAAATCAAAAATTATCTGCAGCATCATCCAATGCATCTACTGCGCTTAGTAATATCGACATGATAAAAATGGATTTAAGTAGGCTTAATATTAGGGTGACATCTCTTGAGTCTCAAGTAAGGATACTCCAAACCAAAGTAAGGTGAGAAAATGAAAGAAAAAATATATCAATTTAATTTGGATATTAAGGGCAATAAACAAAAAACTGATTTGGTATTGGTGCGTAACGACAATACCAGTAAATTTGTTATAAAAGTATTAGATAATGGCCTTGACCATGACATAGAAAATGGATGTAATGTTGAAGTTGCCATACTCAAATCAGATGATACTTTTGTTGTGATCCCCTGTACGAGCTACCACAATACCATCACTTGTAATTTAACGTCTAATGCATTGGCGAGTCCAGGATACACATTGGGAGAAGTTAGAATCCTGGAGGGTGACCAGGTGTTAACCAGTATGGCCTTTATATTTTTCGTGCGGAATAATGTTGTCAATGATGAGGCGATAGAATCCACAACGGAATATAAGGCGCTTGATGCGATCTTGCAAAAAGCTGAAGAATACAAAGATCTCATTAATGATGTAAATCAGACGGTTACGGCGTTAGAAGCCATATTGGAATCCGAAAAATCCATAAAAGAGGCCACCCAAACAGCCAATGAAACAAAAGCAGAACTATTGGAAAAGTATACCTTGGTCACTCAATTGTTAGAAGAGTTGGAAGCAAAACAGGCCTTACTGGAAAAAGCGGAAAAGACATTGGCGGAAATTGCTCTACGTCAAGAAGACCTGGAAACACTTAATACTAATGTTGCGAAGTTGGACGAATTAAAAAAATCACTGGAAACATTATTATCCAATACAAATATAGCAATAGGGGAACTAGAAATGAAACAGGCGGACATTGATGATTTAAAAAGTCTCCTTGCAAGCCTGCAACAAGAAAAGGATAAATTAACTACTGTCATCACCACGACGGAAGAATTAATGGATGCTATCGCATTAAAAAATACGGAAGCGTCCACAAAAATTGAAACCATACAAGCTAAAATTAGTCAAGTAACAGAAGTAGAGTCAAGCGTACAGAGTCTTAAAGTAACATTGGATCAGCTAAAACAAGATGTATCATTGCAAAATGGTAATCTTACTGAATTAATAACTAACGCAGAATCTACCAATATTGAGTTGGCCAATGCCGAGCAAAAAGGACAGACAACGATCACCACATTACAGGAATTAATTCAACAAATGGAATTAGCCAAAGCGTCCATCGAAGAAATTATCAGCAATGGAGATCTATCTCAATATGTCACAGATCCAAAATTGGCAGGAATCTTGACGGATTTTGCAAAAAAAGAAGATCTTGAAAGTTTTGCAAAAAAAGAAGAATTGATACCTCTAGCCACTAAAGAAGAATTGACCCTCTTAGCAAAAAAAGAAGATCTTGATCCATTGGCCACCAGAACAGATCTTACCCTATTAGCCACTAAAGAGGAATTGGAATCTCTTGCTACTAAGGCAGATCTTGACCCATTGGCCAAAAGAGCGGAGTTAGAGCCTTTAGCTACAAAGGTGGAGTTGAAGCAATATGCCACGAAAGAAGATCTGAACAACAAGGATGCCTTTCCCGCAGGGGGACTTGAAGGCGACGCCTTAATTAAAACCGCTACTGGAACGGAGTGGAAACCGATCAGCTATGATGTGGCGACAATCGAAAAAGACGGTCTAATCTCTAGTACAGATAAACAAAAACTTGACGGAATCGAAGATGGAGCGGAAAAAAACACTGTTACCAGTGTCGCAGGTAAGACGGGGGCAGTTTCTCTTACGAAAGAAGATGTAGGGCTTGGAAATGTGGAAAATATAAAAATCACATCAGAGGATTTGGCAAGGTTAGATCAAGTTCCAAACTTTGTAAATATGACCTTTGAAGACTATGAGGCCTTGTCGGAAGAAGAAAAAAACAAACCTAACACGTATTACTGTATTATTTAAAGGGGGCGAGCCATTGAATATAAAAGATTTAAAAAGAATTTATCTACAAAATGATGAATTAAAAGAGATCCGGTGTTTTAGTAATATTATTTGGTGGAGGCAACCTCGAAAAGTATGGTTATGTGAGAATGGGGATGCTTCAGGTTATCCTATAGATATTGATCCAAAAGGAAATGTTTATCAAGGAATGAGTAGGGGATATTATCGAAAACTGAATAGCCAAGGTCAAGAAGTGTGGAGGAAACAAGATGGTGGTACCACATTCCAATCTATTAAAATTGACACAGCCGGCCATATTTTAATCTGTGGTACCTATGGACGACTGATAAAATTAGACAGTAGTGGGAAAAAACTTGACGAGATCCCAAAAATAGAATCTTTTAGCACTAGTAGTGCATATCGCATAATTATAGACGATAATGATAATATTTATCTTTTAGGGGGAGGTGGACTACAAAGAGGTATTATAGCTAAAGTTTCCCCCAGTTTTAAAATACAGTGGGAGAAAAAAATTCCCAGCGAAGGTTCAATATATGGAGCAGCAAATAAAAATAACAAAATATATTTTGGAACTAGAAGTGGAAAAGTTTGCGAATGTGATTCGAACGGAAACATTATCGAATTGTTACAATTGCAGAATAAAAATCACATAATTTCTATGGTATATCATGATGAATATTTATACGTTGGAGATAATGGGCGTAGCCTTTTTAAAATAGACGATAATAATAAAATTGAGTGGGAATACAAAGATGTTTATACTGTTCGACAACTAGCAGTTGGTACCACTGGTTGTGTTTATATTGGCAATGGTTTTGAAGAAACTGTCGATGGATTCCTTACTAAGATTTCCCCGAATGGTAAATTGATGGAAAGGTTACCGTTGATAGA
>JAUNVJ010000044.1 GCA_030537695.1 Tissierellia bacterium
ACCGATACTTCATATTTTTCAGCAAGTTCATTTGCCGTTACCTTTCCCTTTTCCAATATATAATATAAAATTTTAAATAATCTATTGTTTTTCATTACTTCAACTCCTGTCAGTTATTATACCAATAACTTGCCATTCAATGTCATGTTATTGATACAATAAGAGTGCAACTTATGGGTTGCACTCATTTTCATATCTCAATTTCCAGTACCATATCCTTCCTTTTTTCTAGTAAGGGATTGATTGCTACTCTAAACGGATCGTTTTCAGTTATTTTCTCCCAGGGAATAAAATTATCCCCTCCAAGTCTTTGGTATTTTTATTTTCCATTTCAAAGGGCCATTGATGGGGAACATATTCTACAACTTTCACATATGTTTCAAACCTTTTTTCGAAGCTCCACAAAGTTCTTTTCATCTATAGTTCTCATCCTTTTTAAATCACTTTGCCAAGAAAAATCCTTTCATGGATCACTGTATTTCAAACTTTTCCATGGCATAAAAAAGTAGTTTTAATAATGGCAATCGCCATTGTCACGATCTCCTCTCTATGGCTCTAATCTCTGTATTTAGAGAATACCTAAGTCTTCTGTATCAAGGAATGTAAAAAACAACCTAAGCAAATGGCTTAAGTTGTTCTAAATACTCTATCGATTTATTTTAATATTTATATTTTTAATGATTTAAGCCTCCCTATAATGATGTCGTCGTAACATGAATTTCTTTTGCACCAAAACCGAACTGGTTCTTCCTTCGATCATCTTTTGCCGTCTAAGATTTTAATCTTGTAAAAGAATATTTTTTATGATCTATTTTTTAATGAAAAGAGGGCCCAGATTGGATTTTAAAAATTTTTTTATTAAGCTTTCGTCCAAGATTTATATCCCTTCAAATTCTTCCACTAAAAGGGCTATTTTTTGCTGTACTTCTTCTTTCTTTGCCTGACGAAGTCCTTTTCTTCTGGAAATATTGGGAAGGAGACCATCTAAATCTGTCCCTGCCGTATCCACAAATCCTCTTTGGATACATCGTAAAATAAAATGTCTCGCCGAGTCCCTCGAGTTTTCTCCCTCCAATAGTTTTTCCTCTTCAATAAGTCTTTCAATACCCTTTGTTTTTTTCTCTTTCGCAAAAGCATAGAAGGCATCCATGATCTCGTCATGATCCTTTAATTGATTCAATTCTGTTTGCTCAATAAATTTCATAATGAGATTTTCTTTGGATCTCGTATCGAGCCCTGAACGGATCACCCGTCGAATTTCTTCTTTGATTTCTTCTTCTTCCTCGTTCTCCTTTGTCTTTTCAAGGATTAAAGCTAAGATATAGTCCAGATTAATCTCATCGGTTTTTAAAAGATCAACTTGAAATTCAACATCGGACAAATCGATGGACGGCCCTTCTTTTCCATTATTCTTCGTAAAACTTTCACGAATATTAATATAGACCGATCGCATATCTTGACGGAGCCGGTCACTAATGCCACTGTCAATTTTTTCAAATTCATCGAAATTTCGAAGGATATTTTCCTTCGTCAAAAGCTCTCCAAAGAGTTTGACAAATTCCTTTTTGTCCTTTTCGAAGATGATTTCCGTCGGTTCAGGGAATTTTTCCAATAGTTCTTCACAAACTTCCACATATCCTTTGACCTGTTCTCCCGTATCTTCATTGGTAAACCCATGCATATATTCATCAAAGCTTTTTTCTAATATGATATTGACACTATTTTCGTCGCCAAACATTCGAATGGCATCTTCTGTCGCCTTTTCCAAATCTCTAAAACACACAATATTGCCAAAGGACTTGACCTTGTTTAAGATGCGATTCGTCCTGGAATAGGCTTGAATCAGTCCATGATAGCGAAGATTTTTATCAATAAAGAGAGTATTGAGTCTTGGAGCATCAAATCCCGTTAAAAACATACCCACAACAATAAGTAAGTCGATCTGTCCTTTTCGAACTCGATTGGAGAGATTTTTGTAGTAGTTTTCAAATTCTTTTCCCTCCGTTGAAAAATTCGTTTGAAATAGAGCATTATAATCTTCAATTGCTCCTTCTAGAAACTCTTTGTCCGTTAATTGTAAAGAAGATGGTTCAAAATTTTCATCCTTAATTTCACCGACCATGGTAGATTCCTGATTGGGAGCATAACTAAAAATGGTGGCAATCCTCAGCCTTTTATGATCGGGAACATATCTTTGACGTTTTTTAAATTCTTCATAATATAATTTTGCCGCTTCGATACTTTGTACCGCAAACATGGCATTAAAACCATAGGCCCTCCTTGAAGGCATATCATAGTATTCATTTCGATGGGTTTTGAGATTGAATACTTTCAATATATACTTGGTTATTTCAGAAATTCGTTGGGGATGAAGAAGCATCTTCTTTTCGAGACCCTTTAATACCTCTTCATTCATTTCCATTTCTGCATCTTGAAATTTAGGAACGATATTATTGTAATCCACCTTAAATTTCAATACTTTTTCATCACGAATGGCGTCAGTGATCACATAGGAGTGAATTTGAGATCCAAAGATATCCGAGGTCATCAGACCATCAATATTATTTTCAGCAAAAATTGGCGTACCGGTAAAACCAAATTGATAGTACTTTTTAAAAGATTGGCGGATGTTTTTTTGTGCATCCCCAAATTGGGATCTGTGACATTCATCATAAATAAGTACGCAATGCTTCGAATAGACCGGGTGATTGGGATTTTTCTTTACAAATTCATGGAGCTTTTGAATCGTCGTCACGATGATTTTATAATCCTCTTTTTCTATGACTTTTTTTAGCTCCTTCGTACTGGCACTACCACTCACACTGCCTGGTTGAAAACGTTCATACTCCTTCATCGTTTGGTAATCAAGATCCTTTCGATCCACCACAAAGAACACTTTATCGATAAAATCCAATTCCATTGCAAGTTTTGCCGCTTTAAAAGAGGTCAAAGTCTTACCAGAGCCCGTCGTATGCCAAACAAAGCCTCCCGCAGACACCGTCCCCGCCTTTTTATTTTTATAGGAGGAGCTAATTTTCCAAAGAATCCGTTCCGTTGCAGCAATTTGATAGGGACGCATCACCAGCAAAATATCATTGATGTCAAAGACACAATATTTTGTTAAAACCTCTAAAAGCACCCTCTTTTCAAAAAAAGTCTTGGTAAAATCTTCCAAATCATGAATCGGTTGATTTTTTGCATCGGCCCATTCACAAGTAAATTCATAATTGTTTTTGTCCCCAAGGGTGGTGTTGGAAAAATACCGTGTAAAAGTCCCATTGGATATGACAAATAGTTGTATATACTTAAAAAGGGAGGATTCACGATTATAGCTCTCTTTTTTATAGCGATGAATTTGATTAAAGGCCTCCCGAATATTCACCCCCCGTTTTTTGATTTCAATTTGAACCAGTGGAAGACCATTTACTAAAATCGTCACATCATATCTGTTTTTATGAGTGCCCTTTTGCTCGATTTGATTTGCCACTTGTAAAAAATTATTGTGGATATTCTTTTTATCGATGATCTTTATATTTTGAATTCGGCCATCGTCAAAGACAAAATCATAAATGTGATTTTCTTGGATTTTCCTCGTCTTTTCAACGACACCATCATTGGGCGCATCCAAATACTCCACCAGAAATCTTCCCCACTCTTTGGGAGTAAAAGAAATGTGATTGAGCTTTTCGATTTGAATCTTTAAATTTTTTTCCAAATCCTTTTGCGTCTTCCCATCAAATCTGGAATAACCTTGAGACACTAAATGCTCGATCACCTCTTTTTCCAATTCCTTTTCTGTCTGATAGCTTTCTTTGATCAGAGGCGTTTTTTTATAGGAAGCAAGGATAATGCCATTGGGTATTTCGGCGATGGAAGAAATTCCATATTTCACGATTTCTTGACTCATGATATCACTCCTTCTTTTTAAAATTGAGTAATTTTTCTCGATGGTACTCATATTGTTTTTGGCGAAGATCAATTTCTTTGGGAAGGCCCTTTGTAATATCACTTACAAGGGCATCAAACTGATCGAGTATCTTGACGATACGTTCTTGTACCGGCCGTGGTGGGATGGGGATTTTGAAATTCATAATTTTCTTCTTATCTCCTCGGGGCATTTTAGCTCCCT
>JAUNVJ010000045.1 GCA_030537695.1 Tissierellia bacterium
CAGCAACGATAGCTTCACCAGTCATCGGATTTGATTTCTTTGGTTGTGCTTTTGCTATAATGGTATGTCCAGCTATAAGCTTTGGATTTACTGCTACATCGAAGTTTCCTTCTGCATTTGCAATGGATTTTCCGATGCGTGTTTCTACTCCTGTGTCAGGATCTTTTGCAAAAACTTCAACAACTACGCCATCTAGGGAAGGTGATTCTTCACCTGGTTTCGGTGTAATTTTGATTGTTCCTGATACGACTTGGTCATCGTTCTTCGGTGCAGGATTTTCTTTAATCGTAATGGATCCATTGAATTTATTGGGGTCTTCTATAACCTCTTTTGGATCAGAATTTACTTCACCTTTAAGCGGGTCTTTCGCTACTGCGATGATTTTTTCTCCAACGGTTAATCCACTAACGGGAACTTCCCATTTTCCATCTTTGTTTGTCGTTGTTTCTCCTAGTAAAGGCTTATCCGTATCAGCTACCCAGTTTTCCGGTTCTCCAGCTGCTGCAGTATTCTTTGCATAATATAGCTTAATACCTGCATAAGGAGCTGCTGTTCCTTCTACTTTTTCAGTAGTATCCATAACTGGTTCGGTAGTGATAACCGGTTTTTCTGAAACAGATGGCTCATAAACTACTTTTACAATTTGTCTAATTGCCGGCTCTTCGCCATTTAATACTTGGTTATCTAGGATTTCTCCATTTTGTTCTTCACGTAGATATTCGACTTTAAATTTCTTCGGTTGGTCTGCTTTTACAGCAAATCCGTCCACCGGCTCTCGATCAATAGTAACGACGCTTTCCAAAGGTGCCTGACCCTTGACCGGTTCTTTTCCAGGTACTGCTTCATAGATTGGTTCTTCTTCTGTACCTGTATTATAGACATATTGAACTTCATATCCGAAGAATTGATTCTCGTCAATTTTAAATTGAGCGGTAAGTTCTGTTGATTTTTTGAATACCTTGCTGTCTGTGAGGTCAACGAAATTACCTTGTTCGTCAGCAAAGTGGTCAAATTTATATCCTGGGTTTGCCTTTGGTGCAATGCTTTCATTGGTGATTCCTGTGGATTCTTTTACATTTGCCCAGGTGGTTTCATTGAATTTAATACCTGTATATTTTAAAGAATCATCGGTTACCATTAGTTCTTCATTATCGTTGGCAAAGTCTTGAGGATTATAATACCCTTGTGCTCCCGCATTGAAGAGGAGTTCTCCCCAGAATCTTGGATCTTTACCAAAGACTAATTTATATTTATTATTCGCATGGGCTGCAATATTTGCATTTTGCTTGCCTTGTGCGATATTTGCCCAATAGGCTTCAAAATCTTTCGTCGGCCTTACACTAAATTGTGTAGACGCATCTCTATTATAGAGATAGGTTTGAGCAACACCCTTTGTTGTTAAGAAATCGATTAAGGTTTGTGGTGTCGAAATTTGTGGGTCACTTGCTTTGACAGCTGGAAGTGGATAGTTGACTGTCCCCTCCGGATAAGCTTGTTTATTTCTGTGAACTTTAATCGTCTCTACCGGTTCGTCGCCTTTGCCTTCCAAGTAAATCTCGAACTCATAGTAGTAATATTCGTTCGGATCAGGAGTGACATTGACAACTTTCGGTTTTGACCACTCTGTCCAACCATTTATTCCACTACCTAATTGTTGATATACATAGACCTTGTCTCCAGGAAGAAGTTGTACCGATGCCGGTAGTGTTACATCATGCCAACCTGAGCCAACCTGATTGGACTCACCTGAAGTCCAAACCAATTCCTCTTGTCCTTCTCTTTTTATTTCAATTTTGTACTTGGTTCTGTTATTTCCATGGGTTTGTACCCTGATTTTTTCAAGTGGTTTATTATCATAAACTTCATTTTTATCATTGCCCGGCGTTCCGTCTTTTCCATCTCCTGCAACGGTAGGATGTACCGATCCCACATTCGGAGGAACGGCTGTGGTTGAACCATCTGGAGCATCTTCTCCAACGATGTGATACACTTTCACAGATTCTTTATTGTGCTCCTCTGTGGCAACAATTTCGATAATGTCGCCCTTTTGGATATTACCGTTATTTTTTAATTGAACCCCAGCACTATTTTTGTGATATACACTAAAGGAACCATCGCGATAGACGACAAGAAGATTCTTGTCCCCATTCTGTTCCACATAGCCGTTTTGGGCAATTGCTTCATCAAAGGTGGCTGCTTTAACCGGCCCGTAGACAAGGTCTTGAAATCCGGAAAAGGAACCCGTTTTATATCTAAGTGGTACTCCATCTTTTAATTCTCCGCCAATGATAAGATGATCTTGTACTTCGCCGCCTTCAACTCTTCCACCGCGATACACCTTCATGGTCACTTCGAGGTCGGATGTGGGGTCGTTTTTCGGCACATTTCCTGTAATTGAGTTAAAGTATTGTGCATCAATCTTTAACTTTCCTGTCACAGGGTCAATATAAGGCGTTTGGGTTTGAGCTGCTTCCAAAACGACCGGTTGTCCGTGGGACATCATTCTTCCTGGAATGGCTTGGAAGACATATACTTTTTCGCCTTCTTGATAAAACTCTCCTGTTGCCTCGTTCACAATTTCTGAGAACATCTTTCCATCGGGATTTTCAATACTAAAGGTCAAATCCTCTTTGGTGATTTTTCCCTTGGAGATTAAGCGACCTTTTCCAGTTTTTAATAAGCCTCCATCTGTAAAGTTATCAGGGTCATCTGTAGCAGATACTACATATATTGTAGATCCTTCTTGAGCTCCTGTTCCCTTTAAGTCTGTTCCAAAAAGCTGGGCTTTTCCATTCAGTATTGATGGCGGATTAGAAGTTTTTGCACCATTGGTGAAAGCTCTTACTAAGGAGTTGGTGACTAGTCGACCAACTTTATTATAGTAGAACATTTGAATATTATACTGATTGTAATCAAAATTTTCTGCCGCCTTCGATTCGTCGATAGGAATCTCAATTTGTACATAGGTAGGCATTGCGCCGTCAGCATCTGCTGGAATATACATATTGTGATTATTAATCAATGGGTCTGTAGGGCCTGTTTTGTCAGGATTATATCTTGTTTCCGGTCCATAGACGGAAATTCTAAGTTCTCCACCTGATTTCCCTGGCTCTTTTACAATATAGTCTTTTGCTGGAACTTCCAAGTGATTGTAAGCAGAACCAATTCTTCGAACAGCATTGACACGAATCTTCGCGTCTTCAGGAATGAGGTCGAGTAATTTATCTTCAAGATCTACAGCCATGGAATAATGTTTGTATTGATCGATTAGGCCATTATATGAATGGTGAAGAAGCATCTTTGGATATATATAATATTTGATCCTCATAACCCCTTGACCAAATTCCACTTCTTCTCTATTTTTAACAACACTTGATTCTGTTGTTAAGGTTCCACCAGATTCATATTCTACTGTTGCGGTGGAATTATTTTTTAGCCATTCTGTTTTATCTGGTGCAGGTATCTCATCAGCAAGTTTAATGAATGTCGTTGAATTCATTGTGCTGGTGTCGAAATATTTCACCGGACTCCCTATTTTATCGTCGGTGGTGCCGACACCCCTGGTTTCAACGGTATAATGTAAGTTTTGCGGCAACTCAGAAGTCTTCTTATTTAAATGTAAGATGATTTTAGCTTCATAAACTTCTGCGCCCCAAGGGATACCTGTGAATATACCGTTTGCCCCACCAAGTCTTACACGATAAACATTTTGGTAATAAGGGACATCCTGATAAGTTGGAGTATCCATTGGTTCAAAGTTTACAGTGGTTTCAAAACCTAAATACTGTGTACTTTTACCTTCAACACTTTCAATATGCTCTATCAATCTGGGGTCTAATCTCATATCCACATAGTGAATATGTGGTGGGTGAACGGTGGATTGATAGTTCAATGTCAGTTCAATAGTATCCTCTGTGATACCACTATAGGTTACATGTAGTTTCTTTAATTGACTTTTAAATTCATAGGTCCCTTCTGATGGCAT
>JAUNVJ010000012.1 GCA_030537695.1 Tissierellia bacterium
AATAAGCTATTACAGAATACCATTGTTTTAAATTTTTGTCAATTCTTATCTCAGCTTTTTTATTATATTTTTATATGAATTAAAAAAGGCCAAATATAATTTGGCCTTAAAACATTACATATTTGCTTTATATTCAGCAAATTCTTCTTTTGCCTTTGCTATGAGAGATTCATCTTTAATCAAGTCATGAACCGTTCCTGCCAAAATCTTAGCGGCATAAATAACACAATCATGAGCTTCTTTTGTTTTCCCGTAATCAAGAAATGTTTGAGAATGTGAGGGTGTTCCATCAGGAACAAAGGAAACACGAATACATGATCCAGGTAATATATATGTTACATTTCCAAAATCTGTGGAACCGGTTTTTTCACGAGCTGCTTTTATATTGGGTGCACCAATTAATCTTGCATTCTTCATCATTATTTCATTTAGTACGTAAGACGGAATTTTACTTTCCAATCTTTTTTGCTCAACGATTTTATAATTAGTTTCGGTCATCGTGGCTGCCCCATGAATTACTTTTTCAAATCTATCAACCAAACTGTCTAAATATTTTGAATTATAAGATCGTAAAGCGAACAAGCCAACTGCATGATCGGGAATTACATTTGCCGGCCCTGGTGAAGATTCAATCGTATAATGCATTCTCGTATCTTCCAACACATGTTCTCTTAAAAACTCAATTCCTTGAAAAGAAAGAAGTAATGCATCCAAAGCTGATCTTCCTTGATCTGGCTTCAAGGCTGCATGAGAACTTTCCCCAAAAAATTCTACTCGTTGAGATGACATTGCCATAGATCTAACGTCAACTTGTGTAGCTGGTCCACCATGCATCATTAGAGCCACATCCAATTCTTTTAAAAAACCTTGATCCAGCATCTTTAATTTTCCGCCCCCACCTTCTTCGGCCGGTGTTCCATAAACAATCAAATTTAATGGAAGATCACTAATAATTTCTTTGATCGCAACTGCTGCTCCTAAAATTGCTGGCCCTTGCATTTGATGACCACATCCATGCCCCATAGGAAGTGCATCATATTCACATAAAAGTCCAATATTATACAAACTTTTACCATTCCTGTAACTAGCTCGAAATGCAGTTTGTAAATTTCCTAAACCACGCTCTACAATAAATTCATTTTTTTCGAGATAGCTTTCCAATAAGTTACTGGCAAACACTTCTTCAAAACATAATTCTGGATTGTCATATATTCTATCTGACATTTCTTTCAATTCTGTTGCTATTTCATCTATTTTACGAAATAATTTTTTTTTCATCTTTAGGACCTCCCCTTTATGAAAAGTTAATTATTTGAGCTACAACCATTAAAAGAGAACCAACAACTACCCAAATACCAAATAATTTGCCCATAAAAATCATCCATTTATCGTAAGGAATTGAAGTGGCTCCTAGTATTCCCATTAAAGCGGTCGAAGTGGGAAGAATATAGTTGCAAAATCCATCACCAAAATTAAAGGCAAGTACTGCTGTTTGTCTTGTTACATTAACAGCATCTGCAAGAGGAGCAAAAATCGGCATAATGGCTGCGGCTTGACCACTTCCTGAAGTAATAAACATGTTGACTAATAGGTTGATAATGAACATAATAGGTCCTTTTAGTAAGTAGGGAAAATAATTTAACCAATAAGTCATGCCGTGAATTGTCGTATCCATGATATTTCCTTCCGAAAGAACTCCAGAGACTGTCCGAGCCAGTCCAATTATCAAAGCAGCACCAATCATCTTCTTTGCACCTTCGGTAATATATTTTGCAATTTCTGATGGTGCAAATCCAGCTAGAATTCCGGAAATTACTGATAGCCACATAAAAATGGCAGCTGTTTCACCTAATTTCCAGTCTAATTTTACACCTCCATAAACAATAATACCCAAAGCTGTAAATAGAGATAAAATAACAAGCCATTTTCTTATTGTCATCGGTTCATCAAAATCTCCACTATCTTCTTTTCCTATGTCCCTTTCTTGATCTAATTCATACATAGGACTTTTTGAAGGATCAGCTTTTATTTTGAGTGCATATCGAACCAGATAGATATTAGTGACAATATAAAATACAATAAAACATATTACACGAAAACTTAATCCCGAATAAGGCGCCAATCCGGCTATTTCTTGAGCAACAATTGTCGTATTGACATTTAAAGTTCCTGTGGAAAAACCCACGGCTCCACCTAATAAAATAATAGATGCACCGACGATTGAATCAAATCCCATAGCTAGAGCAATTAAGACCATTACTGGAGCAAATCCGATAAATGTATTGACTCCCTGTGTTGTACAAATAATTCCAAAAATCAATGTTAAAATGGGAATAAATATATATTCTTTGCTCTGAGTTTTACGAGATACCATTCCAATAAGAGATTGCAAAGCTCCCGATTGAGTTATTACATGAAAAGATGCCCCTGAAAATAAAATCACAAAAATTAAAACAGCAGACTTGTCAAATCCTCCAATTGCAATATTAAATATTTTCAAAGGATTTACCGGAGTATTTTCAATATAATGAAACGTATCTGGATCAATGACTTCAATCCCTTGTGCGTTTTCTACTCTGGCATACTCTCCAGATGGTATAATCCAGGTCAAAATAACTGAAAATAATATAATCATCATTAAAATGACCAAAGTATGTGGTACCTTTCTTTTTTTCTTTGCTTCCAAAATATTCACTTCCTTTCTGTTTATTAGAATATCATACTATCATACAAATCTCCAAAATAATATACATCTCAATGTATATTATTTATCGGACTTATGTATAAATGTATGAGATTTTTAAAAATATCCTTTTATTTCATCAAATATTTAATCAAAATATTTAAAACTATATTATGTTTTAAGAAAAGCCGATTGATCCATTTTTATAATTCTTGACTTCATTTCTGTTTTTTATTACGATTATCTTATTACTTTATTCATTTACTATATAAGTTAAAAACTTACTAAAGGGGGAAGAAATATGAAACTGGGAATTATTGGTTCCGGAAATGTTGGTGAAATCGTAGCTTATACTGCTGCTTGCCGCGGATTGGTAAACGAAGTTGTCTTTAATGATATTATTAAGCAAAGAGCGATTTCTCAAGCGATGGATTTAAATGATGGACGGGCTTTTTATCCCCATGATGTGAAAGCTACCGCCGGAGAATATAATGAAATGGGAGATTGTGACATCATCGTTGTCTGTTCGGGTCAAATCCCCACTTCCGGTGATCGCCTTCATGAATTGCAATTGAATCAAGAAGCTGTGGGAAAGTATGTGGAAGAAGTCGTTGCCAGTGGTTTTGACGGTATCTTTATTGTTGTTACCAATCCTTGTGACGTTATTACGTACCAAGTTTACAAACATTCCGGTTTTCCGGCCCACAAAGTGATCGGTTCGGGAACGGCTTTGGATTCCGCCCGTCTCAATGTAGTAATTGCTGATCACATTGGAGTCAGCCCAAAATCTGTCCACGGGAATGTCTTAGGGGAGCATGGAGAATCTCAATTCGTTCCATGGTCTCAAGTTCGAATCGGCAATGAAACCATTGATCGATATGCGAAAAAGCATCCCGAACTTTTTAAAAATTTTGATCGTGACAAGATTGAAAATGATACGCGAAAAAGAGGTTGGGATATTTTCCAAGGAAAGGCTTCTACTCAATACGGTATCGCTAATACCGTTAATAATCTGATTAGTGCCATAAAAAATGATGATCAAATTATTTTAAATGCTTCAGCTTATTTGGATGGCCAGTACGGTTTAGAAGATCTCTATATATCAACGCCGATTCGTGTCGGTAAAAATGGTATTGAAGAAATTATTGAACTTCCTTTGACGGAAAGGGAGTTGGAACGTTTTAATGAAACGGCAGAAGTGATCAAATGTCATATTGAGAAACTATCATAGTCCAATTTCTTTTCTTATGCTACAATAGTATGAGAAATGAGTTGATATTTTGAAAGATTTTTTACGTAAATTTATGAAAGGTCGCTATGGTGGCAATGATCCTTTGAATTTCTTTTTACTCATCATTGCAATCCTTTCTCTAATTGGAAGTGTTTTTTGGAAACATTCCATTTTAAATATTATTGCCCTTATTCTTTTGGGATACAGTTATTTTAGAATGCTTTCTAAAAATATTCCCAAACGGTATGAGGAAAATCGAAAATACGAAGAAGCTATGGCTCCCATTCGGAACAAGATTTTTGAATGGCGTCGTAATTTTAGAGATCGTAAGGTCTACAAATACTTACGTTGCCCTCATTGTAACCAAGAATTGCGGGTGCCTCGAAATAAAGGTAAAATTATTATCAAATGTAAAAGATGTGGTCATCGATTTGAATCCAGAAGTTAAAAACCTCCCGGGATCTTCCCGAGAGGTTTTCACTTAATATTTTATAATTGATTCCACTTGATATCCTTCTAATTGAGCCCGACCCTTTAAATCTTCCAATTCAATTAAGAAAATCAGTTTATCCACAATTCCACCACATTGTTCAATCATTTGTATTGCCGCTTTAGATGTGCCACCGGTTGCCAAAAGATCATCTACAATCACAATATGTTCTCCTTTTTCTATGGCATCGGCATGCATTTCGATACGGTCTGTTCCGTATTCCAATGCATAGCTTTCTGAAACTTTTTCCAAGGGCAACTTACCCGGTTTTCGTATCGGAACAAAGCCTTTTCCCATTTTATAAGCTATTGGGGAACCCATAATAAAGCCTCGTGCTTCAATTCCTACAATTTTGTCCACATTATCTCCTGCTAAAACCGTCATTTGATCTATGGCTTCACGAAAAGCTGCCGGATCTTTTAACATCGTGGTAATGTCTCGAAAAATAATTCCCTTGGCCGGGTAATCTTTGATTGATCGAATTGTTTTTGATAAATCCATATTAATCCTCCGTTCATAGTTTATAGTATATCAAAACTTTTGAGGAATTTACATATACATTTTGTTACTTTTTTGATACTTGACTTTGTAGTATTAATCTACTAAACTATAAAGAAATCTAGGAGGGAAAAAGTTGGAGAATAAAAAGAAAAATTTTATCGATCAAACGCCTCGAAAAGCTAATTTAGGAGAGGCGCTATTTACGTTTATCGCACTTATCCTCATTATGTTAATCAGTATTAAAAAATATGAGATTGATCCTCATATTCCGATGTTTCTCGGTGTCATCATCGTCTGTTTAATGGCTCTTAAAATTGGCTACAGTTGGAAATTTATTGAAAATTCCATGATCAAGGGAATTTCTCAAGCAATGCAATCCATTATTATTTTGGCTATTATTGGTATTTTAGTGGGTGTTTGGATCCTTTCAGGAGTCGTTCCCACTATGATTTACTATGGCCTTTCCATTTTAAAGCCGTCTATCTTTTTGATTGCCACAGTTCTTATCACTTCTATTACCTCTTTGGCTACGGGGACATCCTGGGGTACTGTGGGAACCATGGGCATTGCACTGATGGGAATTGCTCAAGGAATGGGAATACCTGCTCCCTTAACTGCCGGGGCCATTTTATCTGGTGCGTATTTCGGAGATAAGATGAGTCCTTTATCGGATACTACAAATTTGGCACCCGCCATGGCTGGTACCGACGTCTTTACCCATATTAAAGCGATGATCAAGCCGACAATTCTCACTTATATTATCACTTTGGCTATTTTTGGATTTTATTCCTACCGTTATGCGGGAACCGGTGCTAATTTAAGTATTATCAATGAGATTCAGGAAGGATTGAGAACAACATTTAAGATCAGCCCTTTTTTATTACTGCCTCCTGTCATTGTCATTGTCTCCATTGCCTTTAAAGTTCCGGCCATTCCGGGAATCGTCTTGGGAATTATTTCTGCGGCAATTATCGGCCCTTTCTTTCAAAGTATTAACTTTGGAGATCTTCTAAATGCTGCGTTAGAAGGGTATGCTTCGGAAACGGGAATTGAAACGATTGACAACCTCCTTAGTTCCGGAGGGCTAAATTCCATGATGAGCTCCATTTCATTGACCATTATCGCCATGATGTTTGGTGGAGTTGCCGAGGAGACGGGACAATTGGAAGCCATCGTCATCTTCATAGTAAAGAAAATTAAATCTACCACCGGTTTGGTTGCTACGACAATTTTAACTTGTTTCTTTTCCAATGTGACTATGCCGGAACAATACATCTCCATTGTCGTTCCCGGTAGGATGTACCGTCAGGAATATCGAGATCGAGGCTTACATCCCAAGATGCTCTCTTCCACATTGGAAGCCGGGGGTACTGTAACCTCAGCATTGGTTCCATGGAATACTTGCGGTGTGTATATGCATCGAGTCTTAGGTGTCAGTACCATGACTTATGCTCCCTTCTTGTATTTCAACCTTTTAATGCCTGTCGTTCAAATTGGCCTAACGGCTCTTGGAGTAGTCAATTTCAAATTGGAAGATGATAAGGAAAGTGTCATCAGCTAATCTCATAAAAAATAAAACGTCTCATTTATTGAGACGTTTTTTGATGCCTACCATTCGGCGGATGAATGCGATACATCGTATAGATTCCCACTGCCAATGTGTTTGCTTTTCCATCGTGAATGGTCACTTCAATTACGGATGTCTTTCCGCCCTTATGAATGATACGAGTAGAAGAAAAAATACTTCCTTCGGATACATTAGAGATAAAGTTAATATTGGACGATAGGGTGACGGAAGGTTGGTCCAAAGCCAAACATAATATTCCCGCCGCTGTATCGGCTAAAAGGTACATAACGGCACCATGAAGCACACCATACCCATTGTTATGCTTCTCTTTGGTGGGAAGTTCCAGCACTAAATTATCTCGTTCGAAGGAACGTGGACGAATATTGTTATCACGGATAAAACCTCCCTTGGCATAAGTGGCCTCTTCCTCTAGTAATTGACTGATAAGGTCGTTGTTCTTTGTCATGTTACACCTCAAAAAATGATAATTGCAAGGCTTTTAGATCCACTAAATTAGAACCTGTCAATCCAATTAGTCGAATCTTTTCTCCTTGGTATAATTCTTCAAAAATTGTAATTCCGTTGTAAAAAATATCGTCAGGATCAATTTGAACTCGGTCAAATGTTTTGGATCGGGTTCGAATTTCAAAATCCCATGTCTTTATTTTTACAGTCAGGGTCATGGCTCCGATCTGTCGTTCTAAAAGGTCGGCAGCAATTTCTTTCGAGAAGTTTTCCAAATATTTTTTTAAAACTTCTCTATCCCGTGTGGAAGGAAAGGTCCGTTCCGTGCCTAGAGATTTTCGTTCCCGTTGGATCGTCACGACGCGGCGATCCACTCCGCGAATCCGTTGATAGAGCTCCTCGCCACCTCGTCCGAATAATTCCACTAAAAATTCTTCGGACAATTGGTAGAGATCTCCTACGGTTTCTATTCCTAAATTTTTTAATTTTTCTTCACTGCGATGGCCAATTCCATGGACTTTACGTATGGGTAATGGCCACAGGATATGGGGTATTTCATTTCGTTTTATTTCTTTAAATCCATGGGGTTTATTCCAATCACTGGCCAATTTTGCCAAAAATTTATTATAGGACAGACCTGCCGATACGGTCAAACCGGTTTCTTGATAGACTTCTCGTTGCATATTTTGAACGAGGGTTACTCCATCCTCTTTTTGACCTCTGATATCTAAATAGGATTCATCAATGGAAACTTTTTCTATCAAAGGAGAATATCGATGCAAAACGTCAAAGACCTCCCGAGACTTTTCCCTATATCGTTTTCGTCTCATCGGTACAATGGTTAGATTATCGCAAAGGGATCTGGCTTGAAACATGGGCATGGCGGAATGAAGCCCGTATTTACGCGCTTCATAATTTGCCGTTGTGACAATTCCCTGTTCACTTTTCCCACCTACCACTAATGGTTTACCCTTTAATGTAGGATTATCCAATTCCTCCACCGAAGCATAAAAAGCATCAATATCTACATGAACAATATGATTTTCCATTTAAATCACCGTAATTTAGTATACTACAATCTATTTCTTTTTAAAAGACGGCCCTTTTGGTATAATTTTCTTTGAGGTGAAAGGCTTGAAAAAAACTGTCTATTTATTTGATTTTGATAAAACGATTATCGACACGGATTCTATCTTTTTATTATGGCGCTATGCCATGAAAAAATATCCACGAGTCGCTTCCCGTTTTCCCTATAAAATGATTCGGGGTCGGTTAAAATATAGTCGTTCCAAAGATTTTAGAGATATGAAAAATTATATGCTCGCCGTTTTAAAATATTTAACGGAAGATGAATTAAAAGACTTTGTCCATCAAGAACTCTATCCCAAACATTTTTATAAAGATGCCCTGGAACTTTTTAACTCTTTAGATTCTCAAGCAATTACCCTATTGGTTTCCGCTTCAGCGACCAATTATTTAAAATTTGTTGGTGACATCTTACCCTTTGACTATATCATCGGTACCGACTTGGATGAAAATTTTAAAATCAAAAAAGATAACAATAAGGGGGAGGTCAAAGTTCATAATATTACTACATTATTGCATCAAGAGGGCTTTGAAATCGACTATGAACAATCAAAAAGTTATTCCGATTCCTATAAATACGATCGCTATATGATGGAGATGGTTCGGCATCGTTATCTCATCAACTCGTCTAAAAGAGTGGAAGGTTACGAAAATCTCTATTGGCAAGTTTAAAACAATCATTCCATTAAAAAGCCCTGACTTATCAAAGTCAGGGTTCTTATTTAGTAAAATTCCATTTCTAAAACCTTGGTCTTTTTTAAAATTAATAGTAGAACCAATCCGATGACGGAGCCACCAAAGGTACTGATAAAAAAGGGAATGACAAATGCAAAGAGCATGGCTTCTTTTGCCAGAAAAAGACGTGCCAGTAAAGAGGCAACGATTCCACCTAAGATGGATGTTCCTGCAACTTCTCCCACAAAAGCCACAGATAATTTTTTCGTCTTTGCATATCCATAGGCACTAATCAGTGCTCCAAACATAGAACCGGGAAATGCCAAAATGGATCCGGTTCCCATTAAATTACGAATCAATGAAGTTAAGAAGGCTTGTGACACCCCGTAAACCGGTCCCAATATTACAGCACTGAGTAAATTTAACAAATGCTGCACCGGGTAACATCGACTCACTCCCACAGGGAAGCTGACAAAAGAAAGAGTCACTCCCAAAGCCACAAACAATCCTGTCAATACTATTTTTTTATTTTCTCTCATAAATACTCCTTTCTCGGAGTCTTGGACTCATAAAAAAAGGCACCTAATAGGTGCACCTCATTTACATACATTCCCTACGTTGGCATTATCCAAATCAGGTGCGGTCGAGGTCAAACCTCCTCTCAGCCCAAAGAGCTCCCGTTATATATTGATGATACCATACCATAAAAAGAACTTTGAGACAAGGTGTAGAAGTCTTTCAAGATTTGTTACATAAAAAACGACCCCATGACATAATAGATCACAAGATCGTTTCTAAACTCACAAAATCTTCTTTTAAGGATTCAATCTTTTTAATTCTTCGACGACAAATAAACCGTCTTTTCGTATCAATACATCGTCAAAATAAATTTCTCCTCCGCCGTATTCCGGAGTTTGAAGCTGAATTAAATCCCAATGGACGGCGGAACGATTTCCATTAAAGGCATTGTCATAGGCATTGCCGGGAGTTAAATGGAAGCTGCCGGTCATTTTTTCGTCAAAGAGAATATCGCCAATGGGTTTGGTAATCAAGGGATGGACCCCAATGGCAAATTCTCCAATATAACGAGCACCTTCATCAGTGTCCAAGATTTGATTTAAACGACGGCTGTAATTGGAGTTTGCTTTTATAATTTTTCCATCTTTAAATTCAAAGCTCACATCTTGAAAGACCAATCCATCATAAGGAGAAGCAACATTGTAACGAATCACGCCATTGACACTGTCTCTTACCGGTGCCGTATAGACTTCTCCATCGGGAATATTTCGGTTCCCATGCATGGGAATCACGGGAATATCTTTAATGGAAAAAGTAAGATCCGTCTGGGGTCCAAGGATTCGCACCTGGTCAGTCCGCTCCATCCATTCCACCAAGGGTTTCATATCCTCTTCCATCTTCTTATAATCATAGAGGCAGGCGGCAAAATAATAATCTTCATAGGATCTGGTATCCATATGACTCAATTGTGCCATGGCATCATTGGGATAGCGAATAACCGACCATTTCGTCTGATTACAACGTTCTTCCAAATGAATCGGCCCCCAATAGATTTCACTATATTTTTTCATCTCTTCCGGAGTTAAATGGTTCCAATGATAAATATTTTTACTCCCTCGAATATCGATATAGGCATCCATCGTTTTCATCATTTCCAAATCCCGTTGAGCCAATTCACGATAATGTTTTTCCGATGAACCTCTAATCAATATCGACTCCATCTCATAATCATAGTATTTAAAATAAGGATGCGCTCCAAATTTAAAAGAAGCCTTTACCAATTCTTTTCCCAAGTCCATACCGTCACCATGGACTTCGATGAGAATTCGATCTCCCGGTTCAATCATCACAGCATCTCGTACCAAAAATTCTGCATATTCCACTAATCTGGGATCAATCATATTGTACCTTCCTTCCATTTTTGTCTAACAGAGAAACGATAAAGATAACAACAAAAGCCACCGGTACAGAAATTAAAGCCGAGTTTAAACCCATGGGTTTTTTCAATACCAACTCCCATACCAAAGTCATAACTCCTCCTGAGATCATGCCTAAAGTTCCCGCCAAGGCTGTCGTCTTTTTATAGAACAGACCACAGAGAAGAGCCGGTGTAATAGTAGCTCCATACATGGTATAGGCATAGAGTTGAATGGTCAAGATATTGGGGAAAAATGTCCCTAACATGAAGGCGAAAATTCCCACAAGGACGATTACGATTCTAAAAAATCGCAAGACTTCACCATCCTCAGCTTCCGGTTTTATATATTTCTTCCAGAGATCATATGTGATATTGGACGAAGACGACAATAAATAGGAGTCGCCTGTGGTTACCACAAAAGCTACCGAAGCAGACAATACAAGGGCTCCCAAAATAAAGGGAAGATGATTTAAAGCCACTTGAAAGATCACCGTATCCGGATTATCCAATGTAGGCAAGAGAAAAATGCCCGTCATCGCCAATAAAATAATCAAAACACAAACTACGATCTCTGCCAAAACCAAGCCGATATTTGAATTTTTTGCCGTCTTGACATCTTTTGCCGATGCAAATCTCTGTAATAAGTTTTGATCTCCCAACACTAAAAAAATAGTGGGCATCATCAAACTCAATAATTGTAAAAAATTTAAAGATCCCATCACCGTGTTCTTCCCTTCCGGCAATGAGCTAAAGGCCTGTTGTAAACCGCCGATTTTACCAAAGACGATCGGCAATGCTACAAGGAAACCTCCCACCATTAAAAAAGCACTCAAAGCGTCCGTATAGGCAACGGAAATCATCCCTCCGGTCACTGTTAGTAGAATGATCACAGCCATGGCAATGATCGTGGACATTTTAACAGAAACGCCAGTGGTTAAATTTAAAATATTTCCCGCTGCCATAAATTGAGATGCAATAATTCCCACATAAGCTAAGAAAATACAAATCGTAGCAATAATTCCTGCTGCATCTCCATACATCACGGAAAAAAGTTGAGGCACTGTATAGGATTTGGTCATTCGTACCTTTCCTGCAATGAAGTACAAAAGAGCCATTCCCAACGGAGCCCCTAAAAAGTATAAGGCTCCTACATAGGGTCCTTGGGTGTAGATGACATTGGCAGAACCGGTAATTCCACCTCCACCACACCAAGTAGCCAATAATGTTCCAATTAAAACGACCATGGGAAGACTTCTGCCGGCAACGGCAAAATCTTCTGACGTTTTAACTTTTCGTTTTGAAAAATAAATAGACGTCGCCACTAAAATCGTTAAGTAAATTACAATTGCGATAAAATATTTCATAAATAAACCTCCTTGATTGTGAAGTATAGCATCGAATTCTCACAAGAACAATGGCGTCCTTTAAATAAGCTCTCCCGATCTTATAGGTTATTGTAATATCGATGATACCATCTCGTCATAAAAAGAATAAAAAAGACCGATCGGTAACCGATCGATCTGCTATTTTTATCTACCACAACAGTTTTTATATTTTTTACCACTTCCGCAAGGACAAGGATCGTTTCGACCGACTTTTTTCCCTTTGCGTATGAAAGGTTTTTTCTTTCCGTCCTCGGGATTGACCGTTTCCACTTCTTTTGCAACCCGTTTTCTTTTTACTTCCGGATTGACGACATGATAGAGCATTTTTACCGTGTCTTCTTTAATGGACTCGTTCATCTCTTCAAACATATCGAAACCTTCCTGTGCATAGGCGCGAACGGGATCGACTTGCCCTACCGCACGAAGACCTATTCCCTTACGTAATTGATCCATGGCATCAATGTGATCCATCCATTTTTGATCCACCACTTGTAAAAGAACCACACGTTCAATCTCGCGAAACTTCTCTGCACCGAATTCTTCTTCTTTCGTTTCGTATTTTTTCTCTGCTAAATCCAAAAAGCGTTCCTTGACATTTTCAACGGTGGGATTTTCGATTCCGTCTAAGAAATTGGATTCAAAACCAAAGGTGTTTTCACCAAAACGACGAAGAGCATCCATATCCAATTGCTGTTGATTATTGTGATCCATCTTATTATAAAATTGAATGGTATAATCAATAATATCTTCTCGCATGGCGGCAATATCACTTTTGAAATTTTCGCCTTCCAGCACACGGCGACGTTCTCCATAGATGACTTCCCTTTGTTTGTTCATCACATCATCATATTGAAGAACATTTTTACGGATACTGAAGTTATTACCCTCTACTTTACGTTGAGCCGATTCAATCAATCGAGTCAATAATTTAGATTCAATGGCCTCATCTTCCGGTGCATCGATTCGCTCCATGGTATCTTTAAAGCGATCTCCGGCAAACAGACGAATCAAATCATCATCGGCAGATATATAAAAACGGGAAGAGCCTGGGTCACCTTGACGTCCAGAACGACCTCGCAGCTGATTGTCAATTCGACGAGATTCATGACGCTCCGTACCGACAATATGAAGACCTCCGGCCTCAATGACCTTTTGAGCTTCTTGATCCGTCTCCACTTTGAACTTTTCAACCAATTCCTGATACTTGCGACGAGCATCCAATACTTCTTCATCATCTGTATCAAAGAAAGAGTCCACCAATTCCAAAATATTGTCATCCAGTCCTTGTTTTTTCAGCTCTTTTTTCGCCATATATTCCGGGTTTCCACCTAAAACAATATCCGTACCACGGCCGGCCATGTTGGTGGCAATGGTCACGGCGCCGAAACGACCTGCTTGAGCGACAATTTCAGACTCTTGAGCATGTTTTTTTGCATTTAATACATTGTGAGGAATGCCGGCACGTTTGAGATATTTTGACAATTCTTCCGATTTATCAATGGAAATGGTACCGACCAAAACCGGCTGGCCCTTTTCGTGACATTCCTTGATTTCTTCCGTAACTGCTTTGAATTTTGCCGGTTCGTTTCGATAGATGGCATCATTTTCATCTACACGAATAACCGGTTTATTGGTGGGAATTTCCACAACGTCGATATTGTAAATATCTCGGAACTCCCCTTCTTCCGTCATTGCAGTACCGGTCATGCCGGCTAATTTATTGTACATCCTAAAATAATTTTGGAAAGTGATCGTGGCAAGAGTCTTACTTTCAGCCCGTACCGTAAGACCTTCCTTCGCCTCAATGGCCTGGTGTAATCCTTCGGAATAACGACGACCATACATTAAACGACCGGTAAATTCATCGACTATAATAATTTCACCGTCATTGACAACATAGTCAATATCCTTTTTCATATTCCCCTTGGCTTTTAACGCTTGATTCACATGATGGGAAATTTCCATATTCTCTAAATCCGATAAGTTGTCAATACCGAAATATTTTTCCACCTTTGCAATACCTTTGTCCGTCAATGTAGAAGTCTTATCTTTTTCATTGATAACATAATCGACCGTCTCCTCTTCAAATTCTCGATTAAATCGTTCTAAATTCGATTCATCTTGAGATTTGACACGGTAGGTCAAGGTGTTTACCAAGTCACGAGCCCTCGTGTAAAGATCCGTAGATTCATCCCCTTGTCCTGAAATAATAAGAGGAGTTCTGGCCTCGTCAATTAAAATCGAGTCCACCTCGTCCACGATACAGTAATAAAGCTCTCTTTGTACACATTCTTCTTTATAGATCACCATATTGTCACGGAGATAATCGAAACCGAATTCGTTATTGGTACCATAAGTAATATCGCAACGATAAGCCTCTTGACGTTCTTCATTGTTCATATCGTGTAGGATACAGCCCACTGTCATACCTAAAAACTCGTACACTTTTCCCATCCATTGACGGTCACGTTCTGCTAAATAGTCGTTGACTGTAACGATATGAGTCCCTTTTCCTGCTAGAGCATTTAAATAGGCAGGCAAGGTTGCTACCAAAGTCTTACCTTCCCCGGTCTTCATCTCTGCGATACGACCTTGATGGAGGATGATCCCACCGATGACCTGTACTCGGAAATGTTTCATTCCCAATACACGCCAAGCAGCTTCACGAACCGTTGCAAAAGCTTCCGGCAAAAGATCGTCTAAGCTTTCACCATTATGAAATCTATTTCTAAATTCTTTCGTTTTTTCCTGTAGTTCACCATCTGACAAACTGGCCATATCTGATTCCAGATTCATTACTTTATCCACTAGTGGCTCAATTTTTTTAATTTCACGTTCACTATAGGTTCCAAATATTTTGTCTAACAAACCCATGTTACCACTCCTTTTACCTAACTATATATTTTAACACCCAAAAATTACAAATTCAATCTATTTTGACGGTTTCAAGGGATTTCCTTGGAAAACTTCCATCTAAGGTATATATTATATCCCATGATAGAAAAAAATATAGTCAAAAACCATAGACTTTGTATATAATGAATAAGAGAATACGAATATAGGACAAAATTGGGAGGTTTAAATATGATATTAGTTGTCGACTTCGGTGGTCAGTATAATCAATTGATCGCAAGAAGAATACGAGATCTTAACATTTATTGTGAAGTTGTCCCCTATCAAAAAGCATTGGAAAATGGGAAAAAAGAAGAAGTAAAGGGAATCATTTTTACCGGAGGACCAAATTCCGTCTATGAAGAAGGAGCGCCCACCGTGGATCCAGCAATCTTTCAATTGGGAAAACCCGTCTTGGGCCTTTGCTATGGAATGCAATTGATGGCTCAAATCTTGGGGGGAAAAGTAACCAAAGCCGATGCAAAGGAATTCGGTAAAACAACGATTCAAATTGAAAGATCTCCAATCTTTGAACAGTTGGAATCGACACAAAAAGTATGGATGAGTCATGTGGATCAAGTGGAAGAATTGCCTCAAGGATTTAAAAGGATCGCCACTTCTAAAAACTGTCCCATTGCCGCCATGGAAAATCAGGCCAAAAAATTCTATGCCTTCCAATACCACCCGGAAGTCAATCATTCAGAACATGGCATCGAAATGATTCGAAACTTCGCCTTAAATATTTGCGGCGAAAAACAGGATTGGACCATGAAAAACTATGCACAAATAGCCATTGAAGAAATTCGAAAAAAAGTAGGCAATGGAAAAGTACTCCTAGCTCTTTCCGGTGGTGTTGACTCTTCTGTAACTGCCGCCCTTCTCTCCAAAGCCATAGGAGAAAACTTAACTTGTATTTTTGTCGATCATGGACTAATGCGTAAAAATGAAGGCGATGAAGTAGAAGCCGCCTTTAAAGATTCTGGAATGCACTTTATCCGAGTCGATGGAGAAGCCCGATTCCTAAAACGCTTAGACGGTGTAACCGATCCGGAAACCAAACGAAAAATCATCGGCGAAGAATTTATCCGTGTCTTTGAAGAAGAAGGACGTAAAATTCAATCGGTGGACTATTTGGCACAGGGAACCATCTATCCTGACGTCATTGAATCAGGACTTGGAGATTCTGCAGTGATCAAATCCCATCACAATGTTGGAGGACTTCCCGACGTAGTGGATTTTAAAGATATCATTGAACCTTTGAGATGGCTTTTTAAAGACGAAGTTCGAGAGTTGGGACGAGAATTGGGACTTCCCCACTACTTGGTGGATCGGCAACCCTTCCCCGGCCCAGGACTGGGTATTCGTGTGATCGGTGCCATTACGAAAGAACGATTGGATATTCTTCGGGAAGCGGACTATATTTTCCGGGAAGAATTGGAAAAATCCGGTGAATCAAAACATATCAGTCAATATTTTGCCGTCTTAACCAACAATCGAAGCGTCGGTGTCATGGGAGACTTTAGAACCTATGACTACACATTGGCCCTTCGTGCCGTAGAAACTACAGACTTTATGACCGCCGACTGGTCCCGAATCCCCTATGAACTACTGGACAAAATTTCCAACCGTATCGTCAATGAAGTCGACCATATCAATCGAATCGTCTATGATATCACCTCCAAACCCCCGGCTACCATTGAATGGGAGTAAGAATAAACAAGTTAAATGTATGCCTTCACAGTTTAGAATAGAAATCTCCGGTCCCTTAGGACCGGAGATTTTTATATTGATAACTCAAAGGACTTTCATAATTTATTCATTTCCGTATACTCTTTCTAATTGTGCTTTTATACTAAAAAAATCCTTACCTTTTACATCTGTCAATCCATATCGGTTATGTTCTTTTTGACTTTCTTACCATAGGATTCTTTAAAGATAGTAGACAATATTACTCTTCAAAAAGGATCTTCTTGTCCAAAGAAATATATAAAATGGAAATTTCAATTTTCTATGGTTTTCTTGTGAAATTTAATAAAATGATCATAAAATTTAATCTGATATCCCCTACTCTATTATTTTTTTCAGCATTTTTTTTATCATAAAATGACGCCCATCGACAGATGCCATTTGATTTTAGAAGTCTTTAGATTATATTAAAGAAAACAGAAATCATTCAAAGAAATAATATATGTCATTGATTAAAATATACGAGCAAATTCAAAATTAGAAAATACAATGTTTAGCACTGGTTTTTTTAATAAATCTGTCATATTCCCTGTCTTGTGAAAGAAAATGTGGTATATTCAGATTAAAAATACGAATGGAGTTGATCTTTGTATGGAACATAAATCCATTTTAATTATCGAAGATGATAAAGATCTTGCAGATATGTTAGATATGTTTTTGGAGGAGAAAGGAATTGATGTGATAAAAGCTCACAGTTCAGAAGAGATCCCCCGGGATTTATCAGATATTGATTTAATTCTTTTGGATATTAATTTGCCTAAAAATAATGGATTTGAAATCTGTAAACAATTAAGGGCGGAATGGGTCATGCCAATCCTCTTTCTATCGGCTCGATCCAATGAAGAAGATAAGGTCAAGGGACTTCTTCTTGGAGGCGATGACTATATCACCAAACCTTTCTCTTTAGAGGAGCTTTATGCAAGAATCTATACCAATCTGGTGAGAAATCATAGAGAAGAACAGCTAAAGAAAAGCCACACGAAATGTATTGTTGAAGCCGGTAAGTGTATATTAAACGGGGTTGAAATTGAACTGACGAAATCAGAATATGAAATTATTACATTATTGATCCATCATCCCAAACAAGTTTTCAGTAAAGATCGAATTTACGATAGCTTGAGAGGAATTGACGCTTATGGCAGTCCTCAGGTGGTGTCTGAACATATCAGAAATATACGGAATAAATTTTCGAAAGTATCGAAAGATACTCTGATTAAAACTCATTGGGGGTTAGGTTATTCATGGATTGGATAAATGATTTTACAAAAAAATGGAAGCTTAAATCGAGTTTTCTTCTCTACTTGTCTGCCAGTTTGATATTTTCCATTCCCTTTGCCTTGATTTGTCAACTAATTGTTTTGGAACTAAGAAAAAAATATATTCTATCTAAAACCTTACATTTTTCCAAGGATTTGTTCGATCAATTTATGTTTTCAAATTTTTTAATAAAATGCATTGACTGGATGCCGATTTTTATTATCATTCTTTTCCTGTATCTCTTTTTCAACTTTTTTTACATTCATAAAATTCAATCGATTCTTTCTTTTTTAGACCAACCTAACAAAGTGGATATGATGGATCAAAATGAGTTAAGTAATAAAGTTTATGAACTGATCGTTGAAAGAGATCGATTAGAAAAAGAAATTTTTATCTATATTCGATCCAATCAGGAAATATTAAAAGAAAGAGATACTTTATTACATGAAATTAAAAATCCTCTGACCATCCTTAGCGGCGATATCGAAATGTTAAGTACTCATTATCTTCCCGAAGATCCAAAAATTCATAGGCTTTTAGAAAGGATGTCTCGAAGTCAAAAGAGGATCCAAGATTATATAAAAAATCTAGCCATCCATGAGAATATAAAAACTTTAACAATTGATTGTAAAAAAGTTCCCATTGAGGCTTTTGTTAAATTTGTTCAAAAAGAACTTCACCATTTTCAAAATGAAATAGTTTTTAAAAATGCTATTTATAACCCAACACAGGAAATAGAGATTGATTTGGAAATCTTTTTGGAAGGATTGTTAAATATCATTAAAAATTCAGATACACATGCTACAAGCATGATTTTCATCACTATTTATGAAAAAGAATCAAATCTCATTGTCGAAGTGGAAGACGATGGTCCTGGTTTTTCTCAAAATGCCTTAAAAAACTATAAACAACCTTATTTTAGTGAAAATCCCCTGGTCAGTAATATGGGATTAGGGCTCTATATTACCGATAAAATTATGGAAAAATTAAATATAGAAATGATCTTGAGCAATCAATTGGGAGCAAATACAAAATTGATTATAAAAAAATTATAATCTTGGAAAAATATTGGAATTCATTTGCTATACTTCATATCACTCAAAAGGAGGTATAAAAATGAATCGGATCGAGATTAAAAACTTAAGTTTTTCCTATGGGAAAAAGAGGGTTTTAAATGATGTCAATGTCAGTATGACCAATGGGCTCTATGGCCTATTGGGAAAAAATGGTGCTGGCAAAACAACATTACTGAAACTAATTGTAGGACTATTGCCGGTAAAGACCGGTCAAATCCAAGTTTGTGGTAAATCGAGTCCCAAGGAGATTCGAAAACTCGTGGGCTATTTGCCCCAAGATTTCGATTTTTATCCGGAAATGAAGCTTCGGGAATCCTTATTTTATTTAGGAACCTTGGATAATATCAAGAAAAGTGAATTAAATCAAAGAATCGATATTCTGCTAGATCTCGTCAACCTAACTCAAGAACAGAATAAAAAAGTGAAAAATTTATCCGGTGGAATGAGAAGAAGACTTGGTATTGCTCAAAGTCTTTTAAATGATCCCAAAGTTTTAGTGGTGGATGAACCGACAGCAGGTCTGGACCCGGAAGAACGGATTCGATTTCGAAACTTGCTCAGTGACCTTTCCGCAGAAAAAATCGTTTTATTTTCCACACATATAGCCAGTGATTTGGAAAGTACAGCCAATCAATTGGGCATTTTAGACAATGGTCATTTTATTTATGATGGAAGCGTTGAAGATTTACTCCATCAGTATTCCGGTGGAACTTATGAGACCTTAATTGATCGAAAAGATTTTTTAAAATTCAAATCAGAATATATTGTTTTTGAACAAAAAGAATTACAAACGGGAATCCTTGTTCGCTTTATTCATAGTGGAAGACCCTTCGACAGCTTTCAACGAATCCCTCCCAGTTTAGAATCTGCTTATTTAATGAAGATTCATGAAAGGAAGAGTTAAATGAGATTATTTTTATTGGAACTGAAAAGAGTATTTAAATCCATTATATTTTGGGGGACGACGTTTGCACTTATTATAGCTATTACGACTCAAATCCATCATGAATCCTATATGTTTCAAGAACCTATTGCTGATCAACAATCCTATGGCCATTATATCAGCGACGATCCTGATTATATTTTTCATAATTTAATAAAGGATCTTTCCTATTCCCTGGAAGTAAACAGCTTTAATACATATCCCTATGGCTTTTATCGTGAGAAAAACCTTGAGCTGGATGAGATAAACGCTATTAAAGATATTATTTCGGATTTACTATCCATTCCATATGAAGAAATAGATTTTTTAAGGCCATTATCGACACCGGATCAAGAAAAATTGGAATATCAACTGAATAAAATCAATGCCATTATCGGCGGCGGTTCATTTTATGCGAAAGATAAATATAAATTTTTCTTTGGAAAAAGAGAATTGACCTATGAAAGAGCAATGCAAGATTATCAATTAATGGGAGAAGAAGGATATGATGTGGCCTTTGCAAGATATTTCAATGATTATGCCGGTATCTTTACTCTCCTCCTCTCTTGGTTTATCGGATTATACTTTTGGAATAAGGATCGAAAGGAAGGCATTCGAGATACTCTTTATGTGAAAGAAGCATCTTCCTTAAACATACTTATGAGCAGAGTTTTAGCCATGAGTTTCTCATTGACCTTTATTCTCTTATCCTTATTTACCTACTATGAAATGCAGATCCTTCGCCTACATGATTTAAGTGTATTACATCCTCTAAAAGCCTATTTTTTAGTATTTATATGGATTTTCCCCCTATTTTTATTTACCATTAGCTTAAGCAGTTTTATAAATGTGGCAACCTCCGGTATCTTACTGGGTTTTTTAGGACCCATATTTTCCTTACTTTATATGATGACTTCATCTGAAAATATTTATTACCATATTGGATATGGTTTATTGATAAGATATAATTCCATTGGAAATCCTACATATTTTACCAATATGTTCCGTGTATTTCTAAGTGGTAGAATTATGTGGATCTTCATTGGATTAGGAGTGACGATGATAACCGGAATTCTATATGAAAAGAGAAGGAGGGGATACTTTGCTTTTAAAAATAAGTACTCAATTAAAAGTAGAAATAAAATATAATATTCTACCTCTCCTATTTATAAATTTGATAATAATTGGAATTGCATATTTTATATTTGGGCTTCATAACTTAAATCAAAAGACTCAAGGAATCATTATTGAACGATTTTTACCATGGATAGGAATCTTTACCTTAGTACCATTTTTTTATTCGGAAGAAAAGAAGCCGATTAAAGATGTACTAATGATGAGAAATACAAAAATTGAATTTATTTATTTCATTCGGTTTTTTATTCGCATTCTCCTATACTTTACAATGACTATAATGTACATTTCCTTATTAAAAGGTGAAACCTTCGTCGGCAGCCTTTATAAAATGACATTCCACAGTATCTCAATTGGCGTCTTCATGGGAGGATTGGGCTTGTTAATATATGCTTTGACGACGAATATAAACTTGGCTTTCTTGACTTCCATCGGATTTATGGTCATTCAATGGTCTGCTTCTAAGGATAAGGCGGTACTTTTGCTTTTTACCATGCCAAGGATATCAATGAGTCGAATTATAATTATTTTAAGTACATTTTTATTGTTTTTCGTATGGGGTTTAAAAATATGGAAGAATAAATTCATCTCTTAAAAATAAATTACGAAAACAATCATTCGGATATCCCCTTTTCTAGCCATGGGATAACTTGATTATGAAATATGGTGACATCAAAAATATTTCTCCGATTGAAAAATCATAAAATACCTTCCATACAATCAATGGCCTGTACCATCGTAAAAAAATTGAACTTTATTTTAAAATAAATTAGATCAAGAAAATATCAATCCGATGTCAAAATAAGATGTCGGATTTTTAATTATAAGGCTTTATGGTATAATTTTCTTTAATAATTGAAAAACAGTAGTAATTTCACCCTCTGATTATGATTATCAAAGGGTTGCATCGGGAAAACATCGATATGGATTACAAATAGATAGAATAAGTTCTTCACTATTAAAATAGGAAAATGAAACCATTGGTATCCGATTCTAATGAGAACCTGAACTTTATATTTTAATAGCGGTTATTTGTCGATCGATAGATAAAGAGGAAAAATAACATGATCATAAGAGAAAAAGAAAAAAATACAAATCTATGGGTTTAAGTCTTTCTGAAAGAGGCAGATATTCAATTAGACCCACAAGGATCAACGATAAAAGAGATTAGCGAAGCATTCAAGACAAGGATAAACCCCTCATCGTTTCGGGTATTTTACTGGCTTTAAGGGAGGCTGATTTTCGGAACTTTTCAATAAATAGCTTAGTAGGTGATATTAATAAGACAGATGGGCAAAAGCTTTATGAAGTTATAAGGGATCATTTAAATTGAGCCGATATCTCCTCCAGTGGAAAAAGACAAGCTACTAAGTCAATTTTTAGTGATAAGAGATAATATTTTAATCAATGAGGTAAATGATACTTTAGGTAAGACACCTTTAAGATATTACACCGAGTTTTTAGAAAAACATGTTTATCAAAGTATCCGTTATAACAGAGACGGTGAAGATTATCTTGGTAGATTCTATGGAGAGTTTATGTCTTACTCAGGTGGAGATGGACAGTCTCTTGGTATTATCTTAATGCCAAAGCATATTACAAACCTTTTCTGTGACCTTTTAGATTTAAAGCCAAACGATCGAATTTTTGATCCTTGTGGGTCTCGTGTCATAATTATGATAACGGCAAATCGAAGCGATGGTATCAGGGATAGAACACCCTATCGAAAAATGGAAAAATACATTGATATGTTGCTTAGAGCAATTTTTGATAGAAGATTACCGTACACAGCACACCAGTGCTGGAGGGTACATGAGGAAAAGTAGAGATCATCATATTGAAAAAGTGAGAGGATACAATGAAAATGATAAGATTGATTCTTAGGATGTATTTGAATTTATAGAGGAGAGAGTATATGAAAGAAAAACAGCTTTCAATGGAAGAAAAACGATTAGACACTGATCTTTGGATTATATTACTATCTACTTTAGGAGCTTTCTTATGCTATGCAATATGGAGAAATGAGATCATGGATTTTATTAAAAATGATAACATTTCTATTATCCCAAGACTTTTGCTCAATGCGGCTGTTCAGTTTGGTGTAGCTGGACTGGGAATTACAATCGTTTGTATTTGGCGGAAAGAAAAATTTACACAGTTTGGACTGACACAGAAAAATATTTTCCAAGCAATATTTGGGACAATTATTTGTTTTATCCCTTCCATCAGCTATATTCTTTTATCGGGTCAATTCAATGGTTATCGCCCATTTAGCATTTTAATTACTGATTATGTAATTGCAAGTGGTATTCCATTTTCAATAATAGGTATGATTCTGATTGTCATTGTATGGGGGTTTTTTGAAGGGTTTAACTATGCTGTTATTTGTGAGAAGATTAACAGAAGATATCCTTCATATAATCCGTGGTTAGATTATGGAGCTATAAGTTGTGCGATAATTTGTATCTTATTTCACCCATTCAGCATCTCTTTTTTAGGAATTGTAGAGATAATTACGACATTTATTGCGATTTATGGAATGCTGATTGTAAAAAAGAAAACAGGAAACGCATGGGGATGTGTATTTGCATTTTGTTTTATTTGGAATGCCATAAAAATTTAAGACGAATCGCCACCAGTCAAATAGTATGAAGGACTGTCTTTTCTGTAACAATATCAGGTTTTAGTATTTCTTAAAATCATAATGGCCTGGCTTGATCTAAATCCATTCATACTGTCAAAGCTAAATACATAGTTATTTGATGATGTCAGAATCATTGCAAATCCAACTCTTATATAAAGACCGAACTTGATTGTATCAACTGGTCTTTTTTTATTTTATAGATTTATAAATGATTCATTCTCCCCTGTACAAAATTATATTTTGATATGGTAGGATAGTTTTAAGATTGATAATATTTTATTTTTATGGAGTGGAATATGGATAACTATTGTAATTGTGGCAGAGAATTATGCACGAATAAAATTGACCTATTTAAAAAATTACCCTTGGACATTCAAAAAGAAATCGTCATTGAAGCGGAGCATTTCCAAGTCCAGCGAGACGAAACCATTATAAATGAAGGTGATTTGGCAGATCATATCCTGGTTATCCGCGAGGGCAAATTAAAATGTAATCACTATGATTTTGATGGGAAAGAATATATCCTGGATATTCTCATCACCGGTGATACAGTTGGCGAGGAGCTTTTCATGGAAAAAAGTCATTTTGACTATAATGTGATTTCCATAACGTCTTCCAAGCTCTGTCGGATATCCAAGGAACAATTGCTTTCACTTTTGCGAAAAAACAGCGATTGGGCATTGTCTTTTATTGATTTACTAAGCGAAAAATTAAATAATGCCAATGAACGTATACGCATGTTAATGGAGGCAAACGGACTTCGCAGAGTAGTTGCATTTTTGGCTGAAAGGGATGAGAGATTGGGAGGAAAAGCCATTAGCCTCAGTGTCGATGAAATTGCTGCCAGTACAAATTTGAGAAGAGAAACGGTTAGTCGAAAGATAAATGAATTACAAAAACGTGGATTGATCGAGCGATTGGGACAAAAGCAGATCAAAGTCACCGATCGGGCAAAATTAATGGAAATATTCTACGAAAGTTGATCTGGGTCACATCTTTTTATTCTCCTACCCTTTATACTTTAATCAAGAAATCAATCAGGAGGCAAAGATATGATAAGTGAAACGATGAGAATTGAAGAAATTGTTAAATTAAATCCAAGTACTACTGAATTATTTACGGATACGGGAATTGATTTTTGTTGTGGCGGCCACAGAGTTTTAGTCGATGTATTAGAAGAAAAAAATTTAGATGTGGATAGTTTTATGGACCTACTACACAAGTCGATGGTAGAAAAAGACGAAAGGGATTGGAAAAAAGCCATTGATATGAAAGCTGATGAGCTGATTCCCTATATTGTAGAAAAGTTTCACAGAAAAGAAGAAGAGCTTATCGAAAAAACCGACAATTATTTGAACAAGATTTTAAAAGTGCATTACTCTTCTCACGGGGAGGAATTATCAAAAATATATAATATCTTTCTTAAACTAAAAGGAGAACTTAGTGCCCATTTTGCAAAGGAAGAAAAAGAAGTTTTTCCAGTGTTTTTGGAAGGCGATAAAAATAGAATCAAAGAATTAGAAGATGAACATGATGCTGCAGGAGATTTGCTTAAAGAACTGGAAGAATTGACAAATGGTTTTGTTGCACCGGAAGACGGTTGTATGACCTATCGTTTGGCTTTTCAAACATTAAAAGATTTAGTTGACGATGTTCATATTCATATCTTTTTAGAAAACTCAGTACTTTTCCAAAAGGAGGCCATAGCATGAAGAAGAATATAAAGAATAATGTTAGTTGGATTGGCTATATCGATTGGAATCTCGATAATTTTCATGGAGACGATTACAGTATTATAAACGGTTCCAGTCAAAACGCTTATTTAATTGAAGAGGAAAAGACAGTCTTGATAGACACTGTTTGGGATCCTCATGGAGAAGAATTTCTTGAAAATTTAAAAAATGAGATTGATTTGAAAAAAATAGATTACATTGTTGCCAATCATGGTGAACCGGATCATTCTGGTGTTTTGCCTTTGATTATGAAGGAAATTCCCGACACTCCCATCTATTGTACAGCCAATGGTGTAAAAAGTCTCAAAGGACAGTATCACGAAGATTGGAATTTTAAAGTTGTAAAAACCGGAGATACTCTCGATATTGGAAATGGAAAACAGCTTATCTTTATTGAGATGAGAATGCTCCATTGGCCCGACAGCATGGCAACTTATTTGACAAAGGACAATATTCTATTTTCAAATGATGCCTTTGGCCAGCATATTGCTGTTGCAGAATTGTTTAACGACAAGGCTGACAAATGTCTATTGGATAAAGAAGCGATGAAATATTTTGCAAATATCTTAACTCCTTTTTCAACATTTGTAACGAAAAAACTTAAAGAAATCCAGGATTTTGATTTGCCCATTGACATGATTGCCCCAAGTCATGGTGTCATTTGGAGAGAAAATCCCGGTCAAATCATTGAAAAGTATGCAAAATGGGCCGATGCTTACCAAGAGGATCAAATAACGATAGCTTATGATTCGATGTGGGGCGGTACAGAAAAATTGGCATTTGCAATCGCCAAAGAAATTGGAAAATTGTCCCCTCAGACGACTGTTAAAATATTTAACATTGCTAAAAAGGACAAAAATGAAATTATGACCGAAATCTTTAAATCAAAAGCCATTGCAGTAGGTTCTCCAACAGTAGGCAATAATGTTTTATCCCATGTTTCAGGTTGGCTTGCCTTTTTAAAATCATTAAAATTTAAACAGAAAAAAGGAGCTGCTTTCGGTTGCTATGGCTGGTCCGGCGAAAGTGTAAAAGTCATTGAAAATTGGTTAAAAGAAAGTGGTTTTGAAGTCATCGAATCGTCCTTGCGAGTGAATTGGAATCCGACAGATGACGATTTACAACAAGCAAGGGAAATTGCCAAGGGATTATTGGAGTAAAAGTATGGAAAATCAAGAGAGAGCAAAAGTTTTAAAGTCGATATTGGAACAATTACATGCCGGCAAGTCTGTAGAAGAAGTAAAGGATGAATTTTTACAAAGTTTTGGAGACGTTTCAGCTGCAGAAATTGCCGAAGCGGAACGTCAATTGATCAAAGAAGGTCTTCCCGTGGAAGAAATTCAAAATCTATGCGATGTCCATGCCAGTGTCTTTGAAGATCGTATTGTTGAAGAATCCAATGACCGAGAAGACGGCCATCCCTTAATGATCTTTCAACAAGAAAACAAAGGATTAGAAAAATTTTTAGACGGAGAGTTCCAAAGAGCAAAGGCCGAGTATTTTGACGAAAATAAAAAGGAACGTCTGTCGGAAGCTTTAAATAGGCTATCAAAGATTGATCGTCATTACAGTCGGAAAGAAAATTTATTTTTCCCATATTTGGAAATGAATAATATTACTGCCCCTCCGAAAGTAATGTGGGGTGTAGATGACGAAATTCGAGGGCATATAAAAAGTTCAATAGAATCTCTAGATGAAGGAAATTTAGACCTTGAACAATTAAAATTGGCGGAAGAAAAAGTTCGCAGCATGATTACAAAAGAAAATGAAATTTTAATTCCTCTTTTAATTCACAATATGGACGAAGAAGATTGGAAGGTAGTGGCAAAAGAAAGTCGGCAAATCGGCTATGCCTTTGCCGAAGATATTGAAGGTGCAAGTCCATCTGATGCTGTAGCTTGGCTCAAAGATGAGGACGAAAGTGTCGAGATTACTGATCAAGGTAAAATCAAGTTACCAAGTGGTTTTTTTGAAGGCAAGGAATTGGAAATGCTATTAAATACTTTGCCTTCAGATATCACTTTTGTAGGTGCTGACGGAAAGGTTCACTATTTTAGTGAAGGTAAAGAGAGGGTATTCCCTAGAACTAGAACGATTATTGGAAGAAAAGTAGAAGATTGCCATCCTCCAAAGAGCTTGGATGCGGTAGAAAGACTGATAGAAGCTTTTAAATCCGGAGAAAAAGACGAAGAATATTTTTGGCTTCAAAGAGGGGGTAAATTTATATTAATCCGATACTATGCCGTAAGAGATGAAGCCGATAATTATATGGGCGTCTTGGAAGTTACGGAAGAAATTTCAGAGCTTCGCAAACTTGAAGGTGAAAAGACATTATAAGTTTATAGCCATTCATGTGAAAAGGAAGAAAGTTTATAAGCCTACAGCTTGTAAACTTTCTTTTTAATTCTAGTTATTCTTATCAAAGAAATCGGTAAATTCTTTAAACATCTCTATCCTTTCCTACCCTCCCCGATTAATTTTTTAGTCCGTCAAATAATTTTTACCACCTTTCATACATCTGTGAATTCGCTACATATATTAAAGATACAAGTCCTCAAAAATCCTCTAAAATTTGATTTGAATATCTCAAGCCCCTTATTATTCATAGAATGAACTACAATTGTTTTATATCTCAACTTTATAAAAATCCCATGCATCGATGAAAGTTATATATTCCACCCTCTACTTCATAAAATGTATCGGATTTACATGGAATTATCATTGAATAGATGGAAGGGACAATCCTTCATTTGAAGATGAGCTCCATTAAAATTACAATTTTTAGGCAATTGAGATCGAAGTATTCTCCCACAAATCTTTCCGTCGACTTTTTAAAGAACATGGAAAGAACATGGATGATACCTTCATATAAAATGGAAAAAAATTTCATTTTTAAGCTTTACTTTATATATAAAAATCTATATTATAAAATTAATAAAGTACCATGGCTAAGGGCAAAAACTGATGCAAAAAGTATCGACATGAGTCTGTATCCAAAGTTGTGGGAGAAATTATAATCAAAATATGGTCATGATAAATGAACAAAGCTTGGAGTGAAAGAAAGAGTCAGGGTCAGCCACGATATCATAAATCTCAATAGTATGAATCATTTTGCAAGGGATATTGTAATGGATCCGTTAAAAGTTAAAAATGGGACTGAAAATTTAGACATGGTATCGTTAGATTATGGGATCATTGGTTAAAGGGAAAATTCCAGAATCTATTCACAAGGGTTGAAGATATCCCATGGAAATTTTTTCCCGAAGCATGGTATATCCATTCCAAAAGTCCTAATTTTGAATTTCCATAAAGAGGAAGGCAAATTGTCAAGTCCTTGATTGAAATTATGGATTCCTGTTATGAAATCGTCCATATCCCCATATTATAATTTTAGAATAGAGTATTTCACTTAATACCTGATGATGAGATACCTCTTCCCTATTCTCATTTAACAATGAATTCTATTTTTCATATTATGACGAAGACGATATTCTAATAAAATTTAAAGGATGGGATCTATTTCATAAATTTTTGATCCAAAACGAATGCTTTCTTAGGCAAAAGATTGGAGATGCATTATGATTATTAAAGAATACGCCATGGAACATAAAAAGAAATTATTGTTTTTACCAGGTGCTTTTTCCCATGATTCCTGGTATTCGCCGTGTATAAATTTATTAAGCAAAAAATGGCATACTTTTGTTGTTATTTATGACGGATACCATGAGCCTTATGAAAAATCCTTTGTCAGCGTGGAGGATACTGCCAAAGAGATTGTAAACTTTTTTCAAAGGAAAGATATTCATGGATTTGATATGGTTTATGGACTTTCCATGGGTGGAGCTATTGCA
>JAUNVJ010000046.1 GCA_030537695.1 Tissierellia bacterium
TTTCATCACCACTTTTCTACCAAGCCTAATGAATTAAGCAAGAATTGACATTTAAGAGCAATATAAAAAAAGGAGATTTTATGAAAGCTATCCAAGTTGTTGAACCGGGAAAAATTGAAATGATTGAGATCGACAATCCTGAAATTAAAACGAAACGAGATGTTTTGGTAAAGATTCGTGCTTTCGGTATTTGTGGGTCTGATGTGGGTATTTTACGAGGGAAAAATCCTTTTGCCACATATCCGAGAATTTTAGGTCATGAGGTTTCTGGGGAAGTCGTAGATATCGGCTCTCAAGTAGAAGATCTTAAAATTGGCGATAAAGTTGTGTTGGAGCCGATAGAGTATTGTGGACATTGTTATGGCTGCACTCATCAACACCATAATGTATGTAAAGATTTGGAAGTTTATGGTGTTCATAGAGATGGAGGATTTTGTGAATATTTGGTAGCTGATCAGAGCAAATGGCATAAGGTGGACGATTCATTATCTTTTGTTCAAGCTTGCGTCGCAGAACCTTATACTATCGCCGAACAATCTACTTCCAAGGCAAAAATTGAAAAAGGCGATTGGGTTCTCATTACAGGAGCAGGGCCCATGGGACTTTTGGCTTGTGATATTGCCACGGGAAAGGGCGGTCGTTGTATTATTTCAGAAATCAATCCCTTCCGATTAGAAATGGCTAAGAAGTTTGGTGCTGAAATTACTATCAATCCCTTAAAAGAAAATCTAGGAGACAGAATTCAAGAAATTACGGAGGGTGAAGGAGTCAATGTTCTATTGGAAACTACAGGAGTCGATATGGTTCTCAAAGAGGCTGTAGATTATTTATCTCCAGCATCCCGTTTTGTTCCCTTGGCTTTTAGCGGTAGCGATATTCCCATTAGTTGTAAAATTTTAAATCAAAAAGAAATTGTAATCAGTGGTACTCGTCTGCAATATGAAAAATTTCCTGTGGTATTGTCTTACTTGAAAGATAAAAAAGATCTTTTGGATACATTTATTACCCATGTATTTAAAGGGGAAGAATTTGATAAGGCATTCGAAACTTTTACCAATCCTCAATCCAATTCACTAAAAGTGGTTCTTACTTTTGATGAATAAGGGAGGCAAAATCTTGAAACTGAAATTAGAAAATCTTAAAAAAATACAAGAAATTATAGATAGTCCATTATCCTATGATGTAGAAAAAATGCGAGTGAAGACCATGGAATTTCCCACATGGCTCCATTTTGGAGCAGGAAATATTTTCCGAGGTTATATAGCTCGCTTAAATCAAGAGCTGTTAAATAGAGGATTGATTGATCGAGGTATTATTGTAGGGGAAAGTTTTGATGGGGAAATTATAGAAAAAATTTACCGTCCCTATGATAATCTAACCCTATCTGTCACTTTACGAAAAGAGGGTGAATTTAAGACCGATTTAATTGCTAATTTGGCGGAATCCATCGTAGCTGATGATATGGAGCGATTGCGAAAAATTGCAATTAATCCCCAGCTTCAAGTGATTAGTTTTACCATTACGGAAAAAGGCTATAATCTCTATGGTCCTAACGGAGAATTTTTAGAGGTCGTCCAAGAAGATATGGCATCGAAACCGGAAAATGCTCGCCATATGATGAGTAAATTAGCCTATCTACTCCATGAGAGATATCGGGAAAATGAAAAGCCGATCGGTATTTTAAGCTTGGACAATTGCTCCCACAATGGGGAAAAAATTCAAGAGTCCGTTCGAAGGATTGTCACAGCTTGGGTAGATAAAGGCTATGTGGAGAAGGAATTTTTAAACTATATTGAAGATAAAAACAAAGTTTCTTTTCCCTGGTCTATGATTGACAAGATTACTCCTCGACCGGCGGAGGAAGTCCAACAGTATTTGGAAAACTTGGGTTTTGAAAATATGGATCCTATTATCACGGAAAAACACACCTATATTGCGCCTTTTGTCAATTCGGAAGAAGCGGAATACCTGGTGATAGAAGATCAATTTCCCAATGGACGTCCCCCTCTTGAGAAAGCGGGTGTCTATATGACCGATCGACAAACCGTCAATAAGGTGGAACGAATGAAGGTCACCACTTGTTTAAATCCTCTTCACACTACTTTGGCAGTATACGGATGTCTATTAGGATATGATCGGATTTATCGAGAAATGGAAGATCCTCAACTCCTTAAACTGATTGAAAAAATCGGCTATGAAGAAGCTCTTCCTGTCGTAGTGGATCCAAAAATTTTAAATCCCAAAGACTTTATAGATGAAGTATTGGAGATTCGTTTGCCCAATCCTCATATACCGGACGCTCCTCAACGAATTGCCACCGACACTTCCCAAAAAGTATCCATTCGTTTCGGAGAAACTATTAAGGCCTATGAAGAAAAGAATGAAGTGGAACAATTGACATTTATTCCACTGGCCCTTGCCGGATGGTTACGCTATCTCTTAGGTGTGGATGATCAAGGACAGGATTTTGAACGGAGTGCAGATCCGTTATTGGAAGAATTGACCCAAGCATTGGAAGGAATTTCCTATGATGATTTTCAAGAGACGAAAGGATTGGACCGACTACTTCAAAATGAGAATATTTTCGGAATAAACTTAAAGGAAATTGGAATCGATCGAAAGATAAAAGAGTATTTGGAACAACTGTGCCAAGGAAATGGAGCAGTTCGAAAAACATTAGAAAAATATGTAGGGTGATAATATGAAGATGACTTTTCGTTGGTATGGTGAATCGGATCCCATTCCACTGAAATATATTAAACAAATTCCCGGCTGTACCGGTATTATGGGCATGATGGATGATTTTGCCGCCGGTGAAGTATGGGATAAAGAAATTTTTCAAAAATATGTAAACAATGTCAATCAAGCAGGACTTGAAGTGGAAGTTATAGAAAGTGTCAATGTACATGAAGATATTAAACTGGGACTTCCCTCACGAGATAAATACATTGAAAACTATAAGCAATCCATTCGAAATTTGGCAGAATGTGGTGTAAAAGTAATTGTGTATAACTTTATGCCAGTTTTTGACTGGTTGAGAACGGATTTGGCACGGGAAATCGAGGAAGACGGATCCAATTCCCTCTACTATGATGATGCGGAATTAAAGGGCATGACACCGGAAAAACTGGTTCAAAATACGATGGAAAGTTCCGGAGGATTTTCCTTACCAGGATGGGAACCGGAACGATTGGCAGAACTTCAAGACGTATTGGAAAAATATAAAAAAGTGGACGAAGAAAAACTTTTGGAAAATTATAAATACTTCTTGGAGAAAATTCTTCCCACTTGTGAAGAAGTGGGAATCAAAATGGCAGTGCATCCTGATGATCCGGCTTGGCCTGTCTTTGGAATTCCTCGAATCGCCCATACCAAGGAACAATTGGACGCTATTGTTAAACTGGTGGATTCTCCTTCCAACTGTCTTTGCGTTTGCACTGGTAGTTTAGGATCCAATCCTGACAATGATATACCTGCTATTTTGCAGTATTTTAGTGAAAAAAATAAAATTGCCTGTGCCCATGTGCGAAATGTGAAGCATCTGGGAAAGAAAAAATTTAGAGAAGCATCCCATTTATCCTCTGACGGAGATTTGGATATGTTTGAAATCATGAAAGCTCTTCATGACACAGGTTTTGACGGTTATATTCGTCCAGATCATGGTCGTATGATTTGGGATGAAAAAGGCCGTGCCGGTTATGGTCTATATGACCGAGCATTGGGTTTGACCTATCTTAACGGATTGTGGGAAGCTATTTCCAAAATGAATGCTGGGAAAAAATAAAATACGATACCAAAATAAAAAGGAGATGTAGATCTCCTTTT
>JAUNVJ010000047.1 GCA_030537695.1 Tissierellia bacterium
AAAGCAATTTATGAAACAATTAGCGTCAAACCCACAGAATTTCAAAAGGAAATGGTAAAGTCCCTTGGAGAACGTGCAGATAAGGTCAGAAGTCAATCGGTGGCTCCCAATGTCGATAATATGTTAAAAATTACCAATGATGGGCGAAAATTGGCACTGGATCAACGACTCATCAATCCACTACTACCGGATGATGAAAACAGTAAAGTCAGTATCTGTGCCAACAAGACCTTTGACATTTGGAATCAGACAAAGGAGAAGCGATTGGCACAGATGATATTTTGTGACTTATCAACTCCAAAATCCGACGAATTTAATGTCTACCACGATATAAAGGAAAAATTGATAGATAAAGGGATACCTAAAGAGGAGATTGCCTTTATACACGATGCGAAAACGGAACTACAAAAAGATGCACTCTTTGCAAAAGTCCGAAATGGCGAAGTACGAGTTCTCATGGGTTCAACACAAAAGATGGGTACCGGTACCAACTGTCAAGACCGACTAATTGCTCTACACGACTTGGATTGCCCTTGGCGACCTGCTGATTTGGAACAGCGAAGTGGTCGCATTATTCGCCAAGGAAACTTAAACGAAGAAGTACAAATCTATCGATATGTCACAGAAAACACCTTTGATGCCTATTTATGGCAACTGGTGGAGAATAAGCAGAAGTTTATCGGACAAATCATGACATCTAAATCGCCAGTTCGCAGTGCAGAAGATGTAGATGAATCGGCTCTGTCTTATGCAGAAATTAAAGCTTTAGCAACAGGGAATCCGCTCATTAAAGAAAAAATGGACTTAGATGTGCAAGTGGCGAAATTAAAAGTATTAAAAGCTAATTTTTTAAGTGAGAAATATCGATTGGAGGATAAGATTGCAAAGTTTTACCCACGAGAAATCAAATCCTTAGAAGAACGAAGTAAAAATTTAGATAAGGACATTCAGCTCAGAACGGAACACACAAAGCTTGGAATGGATGGAAAGAAAGTCTTCACACCTATGGAAATCAAAGGTCACATAATTGAAGATAAGGAGTTGGCAGGTCAAAAGCTCCTGGAGATGATTAAGGGAAAGAAAGATAGTCAAGAAGAAACCATTGGAAAATATCGGGGATTTGAAATGAACCTTTCCTTTGATAGTTTCACAAAACAATATCTCATCAGCTTAAAAGGTCATACGAAAACAACGGTGGCCATGGGTGATGATATCTTTGGAAATATTACCAGACTGGATAATGCATTGGAATCACTGGATAAGAAACGACTGGATACCCAAGAAAATATTGAAAATACAAGGTCTCAACTAGAGCTGGCGAAAAAAGAAGTGGAAAAGCCCTTTGTGTCTGAAACTGAATTAAAGGAAAAACAACAACGACTGAGTGAACTGGAAATTATATTGAGCCATGAAGATACCCTTCATGTAGAAGAATCCAATCCACAATTGGAAGAAGCCATTCAAAAGATTCGAGATTTCTTAGAAAGAGAATATGAAAATGAGATACCGGAGGAGGTCTTTGAGGATCCTTCCCATATTGTATTGGCAAAGACGATGATTGATAACAAATATGAGCTGGAAACAGTGATTGATTTAAAAGAGCCGGCTTTTCAACAATATATCAATGGCGAGTTGAAATATAACGAGCCATATCAGTCTCTCACAGACTTAATGACATATCAAATCGAATTCTTGGACTATGAAGTTATTACGACCATAGAGCCGGAAACTTTGGAGAAGCTAAAGACAGAACTGGACTACGACCGAGACAATGATGGTGTTATTGATAGATACGACGCTGATTTTCGAGATTCTAAAGTGATGACCTACGGGGACTTGGATGAGCGAGAAAATGCTCGAGCAGATAATGGGAGTGAAAAAGAAAGACCAAGAGAAAGCCTCCTAGGGCGATTGCAAAAAATGGAGCATCGTTCGTCAAGAGAGGAGAACGAAGCGGATAAATACAATGTAATGGAAAGGTAGGTAGGATATGAATACATTATTAAAATTATTTAACGTAAAAAGTCATGAGGAATTGCTTCAGTTTATTAAAGAGAATCCGGATGATGAACGAGTACTTGAAATCAAAGCCTTGGCTGAATTATTCCAACTAGACTTTGGAGAAGAAAGTCATGACGAATAACTTATATGAAGCTTTTGGCTGTCAAAACAAAGAAGAACTCTATGAAAAGATGAAAGAGGGAGTGGATGAGGTACGTCCACTCCTTGAGTTTTTTGAGTATAGTAAGATGACTTTGAAAACAAAGGAAGAAAAGATCTCTTCACCCGGGGAGGCTCGAAAAGTATTAGAGCAAATGACACGTCCGACAAAGGACAGTGCAAGGGTCATTTTTGTGAATACGCAAAATCGACCTATTCATATCTGTAAAATGAGACTTAGTCAAAAGAAAGATATCAGGCGAGCATTGTCTGAAGGACTTAATATGGGAGCGGCAAAGATGTTTTTAGCAGTACATGAAAACTCTAATTTACGTAAAATAGAAGCATTTGAAGATATTGGCGACGAATTAAATTTAGGGGTATTGGATCGATTTACTCTTAATGGAGCCAGTAATAAATATCATTCGAAGGGAAACTATTCGGATTACTCCATGGATAGTGAGGTACAGATTTTAAAGGAATCCAAACACTCAACAGAAGTCACATTTCAGCATACAGAAAAATTTGACGAGTTTGCAGAGTACTTTGCAAGGCAAGAATTAAAGGGTTTAAATATTATATCTGACAGAGAACAAATTATGGAACAAATGAAGTTAGGTTTTCAATTTAAACAGCAAGAAGTCTTTGGTTATTTAAGCTATGATGCCAAGAAGAATATAAAAAATATGAATATTTTATTTAAAGGTGGCGTAGATATGACAGTTGCTGATCATCGGATTATTTTAAAGGAACTATTAAAAGAATCAAATCTAAAAGGCTTTATTATCTTTCATAATCATCCCAGTGGAGTTCCAACACCAAGTACTCAGGATATTAACCTAACAAATCGGATTGGCGACTGGTCACAAATGCTCGATATTGAATTTGCGGACCATTATATTGTTGGAAAAGAAAAGGTCTTATCCTTTGTGAAAGAGACCGATCCATCGATGTTTTCGAATCATGAATATATAGATGAAATGTATACAGTAAAAGAAATGGATATCGAATATGGTGAAAAAAAGGAGAGTGAAGTTCAAAATATGAGTGTTCATAAGGACGTTAAAACCGTTTTAGACGAGTTAATGGAGCAAGACTATGAAAGCTTTATTAAAGCTCTTATATCGACGGAAAAAGGCATTACAGACGAAAAGACACTGGATGCTATGTATGAATCATATATGGAGTCAGATGTAAACTTATTAAATGATTTCTTTGATGATATCGAATTTGATTTACAGCAGGGGGAAACTCTTGATAATCTAGTATCAGCTGATTTACTACGAGAAAAAATATCGGAAGAGAAATCGATAGATACACCAAAAGAAGAGGAAATCAAGAAAGACATTAAATCAAAATCAAAGGATTCTCTGTTAAAACGATTAGAAAAACGAGAGGACAAAGGAATAAGAAACAGGGGAAAAGATAAACTAAAACAAACTAAAGGTAATCAAATGAGTAATGAAATATAAAGAGAGTGCAACCCTAGGGTTGCACTCTTTTTTTGGTCGCTTTAGAATGAATAAACCACCTGCTCTGGGCTGACCCCATAAAGTTGGACGTAAACCGACGGACGAAAGTTCGTCGGTT
>JAUNVJ010000048.1:0-3205 GCA_030537695.1 Tissierellia bacterium
GATACCTCTGTGATTTTTTCAAAAGTTTCATGCGGAGTAAAGTCAGCTACAAGTATTAAGAGAGAATCTTCTTCAAAACAGTACATTTGAAAAATACCGTCTCCATACTCTGGCAACATGCGATAAAAACCTTTTGTAGAAGAGGATAGCCTATCTATTTTCACAATAGGCATGCTCTCAAGAAACTTCAGTAAATATTCATTAATGGTACTTGTCATCATAAATCCTCTTTTAAAATGAGATCGTAATTTTCTTTAATTCTATCACATTTTTATAAATAATCAGCTCCAAAACCTTATTTAATCTGGATTTAATGAGGTTTACAGGTTTTTCACTTTGGAATATCTAAAAGTTGACCCAAGCATAAAGACGTCTATAATTTTTAATAAATAATTGAAAGAAAGGGATCTTTATAATGGAAGATAAACGCACAGGCATTTCTTACGTCTTCACCTTAGCGAAGCATGAGCGTGTGAAACTTTTAGTAGGAATGGGGCTCGCTATTATAAGCGCTTTATTATCCTTAGTGCCTTATATCGTCATATATAAAATATTTTTCATGTTGTTTACCCATGCAACCATACTCAAACAAATCTTGTTCCTAGCAAGCATGGCAGTACTTGCAGCAGTCTTACAAGCTATCTTGATCTCTTTTGCAGGCATTTTATCTCACACAGCTGCTTTTAATACCATATATACATTAAAGCTCCATGTCCTTGAACACATATCGAAGTTTAATATCGGTTTTTTCCAGAACCATTCCTCTGGGGAAATGAAAAGCTTGTTATTTGATGACATAGACCGTGTGGAAATTTTTTTAGCACATAGTACTTTGGAATTAGCCCAAGCTATCGTCATACCTATCATCATGTTTGGTTTTATGCTAAAGATACATTGGATTATGGCTCTTGTGATGCTTATTCCTTTAATTTTAGGCGTACTCATTCCGATGTTGATGATAAAAAACTATCCAGATTTAACAGATGAGTTGGCTGAAAATACCAATCATTTAAATGCATCTGCCAATGAATTTATCAAAGCAATGCCAATTATTAAAATGTATCATTTAACTGCTCAAAAATTTGAGCAATATAAAAATGCCCTTAATACTTATTTACTTTGTCTAAAAAAAATGTGTATTTATTCTTGTTATCCACTTTCAATCACACTCGTTATTTTAGATTCGGCTATCTTATTTACTTTACCCATTGGTGGCTTTTTATATTTAAGAGGTGATCTTTCCGCAACATCTTTCCTCGTTTTTATCATGTTGACCATGTGTTTTTTCATCTCTTTTCTCAATAGCCTCACCATCTTTATGCAGTCAATGGAGCTAGGCAGTGGATTGGATAACATCAAAAAAATCATGGATATACCACCGCAAAAAGATGGAGAGGTCATCTTGAGCAAAAAAAATGACTTTGCTATTGAGTTTGAAAATGTTTCTTTTCGTTATCAAACGGACGGGCCCAGTATTTTAAATAATATCAACATGTACTTACAACCTAATACCATCAATGCTTTTGTCGGCCCATCTGGCGCAGGTAAAACTACTGCAGGGCAACTCTTGGGCCGTTATTGGGATGTGACAGCTGGTTCAATCAAAATAAACGATGTGCCCATTGATCAGTTAAAAATAGAAAATTTAATGGACCTAACAGCATTTGTTTTCCAAGACGTGTTTTTAGTAGAAGATAGTATTTTTGAAAATATACGTATGAACACTAATACTAGCAAAGAGCAAGTAATCGCCGCTGCCAAAGCAGCACAAATACATGATGTTATCATGGCTTTGCCAAAGGGTTATAAAACCATAATTGGAGATCAGGGCATAAAGCTCTCTGGTGGTGAAAAACAAAGAATTTCTATTGCTAGAGCTATTTTAAAAGATGCACCAATTATTATTTTTGATGAAGCCACCTCTTATGCTGATATTGAAAACGAGTATAAAATTCAAACCGCTTTACAAAATCTCTTAAAAAATAAAACCACTATAATGATCGCCCATCGCTTACACACTATCATGCATGCAGATAAAATCATGGTATTCCATGATGGATATATTTCAGAAAGCGGTTCTCATGAAGAGCTACTTAGAAAGAATGGGCTCTATAGCAATATGTGGGCTAGCTATAGAAGAGACTTCTTAAAGGAGGAAGGTTGACATGCTACGAACAATTAAAGGCCTTTTACGAGATAACAAGAAAAAGTTACGCCTTCCTATTTTTTTAATGGTGCTTGATGCTATTGGAAGTGTTCTCCTTTATGTGATGCTATATTTTACCATCATACATATTTTGCAAGGAACCCTCCCAAAATCTCTAGTCATAACCTTTTCCACGATTTGCCTTATCACTGTCATTCTGCGATTGATCGTATATCGCAATGCTTATTATCTTAGTTTTGCTCGTGGCGCTGATATTTGCAGCCAAATGCGTTTAAACTTAGCTAATCATTATCGTCACTTAAGTTTGGGGTACTTTCAAGATAAAAGCAGTGGCTATTTGCTCTCCACCCTTACCAAAGATCTCAATTCATTTGAGCTGATCATCACACATACCTTACCATCTATGATTAAAACGCTCACCACCGTATTTTTAATCTTAATTGGTACATTTTTTATCAACTGGCAGCTAGCCTTAGTCGAATGTATTATTTTATTACTTGCATATCCGTTTTTGCGCTGGGGAAACAATTTAGTAGAAAAATTTGGCACACAAAAACGAAACCTCAACGAAAAAATGGTTTCGATTGTTTTAGAATATGTGGACGGAATGAAAGTTTTTAAATCCGCTAACATGACCAGCACACATTTTTCTAGAATGACAACCCATTAGAGAATATTCGTAAAGTAAGCATTCAAGCAGAAAAAGGTATGGCTTTTCCAACCAGCATCTATTATGTGGTCGCTAACATGCTGATGCCTCTGATTCTTCTAATCGGCGGTTATTTTTTAATTGGTGGGACCATCTTACCTGGGGAATATGTTGCATTTATTTTAATGAGTTTGGCTTTATCCACTTTATTGATTGCTTTTCAACACACCTACAGCTTATTAAAAGAACTTAAATTAGCTGCCATCAATTTAGCACAAGCATATCACACCAAGCCACTACCCTACACTAAAGAAAAAGTTCAATTTGATGATTACAATATTTGCTTTAAAAATGTTTCTTTTTCATATGATGGCACCAATTCTGTTTTA
>JAUNVJ010000048.1:3215-3685 GCA_030537695.1 Tissierellia bacterium
GCAAAAACTGGTACAGTAACTGCTCTCATTGGGCCGTCTGGTAGCGGAAAATTACCATTGCTAATTTGGTTTCACGCTTTTGGGATGTAGATGACGGGGCGATACTCATCAATGGAGAAGATATTAAAATCCTCAATCCTGATAATCTTTTAAGTCACATCAGTCAAGTTTTTCAGGAAAATATCTTACTCACTGACACCATTTACAACAATATAAAAGTAGGCCGCCAAACAGCTACTGCTGAAGAAATCTATCAGGTCGCGAAAATGGCCTGTTGTCATGACTTTATTCAAAAATTACCACAAGGCTATAATACTATGATACAAGATGGCGGAAGCAGCTTATCTGGCGGAGAAAAACAGCGAATCGCCATTGCCAGAGCCTTGTTAAAACAAGCTCCTATACTGCTTTTAGATGAATCAACAGCTTCTCTTGATCCAGATAACGAAGCACGCATCAACCTTGCTTTA
>JAUNVJ010000049.1 GCA_030537695.1 Tissierellia bacterium
TCTTTATCGTATTAAAAAGTATGGATATCCCTACTTTTTAATACAAATAAAGTTTTGTATCATCAATCAATTACTTAATCGGTTCTACATGACTAATATCAAAAAATTGTGGTGCACTTGTAAATTCATATCCTTTCACTTTATCATCTCTAAATAAAATCATATCTTTTGCATAGGATAATGGAAGGTCAATGGCATGATCATGTGAATATTTTAGAGCCTTTTGAATGGATTCTTTCACTTCTTCTTCTTCAACACTTACAGAAGCTTTTTTTATGGCATCAATATAAATATTTGAATCTTCAAGGGTTTGCAAAGGTACTAGATGAGGATCCATTTCAGTAATCGACTCTTGTAAAAACTTATGAGGTTCTGTATAGGATCCTTCTGTAAACCAAGTGGTTACATCATAATCTCCCTTAACGCCATCGGTCCACCAACTCATTTGATCTTTTTCAATGGTTTCAACATCAATACCAACTTCTTTTAATTGGGTTTTAATAGCTAAAGCTGTTTCTTTTGCAAGACTTAAATCTGGCCAATAGACATATTGAAGCTTCAATGCCTGTCCATCTTTTTCTCTAATTCCTGTACTTTCGTTTAATGCCCAACCAGCACTATCTAATAATTCCTTGGCTTTATCAACATCATAATGATAATCCTCTTCATAGCTTACATCACTATAAGCTGTGGTTTTTGGGAACAGGGAATAAGCTACTTCTTCATTTCCATATGTTAAACTGTCAACGATATCTTTTTTATTTATAGCATAATTAATTCCTTGTCTAACTTTTAGATCTTTTAAACAATTTGAGGCAGGATTTAAAATTAGATTTTTGGTCAAACTTATATTTTCATTTACAACTCCTGTGACACCATCCATATGAGATGCATTTTCAAAATCATCATAGCTAATTAAATCTGAACCATAAATTAAATCTATTTCTCCCTTTTGTAAGGCCTGTAATCTTGAAGAAGCATCTGGTATATATTTAATAATTACTTCATCATAGTATGGTTCTTCACCATGATAATTTTCGTTTTTAACAAATCTAGTATAATCTCCTGACTTAAATTCTTCATACACATAGGGACCTGTTCCAACATTTTCAGAAAATGTTTCAAAATTACCTTCCGTAAATACTTTCGGTGATGGTATTCCTAACACATTTTGAAAACAAAAGGAATTTAAATAAAACATAGAGGGATTCTCATAATGAATGGCGATGGTATGATCATCGATGACTTCTGTTGATTCTATTTCGGCAACTCCTCGTATACCAGCAAAATTAGGATTTGAGTGATCAAAATCTAAAACCTTTTTTACTGCTTCTGCATTAAATGTTTCACCGTCAGAAAAAGTAACTCCATCTTTTAATTTGAACACTAATGTTTTACCATCATTTTGCCATTCCCAGCTATCTGCTAGTTTTGGTACTATTTTACCGTCCTCATAACTTACCAAGGTTTCGTAAATTAAATTACAAGCAACATTATTTTCTTTATTCATTGTAAGAGTCGTTAGATTTGTCAACTCATTGGCTGTACAAATTTTTAAAACTTTTTTCTCGTTTTCTTTTTTATCTGTATCAACAGTATCTTCTGTGATTGTCTTTGTATCTTTTGCCTCTTTATTTTTCTCACTATTGCAAGCTGTAAAAACAAAAGATAAACTCATAATTAGGGCTAATAACAAAGCCAGTTTTTTTCCATGATTCATTCCATTAACTCCTTTTTAATGTTCCTATTTCGCAAATTTTACCTTTTTTCAATTTTATAATTTTTGAAGAGATTCTTTTTGCTTGGCTAGTATTGTGGGTGATAATGATGTAAGAAATGAAGTGATCCTTTTGATACTTTTCTAATAATTGAAACACTTCTTCTGTGGTTAATATGTCCAGTCCGGAAGTCATTTCATCTAAAATTAAAAATTCTGGATTGACAACCAATGCTCTAACCAATGCTAACCGTCGCTGTTCCCCACCTGATAACTGTCGTACCGGTGTTTTTAAAATACTATATTTAAGTTGTACTGCTTCACATAATTGATATAGTTTATCCCTCCTTTCAACTTTTGATAATGGACTTAAGTTGATTAAACCTTCTTCCAAATTTTTTAATGTACTCTTTGCCGGATTTAAGGTACCTGAAGCATCCTGAAAGATGGATTGTATATTCTTTCGATAGTTTTTCATTTTTTTATAAGAAAGGACGGAGATATCTTGATCATCATAAAAAATACTTCCTGCTGTAGGCTGAATCAGTCCCGTCATCAATTTAGCTATTGTACTTTTACCAGAACCACTCTCACCAATTAAACTGATATTTGTACCTTTTTCCACGGAAAAACTAATATCATCCACTGCTTTAAAATATCCATGTTTTGTCCTATATTCTAAACTAACATTTCTTAACTCAACTTTTTCCATTCCCAACGCTCCTCTAGACTCTTGTCTTTTATCATTAATTCTGTTATTTTTTTGGTCCAGCTCTCGCTAGGGTTTTGAAGTACATCTTCACTCTCTCCTTCCTCGATAATTCGACCATTTTCCATGATATAACAATAATCAGCTTTATCTTTTATAATATTCATATTATGTGTAATGATAAAAATACCTCTATCTTTAAAGTTCTTTTCTAATAAATTAAAAAATATGGATGCATTGTAATCATCTAGTGCCGATGTTGGTTCATCAGCGATGATATACTTTGGAGATAGTCCTAGCATAATAGCTATAATGACTCGTTGAAGCATTCCACCAGAAAGTTCAAAGGGATAAGAATATAGAACTCTTTCTGGTTCAAGATTTACACTTTCTAGATTCTTTTTCGCCATGGGTATCCCAATAGATGGATTGATTTTTAGATTTGAAGTATAAAGTTCTATTATTTGTTTGCCAATTTTCATTCTTTCATCAAAAGCTCTCATGGGTAATTGTGGAATAAATGCAAGCTTTTTACCTGATAACTTTCTACGTTGATATCCATTAAGTGTAGAAATTTCCTTTCCGTCTAAATATATATTTCCAGATGAAATGGATAAATCTTCCTTTAAAATATCTGCCATTGCATTTACTAACGTTGTTTTACCAGAGCCACTAGATCCAATAAGTGCTGTAATTTTGTTATCATGAATATTCATTGAAATATCTGACAAAATATTGTTTTTATATTTATCAATAATATTTAGGTTTTTTATTTCAATCATAGCTTCACTTCCTTATTGCTTGTCTGCCCAGTAAATTAAAAGAAATTGTAGTTATAAGTACTGCAATCATTGGATATAGAATTAAATTAGGCTTAATAAAAATTGATTTACGCGCCTCGAGTATCATATTTCCCCATTCAACGACATTGTCTCCTAAGCCTAAGCCTATAAATGAAAAACCAGTTATAGCTAAAATCATATCTGCACATGATAGGCATAGATAATGAATCAATTCAGATATAATATTTGGCAATATATGAACAAACATTATTCTCAATTTGGAAGCACCTAGTGAGATCATGCACATAATATATGCTTTTTCTGACTCCACATTAATTTGAGTTCTTACTAGCCGTACAAATCTTAAAATATAAGAAATAACCAAAGCTATTAAAGTATTCTTTACACCACTT
>JAUNVJ010000050.1 GCA_030537695.1 Tissierellia bacterium
AGAAGAATTGACATCCATTAAGCCATTGAAGAAAAAGATTACAGAATATATTAACGGGGATAATCACAAAAAAACAAAAAATCAAACGGCCTGTCACCTATTGAATATAGGCAACAAGCCGGATTTTTAGAACTTTGAGGAACGGAGTCCGTTCCTTTTTTTATTTTATCATATTTAAGATATCTTCCTTCGGGACAACGCCGACGGATCGATTGATTTCCTTTCCATCTTTGTACACAACCAATGTCGGAATACTCATCACATGATAGGTTTTTGCTAAATCCTGTTCCTGATCGACATTCACTTTTCCTACGAGGACTTGGCCTTGCATTTCTTCTGCTACTTCATCGATAACCGGACTTAATGCTTTACATGGCCCGCACCAATCTGCCCAAAAATCTACGAGTACGATTTGCTCACTCTTTAGTACTTCTTGTTCAAAATTATCGTGATTCAACTCTTTTGGCATTATTCATTAGCCGTCCTTTCTTAATCATTATCATTTGACTGATTTTCATCTTGATTCTCATCGGATTGAGAATTGTTATTTGATTGAGAATCATCGTTTTGATTATTATTGGAATTCTGATTTTCTGAGTTTTGATTGTCTCCATCTGATGAATTTTCCGATGGTTCTTCCTCGTGATTCCAACCGCCAGTGGAAGTATTTTCGTCCTCTTCTTCATCATCCCTTTGAATTTCTTGTGAATTGACTTCATCGGTATCTTCTTCCGGTTCATCGACCAATCCTAAATACTCTTCTAAAGTGATCCCTTGTTCATAGATTTCTTTGGCCGCTTCCACACCGACATAGCGATAGCACCAAGATTGATATTCTTTGCCGGTAATCCTTTCCTTGCCCTTCGGGAATCGTAGAATAAACCCGTATTTATAAGCATTGTCTTCCAGCCATCTCGATTCTTCGGTATCGTCAAATTCTGACGATGCTTTTTTATCATAATCTTCTCCCATAATTTCATAGAGAAGACCGGCCTGGGCTTCACTGTGTCCCGGTGCCGCGACATGCTTCTTTGCCTCTTTTTCTCCCATCTCCGATACAATCTGTTCATAAAGGATTTTTTGCTGTTCAAAGGAACGTTGATCGGCGACGGCTTTTAATTGGATATTCTCTTTTGAGGCATTTTCCACCATAATATCAAAGGCTTTCTTCGCATCAACATCTTGACTGGGATTATAATCTGAAGGAAGATAGTAGGTATCATTGGCAATTAATAGACCTTTTTCCACTTTGAACATCATTTCATCTTCGATATCCGATAAATCAACGGATTTCACATAACCAATTTTTCCGTCGATAAAGACCTTCGTATAATCATCATTAACCCCATAATTCTCAAGATATGAATCCTTATCGATGGTTTCCATTTCTTCAGATTCTGAATTGGGATCCTTATACATTGTCGTTATTTTATTCGTTCGGGAGAATTTTTGTAATTGCCCCGTCGTTTCATTGACATCGGGTTTATTCTCTTCTTGTTCTTCCACCGGTGGCATTGTTTCTTCCGGTTCATCTTTTTTCGATGCCCCTAAAACCCGGACTAAATAGAAAATTAATAATAGAAGGAGTATAATTCCGATTCCAATGAAAATTCTTTGTTTTCTCTCTTTTCTTCGCCGTTCTTCTCGGCGTTTTCTCTCAATTCTTCGTCTTTCCCTTTCGATCATTTCCGGGGTCATACGCATGGTCTGACCAATTTCCTCTGGGGAGGGACGTCGTCTTGGCTGTCGTTTTTTGGCCATGGACTTTCTAGGATTTCGATTGGATTTTCCCCTTTTTTTACGTTCTTTTAAACCCTCAACACCTTTGTCTAAGAAATCAAATTCTCGATTAATATCCTTAAAGGACCGTCGGCGGGGTGTTTTATCTTTATCTGACATTATCTCACCTCATATTGTTTGTTCAATATTTTATCATAAAAATCGACTAATCGGTTAACGGCGACGGATTCTGAAAATTCTTCCTGTTCAAAGGCGCGTATTTTTTCACCATCATATCCATCGTAATTTTTATACATATCTAGTAAATTTATACCCAGAGATTTTACATCTGAAACTTTTGCGATTTTCCCATTAAAGGAATGTATAAAATGTTCGGAACCGCCATTGTTCACCGTTAATACTGGAAGTCCTGCTGCCATGGCTTCGACATAGACCTTCCCATAGGTTTCCGTACGGGATGCTAAGGCAAAAATATGTGCATCGGCATATTCTTTTGCCATTTCTTCTCGGCGACATTGACCACGTAGAATTACCGAATCTTTGAGATTCCTTTCGTCGATCATTTTTTCTAAGTATTTTTGGTCGGGGCCACTACCGATAATATATAGCTTCGCATTAATCTCAGAAAAATATCGATGAAATGCTTCAATCATTTCACGATGCCCTTTGGCTTCAATTAAATTGCCAGTACTTACGATTTTAAAAAAATCTGCTTTTTCCTTTCCACAGTAAAAAACATCATCATTGATGATCGTCGGTAATACCGTAGCTTCTACCCCAAAATTTTTCTTTAATCTTTTTTTAAAAAAAGGAGATCCAACAATAATTCCATCACAATTTTCATAGGTTCTCTTTGCCAATTCATAATAATCTTTCCTCATGTTTTTTAAAGAATCTTTATTAATGGATGAGGAATGTTCCGATATCACCAAAGGCTCTTGCCTTTCCTTAATCATCGCTGCCCCGTAGGTGTACTCATAGAAATGACCATGGATAATATCAAAGGTTTCTTCTTTTTTTATCCGCTGATAAAGTTTTTGAAAGCCTTTTACAGCCTTTGTACCGGCTTTTAACCGATCGTTTGTTTCGATAAATTGATTCTGAAGATAGGTCCGAATACCTTCATATTCAGTAACATGAAATCCTGGTTTTCGAAGTCGATAAATCGATCGGATATCATGGGCAGCCACAATAACATCGATCCCTTTCTTTTTTAAAGCTTTCCCATAGGCAAATTGATGGATGCCATTCATGGGGTATTTTGAATTTGGAATTCCTTGGGATAATAATAGGACTTTCATCTGTTTTTCCTTCTAATTTCATCATATAGTTGAATATATTCTTTGCCAATATCTTTCCAGTTAAATTTTTTAGCATATTCTACAGCTCGTTGACTCATTGTTTTGTAATTCATCATTATGGCATAAATTTTTTCAATGATTTCCTGTTCTCGATTTGGAGAAACCCCATAACCAATTTCTCCTTCAGGGAACTGACCATCAAAGCCTTGACCTTTTGTATATATCACAGGAAGCCCTTGGCTCATCGCTTCCACATAAACAAGTCCAAAGGTCTCCCGTAATGAAGGCATGAGATAAATATGGGATTTTTGTAATTCTTTTAAAACGGCTTCCTTTTCCAAGGGACCTTTATACATGATCTTTTTATGGGCATATCGCCTTTGATATTCGTCCCTTATATTGCCAATGACCACCATTTCAAAACGATGGTCTTTCTTATAAAGCCATTGAAAAACCTTGAAAACCATCGGATAATTTTTAATCTTTTCTTCAACATTTTGGGCGATAAAACAAAGTCGAATTTGATTATCTATCTTTTTTTTATGTCCAGTTTTAAAATACA
>JAUNVJ010000051.1 GCA_030537695.1 Tissierellia bacterium
AACAAGCCACATAATTAAATATTATCTGAAAGTCCGAATTAATGGGTTCACATCACTCCCGTTCCTTTTTTTTATTTTATCATATTCAAGATGTCTTCCTTCGGGACAACGCCAACGGATCGATTGACTTCCTTTCCATCTTTGTACACAACTAATGTCGGAATACTCATCACATGATAGGCTTTTGCTAAATCCTGTTCCTGATCAACATTCACTTTTCCTACGAAGACTTGGCCTTGCATTTCTTCTGCTACTTCATCGATAACAGGACCTAATGCTTTACATGGTCCGCACCAATCTGCCCAAAAATCTACGAGTACAGTTTGCTCACTCTTTAGTACTTCTTGTTCAAAATTATCGTGATTCAACTCTTTTGGCATTATTCATTAGCCGTCCTTTCTTAATCATTATCATTTGACTGATTTTCATCTTGATTCTCATCGGATTGAGAATTGTTATTTGATTGAGAATCATCGTTTTGATTATTATTGGAATTCTGATTTTCTGAGTTTTGATTGTCTCCATCTGATGAATTTTCCGATGGTTCTTCCTCTTGATTCCAACCACCGGTGGAAGGATTTTCGCCCTCCTCTTGTTCATCTTTTTGATCACTTTGTGTATTATCTTCATCGGTAAAGTTCTCTTCACGTTCTGGTTTAACGGCCAATCCTAAATACTCTTCTAAAGTGATGCCTTGTTCATACATTTCTTTTGCGGCTTCCACACCGACATAACGATAACACCAAGATTGATATTCTCGCCCTGTGATCTCTTCTTTTCCTTTTGGAAAGCGAAGGATAAATCCATATTTATAGGCATTATCTTCCAACCATCTGGATTCTTCCGTATCATCGAAATCTGAGGAGGCTTTTTTATCATAATCTTCTCCCATGATTTCATATAAAAGCCCCGCTTGCGCTTCACTATGTCCCGGTGCTGCTACATGCCGTTTCGCATCTTTCTCGCCCATATCAGATACAAATTGTTCATAGAGGATCTTCTGTTGTTCAAAGGAACGTTGGTCAGCGACGGCTTTTAATTGGATATTTTCTTTTGCTGCACTTTCCACCATAATATCAAAGGCTTTTTTCGCATCGACATCTTGACTTGGATTATAATCCGATGGTAAATAATAAATATCGTTGGCGATTAAAAGTCCTTTTTCAACTTTAAACATCATCTCGTCTTCGATATTCGATAGATCGACTGTTTTTACATATCCGATCTTGCCATCGATAAAGACTTTTGTGTAATCATCATTGACACCATAGTTCTCAACATATAAATCTTTATCTATGGTTTCCATTTCTTCAGATTCTGCACTGGGATCTTTATACATCGTCGTTATTTTATTTGTTCGAGAGAACTTTTGTAATTGTCCCGTCGTTTCATTAATATCTGGTTTTTGCTCCTGTTGCTCTTCGACTGGCGTCGTTGTTTCTTCCGGTTTTTCTTCACCAGAAGCCCCCAAGACTTTTACTAGATAAAAGATAAGTAGGAGTAGTAGTATAATTCCGATACCAATAAAGATCCTTTGTTTTCTCTCTTTTTTACGACGTTCTTCTCTTCGCTTCCGTTCGATACGTCGACGTTCTCTTTCGATCATTTCCGGAGTCATACGCATTGTTTGACCTAATTCTTCTGCTGACGGCCGTTGTCGTGGACGTCGTTTCTTAGGCATGGATTTTCTACTGTTCTTATTGGACTTCGTTCTTTTTTTGCGTTCTTTTAAACCCTCGACACCTTTGTCCAAGAAATCAAATTCTCGATTGATATCCTTAAAGGACCGTCGTCGGGGAGTTTTATCTTTATCTGACATCATCTCACCTCATATTGTTTATTCAGTATTTTATCATATAATTCTACTAATTTGTCAACGGCAACGGATTCTGAAAATTCTTCCTGTTCAAAAGCTTGTATTTTTTCACAATCATATCCATCGTAATTTTGATACATATCTAATAAATTGATACCCAAAGATTTTACATCTGAAACTTTTGCGATTTTCCCATTAAATGACCGTATAAAATGCTCGGAACCACCATTGTTCACGGTTAATACTGGAAGTCCCGCTGCCATGGCTTCGACATAGACCTTCCCATAGGTTTCCGTTCGAGAAGCTAGGGCAAAGATATGGGCATTTGCATATTCGTTGGCGATTTCTTCCCGACTACATTGACCAAGTAAGATTACAGAATCTTTGAGATTTCTCTTTTCGATCATTTCTTCTAAGTATTTTTGATCCGGGCCACTGCCAATAATATATAATTTTGCATCGATATGAGAGAAATACTGATAAAAAGCTTCAATCATTTCACGATGCCCTTTGGCTTCGATTAAATTTCCAGTACTCACTATTTTGAAAAAATCTGCCTTTCCTTTTCCGAGATAAAAAACATCATCATTGATGATCGTCGGCAAGACAGTAGCTTGTACACCGAAATTCTTCTCCATTCTTTTTTGAAAAAAAGGAGAACCGACGATGACACAATCACAGTTTTCATAAGTCTTTTTTGCAAGATCATAGTAGTCTTTTCTCATATCTTCAAGGCTGTCTTTATTAATGGATGACGAATGTTCCGATATGATGAGAGGTTCTTCCCTCTCTTCTAACATCGCTGCCCCGTAGGTGTATTCATAAAAATGACCATGGATCAGATCAAATTGCTCTTCTTCTTTGATACGATGATAAAGTTTTCGAAAGCCTTTTATCGCTTTTGCGCCAGCTTTCATTCGATGATTCGTTTCAATAAATTGATTCTGAAGATAGGTCCTAATTCCGTCATATTCTGTTTTTATAAATCCCGGTTTTCGAAGTCGATAAATAGAGCGAATATCATGGGCCGCTACAATGACATCGATCCCTTTCTTTTTTAAAGCTTTTGCGTAGGCAAATTGATGGATGCCATTCATAGGATATTTTGAATTTGGGATTCCCTGGGATAGTATTAGGACTTTCATCGTTTTTCCCTTCTAATCTTATCATATAGTTGAATATATTCTCTGCTAATATCTTTCCAATTAAACTTCTTTGCATTTTCCACTGCTCGCCGACTCATTTCAGAATAATTCTTAATAATTTCAAAAATTTTATCGATCATTTCCTGTTCTTGATCAGGCTCAACGCCATATCCTATCTCTCCTTCTGGAAATTGACCATCAAAACCTTGGCCTTTTGTATATATTATGGGAAGACCTTGACTCATAGCTTCTACATATACTAATCCAAATGTTTCCCGTAGGGAAGGCATAAAGTATATATGAGCATTTTGTAATTCTTCTAGAACTTTCTTTTTCTCTAATGGGCCTTTATATATAATCCTATCATGATGATAGCGGTCTCGATATTCTTCACTGATATTACCAATGACCACCATTTCAAAACGATGATCTATTTTATATAAGGATTGAAAAACTTTATATACCATAGGATAATTTTTAATTTTTTCTTCGATATTTAAAGCGATGAAACAAAGTCGAATTTGATTATCTATCTTTTTTTTATGTCCAGTTTTAAAATACA
>JAUNVJ010000013.1 GCA_030537695.1 Tissierellia bacterium
ATTTTTGAGGAGATAATTTCTGCGCACCGATTTTTTCAAGTGTTGGATAGTATATATACTCTAGATAGTACCGATAGGTAACCCTACTATTATCTTTTGTGATAAGATATTCTGATTTGCTTATATCCATCCAATACTTTATAAAGGGATATATTTTTTCATGCATTGGAACAATCCTATCTGTACCGGCGTCTGTTTTTCCACCGCAGATCATATAAGCGTCTTGTAGTTTAACATTAAACTTGGATATGCCTAGCATTTCGTTTGGTCTTAAACAAGCATAGATCATTATTAAGATTGTGTTTGCCCAAGGATCTGATTTCGCCAACTTATATAATTTTTCGATTTCTTCTTCAGTAAATGTTCGTTTATCTGGTTTAGGTTTTTTAGGTAATGAAATAAAAGCAGCATAATTTTTATTAATATAATCATCGGCCATTGCTAATTTGTATAATTGAGATGACAATACTTTGACCTTATGGACGGTGCTATAGCTTTTTTCGTCATCGATTAAATCATCAACAATATTTTGAATGTGTATAGACTTAATATCTGTGATTTGCTCGTTTTTGATATCCTCAAAGTACCTAAAAGTGGTTTTATACATGGCAACAGTTTTCGCGGATTTTTTTGATTCTAGTTTGCTAATAAAACGCTCGTACAGATCAGATAGTGTTGGTACTCTTCTGACGATAGACGGATCTTTATTATAATCTGCTAGATAAATCATAGCATCAGATCGTTTTTCAAAATACGCAAGATACTGAAATTTTTGTTGACCAGTAGCAGTCCATCCGTCAGTCACTCTTACAGCCCAAGGTTTGCGCCTATTTTTACCTAAACATATTACAGACCCATACCCATTTGGATGTCTCATTATAACCTCCTTAAATTGCACTTTAAGCAGGCCATGTGATATAATATAGTTGCTTAGGCTATTGGTTATATCAGTATGACCTCTAGTGATCCCTTATCTTGTTGCAGCAAGGTAGGGGATCTTTTTCTAAACTTACAAAAAAAATCCTTAGGTTGGCCCGTCCCCTAATGATGGGGGAAGCTATACCCAAGGATTATCTTATATTAATTATATAATCCCTGGCTAGATTATCAAGTTGTTTTATTCTTCCTCCCATTCGATAATCAAGTCAAAATAATAGGGTCTTGTTTCAGATTTGACTTTTTCTTCCCCGTACTCGTCAATGTCCCAATATTTATGTCTACCTCCCTTAAGTTCTAGGGTGTAGGTTGCTTCTTTGTCTGGCACCTTACAAACTTTTGAGGTCATTTTAGCCGGCACATATCCAATGTGTCCCATATCTTCGTGTATGATCTTAATGGCGTTAGGATCATATGGATTGGTGGGTTCGGGCACTAATTTAACGCTATCTACTTCTTCCAGGTCATATTCCCATACATCTTCGGCATCTTCCAAAATTTCTTTATTGGTATAATCTTCAAAATTGCTATAATCGTAATTTTCTTTCACATAGTCTTTTATAATTTTTTGTATAAACTTTCCTTGGTCATTTTCGTGTTGCACCCCTGCCACATATGTTTCAATGGTTTTGATAGGTTTCTTGACAGGTTTTATTGGTTTTTCTATGGGCTTATCCATAGGTGTTTCCATTGGTTTTTGAGTAGATTCTTTTATAGGCTTTTCTGTTGTGTTGTTGGCCTTTTTTATTGGTTTCTTTGATTCTCGTCGTTCTTTTATGATATGCACCATGTTGCCCAATCCTATAAATAAAAACACTATCCCAACAAATGTATTTCCATCGGCCAAACTACCAAAACCACCAATGACACATATAAGGGTCGCTGCAATCCAAAATATTTTTAATAGTTTTTTCATACGAATTCCTCATTTTTTTATGATATTAATTGTTTTTGAGTAGTGATAGTAATAGCAAAATCTTTTATAACTGCCAATCTGTATTCTCCTTTTGATTGGCAGAATTTATAAAAACTATTGATATTATTCCCGTTATAATAGGCATACTCTAAATAATTATCCAATTGATGGATAATAAAATAAATAATAGGTTTCTTAACTTTAAGAGCTCTAATAATTTGGTTTAACGCTTTCTTATTAAATCCATATCTATAGTATAAAAACTGTTTTAACCGCACTTCTAAAGCTTGATAACTCATTCCATATTCTTTTCTAAGATAGTCCAATGTCACATAAGGACTTTCAAATTCTTTTATAATTTGCTGGTCGTTGATCATCATGATAGAGGCCATAACGTCGGCCTCCCGTTCGATGATTTCATCACTTTCTTCATACAGTAGATCCATAAAAGGTCTATTTTCATTTCTGTCAATATGGGCTAACCCATGGCTCATTTCGTGACAGGTTGAAAAGTTGAATCTTTCTATTACCATCATGCCCTTATTACAACAAATGACAATTCCGTTTTTATTATAAAGAGTAGTACCCGCTATGCAATTTTTAAGGTTAGTGTTAAATTCATATTCACAAAACTTAAAATCTAATATATCTTCGCAGTATTTTTTATAGTCATACCACCTCAAATTTATAGTACTCTTATTAAGATATTTAGCAACTTGACAGGATATATTTTCAATAAATTCATAGAGATCCTGATATTCATTGTGCGAAAATTGAAAAATATTAATCATTCGTCCTCCAGTTTAGATTTTAAAAAATTATAATAATTTATTAACTCCTTTTCCATTTCAACTCTTTGTTCCTTTGGATACTTGCTCAAATCAATTCTAAAATACATTCCTTCAGGTTCCGTACTTTCGTGCGGTTTATTTTCTAAAATATCGGATTTTTGTATTTCAAAATAGTTTGCTATTTTTTCTATCACTCCCATTCTAGGGACAGATTTTTCCAGCAGCCATTTTCCGACAGTACTTTCACTCACGCCAAGAACTTCCGCCAATTCTCTATTATTAATGGAATGTAGGTCCATGTAATATCTTAGATTCTTGGATATATTTCTCATAACATCGTTTTTCATTTCCATCAAACCTCCCGCAAACCTCCTTTTATACTATAATTATAGAATAAAATTCTAATAAAGTAAAGGGAAATATGAATAAAATAGATTTCTTTTCTATTTACCCTTGACAGTAGAATAAAATTCTAGTATTATATAATCAGCGAAAAGAAAGAGGGGTGAAAATAATGCAAATATCATTGAAAGCTGCGAGAGTAAATGCTGGTTTGACTATATTGGAAGCCGCTGAAAAGATTGGAATTGGTAAGGATACGTTGATTAAATGGGAGAAAAAACCGTGGACAGTTAATGTTTTGAATCAGAAGGCTATTTCTGAAGCGTATAATATTTCCATTGATTTCATAAAATTTTTACCTTAAAACTAGAATTTAATTCTATAAGATTAATTTAAGGAGGAAAAGAAAATGACTATGAAAGAACAAGTAGAATGTCTAAAACGATCAATACATTGGGTCCTTTGTCTTTTGCCAAAAGAAATTGAAAAGTTAGAAAAATCGATTGAAACCGCCGACCCAATGACTCAGAATCTTTTAAAACAGCGTTTAAAAGAATTAAACTATGATCTGGCTCTAGCGGAAGAAATGGCACAAGAATATTTACTATAAATTATTAAAGATCCGGAAAAGGAAGGAGATAAAGATGGAAGCAACATTAACAGTAAAAGAAGCGGCTAAAAGATTAAATAAGTCAGAAACTTTTGTAAGAGAAGGGTTAGCGAGGGGCTTATTACCTTTTGGGACAGGCTTTTCCATTGACGGAAAAAGACGCAGTTTTGTTATATATCGTAAAAAATTTGAAGAATATGTAGGAAGTATCGAAGGAGGGAAAGAATGACGAAACTGGAACGCAGGATACGTCAAGGAATAGGTATTACTTTAGCAGTTGCACTAGCTTATGTAGGATTTACAGCTCTCATTGAATATTTTTTTCGGTTTATTTTGTGGCTTGATAATTTTGAGCCAATAAGAATTAGTTTAGCTGGAGTTGTATTAATTGTATTGGTTTATATGGTTGAGAATGGAGGAAAACAATGACTTTAGACCAAATAATTAACCAACTAGAGGACTTAAAAGAACATTGCGAAGAATTAGTCATGTACGAAGGTGATATTTGGACAAAAGACGTATGCGCCTTGGATAAGGCGGTTGAAGTTTTGAAGTTAAATAAAAGCCTTACTGATAAGGTTGTGCCTCATGGGTATTACCTCGTGAACGGTCAAGGAAATTAGAGATGTTTTTAATGGGCAAAAAAAAGTCTCTTGCAAGCGACTAACTTAAGACAAGAGACCAAAACATAATATATTTGCTCTTATTATATCACAATAAGGAGGATTTTAAATGTTTGAAGTAAAGATAAAAATTGATGGTTTGGATCTATTGACAGAGGCAATTGCCTTAGTAGGGTCGGCGATAGCACACCACAACGGAATGGAAAATACAGAGAAAGCCTTACAGAATATAGGGAGCGCCAATATAACAGAGCCAAAAACAGAAGTAGCACAACCTGTCGTACCAACGACAACCAAGTCATACACATTAGATGAATTAAGCAAAGCGGCAATCGGATTAATGGATGCCGGTAAACAACAAGACCTATTATTTCTTTTAAATAATGATTTTAAAGTTGCATCCTTACCGGAATTACCACAAGAGAGCTATGGCCAATTTGCCATCAAATTGAGGGAATTAGGAGCGGATATCTGATGCCGAAGGTACACGCAAGATTAAGCGCCAGTGGTAGTGGTAAATGGCTTAATTGCCCTCCCAGTCTACTGTTAGAGGAGCAATTTAAGGATAAGATAAGCCCTTATGCCGCAGAAGGGACTCTTGCCCATGCGGTGGCAGAATTAAAAGCCACTAAATACTATCTTAAGGGGATAGGACCTAAAAAGTTTAAAAAAGGCATGGACGCCTTTAAGCAAGATGGTCTATGGCAACCTGAAATGGATGGATATACCGATGATTATCTGGACTACCTAAAAAAAGTAAGTATTGGGCTAAAAAGTAGCCCGTATGTGGCGATTGAAAAAAAGGTAAGCTATGACCAATTTGCAAAAGACGGATTTGGGACTTGCGACTGCATTATGATACAAGGTGACACCATCCACATATGCGACCTTAAATATGGAAAAGGGGTGTCTGTATCAGCAGAGGATAACACCCAATTAATGCTATATGCCTTAGGCGCCTATTCCGAATATTCTTTTTTATATCCCATAAAAAAAGCAGTTTTGCACATTATTCAACCTCGACTAGATAACTATTCAAATTGGGAGATTAGCATTGACGATTTACTTGAATTTGGTGAGACCGTAAAACAAAAATCTAGCCTTGCATTAAAAGGAGAGGGAGATTTTAACACCGGAGAGCATTGCCGATTTTGTAAAGCCAAGCCGAGATGCAGGAAGAGGGCCGATGAGAATTTAAAATTAGTCGGTTTTACTAAAATGCATCCGCCGCTTATAACTAATGATGAGGTGGGAAAGTATCTTTCAATGGCTCAAGATATTAAAAAATGGGTTAGTGATTTAGAAGATTATGCCCTTAATGAATGTTTGGCTGGAAGGGATATTGCTGGCTGGAAAGCTGTAGAAGGCAGATCTAATCGAAAAATCATAGATGATGAAGGATTTGCCAAAGCGCTTATAAAAGCCGGATATGACGAAGCATTCATATATAAACCAAGACAAATTGAAAAAATTACCAAATTATAAAAATTAGTTGGTAAAAAAGATTTCGCCGAATTAGGAAAAGATTTTATTGAAAAACCACAAGGGAAACCGACGCTTGTAAAAGAAAGCGATAAAAGAGAAGCTATATCGAATGTAAAGAAAGCAGAAGATGTATTTAAGGAGGAAAATAAATGACAAATCAAGTATATAACACAGAAGTAACTACAGGTAAGGTAAGACTAAGCTATTGTAATCTATTTAAGCCACGAGCCATGCAACCGGGACAAGAGGAAAAATATAGCACAACTCTTTTGATACCAAAATCCGATGTGGAGACGAAACAAAGAATAGATGCAGCAATCGAAGCAGCAAAGCAAAAAGGCGCAGCTGATAAATGGGGAGGTCAAGTTCCACCAATTGTTCCTACTCCTATCCATGATGGGGATGGGGTAAGACCAAGTGATGGACTACCCTATGGCGACGAGTGCAAAGGACATTGGGTCATGACAGCATCCGCTAATGTTGACTATCCGCCAGAAGTTGTAGACCAATTGCTAAACCCTATTATCAACCAATCTGATATCTATAGTGGTTGTTACGCAAGAGTTAATCTACTGTTTTATCCTTATGGAGGCGGATCAACAGGATTTCGTAAAGGTGTTGGTGTGGGACTTGGACCAGTACAAAAATTGGCCGATGGAGAACCTTTAGGCGGAGGCTCAAAGCCCGCAAGTTCTGTGTTTGGTGTAGTTGATTCAGAGACAGGGACAACCCCAAAAATAAATCCAATAACAGGAGAACCTATGTAAATATAAAGGAGGCTATAAAGCCTCCTAACCTTTTAGGAGGTTAGAAATGAAACACTTAAGTATAGACATAGAAACTTACAGCAGCGAGCCAATAGGAAAAACTGGACTATATAAATATGCACAAAGCGAAGATTTTGAAATCTTATTGTTTGCATATTCTGTAGACTTTGGCGAAGTTAAAATTGTGGATTTGGCCCAAGGAGAATCTATTCCAGAAGATATTATACTTGCTTTAAACGATAAAAATGTAATTAAGCATGCGTATAATGCTCCCTTTGAATGGTACTGCTTAAATCAAGTAGGTTATAAAACTGAAATAGGCCAATGGGTAGACACCATGATTCATGGATTATATCTTGGCTATACTGCAGGACTTGCCGCGACGGGTAAAGCGTTAGGCTTGCCGGAGGATAAGCAAAAATTAAATACCGGAAAAGCTTTAATACGGTATTTTTGTGTACCTTGTAAGGCAACAAAAAGCAATGGCGGTAGAACCCGAAATCTTCCAAAACATGATTTAAAAAAATGGAAATTATTTAAGGAGTATTGTATTCAGGATGTAATTACAGAAACGGAAATCTACAACCGATTAAAATTATTCCCAATCCCGGAGCGGGAACAGAATCTATGGGTCAATGATATAAAAATGAACGCTAAAGGGATATTAGTGGATGAAAAACTAATTCATAGCGCTTTAGAAATCAATGACATTATTGATGGCCAAATGGTCAAAGAGGCCAAAGAAATTTCTAATGTCGAAAACCCAAATAGTACAAGTCAACTACTAGAGTATTTAAGAGAAAATGGCCTAGATGAATTGGATAATTTACAAAAAGGCACCGTGTCTGAACTGTTGGAGAGTGGAAAGCTTTGTGAAGATAATAGAAGATTATTAGAGATTAGACAGGAGTTATCTAAAACAAGTATCAAAAAATATGTGGCTATGGACATAGCAAAAGGAACAGACAATCGAGTACGGGGACTATTGCAGTTTTATGGAGCTAATCGAACTGGAAGATGGGCGGGCAGATTAGTGCAAGTGCAGAACCTACCAAGAAACTATTTAAGCACCCTTAATGATGCTAGAGGACTGGTGAAAGAAAAGAATATTCAAGGCTTAGAACTGATTTATGGTAATGTATCAGACACCTTATCCCAATTGATACGGACGGCTTTTATCCCTTCGAAGGATAAGTTGATCATTGCGGATTTTAGTGCTATTGAAGCTCGAATAATTGCTTGGCTTGCAGGCGAGAGATGGGTACAAGATGTTTTTGCATCTCACGGGAAGATTTATGAAGCAACAGCAAGCCAGATGTTCGGAGTGCCTATTGAAAAAATCAAAAGAGGTAATCCAGAATATTCTCTAAGACAAAAAGGCAAAATTGCACAATTGGCATTAGGCTATCAAGGTTCGATTGGTGCAATGAAAGCAATGGGTGCTTTGAATATGGGTCTTACAGAAGATGAATTGCCAGATATTGTTTCCAGGTGGAGAAATGCAAATCAAAATATTGTGAAATTATGGTATGAGATTGAAGAAAATGCTCTTGCAGTGATGATGGATAGTCAGCCGCGTACTTTCAGAGGCTTAACTTTTGCCCGAGAATCCGAGATTATATATGGGCAAGACTTTTTTACTATTAAATTACCTTCCGGACGAAAGTTATATTATCCGAAACCATTTCTAAAAGAAAATAAATTTGGCAAAGTGGCCCTGCATTATTATTCTGTAAATCAAACAAGCCGAAAATGGTCGGAAGATAGTACCTATGGCGGAAAGCTTACAGAGAATATTGTACAGGCCATTGCAAGAGACTGTTTAGCTGAAAGTATCATACGAGTATCAGAACGGTATCCTCAGGCCGGTATTGTGATGCATATTCACGACGAGATTGTTATGGATTGCCAGGATAATATCTCCGTAAATGATGTATGTGAAATCATGGGAGAACCTATTGATTGGGCTCCTGGATTAATCTTAAAAGCTGCAGGTTTTGAAAGTGAATACTATATGAAAGATTAGGGGATGGTCAAATTGATTTTAGATGTATGTTGTGGCAGTAAAATGTTTTACTTCGATAAAAATAGACCGGATTTAACAACTATGGATATTAGAAAAGAAAGACATGAAATCCATGGAAAAAAGATTAACGTAGATCCGGATATAATTGGAGATTTTCGAGATATCCCTTTTGATGCGCATACCTTCCACCACGTGATATTCGATCCACCTCATCTAATATGTCCAGGTAAAAATTCAATCATGTATGCTCAATATGGAGGGTTGAATATGGATACATGGAAAGACGATATTCAACAAGGATTTATCGAATGTATGAGAGTTTTAAAGCCTAAGGGTACTTTGGTGTTCAAATGGAGTGAACACGATATATTAATAAAAGATATCCTTGAAATTTGTCCTTTTAAACCACTATATGGGCATAAGAGGGGGAAAACTATTTGGCTTATTTTTATTAAAGGCCCAGGATGTGGTGTTAGTGCAAAATAACAGAATAATTACCATTGCCGTTGGTAGTAGTAGAAAAAGTTTAAACTGGCAAAACACCTCTTTGATGTGGTCGGAATTTGTTGAAAAATTGAAGTCCCCTCAAAGGACAAATGAGTCCTTAGAAGAGTTTCTGAAACTGAAAAAAGCAGCGCAAGACCAATTAAAAGACGTCGGGGGATTTGTGGGTGGTTCTTTAAACGGGTTGCGAAGAAAAAATAATAATGTTGTTGACCGGGATCTAATCACTTTAGATTTAGATAATATTAACACCGGTATGACGGATTCTGTCGTAAAAAAAGTAAATAGTTTGGGGTGCGCATATGTAATATATAGTACAAGAAAACACGCAGAATACGCCCCTAGATTACGAGTGATTATCCCGGTAGATAGAAGTATATCCCCTGATGAATATGAACCTATAGCGCGTAAACTGGCTAGTATTATTGGGATTCAGATGGCAGATCCAACGACCTTTGAAGTATCAAGATTAATGTTTTGGCCAAGCTGTAGCAATGACAGTGATTATGTATATGAGTTTGGAGATATGCCATTTTGTAGTGCTGATGGTGTATTGGCCATGTATGAGGATTGGACAGATGTATCTACATGGCCACAAGTACCAGGACATGATATTACTCGACAACGAGAGGTGGCACGCCAACAGGATCCAGAGACTAAGAGAGGTGTTATCGGGGCATTTTGCCGCACGTATGATATTTATAACGCTATGGAAAAGTTTATACCTAAAGCATATGAATCTACTGCAGATGATAATAGATTTACCTATCTGGGAGGCTCTACCAGTGGTGGGGCGATTGTATATGACGGCAAATTCTTATATTCCCACCACGCTACAGATCCTTGTTCTAATACCCTAGTCAATGCTTTTGATATGGTCAGATTACATTTATTTGGAAATAAGGACGAGGGCGCAAAAGAGGGGACGCCGGTATCAAAATTACCCTCTTTTGTGGAGATGAGTAAACTTGCCATTGCAGATGATAAAGTTAGTGCATTAATCAATGCAGAGCGACACGAAAAGGCCATGGAAGCTTTTACGGATGATTATGACCATAGTACGGAAATATTAGAAGATGATATCTCCTGGATGGAGAAACTAGATATAAACCCCAATACCGGGGCGATTGATAAAACAATTAATAATATGGTCCTAATCATGGAAAACGCAAAGGATCTAAAAGGCAAAATGGCCCTGGACGAATTTGCCAATCGAGGTATGGTTTTGGGGAGTCTACCTTGGAATGACGCAGAAGAAAAAAGGCTTTGGGCTGATGTGGATGACGCTGAATTGGCTAGATACCTGGAAGTAGGATTTAATATTACTGGACGAGAAAAACGGGATATGGCCCTTTTAATCGTAAGTGCTAGAAATAAATTTAACGATGTCAAAAGCTATTTAGAGTCTTTGAAATGGGATGGTACGAAACGAATTAATACCCTATTAAGGGATTATCTAGGCGCAGAGGATAATATTTATACTGCAGATGTTATGCGGAAATCTTTAGCTGCTGCAGTCGGAAGGGCGATTCACGGCGGTATTAAGTACGACTATATGCCAATACTGGCAGGGGCGCAAGGGATTGGTAAGTCTACTTTTTTACGGATATTGGGCAAAGAGTGGTTTAGTGACTCTTTGCAATGCTTCGAGGGCAAGGAAGCGGCAGAGATGATTCAAGGGACATGGATTAATGAGTTAGGCGAACTTACGGTTATGAGCCGGTCGGAAACTAATGCAGTCAAACAGTTTCTAAGCAAGCAAGAGGATATTTATCGGGAGGCTTACGGACGACGGACGAATAAATATCCTAGAAGATGTGTGTTTTTTGGGACGACGAATAATGCAGAATTCCTAAAAGATATTACAGGGAATAGAAGATTTTGGCCAGTAGATTGTGGACTGCATGAGCCAACAAAAAATATCTTTACGGATTTGGAGCAGGAAGTGGATCAGATTTGGGCAGAGGCCTATATGATTTATATCTTGGGAGAACCTTTATACTTAACAGGGGAAAGTCTAAAGCTTTCGGAAGAAGCACAAGAACTCCATCAAGAACAAGATAGCCGAAAAGGAATAATAGAAGATTTTCTAGAAATTGAGATTCCTGAAAATTGGTATGATTTATCTCTGAATATCAAAAGACAGTATCTAAATGGTAACGCCAATATTGGCGATGTAAAGCTTATTAAAAGAGACAGAACATGTGCTATTGAAATTTGGGCGGAATGTTTCGGTTTTAACCCTAATACAATGCAGCGCAGAGATGCGTCTGAAATTAACAATATTTTGGAATCTATAAAAGGATGGGAAAGATATTCAAGTTCTAGGAGCTTTGGCGATAAAAAGAATAACGGTTACGGAAAGCAAAAAGGGTTCCAAAGAAAAACTATATTAGCGGAATTTGAAGAATCTGGAAGAGTTTTAGAGTTCAAATCCTTTAAAAATTAATGGCAACTTTCTCGGCAACCAACTATAGAAAAGTGGCAACTTGGCAACCTTCTAAAAAAACCAAAACAACTAAAAAACAATTGAAGTTGCCGCTAAAGTTGCTAAAGAAAATATCTAAATTTCAATAGGTACAATACAATAGCAACCAAAACTACCAAAATTATCTATATAAATATAAAATATATAGATTATGTATATAGCACGCGTACATAGTGCGTATGGCGCGCATGTATACGCCTGTATACGCGCGCGAGGGAACATTGGTCGTCAATAAATTTAGAGGTACAAGAATATAGAGGTGTATGAATGAAAAGGTTAGAAAAAGATATTGAAAATAGATTAGTTAAAAAAATAAAAGCAATGGGGGGTCAATGCTATAAATGGGTGAGCCCGGGTAATGCGGGGGTACCGGACCGGATTGTCTTGCTTCCCGGGGGATTTATCGCTTTCGTAGAATTGAAAAGAGATAAAGAAGTGCCCCGAAAAATACAGTTGAGACAATTACAAAAAATATTGAATTTGGGGCAACAAGTATTTGTTATCAAAGGGTTAAGTGGTGTGGATCAGTTTTGTGAGACTTGTAGGGAGTGGTTAAATGGGAGTGATGTTTAATCCTCATAATTATCAAAAATATTGTATCGAAAGAATGATATCTATGGATAATCTTGGTTTATTTTTGGATATGGGTCTCGGGAAAACAATCATAAGCCTAATGGCCATTAAGGAGTTAAAATACAGTAGATTCCAGGTTAACAAAGTACTGGTTATCGCACCGAAAAAGGTGGCGGAAGCAACTTGGCAAGATGAGGCTAAAAAGTGGGATCAGACTAAAAAATTAAGGATCTCAACTGTTTTAGGATCGGAAAAACAAAGGATCAAAGCACTGTACCAAAAGGCCGATATCTATATCATCAATCGGGACAATGTGGTATGGCTTGTTGAATTTTATAAAAATGACTGGCCATTTGATATGGTGGTTTGCGATGAGTTTTCTAGCTTCAAATCCCACAAGGCTAAAAGATTTAAAGCCTTGGCCAGTGTTAAGCCTCATATTAAACGATTGGTAGGGCTTACTGGTACTCCTAGTCCAAATGGATTAAATGATTTATGGAGTCAATTATATCTATTGGACGAGGGCGAAAGATTGGGCAAGAGGTACACCGGTTTTCGAGAACGGTATTTTGATCCAGGAAAAAGAAATGGATACATAGTCTATAATTGGGACCCCAAAAAAGGCAGTGAATCAGCCATACTGGAAAAAATATCCGACATATGTATCAGTATGAAATCAGAAGATTATCTGGATTTACCGAATCTAATTGAACATGACATACCAATAATGCTAGATAACAAAGGACAAAAAGCATATAACGAATTAGAAAAACAAATGGTATTGGAAATGGATAGTGGGAAAGTAATTGATGCCCTTAGTGCAGCTGCGCTATCCAATAAATTATTGCAACTATCCAATGGGGCCATATATGACGAGGACCACAATTGGTATGAAGTTCACGATGCGAAGATTGAGGCCTTTTTAGAACTCCTGGAGGGGTTAAACGGGAAAAGTGCTTTAGTATTTTATAACTTTAAGCACGATAAGGCACGGATATTACAAGCCTTGGAAAAAACAAATTATAGAGTGCGAGAGCTTGGCGAACCGGAGGATCAAAAAGATTGGAATGCAGGGAAAATAGATGTGTTGCTTACTCATCCGGCAAGTAGTGCATACGGTCTTAATATACAGGATGGAGGTCATCACATTGTGTGGTTTGGACTTAACTGGAATTATGAGTTGTACACCCAATCGAATAAACGACTACATCGACAAGGGCAAGAGAATAAAGTAATTGTCCATCATTTAATCGTTAAAGGCACTAGAGACGAGGATGTAATCGAAGCACTAAAACGAAAAGAAAACGTACAAGAGTATGTATTACAGAGCTTAAAGGCGAGGATTGCAAAATATAAAAAGGAGTAGAAAATGGGGAAGTATTTAATCATTATAAACCATCGTAAAAGCATTGAAATTTTAAGCAAAGTGATGGTTGATAAATCAGTAGCGGAGAAAGAGCTTAAAAAAATACGATCTAAACCGGCTACTATGTTTAGTGATTATAGTAAGGCTAAAGTATTTGAACTAAAGGAGTTGGACGTATGATGACACCGGAACAGAGGGAAAAGTCTAAAAAACTTAGCAAATATAAATGGCTATCAAAAGAGCTTGATAGTAAATTAGCGGAATTGGAAAAATGGAAATCGAGATTGACCGCAGCTAATGCCACATATACTGATATGCCTTCCAGCCATTACCGGTCGGATAAAATGAGTGAGGGGATCGCTAGTATTATCGATATAAAGGCGACATTGGAGCAGGACATCAAGGATCTGATACGGGAGAGAGACAACATATACCATAAAATAAATGGGGTAAATAACGAACAATTAAAACATATCTTACGGCAGCGATACATCGATGGCTTAACATTTGAGATGATGGCGGTACAAAACGATAGGAGTTGGCGACATATCCACCGACTCCACGAATTGGCCTTGGACGAAATAAATTTTTAAAATATTTTCAAAATGTCATAGAATGTCATATTGATTCTGTGATATATATATCATGAGATGTGTGTGAGTAAATATACACATCGAATGCCTCCTTAACATAGATACATCGAAAAAGAGAGCTTTCAAAAAGCTCTCTTTCCTCGAATCTCCTTTCTTTAGGGCCCATAATAATATATGGGTCCATTGTGTTATGTATGGGGTGATATTGCATGGCAAAACCATACGCCAAAAAATTTTATAAATCCAAAGCATGGCAGCGATGCAGGGCTTCTTTTATAAGTTATCGTGAGTCTATCGATGGCGGATTGTGCCAACATTGCCAGAGTAAGAGAGGATATATTGTAGACCATGTTGTAGAGATAACACCTAGTAACATTAATGACGTTACTATTACTCTTAATCATGACAACTTACAATTTTTATGTTTACCTTGTCACAACAAGAAAACTTTCAAAAAAAATTTTGCAACAAAAGAAAATTTATTTTTTGATGAGGTGGGAAATATTTTTCAAGTCCCCCCTAAAACATAATAAAAATTTTTGAACAAAGGGACCGAGAGGGGCATAAACAAAAAACACACAAGAGATTTTCACGTAACCCCCCACCTTAGAACCCTATAGAATTGAGGTGAGAAAGATGGAAAAATCCAAAGAAAAATTGGTTAAAAACGAAATTGCACGACTTACAAAATTATACAAAGATATAGAAAAAACTAGACGGCTAACCGCTAAAAACTTAATAGAGGAAGCCGCTTACATGAAAGCAACCTTGCAAGAATTGAAAATAGCAATCGACGAAAACGGTCCAATTGACATTATGCCACAAGGAGATTATTCCATCTTGCGAGAACACCCCGCATTAAAGAGTTATAATACCATGGTACAAAGATATTCTGGAGTCATAAAACAATTAATCGATCTATTACCAAAAGAAGTACACAAAGAAGTAGATGATGGATTTGACGACTTTATTGACAGTAGATAAGACAGTAGATAACCCAATAATAACTTATTGGGAGTGGATGAATCAAAACCGAATAAAAGTATGTGATAAATTATATAAAACCTATCAAGAAATTATTAGAATCATAAACGATACTGAAAGCGAATGGGAGTATGATGAGGGGAAAGCCAATCATGCTCTCATTTTTATTGAAAGATATTGTAAACACTCAAAAGGCAAAATGGGGGGCAAACCATTTATCTTGGAATTATGGCAAAAGGCTTTAGTCGCTACCATTTTTGGTATTGTTCATAAAATTGACGGCACACGAAAATATCGGGAAGCGGTATTAATTGTTGCTCGTAAAAATGGCAAGTCTACCCTTGCCGCAGCTATCGGTTTGTATCTACAGATTGCCGACGGAGAACCGGGGGCGGAAATCTATTCCGTTGCAACGAAAAAAGACCAGGCGAAGATTATTTGGCTTGAAGCTAAACGAATGGTAAAAAAATCTCCCGCATTAAGAAAACGAATCAAACCCTTAGTTGCTGAGATGGTCAGCGAGGTGAACGATAGCGTATATAAACCTGTGGGAAGAGATTCCGACACATTAGACGGTCTAAATGTCCATGGGGCGACCATGGACGAGATCCACGCTTGGACAGACCAAAATTTATATGACGTTATCGTAGATGGTACAAGTGCAAGGGATCAGCCACTAATATTTATCACCACTACAGCCGGCACGGTAAGAGAGCTGGTCTATGATAACCAATATGAGGAAATCGAACGAATTATCAACGGTTATGGAGATCCTGACGGATATAAAGACGAACACAAAATAGCATTTGTTTATGAGTTAAACGATCGTAAGACATGGCAAGATCCCGAGACCTGGGAGCAAGCTAATCCGGGATTGGGAACCATCAAAAAATATGATGCTTTGGAAAATAAAGTAAATAAAGCAAAATCTAATAGCAAGCTCATTAAAAATTTACTTACAAAAGATTTTGACATCCCCGAAACGTCCTCCGAATCTTGGTTAAGCTTTGAGGTTATCGACAATCGAGAAACCTATGACATCCAAGAATTAAAACCCCGGTATTGTATTGGGGGAGTAGACTTATCCGCAACAACAGATTTAACTTGTGCCACTATCGTGTTTAAACTCCCTGATGACTTGGCCAAAACCTATGTAAAACAAATGTATTTTTTACCAGGTGATCTGTTAGAGGAACGAGTTATTGAGGACAAAATACCTTATGACATCTGGGAACAACGAGGACTATTACGTAGATCAGGTACGAACAAAGTAGATTACAAAGATATCACAAAATGGTTTTTAGAGGTACAAAATGATCTCGACTGTTACATTTACAAAATTGGATATGACCGATGGGGGGCAACCTATTTGATTGATGAGTTGCAACAGAACTTTGGGGGTCAATCTGTGGAGCTTATCGCACAAGGACCCAAGACATTTTCCAATCCTATGAAACGATTAGAAGCCGACTTGAAAGCAAAAATAATCAACTACAACAACAACCCCATAACAAAATGGAACTTATCTAATGCAGCCATTAAAACAGATACGAATGACAATATAGCACTGGTCAAAACCAGTAACCATAGACGACGAATTGATGGGGTGGCAAGTCTTATGGACGCCATTATATGTCTAGAAAATAACTATGAAGATTACATCAATCTTATTTAAGGGGGTGAAATATGGGAATCATTGATCGATTAAAAAATAAAACGGTAACAGTAACTCAATATAAGATGATTACTGATCAAGGATCAGGATTCTACGCCTACAATGGCAAACTCTATCAATCGGACATTGTACGATCCTGTATCCGGCCAAAAGCCCAAGCAGTAGGAAAAGCAGTGGCTAAACATATACGTGACGATACCAACGGTCTGAAAATCAACCCGGAAGTATATATGAGATTCCTACTGGAAGAACCAAACCCCTATATGACGGGGCAAATGCTACAAGAAAAGTTAGTCACTCAACTTATGCTAAACAATAACGCATTTGCCTTGATCCAACGGGACGAAACTGATTTACCTGTATCTATATACCCGATTAATTCTACCAACGTGGAGGCCCTACAAGATGATAGGGGGAGATTGTATTTAAAGTTTATTATGGTCAACGGCAAAACTTATATTTTTGACTATGCCGATATTATCCATCTAAGGCGAGACTATAATTCCAATGATATTTTTGGAGACAGTCCGACGAAAGCCTTACAACAACTTATGGAGATTGTGGTAACAACCGATCAAGGAATTGTAAAAGCCATTAAAAATAGTTCTGTTATTAAATGGCTTTTAAAATTTAATCAAACATTACGAGACGAGGATATTAAACGGCAAGTTAAAAACTTTGTGGACAGTTATCTAAGTATGGATAGCGATACGGTGGGGGCAGCTGCAACAGATGCAAAATTTGATGCAAAACAAGTAGATCCTAAGGATTATGTACCAAATGCAGCACAAACCGACCGAACTAAAGAAAGAATATATAGTTTTTTCAATACTAATGAAAAAATTGTACAGTCATCTTACTCCGAAAACGAATGGATCTCTTATTATGAGGCCGAAATTGAACCGGTTGTTATCCAGTTATCGGGAGAATACACGCGCAAGTTATTTACGAGACGAGAAAGAGGATTTGGGAATAAGATTATTTTTGAAAGCTCCAACTTAAACTTTGCTAGCATGCAAACCAAACTAGGATTGGTCCAATTTGTGGACCGAGGAATTTTTAACCCTAACGAAGTAAGAAAAATCCTAAATTACACACCAGTAGAAGGCGGTGATGTCTATATCAGACGATTAGATACAAGACCGACCGACGAAGATAAAGAAGAGGATAAAGGAGGTGTAGAAGATGACAATAAAGATTAATGGAGTAATTGTTGGGGACGACGAAAAATGGATTTATGATTATTTTGAAATGAGTGCATTTTGCCCTAAAGATTTGTATAAACACCTTGTTCCAAGGGAAGATGTAGATATTGAAATCAACAGTGCAGGAGGTAGTGTATTCCCTGCTTCCGAAATTTATACCGCACTGATTAATCACAAGGGCAATGTCAACATTACAATTACAGGATTAGCGGCAAGTGCAGCCTCTGTAATTGCTATGGCGGGAACTCATGTAGTTATCAGTCCGACGGCTCAAATAATGATTCATAATGTGAGTGCGTACACTACTGGAGATTACCGAGAAATGGAGCATACCGCTAAGCTATTAAAGGAGTCAAATGATACCATAGCCAACGCCTATATGCTTAAAACAGGGTTGGATAAAAAAGAATTGTTAGAACTTATGGATGCGGAAACATGGTTAGGCCCGGATAAGTGTATTGAGTTAGGATTTGCAGATGAAATCTTAAAAAGAGAGACATCACAAGATAACTTACAACTTGTAGCAAGTTATAAATCCTCAATCATTCCAAAAGCAGTGGTTGACAAGTTAAACAAGGAGAAAGCTCAAGAACAACTAAACTTATTAAAATTAAAGGAGATGTAAAAAATGAACAAAAAGAAATACCTTGAACTAAGAAACAAATTAATCAATGCGGCTCAAGAATTGATTAATAAAGGCAAGTTAGAAGAAGCTGAAGCTAAAAGAAAAGAAATTGAAAAGTTGGATGCGGATTTTGAAAAAGCCTCCAAGGAACAAGCGAATTTAAACGCACTCAACAAAAAGAATGAAGTGTTAAATATGGGAAACGAAACTTTAAATCCTAAAAATGTAAAAGCTGTTGAGAGAACTGTGGAAGTAAATAATGGTATTAAGTATGAGGACGTATTTGCGAAAGTGGCTCTGAAAAGAGAACTTACCAATGAAGAAATTGCCGTTTTTAATAAGTTTAATCCGACCAATACTTATGTCCATTCTACCACTAATACCGAAGTTGTGATTCCCACAACCACTATTGCGGGCATTATGAAAAAAGCGGAAGAGCAACATCCTATTTTTAGAGATACTAAGAAAATGAACATTAAAGGGTATGTAAGATTCGTTAAACATAAATCCATTAAAGCTGGAGATGCTAAGTATTATGACGAAGATACCCAAACAGAAGCGGAAGAAAATGAATTTGGAGAATTGGTGTTGAAAGGTCACGAACTTTCAAAGGCCGTTACCGTAACCTGGAAATTACAAGCCATGGCCATCAATGAATTTATTCCGTTTTTAGAATCTGAATTAGGAGAGCGTATCGGTGCAGTTGCAGGGGACGCAGTTGTAAATGGAGATGGTACAACCAAACCTCAAGGAATTATTACTGCATTAAACGCATATAATACTAAGTCCCAAGTATTGGATACAAAACCTTTAGATTACGCCACCTTAACTGAAGCAATCTCCAAGATTGCATCCAAATATGTCAAAGGTTGTAAAATATATGCTAATAATACAACCATTTGGACTAAACTGGCCAACATTATGGATAAAAACGGTAGACCTATTTTTGTGGCTGACCCGATTACCGGCGGAGTTGGAAGAATTTTTGGAATGGTTGTAGAATCTGAAGACGCCTTAGCCGACGACGAAGTTATCATCGGAAACGTCTTAGATGGATATGTGATCAATACCTCCGAGCCGATGAAACTGGTTACAGAACAACACGCTAGAGCAAGAAAAACAGATTTTGTGGGATACCTAGTCCACGACGGGGGAGTCCTTGACGAAGAAGCTTTTGCATATATCAAAGCTACCGGAGTTGGCGCCTAATGTATAGAGTAACGAGAGAATTTTTTGATAAGAATAACCCGGAGGTAACTCTACTTCCGGGGGATTTTGTTGAATGCAAAAATAAAGAACGAGTTAAAGAACTAAAAAAATTAAATTTAATTGAAGAGGTCATTTATTATACTCTAAAAGAAGAAAAAACTAAAAAATAAAGGGGTGGCAACATGAGGTCCGAACTGTTGAAACATTGTAAAATGCTTTTACGACTTATGGACACCGCAGCCTTTGATGAAGAAATTGAAACAATAATTGACGCTTGCCTTTTGGATCTTGATCTAAGTGGAGTGGAAAAGCTAGATGGCGATCTCATCAAACGAGCAGTAGGGATATATGTCAAAGCAAATTTCGGAAGCGGAAACCCCGATAGTAGAGGACTTTCTAGGGCTTATTTTATTTTAAAAACTCATTTATGCACATCTAGAAAATATGGGGAGGAGTTACCACATGAAACAACCCGTTGAAGTAACCCTAGTATACAAAAAAGAAATAGGAAAAGACAAATGGGGAAATCCTCTTATCGAAACCGATTACAAAAAAATAATAGCTTTGCGAAAATCGGCGTCCCAAACGGAATTTTATCAAGGGGCAGCTCAAGGCTACAAACCCGAAGTGGTCTTCGAGCTGTACACTGTAGAGTTAGACGATGCAAAAAATATTATATACAAAGACGTTGTTTATACCATCATCAGAACCTATACCTCAACTCTAGACAAAACGGAAGTGATTTGTGAAAGGAAAATGGCCGATGAGTACTGATATAAGTGAAGCTCTAGGAGAAATCCTAGGAGAATATAGCCTAAAAGTTGGTAATGCCATTAATCAGGCCACGGAAGAAACCGCTAAAGAATTGGTCCAGGATCTGAAACAAAACAGTCCGAAAAAGAAAGGGAAGTACGGAAAGTCCTGGAAAGAGACAGAAGAAAGAAGTTTTAAAGTCAACAAAGGACGAGTTATTTATAACGAAAAACATTATCAACTCATACACTTATTGGAATTTGGTCACGCAACCGTTAACGGTGGACGAGTGGAGGGACGGCCTCACGTGCAACCTGCAGAGCACAGAGCCATCAAAAATTTTGAAGAAAAGATAAAGAAAGGGTTGAAAGAATGACTATCATAAACCCTATAGAACTATTCAAAGATTTGGGGATCCCTGTTGGTTATTATGTCAATCCAAGACCCGGCAAGGTGCCATTTATGGTTTATTACGGGACCGGAACAAATAACTTTAAAGCGGATGATCAAGTATATACAAGTAATCAACACTGGAACCTTGAATTATATGTCTGTAAGAAAGATGTAGCACTAGAGCAGAAGATAGAAAAGATATTAAATGAGAATGAAATCATATGGGAAAAGGGAAGAGAAGTTTATATTTTTACGGATCGAACTTTCTTAATCCCATATTATATTTAAAGAGGTGAGAATAGATGTGGAAAAATAAAGTAAAATTTGGGCTAAAGAATGTCCACGTATGGCCTATTATAAGTGCAGAGTTGGATACAGTTACCTATGGTGATGTGATTCCCCTAAAAGGGGCTGTAGAGCTATCTTTAAAAGCGGAAGGAGAAAACAACCCGTTTTATGCAGACGACGGAGTATATTATGACGAATTTTCCAATGGAGGGTACCAAGGAGAATTAGAAATAGCTTTAATCCCCGTAGAATACGAAACTGAAGTATTAGGATATATAAAAGACACAAATGGGGCAATCGTCGAAAGTAAAGATGGCAAAGGAAAAAATTATGCTATCGCTTTTCAGTTTGATGGAGACGTCAACCAAACCCGACATATCCTGTACAACTGTGTATCTTCTCGGCCGGATATTGTAGGGCAAACCAAAGGGGAGAAAACCGAACCGACTACGGACAAATTAACCATAAAGGCAATGCCGTCCACAGATACAGGATACGTTAAAGCGAAACTAGAAAAAGAAATGACAGGATATGACACATTTTTTACAACCCCTTATAAAGTAACAGAAGGTGATCTATAAATGGAAAAAACAATCACTATTGATGGTAAAGATATTAGATTTGTAGCTAATTTAACATTTGCGTATAATTATAAAAATCAATTTGGAACAGACATATTAACTAAAATAACGCCTATTATATCCGATGTTTTGAAAGGTATGGACGATATTATTTTTAATTATTTAACAGATGGGGATAAACAGACAAAAAACAAATTGGAGATCCTACCTTCTCAAATCGGAGAAGTCTTAGAAAATGTATATACCCTTGAATTGATCGATATATTAAACGTTATTTGGTCAATGGCTAAAGCGGGAGATCCGAGCATCCCTGAACCCGAAAAATGGTATGGAGAATTTGATGAATTTCCGGTTTACGACGTGGGGAAGGAAGTTTTTGAAATGTTTGTAAACTCATTTATTTCAAAAAAAAAGATTTTGAAGAAACCACAACCGAAGAAAGCGAAGAAGTAATTGATCTTGAAATGATTGCCATTGGGGCTATCTCAAGGGGGTTGAGTCTTACTGAAATCAAGTCCATGACTTTAGGGGAAGTTGTGGACTTTTGCATTACCCATAATAGAATCCATCAAGGGGAGCAACAAGCACAAGACGAGACCACAGTTATAGCTAATCAGTCCCATTTTGACAGTTTTTGAAAGGTAGGTGAGTAAATGGCGGGTAACATCAAAGGTATAACTATAACTATAGGTGGGGATACCTCCAAATTGGATAAAGCCTTAAAAAAAGTAAATGATGCCAGTAAAACGACAAGCAAAGAATTAAGAGAAATTAACAAATCTCTTAAATTTAACCCTAAAAGTCTGGAAGTGTTAGAACAAAAACAACGGACGTTAGGAAAAGCCATCTCCAACACCAAAGAAAAACTGGAAACCCTCAAAGAAGCACAGCAACAAGCGGCGGAACAACTAAAGAATGGGGATATTGGCCAAGAAGAATATGATGCCCTAACAAGAGAAATATTAAAGACCGAAAATCAGTTAAAATCTTTTGAAGGTCAACTTGCAAGAACAGCAGGGGAAAGCTCTAAATTGGGAGAAATTTCCAATGCTCTGGAAGATGTGAATAAGGCCTCCCAGGGAACCAAAGACGAATTAAAAGAAATTAATGAAGCCTTAAAATTAGACCCTAAAAACGTGGACCTTGCAGCACAAAAGCAAGAGGTGTTAGCTAAAGCAGTTAATGAAACTAAAGAAAAACTCGACTTACTGAAACAAAAACAGGAAGAAGCACAAAGAGCTTTCGAGAATGGTGAAATCAGTGCCGAAGAGTATCGAAAAATCCAACGAGAGATTGTATCCACCACCAAAGAACTAGAATCTCTACAAGGGGAATTGGACAAATCCAATAGTAAGTGGGAGGCTTACTCCGAAAAAATAGGCGGTATCGCCGATAAGATGGGGAGTGTGGGTAGCAAACTAACAAAAGGGGTTACCGCCCCCATCTTAGGAGTTGCTACCGCACTTACAGGATTAGCAAAGGAAGCGGGGGAAACAGCAGATAGACTGCTTGACTTAAGTGATATTACGGGAATGAGTGTAGAGGCAATCCAAGAATGGCAACATGTAGCAGTTGACGCAGGGGTAAGTTCCGAGGCGATGACTGCGGCCGTCGAAGGACTCGTAAAAAAGATCCCTCAACTAGAAGCAGAAGGTGGAAGAGCAACAGAAGCACTTAATCAATTAGGCATCTCTTACGACAATCTAAAACAAATGTCCCCCGATGAACAAGTAGAAACTCTTATGTATGCACTAGCTGATATGGAAGACCCCATTAAGCGAAACGCTTTAGGTGCTCAATTGTTTGGCGGGGCGTGGAAAGATCTTGCGCCTATTTTAGGTATGGGCCGGGAAGGTATCGCAGCGGCAAGAGAAGAAGCGGAAAAGTTAGGACTCGTATTTACACAAGAAGAACTAGAAAAAATGAACGAGTTTCGAAAATCTTTTGACAAATTGAAAGAAGCAGTTAAGCATGCAGGGTTGGAAATTGGAGCGGGCTTTGCCGATGCATTAGGGCAAGACTTTTTACCATTTTTACAACAAACGATCATTCCGGGGATTGTAGACGTAGGAAAAGCTATTGGAACTATGATCAAGGCATTTAACGAATTACCCGAACCTATCAAAAAAGCGGCAGGTAAGGCGGTTGTTTTTGCCGCTACTTTAGGGCCTATTTTAAAAGGTTCCGAGAGCGTAATCAAAGCTTTTTTAAAAGTGGGCGATAAATCAAAAGTCTTAATTGACGCATTTAAAAATGGTGGTAAAGGTGCCAAGGTATTGGAAAAAGCAATTGGATTATTGTTAAGTCCGTTTGGTGCATATATTATAATTGCCGGTGCAGCGGTTGCGGCGGGAGTATTAATTGTTAAAAACTGGGATAAAATCAAAGAGGCGGCCAGCAAACTAAAAGAAAGCCTTAAAAGAGTATTTGATACTCTTTTTGATATCATGACTAAGCCATTCAAAAAGGCATGGGAAGTTATTGAAAAAATAGCTAAAAAACTAAAAGAAGTCTTTGATTTTAAATGGGAATTGCCGAAGTTTAAGCTGCCTAAAATTGAGATTAAAGGAAAATTTGCTTTAGATCCTCCTAGTGCCCCAACTTTTAATATCACTTGGCGAAAAAAAGGAGCTATCTTTACTAGACCCACTATTTTCAACACCCCTCAAGGATATCAGGGTGTTGGAGAGGCAGGGGCAGAAGCGGTCTTACCCATCGATAAGTTAAAAGAATATATGAGGGAGGTTTTAAAAGAACGGGAAGATGAGGACGGAAAAGGAAATACCTATATTTTTAACGTAAAACTTGACGAAGTATCGGAAATAGAAGAATTTATTGAAATGGCGAAACGAGCTAAAAGACTGGAAAAACAGGGGGAGGTTGATTATGCCTAGTAAAAAGATCTACCTACAAGCACCTACCACAATAAAACAAGAATTTGATAACGTGGATGGGGAATATTATCCCTCCATCAAAAAATATGCGACTTATAGTTTTCGGGCATGTATGTTTTATAAATTTGAAGCAGATCTAAATATGTACCTTAGGGTATTAAATGTAGTGCTTAGCTCCCCAACACCATTTGGACAACATATACCCGACAATGCATATATAACAGGCATTGATCTATATTTATACATCGAATCTTTACCCGAAGAACAAAGAAAAACTACATCTATATTATTAGGTTTGCAACAGGGAGAGCCAAATATAAATGGGGATAAGATCAATGAAAAATGGCAGGATATATATCTAGATACAGGATATATAAAATTCCCTTTGGGCATTGACCAAATGGAAAAACCGGAAAACTGTAGATCTATTATATTCCACCAGTCCCCCCACTCTATTACGGCAAGACCTGTCATGATACATCAAGGCGCTACCACCTACGAAAACATGCTTGATGCTCTAATAATCTATAGAGGATTTGACCACCCCGCAAGTACACGGCCTTATGCGATTATCCATTACGAGTATAACCCACCAACAGCTCCTGATGGATTAGCACCGGAAAACAAAGTTTTAAACCCTCGTGGAGATATTCGATTTACTTGGAATAGTAAGGTACTACAAAAAAGCTACCAATTAAAGTATCAAGTAGATGATGGGGCGGAACAAACCATCACTCGTACCACGGAAGATAAATATTATATATTACCCGGAGACAGTATTACTCAATCCACGGGGACAGTTTATTGGAAAGTCCGAGTAAAGGAAGAATCAGGTATATACTCCGATTTTAAATCAGCTAGTTTTACTTTGGGGGTGCCGGAACAAGTAGCTCCAAGGATCATATCACCAGCAGGATCTTATATTAAAAATACTGAACCTTTAGAATTTGAATGGGCTTTTATTAATGACACGGTTGAAATACAAAAAAGTTTTACCTTGGAATATAAGATTGGGGAGCAAGATTGGCAGAAAGTAACAAAAAACACCAGTGTAGAAAAACACACCGTAAATAATATCTCACAGTATGGTACAACTACTGGACAATGGCGAATTAAAGTAACCAATAACTATGATGAGGAATCCCCGTGGTCTGAAATAGGTAGATTCCAAATTTATGGGGTTCCGAACACTCCTCAAATTGTTGATATCAGTAATACCAATTACCCAATCATAAAATGGAACGCAGACGATCAAGAGATGTACCGAGTACAGATAAGTGATAAAGAGAACCATGTAATATATGACAGTGGTTATATATTAGATTATGTCCAAAAAGAACATAAGGTAACGGAGATTATACCTAATGGCACCTATACATTTACGGTCAGCATCCTTAATAAATATGGTATATCATCTAAAAAAGCGGAGTTGACAAAACCCATCAATCCAGAACCTATTGCCAAACCACCAATTAATGTATTTAATAATAAATATTACCTGGAGATATCAACTAGTGCAGAAGAATGCTACATTATCCGAAACGGAGTAAACATTGGCAAATCTCAAGGAGTATATAAAGACTACACTTGCGCCAACGGTAAACAATATAAATACCAAGTCATGATAGTACAAGATGATATAGTAGCCTATAGTGATACATTGGCAGGAAAATTACATTTTACGGGTAACACTCTCGCATTGGCCAATAAACCTGACGATTTTGTACACCTTATCTATAATCGCTCTATGCCCCCGGATCGAAATTTTAGATTGGATATTGACGCTGCCGAAATCGAAATCGAAGGTAAAACATACCCAATCTATGAATTTGGCAAATTAATTAAAAAAGAAAGCACCTATAAATTCTATGTAAAAATAAGAGATTTAGAAAAATTGGAAGAGCTCATCTTAAAAAAAGAAGAACTCTTGTTGAGGGACTATTATGGTAAAAATACGTACGGAGTGGTGCCTAATCTTGGCTATCGCCGAACTAAAGAATATTTTGAGGTGACTTTTGGGATTACGAAAACGAGGGATGACTATGAATAGACAAGTCTCTTATCGATGTGACCTACTCAATAATAACGATCTTAAAATAGGCACGGTAGATTTTGTTAGGGGGACGATTAATTGCAAAGCAAACAGTAAGATAAAAAAGAGTGGATCTTTTATGATTAAAGATCGAGGGGATATCGATTATTTGAATGACCGAATCAAACCTTATATGATTATCGATGGAGTAGAATATCCTTTAGGTATTTATATAATATCAGGTAAAAGCCGAGAAAAGAAA
>JAUNVJ010000014.1:0-3037 GCA_030537695.1 Tissierellia bacterium
CGAACCGTCGGGTAAATTGGCATCTAAAATTAAAAGATCAAAATCATTTATATTTGTATCCATTATTGACTCTAGTGTTTCGAAAACCATAACCATATTCCCCTGTCTTTCGAAATACGTTTTTACAGCAAAAGATATGGTTTTGTCATCTTCAATCATTGCAATATTCATAGGCTACCTCTTATCCTAAAATAGAAAATCATATTTATTATACTCTTCATTCTATACCCTTTTTTCGTAAAGAATTCAATGATAAATTTTATACTGTCTTCACAAGATTACAATGTTTTTATGACATATATTCAAAAAACTTGACAAAAAAAGGTTCTAAGATTATTTATAAATCTTTAAAACCTCTGATTTACTATATTGTTCGATTCGATTATGCTATTCTCTCAATCATATCAACTGTCCATCAACTTCCTCAAGGCGACTACTTGAGTGATCCTGACATGGATTCGATCAAAAAATCAAAGATCATCACCTGCTGCCCTGCCATCATTGTCACATTCTCTACATATTCTTTGATTAATCCTTCATGATAAAGAGATCTTCGACCGTAGTACCCAGCACTTTTGCCAATTTCATAGCCAAGGGAAGGGTGGGATCGTATTTATTGTTTTCAATGGCATTGATGGTTTGTCTTGATACTTGACATCTCTTTCCCAATTCTTCTTGGGTTAATTTTAATTCACTACGTAAAGTTTTTATATTGTTTAATATTTTAACCACCGTACTTTTCTTTTAAAATAAATATATTGATAGTGTAACAAAGGGCAATCAGTGAGATCAATAGAAAAGAATTTATCCCTTCCACCTGTGTTTTGGTAATGGCAATTTGATACAATATATGAAAAGCCAATAGAATCAATATCCCTATAAAAGTTCTATGACCGGCTTTCACTACAATATATTTTTGTCTTTCGTCTCCGGTTTTTAAAAGTACTGCCACCATCCGGATATTTACAATCATGGCCAAGATAAAGATAAAGGGAAAAAGTGAAAGAATTGTAAAACCTGCATTTTGATAATCCATAAAATCCTCCTTATTGTCAAACGTTCTTTACATATATTCTAAGATATTATTCTTGTTATGTCAAGAGTTCTTTACATTCCCTTCACATTATCGTAACAATAAATGCAATGTGAACAGTTTACCTAATTTACTATTTTTTGTCCTCAATAAAATTCTTTGTAACAAAAGTCCTTAATAAAAGTTATATCTATGAAGGGAGGTCGAAATGGATTTTGAACAAATATATCAGCTTTATATAAAGGAGATCTATCTCTATCTATTATCCTTATGTAAGGATTCTTCTCTAGCAGAAGAAATTGCTCAAGAAACTTTTTTTAAAGCATTACAATCTCTTGACGATTTTGACGGTTCTAAGGATATTCGTGCCTGGCTTTTTACCATTGCCAAAAATACTTATTTCTCCCATTATCGAAAGGCAAAGCGGAATTTTTCCATAGAGTCTCCGGAAAATTTAGAGGATTCTCAAGTGACTATTTTAGATCGGCTTGTGGATAAGGAAGATGCTTTTCAAATTCATCTCTTCCTTCACAACATGAAAGAACCTTACAAAGAAGTTTTTTCCTTGCGAGTCTTTGGTGAATTGCCCTTTGAAAAGATCGCAATCATATTTGGAAAGAGTTCCGGCTGGGCTAGAGTCACTTTTTACCGCAGCAAGGTTATGATTAAGAAGTATATGGAGGATATGGAAAATGGAAAAAAATAAATGTAAGATTGTCCAAGATCTCCTGCCCCTTTATGTGGACGGAGTCGTACATGAAAAAACCAAAGAATTTATCGAAAAGCATTTAAAAGAATGTAATGATTGTAAACAATTATTAAAGGATATGACCGAGGAAGTTCAACTTCCTTTAGAGCAGGAAGATTCTTTTTTGAAACATTTTAAAAAGAAAATGCGGTTTAAAAAAATATTTCTTTCCGGAATATCCATCTTATTGACTACCTGTCTCTTCTTAGGCATCTTTTACTATATTTTTCATTGGGACACTACAATTCCCTATAATCAGAATTTGATTAAAATTGAAGTCAGGGACGATTCCTTGATCTCTCACTTTTATGGAAGTTCCTATTACAAGTTTTCTGCTGCCGGACCATTCCAAGTTGAGATCAATGGAAGAACTAAAAATATTATGTTTTTAAACTATTCTAAGACCATTTCCGATTCCCCTGACGGGAAACTCTTCAATAGAAAGAAATCAGGTGAAGCTGTTGATTCTTATTTTCCCTTGGAAAAAATAGACAAAGTAGATGCAATCTATTACACCGACTATAAAGTATCGAAAGAGATATTGAACGACGAATATAAGAAAAAACTGATGGAACATGGAAAGTTGATATGGACAAAAATTTCCTAATTTAAATTCATTGACAATACTTTTATTTTTAAAGCTGCTATAATGGATACTGACATATATTAACAGCAGTGATGACTATAAGCCTACATCACTGCTGTTTCTCTAACTACCATGTTTTTATTTCATATACTTTTGATTTTAATTATCTTTCACATTGTTTATTTTTAAGTTCTCTTTCAACAATTTTATGTAAGATTCATTTTCTTGCACTGGGCCTTTTGGAAATAAATATTTCTGCCGTATCATGATTTTTCGTAGCCTCATCATAATTTCCCTTATGAATGTTTATTAAAGTCAATAAGTTATATAATGGAACGCTCCCAAAATCCTGTGTATTTTTCATAGACAAATTTGCTTTTATCCCATAATTTTTCAGACTTTTCGTAATCTCCTTTTAAATACATGCCATCAGCATAATCTTTATAGAACTCATCCAATGTTTTTATGAAACTATATTTGTTATTGGTTTTTAATATCATCAAATGGGAAGGATGAATAAAAAAATTCATTCGTATTTTTTGAATTTTATACGAGACTAAGAAAAAAACTTTATTATGAAGGATGGAGGTAACTATAAAAAAGAAATGACGATATCATTTTGTTAATTTTTCTCTTTTCCTATCATGATTACTAGTTCTTCGAATAGTTT
>JAUNVJ010000014.1:3047-26346 GCA_030537695.1 Tissierellia bacterium
AAGAGAAGTTCTAACGAAATTAGTGATGGTACAGTCAATGTATATGATCCAAACAGTAACAAGTTGACTGAATTTACTGAGGAAAAAGATAAACCTTATTTTTCTGAGTTAATTGGAAATAGAGTCGAAAATATGGTTGGAGATAATGTCATGTAAACTCTTTATAAAAGTCTTCCTAAAGATGAAAAGATTCGTTTTAATTATGTATTCACTCTTAAAAAAGAGGACGAAGACAAACAAAGATAGATTATTCTGTTTATATAAATTATTCTTATTTAGCGTAAAACATACCCGTGATTTCGCCATTAACTTGGAATTTATCTGAAGAAGATAATAAGATTTTACAAAAACTTCTAGAGTATAAAAATTAATGATTTTAAAAGTCATATTTAATGAAATGTGGCTTTTTATATTTTTATACCAGTAAGCCAGCTTAAGAAAGACAATATGGTTTTTATAAAGGGCAAGTATTAATTTTTATTTCCAAAGGATCTATTTACATAAAGACTTATTGTCTGAAAACATATTCTTCCCACTACGGAAAGATGCCAAATATTTTCGATTTTTAATTTTTCCCAATCACAATAATTAATACTTCACTTCCACAACTTCCATCTAGTCCAATTTCCTTCTCTTGAATCATTATATTGAGCAATACATGAATTAATTACGTGGATATTTTTTCTTGGGTTTTAATTTGTCTCAATTTACTTTTGACATTTGAACTCATGAAATTTAAGAATGTTATCCACTTGTCGTTCCACCATAGAATTTTATACCATTGGTATCTTTCCGAATAGCCTATTTACCATCAAAAAAGAGGTTCTAAAATTTTTAAATCCTAGAACCTCTTCATTTAAATGCTATTTTTATGCCATTCTAATTAAGTTTTCCGTGCCGTCTAACACTTTTACTCTATAAAACCAAGTTCTCCAGTAGTTTTAGAGGAAAAATATATTAATGAATATAAATAATGAAATATTTAATCTTACAACTCACCACAGCTTTATTTATATTAGATTTCCCACAAATATCATTATGGGAAACGATCGTAGTCATTCAAAAGAAAAATAGACTTAATTTTTCATTAACTTAAAATTTATCGATGCATTTTATTTAATATTTTCAATTAATTTTCTCTTTTTAATCAATTTAAGAAATACGATGATAAGTATGATATTTAAAATAAGTACTACAATACTACCTTCAATTTTTACTGCTCCGCCCGTTATGATTTTACTCCCATGAAAATTCATATTATACATATTCATATAGTCCTCAGCGAGTGATACAGTGCCAAATAAAAGTCCGCCGATTGCATTCCAAATATAATGTATAATGATCGGTGGCCACAGCGAATCAGTGTATTCTAAAACTACGGTCATAAATAGACTCATTGTAATGACATTTAAAACTGGAATTAGCCCGGCTTCAAGAGCTCCACCATGCAAAAATGTGAAAAGAGCTGTACTGATGAATACTCCCAATTTTATATCAACTTTTTTTAGCATCTGATATAGATAGCCTCTAAACATGAGCTCTTGCATCATTGTATTTAGAAAAAGTGAAGTAAACCAAATCGCTAAATGATTTACCTTGTTTTTAGAATCAATACTTATGCCGCCCATAAGATTGATTACAAACAGTGAAAGGCCAATCCAAATAAAAGCTACAACGACGGACAATAATAAATTTTTTCCCAAATCCGATTTTAAACTGAGTTTCATATCAACTTTGTCAAAAAACACAAAGATATAATTCAGTATAATGGTTATGATTAAAGGAATGGCCTCAGCAAAAAACCTCCAAATAGCCGGATTTGAATGATCAGGATTTGGAATAATACCGATACATACAGCCCATATTAGAAAAAATAACAATGCCTTCAAAACACATTTCAGCGTTTTTTTTATCTATAATCTCCAATCAAAAAATATTCTGCGATACTATTATAACAATTATATAATCGTTCTTCAATTCCTTAAGTATCGACTCTTTTAAAATTCATATTTTCTAATTTTAGTGCAGTTTGCTACACAATCATTTTAACCATATTTAGTGGTACATTCTGTTCACTCGGCCCTATGATTTTCTTCTTGCTATGTTTCCAAGTATCCTATTTGACATCAAAAAGAGGTTCAAAGATTTTTAAATCCTAGAATCTCTTCACATAAAACTCCTTTTTATGCCATTCTAATTAACTTTTCTGTGCCGTCTAACTTTCACTTTAAAAAAATAATCACACTTAAGAAAAATGAAAGCATATCTGAAACAGTTTGCAAAATATAAAAACCATAATGCTAAAGCGATAGAATTCGTTAGAGGTAAACATAAGCATGAAAATCATCTTTTATTCTTTGTTTATTTTTCATGACGTTCTTTTAAAAATTGATCGATACATTTATTGCTCTCTGCATATGCTCTCTGATTACTTTCTTTATTTCCTCCTGTTTTAATCCTCATATCAGGAGCATTGATTATACCATTTCCATGAAAAATATGTCCTGCATTTTTATATGAACATATAGTAGCACTTTTATGGATCGATTTTATAATATTCGCCATCTCTAAACTATCCCACATCTCATCATCTTCGCCGACAATCATCAGTATGTCTGAATTTATTTCGTCTTTTAGTATTAGTTTCGTATAATTTTCTAGATCCTTATCGATCGCCGTTTCATACATCTCTTTATATTTAATTGGTGATTTAATTGTCATTGGAACTAATATATTTTTTACATATGCTATAAAAGAAGATTTACTAATGTCAATGTAATTTAATTCTTTATTTTCATAGGTCCATGATGATCCCATGTCTTTGAAATCAAGCCCTGAAAAATTATATGCTGATGGAGCATATAAGACTAAATTATCAATTTCATTATATTTATTCGCTAAATTTAGAGCATATTCGGCTCCCTTTGATGCGCCTAATAAGGTTAACGGTTTTTTATCCTCAATATTTTCATCTATATACTTATAAATATCCTCAAACTGTTCGAGTGGAATTTTTGTGAGCGTTTTTGACTGATTTTTCATTCCAAAGAAATATACTGCAAATGTCTCAAATCCTTCCTCAGCTAATCTCTGTGCTGATTCAAAATTGGGACTACCTTCGGAACCTCCAAGACAAACGATCACTCCACTATAAAGTTTCTCTTTCGGTGTCATATGAAATCCTTGAAATCTACCTTTATCAATATATTCTACTTTTGCCCCTTTAATTTCTGTCGGATATAGATCTATATTAGTTACATTTTCATAAAATTTGCTTCCATCGCTATCTATAGATTTGTATCTTTGATCATTATAAAATCTAAATATCAATACCAATAATACGATTACAATGATTACTTTGATGAGATTAAATATAAACTTTTTTATCTTCTTCATTTTTTTCCTCCTCTTTCATTCTTAGATATTTATGTTTTTACCGAATCATCCATTCTGTAGTCTCTACCTATGCAAAACGAACAATATCCATCCTGTAGTCTCTACCCTACCATTTTCGTTTTTGATATGTTTTCAAATTACCTATTTCTACATAAAAAACAGGTTCTAAGAATTTTCATAAATTCTTAGAACCTATTGAATTCAACACTTTTCTATTTAACTCTTCTATTCCCTTGACAGCAATACTACGCACTCAACGTGGGCAGTTCGGGGAAACATATCTACTGGAATGATCCTTTCTACTTTATAATGGCCCTTCCACATTTTGATATCCCGTGCTTGAGTAGCTGGATTGCAAGATATATACAAAATTTTTTCTACCGGATGGTCTGTTAAAAATTGGACCAAGGACGGATCCAATCCTCCTCTGGGCGGATCCACTATCACGGCATTTGGAGTCAGATCTTCCTGTTCTTTCAGTTGGATGATCCCTTCCTCCGCCGCTCCTGCAATAAATCGAGTATTCGTAATGCCATTGCGAACTGCATTGTCTCGAGCATTTTCTACTGCCTGTTCTTCAATTTCAATACCGATAACTTTTCCTGCTCCCTGTGCTGCTTTTAAACTGATGGTTCCGATACCACTGTAAAGATCATAGACTAAATCTTGATGATCCAGATCCAATTGATCCAATGCAACTTGATAGAGTTTTTCTGTCATTTGTCGATTGATTTGAAAAAAAGATTGTGGTGATAGTCGGTAAGAATAGGAGCCTAATTTTTCTGTCAATAGATCTTTTCCAAAAATCTTGTGAAAGTTCTTGGAATAATGGTGTCGATTCGAAGGATTGATATTTTCATAGATACTAATAACTCCCGCTTCCAACAGATCCGGCAAAATACTATTGAGTTTCGGTACCGACTTTTTTGATACAAGGATCAATAGTATTTCATCTTTTTGATTGCTTCGTATCCCGATGCGATCTAAATGATGGATTTTTTTCCATTCTTTCATAATCTTTAACACTTTGTTCCCATTGGGACTTTGCATTAAACAAGTATCGATTTCTGTAATTGTTCTGGAGTTTTTGGAAAATAATCCTACTTGTTTTCCTTTAACCTGAAATTGCATATGGTTTCGATAATGGAAAATTTCTGTAGATGGAACGATCTTTTGAACATCTCCTTCTATTTCGCCAATTCGCTTCATATTGTTTTTTACCAAATTCTGTTTCCATAACAATTCTTTTTCGTAAGGATATTCTAAAAAATCACAACCTCCACAAGTGGAGGAATAGGGACAAGGACTTGGAATGCGATCCGATGACGGTTTTAAGATCTCTATAATTCGTCCTTTCAAAAAGTTTCTCTTTTTTTTCGTCACAATATACTCCACTTGATCGCCTATCATACCACCGTCTAAAAAAACGGTGGCATTGTCTAATTTTGTCACTCCATGGCCTTGATAGTCAAAGTCAATAATCATTCCACGATATGTCGTTTCCAATCTTTTCAATCCTTTAATACGATTTTTGTAGGATATAAATCCACCAGCTTGTCCTTATACAAACTGCCCTCTGCTCGTTTAAAAGCTTTTTTACTCAATCCGGTCCAATCAAAAATTTCTTCCGGTGTGGACTTATCTCCAATGGGAAGTTCTCCTCCATGATCTTTTAACAGATTCAAAATATCTTCTGCGTCTTTAGTCATCTGTTTATAGGCCTTTTGCCGAAGGGTCAATGTGATAAATCCAGTTTTTAAAATCCTCTGAACTCTTGCTTCCACTCGGTCTCCCACTTTAAAGATTCCTTTAATTTCTTCCGCCGGTATCATCCCATCATACTCATCCTCGATGGCGACAAATGCTCCTACACTGTGATCGATTCCGTAGATGGTTCCTTCCACATAGTCATTGACTTGAAATTTATCATTGGGTTTTAATTTATCTTTAATATTCATTGTGGCAGCCAATCTTTTCGTTCGATCTTCATAGAGATAGATCAGATAATCATGTCCCGGGGTTAATCGTCCAATGGTTTCTGAAAAAGGTAATAAGACATCTTTATCGATGCCGATATTGACAAAATAGCCAATTTTTGTCTTGTCAACGACTCGAAGTTTCTTTAAATCTCCTACTTGAGCTTTTGGTATTTTTAAAGTGGCTTCATAATTGGACTGATATCCATTGTATACAAAGGCATCTACCGTCTGGCCTACTTTTAATTTGTCTCCCTCTCGATGGGGCAAAGAGGCTTCCCTTCCCTGTTGATCTTCCAAATAAATAATATGTTGGGTCATTTTTTTTACTTTTAAAGGTTGAACCTTTCCTATTTCCATATTTTCTCCTCTATAATTTTCTTGCCTAATCCATAGGACTTTTCATGTATTTCATCAATGATGCCATAGTCAATATTTTTTAAAATATCCAAACCGTAGTACACAAAGGCGGGGTGAAGACATAAGTTTTTTAATATTTCCAATGCTCGTGGCACGGAAGAAATATCGTAATACTTTGTCAATAACATCCCGAATTTTACACTTTCTACTTCTGTTCCATCTCGCATTAACAAAATGGAAAGTCCAATCAGCCGATCTTCTCGAAATTCTATTTTTTGTAGTAGATGGTTTAGAAAGGGTCTTTCCGCTTCCAAGGCGTAATGTTTCTTAAAAAATTCTTCCATCTGATCCACAGCGTCTTTTTTATTAATATAATAATCGTCGACTGCTTGATTTAATCCTTTGGTGCCAATGGTCTGTAGGCTTCTTTTTCCTAAAAGATAGTCATATTCCAATTGACCATCGCCTATATTTAACTGTTTTAATTGTTCCGGATTGTTTTTACACATTAAAATTTCCCCATAAAGGGGCTTTTTCTTTTGAAATCCACATAATAATCTTTTTAACATATTTCTATTTTATCATAATTTAAAGTTAAAAAATAGAATCTCCCGAAAAGAGATTCTATGAATCATTTGAATTTGACCGGTTTGAAGAATTCTTATTCCCGGTTTTTTTCGAATTGTCGTCTTGATCATCGGAACTTTTTGGTTGACCTTCTCCTATTATGACGATACGATCTTGAGGCACATAATAGGAGGTGGAAAGTTCCTCCACTTTTTTTACTTCTCCGTCTTTGATAATTTCCTTATACGTGCGATAGGAGTATCCTTTGGCCCCGGATTTTTCCACCTTTTGTTCCCCCTTCATCATAGAAGTGGTATATTTTGTCCTTACCTTCGGTTGCACGACACCTAGTAATTTAGGATCGATATTGACTTCATAATCTCGATCTTTGCTATTTCCAAAAATTTTAAATGTCACTTCTCGATCATCGGTTTCTGTCTTAATATAGATTGGGTGATTGGTGTTGTTTTTAAAACGCAAATCTTTATAGTCCATTACTACAGCTGCATCTGTTCCTAAAGGTACATAAGCGATCGGTCTGGAATGATTATACCGTTCCACAACTTCCAAATCAGCACGAATTACTGCATTATACATCGTGGTGGATACTTGACAGATTCCACCACCCAGTCCTCGATCAAATTCACCATTGAGGATGACTCCTGCATTTTTAAATCCATTGGCTTCGCTGATTTCCCCTACCGTCTTATTAAAAGATAATATATCTCCCGGTTTTAAAAGGATATTGTTAAAAAATTTAGCACCTATGGCGATATTTGATTTTCTGTTTTTTTCAGAACTGGAAAAATCTGTCGTATACTCACCGATCAATTTATCGATTCCGTCAAAATATGCTGATTTGATTTCGGCTTCTTTGGTATAAATCGGTAATTCAAATACTTTTTCCGGTACAATATTATCTTTTAGCATCTCTTTTGTTTCCGTTAAATCCAAATATTGTCCGATTTCCTCCGGATATAATACCATTTCATTGTCTTGATTAACGGTAATATACGCATCTTTTGGTGGTATATAAACTTGATCTGCTAAATAGCGAATGACATGGTCAATTTTTTTGTCATCAAAATGATCTTTTATTTTAAAGTTACGATGGTATATTCTTGCTGTCGATATATCCCAGTATTGTCTGATACGGTTTCCTTGTCGGCCAAATTGATAAGCTTCTCTTAGGGATTGATCGATATCCATGGAATAACCAAGATCTTGAAACGGTATGATGTACTCCTTGTTTTCTTCCGGAGATTCGCCTGAAGAGTCTTTTTTTTCAAGGAAAATAATCTTTGGCTCTTCTTTTCCTTTTTCCTTAGCAATATGCCGAGCTGCTTCTTTTTTCGTCATCCCCGAGATGTCAATATTATCTACTCGAACGCCATGATAGATATAATCCTGTTTCGATTCCTTGAAAAAATAAATGACGGAAATGATCAATAGGAATACAAGGATGGTTCCCCCTATAAATTTTTCACGATGTTCTTTTATGAACTCCATTTCCCACTCCTTAAATAAAACCGACAACGGTCTGTCAATGGACAAAGTTGACAATTGGGGTTTCTGGCACTGCACATTCTTCTTCCATGGAAAATAAAAAGATGATGGGCTTTCGTCCATCGATTTTTTTCTATTTTTCGTTGCAAAGCCGCTTCCGTTTTTTCCACATTGTTTTCATCAACAAAGCCGATTCGATTACTTACGCGAAAGACATGAGTATCAACGGCAATTGCCGGAACGTTAAAACAAGTAGAAGCTACAACATTTGCCGTTTTCTTTCCAACTCCGGGAAGTTTAACCAATTCCTGAATCGTCTCCGGTACTTTTCCATGGTAATCCTGATCTATAATCTTTGCTGCAGCAATAATATTTTTTGCTTTATTACGATAAAAACCACAACTATGGATCAATTTTTCCAGTTTTCTTTGATCCATAGTAGCAAAATCTTTCGGTTGATTGTATTTCAAAAACATCTCAGAAGTCACTTCATTGACCCGTATATCAGTACATTGTGCCGACAGTATTGTTGCCACCAATAACTCGAAGGGCGTTTTATGAACCAATTCGCAATGGGCGTCAGGATAAAGAGTATCTAAGATGTCTAAGATTTCTGAAGCTTCTTTCTTTGTCAATAATTTCCTCAAAAGATCACCTAGCTAATTTCCCTATGAATATTAATAATTTCCAATTCCGTATTTTCATCAATAAAACGAATGACTTTGTTCATCGTTTCATCTACCATTTTTTTGTTATTGGATACAGTAGCAAATCCAATCGTTGCAATCTGCCATTTATCATTGTTTCCCACTTCTGCTATGGAAATATTATATCGATGTTGCAAGCGGTCGATGATTGATCTAATTACTTTTCTCTTTTCCTTTAGAGAATTGGGATGGTATAAATACAGCTCCAACTCACAAATTCCAACAATCATAAGTGATTATACCATAGCCTTTCTTTATTTTTCATATTTTCATAATATTGTAACCATTTTATTCTATTAATTACCCCATCTTTTCCAATAAAAACGAAAAAAGAAGCTTGAAAAGCTTCTTTTTGTCTTGACATCAAATGGGGCCGTAGCCGATATAGGTGGCATAGACCAAGAGTAGGGAACAAATAATATACCATATTAGCAGTAATTTCCAAATCCATTTTATCCATACTGTATAAGGAATTCGTCCAATGGCTAGAGCTGCCATTAAAGCTCCTCCTGTGGGTGTCAAAAGATTGGTAATTCCGTCACCGAATTGAAAAGCCAATACCGCCGTTTGTCGAGTAAAACCGATAATATCCGCCAAAGGGGTCATAATCGGCATACTGACAACGGCTTGACCTGTTCCTGACGGAATAAAAATATTAATGACTGATTGGAATAAAAACATACCTACGGCACTGATTTGTATCGGCAAACCGATAATTAAATTCGAAAAACTTTGAACGATGACATCTAATATTCTCCCATCACTCATGACAATGCTAATGGATCTGGCAAACCCGACACATAGTCCTGCATAGACCAAGCTGCCTGCTCCTGAGACAAAATGTTTTACCATTTCTTCTGTGGTTAGACCGGATAGAAAGCCGGATAATAATCCGACAGCAATAAATACAGCTGAAATTTCAGGTAGATAAAAGTGATATTTTATAACACCATAGACCAATACCATAATTCCAATGAGAAAGATAAGTAATGACAATTTATGCCCTCTTGTAAAATTCACTTCTTCCTCTTCTAAAGTATTTTCCAAAAAAGGACTTTTTAAATCTATTTCATACATTAAGCTTTTTTGGGGATCTTTTAAAATCTTTCCACCATAAATATATATATAGATAATGGTAGCTCCGATTAAAATGCTAAAGGCTATAACACGTAAGGGTATTCCACTTAATGTCGGTACATCAGCAATTTTCTGAGCTAAAACAATCGTAAAAGGGTTTAAAATGGCGCCAATAAATCCGACACCTGCTCCACAAACACCAAGGGCCACACCTGTAATGGAGTCAAAACCCAAGGCTAGACAAAGGGTAATTTGGAGGGGTAAAAACGCAAGACATTCTTCAAAATTTCCAATAATTGCTCCTCCGAGCCCCCAAAATAAAAGGACAATAGGAATAATCCATCGTTCTCTACCCTTTAATTTATGAAGGGTTATTTTTAAAAGTGAATCCAAAGCACCAGTTCCACTTAATATTCCAAAAACACCTCCAATAATTAGCAAAAAGTTAATGATTTCTGCCGATTCGTTGAGTCCCCGAGGAATTGCCGTTAAAATTCCCCACAGAGAAATAGGGTTTTTTTCAATGGGATGATAACTGGTGGGATCGATCACCTCTACCCCTTTGGCAGCATCCATGACCCGAGTATATTCGCCTGTAGGTAATAGATGGGTGGCCAATGCTGATAGTGCTAACAGTATTATAATTAAAACCAAAGCATCAGGAGCTTTGAGTTTTAATTTTTTCTTATGATTGTTGGACTTCATAATACACTCCTCTTTATTTAAAAAACACGATGTTAAGATCATACTGTTAACTTCTCCATTTGTCAATTTTATTCAACTGACAAAACTATTAAATTTCGATAGGATAAAAAACAATCCTCATTTGAAACTCTTTTCTCTCCCATCGGAAGGCATCTTTCTTTCAAGTTGGCATAAAATAGAAGATAATGAAATGTTTTTAGACGAATCTACTTTTTTCAGATATCCAACTTCTTTTTTCCTCTTTTGAAGCAATTTCAAGTTTTAAAGCGAAAATAGTTTCAAAAGTCATCCTTCTATTGGTAGAAACGATGGGTCTTATCACTGCTTTCAATGGTTTAATTTTTCTTTTATCGATTGGGATCTACCAAATCTTAAGCATACATTTTATCTTTCCTCAAATGTTTTTTCAAAAGATATGACTTTATGTAATCAAAAAAAAGAGCCTATAGGCTCTTTCTTTGATTTTATGATAGGCGAATAATCTCTTGAATCTTTTTGTTTCTTATTCTCTTATTTTTAACGGCTTCTCGACGATCGGGATAACCATCCATAATAAAGGCTTCTTCTTCCGTTTCCGGAATAATGTCGGGAATCTTTTCCCCTTCATTTAATCCTTTGGCTTTAAAGGTAAAAAAAGCAATGGCCCCTAAATACTTTTCTCCAGTCCGTGGTTTTTCGCCAATAAATTTGTTAAAGATCTCCAAGGATTCATTACCTACTCCGGAAACAAAGGTTTCCACTGTGATAAAATCTCCTTTTTGAAAGGGTTTTAAAAACTCAAAGGAATCTACGGCTGCTGTTGTCACCGGTCCTCTCACGTGACGGATGGCACAAGTGCCTGACTGATGATCCCCAAATTCTAATAATTTGGCCCCATAAAAACTGCCGCCACTGTTTAAATCTTTGGGTAGGATTCCATAGGTCATAACCACCTTACTTTCAGAAACTCTTTTTTTCATTCTCCATCTCCATATAGGTATTTTGCAACTTGAGCACCGATTTTTGCATTGTTTTCTACAAGAGCGATATTTGCTATTAGAGAATCTCCTTCTGTTACTTGTAGTACACGATCCAAGAGATAAGGAGTGGTTTCTTTTCCATGGATTCCTTCTTTTTTCGCATCTTCAATGGCCTCCGCAATAGCTTTATGAATAACTTCTCCATCCATGGCATCCTTTTGAGGAATCGGATTGGCTAAAAGGACACCGCCATCCAGACCCAAATCCCATTGAGTTTTCGCCGCCTTTGCCACTTCTTCCGGACTTTGTACCGAGTAATCCAAGTTAAATCCGGAATGGGGTGTATAAAATGCAGGCATTTCTTTCGTTTGATAACCGTAAACGGTTACCCCTTGGGTTTCTAAATATTCCAAAGTCAAACCGATATCCAAAATGGATTTGGCACCGGCACAGACGACTACAATATTGTTCGATGCTAATTCCTCTAAATCTCGGGAGATATCCATCGTATCTTCCGCACCACGATGGACGCCACCGATTCCTCCGGTAACTAATATTTTAATTCCTGCTAAAGCAGCTGTAATGATGGAGGTCGCTACGGTGGTTGCCCCATTTAATCCTTGGGAAATTACATAGGCATAATCACGGCGGGAACATTTAATAATATCTTTGGAAGTGGCCATATATTGTAACTCTTCTTCTGTCAGGCCCACATGGATTTTTCCGCCGATAATAGCAGTCGTTGCAGGAACCGCTCCATTTTCTCGAACAATTTCTTCACATCTCTTGGCCGTTTCTAAATTTTGAGGATAGGGCATACCATGAGAAATAATTGTGGATTCCAAAGCGACGATAGGTTTGTTTTGATCCATGGCTTCTTGTACTTCTTCACTAATTACCATATATTGTTTCATTTTTTCTCTTGTTAGCATCTTTTTAATTCTCCTTTTATATTTTCCAATGTAAATTGTTCCGAACTGGTTCCACTGGATTGAAGGGCAATTCGAGAACAGGCCGTGGCAAATTGTAACCTTTGTTTTATTTCGTACTCGTGGAAAAGTCCATAGACATATCCTGCCATAAAGGCGTCTCCGGCACCTGAAGCGTTGACAATATCCACCGGTTTTGCCGATAAAAAACAGTCTTGATGATGATCACGATAATAAGCTCCTTTGGAGCCCATGGTGATAACGAGGGACTGAAGACCTTGTTGAAGTAATTCCTCTGCCATCTCTTCCACTGTTCCAGTATGAGAGGTCAAGACTTGCGCTTCATAGATATTGGCTTTTAAAAAATGAATCTTCGACAGATGGTTTTTTAATTTCATGATTTTTGAGGTGGATACCCCATCAACAAGATATTTGCCTTCTATCTTTAAAAATAATTCATCCAATGCTTCTTGGGACAGATTGGTATCCAAAACCGTATACAGAGAAGATTCAATGATCTTTTTTTTCCGTTGTAAAAATTTTGCATTCAATAAATTGACCATTTCCATATCGGAAATAGCCACTTCCATATCTCGATCTTCATTCATAACGGCTAAATAGTGAGGAGTCTCGCCTTGTCCGTAGAGAATATTGGAAGTGTCCACATTTAAATCCCGTAATTCCTGCTCCATTCTTTTTCCTACGTCATCATGGCCCAAAACGGAAATAAAAGTAACATTACATTGAAGACGAGCTAGGTTTTCCGTAATATTTCGGCCAACTCCTCCGGAAGAATAGATAATTTTTCCCGGATTGGAATCTCGTGGTATCAACCTTTCTCTCGTTTCTCCTATAATGTCCATATTGGCGCCTCCGATGACGGTAATATAATCTTCTTCCCGAAGAATATATCCTCGACCTAAAATATAGCCGGCAGAAACCAAATTATTGATATGGGTGGATACACCGGATCGGGTAATATTTAATTCTTTTGCAATTTCTTTTTGACTCATTCCCGGATTTTTTCGTAACAATTCCATAATTTGTCCTTCGCGGGGTGTCATTCCATCACCTCTAATCTTTTGATTATATTATAATGAAAAGATTTGTTTTCTGCAAGTTTTTTTAAGTCCTAGAAAGATTTTTCTTTTAATTTTCAAACTTGTCACAAAAAAAGAAGATAGTTTTTTTATTCACTATCTTCTGATAAAGCTTTGTTGTAACAATGGCGACAAAGTGGTTCATATTCTTCTGTAGCTCCCAATACAACTCGTTTTTTACTGGCTGTTTTTCGATGGGATACCCATGCATCAGATCCGCAACAGGTACAAACCGCATGATGTTTGTTTAAATAGTCGGCTCGTGGCATCAATTCTTTGACAACTTCAAATGGCCTTGCTTTAAAATCCATATCCAGACCAGCAATAACCACAGTAATTCCCTGGTTCAGTATCGCTTCAATATCCTCACAAATTTCTTTGGGATTTCCCTTTAAAAATTGGGCTTCGTCAATTCCTACCACATCGACTTTATTTTTTTTGATATAGTTTAAAATATCTCTCACGCCGTTAATCAGTACTGCAGAAATCGACGTTTTGTCATGGGTGACGATATTTTGTTCGGAATATCGATTGTCTAAATCCGGTTTAAAAGCCACGGTATCATATCCGGCAATTAAAAAACGTTTTAAATCTCTTTCCAAACTAGATGTTTTTCCGGAAAACATGGATCCGGTGTGTAAAATCAATTTTCCTTTATATTGATGCATGATTGTCCTCCCTTATTATTCCGGAAATTATTATATCAAATTTATTAATTTTTTCAAAATTCAATTAAAAGATTTCAATTTTTGCCTCTTCAATGATAATATCATCTTTCGGCTTATCTTGAAAGCCTACCGGTACTTTGGCAATGGTATCTACCACTTCCATACCTTCGAAGACCTGACCAAAAACTGTGTGTTTTCCGTCCAACCAAAAAGTTCCTCCCACTTTTTCATAAGCGTCAATCACATCAGCTGGATAACCTTTCGATTCTCCTGCTTCTTTCATTTGAGCAATCACATCCTCTTCTACAGGTCCCATCTGCACAATAAAAAATTGACTTCCATTGGTATTGGGTCCTGCATTTGCCATGGATAAAGCTCCTCGAATATTTCTATAATTTACATCGAATTCATCTTCAAATTTTTTGCCCCAAATACTTTCTCCCCCTCGACCGGTGCCGGTGGGATCTCCTCCTTGAATCATAAAATTTTCAATGACTCGATGAAAGATTAAACCGTCATAATAACCTCTCTTGATCAATTCTTTAAAGTTTTCCACGGCTTTTGGAGCAATTTGTGGAAATAGGCGAATTTTAATATCTCCTTTATTCGTATGAAGAATTGCAATTTCCTCTCCTATTTGGGGTTTTTCTAATTGTTTTAACATAATTTCACCTCAGTTATCTAATTACCCATTTTCAATTTTCTCATTCCCGAAACGTATCGATTCATATCATTCTTAAATCCATCCGTCTTCCGCCGTAGATGATAATAGATCCAGTTTAAAATAATACCTTTAAGGATACTGGAAATACTCATGGCAGCCCATATTCCATTAACACCCCATAAGCTGATTAATAAAGGAGCCAGGGGAATTCGTATGATATTTAAAATCACAGCATTTAAGGCGGGATATTTGGTCAAACCCAATCCATTTAACATACCAGTGGTGCCAATTTCAATCGCCATAAAATATTGTGAAGGGGCTACAATTTGTAAATACAATACACCTAATTCGATGGCTTCCGGATCATGGGGAATAAAGAGGGTAAAGAGAAATTTACTCCCCAGAAAGAGTAAAACAAAGGCAAAGATTCCCACAGCAGAAACAATCCACATTCCGCTACGTCTTCCCCTTTGTAGACGGTCAAATTGTCTTGCCCCGTAGTTTTGTCCAAAAAAAGCAGAAAATGCAGTTGCAAATCCATCGGCACTCATCCAGGATATGGATTCAATTTGGGATCCAATGGAATAGACAGCAATAGCCACTGCTCCAAAGGAGGCAATAAATCGATTGAGAATGATTCCTACAAAGGCATGGACCGTAGACTGTAAAGAGGCGGGTACTCCTAAATATAAGATATCCATAAAGTATTCTTTGGACGGCAATTTAAAATAATTTACTCGCCAAAAAATTTCACGACTTTTCTTTCCAATATATAAATATAATAGAGTGGCCAATGCTTGTGCCAATACTGTAGCATAGGCGGCTCCTCCAATGCCGAAGGCTGGAATTTTTTTCCAACCAAAGATCAATATAGGGTCCATAATGATATTAAAGATCAAGGCAATAATGGAAATATTAAAAGGGGTGACAGAATTACCCTTGGAAAAAAAGGTGGTGGCAAACATGGGATTTAAATAAGTAAAGATCAGACCAATGGAGACAATTGTAAAATAGGTGATGGTCATCTTTTCCACTTCTGGTTCCAACTGATAAAAGCCAATAATATTTTTTTTGAAAATCAAAAAGATACCGGTAACAAGAAGACAAAAAAACAAATTGAGCCAAAAGCCACTGACCATAACTTTTTTTGCTTCTTCCGAATTTTGTCGACCATAGGATTGGCTCAAGCCTACAGATAATCCTGTTTTAGCTACCAAGGTAATGGCTTGGGCAATCCAAACAAAAAAGGAGCATGTTCCCACAGCTGCCACAGCACCTGTGGAAAGTCTCCCTAACCACATTAAATCCACCAGAGAATAACACATTTGAACGAAAGCCGTTCCCATTAATGGCATGGACATTTTGACAATAATAGGCGTAATGTCTCCTGATAATAAGTTTAATTCTTTTTTCATATTGTTCTCCTAGATTGCAAAAGCTTGTAGAATTCCTATATAATGAGCAATCGATGCTGAGAGGACAAATAGATGCCAAATAGCATGATTATATGGCCAATCTCTCTTTGCATAGAAAATAGATCCTACAGAGTATAAGACTCCTCCCAAGAATAAGCAAAAGATAAATTGTCCCGAAGTTGCCCGATACAAAGGGGCAATGATAAAGACGGAAATCCAACCCAGCCCTAAATATAATCCCAAGGATAATTTATCATATTTAGAAAACTTTCCTTGAATACCGATTTTAAAAAAGACACCGAATAGGCAGATTCCCCAGATGAGTATCAACATAATGATTCTGAGTTTTCCCGTCAAAGCCAATAATATAATTGGGGTATAGGTACCTGCAATAAATAAAAATATACTACAGTGATCAAATACACGCAATACTTTTTTTGCCTTCTTATTTTGAATAGAATGGTATAATGCAGAACTTAAATATAAAAAAATGAAACAAACTCCATATATGGAATAACCTAAGATTTGAAGTATCGAATGATTTTTTATTCCATAGTTCAGCAGAATCATTAAGCCGACAATTCCCAATATGAACCCTATCCAATGGGTGATGGCATTTAATCGTTCTTCCCGGGAGGAATATTTAATAATCTCTCTGGTCATTTTATTCCTTCTTTCACATATCTTTTAAAACCCCGTTTAACAATCTCCCTGATCCGTAATAATAATCGGTCCGTCCTTGGTAATAGCCAGTTGATGTTCATATTGGGCGGAGAGGGAACCGTCTGCAGTTCTTGCCGTCCAACCATTATCATCAATTACCAATTCTTTTTTTCCCTGATTGATCATCGGTTCAATTGTAAAAACCATTCCTTCTTGAATACGAAGGCCTCGTCCCGGTTTTCCATAGTGAAGAACTTGAGGATCTTCATGCATTTCTCGTCCAATACCGTGACCAACAAATTCCCGTACCACAGAATAGCCTTTACCTTCTGCATAGCTTTGAATGGTATGACCGATATCTCCCAGACGATTTCCAATTTTTGCTTGTTCGATACCTAAGTAGAGACATTTTTTTGTCACTTCCAAGAGCTCATGAGCTTCTTTGGAAACTTCTCCCACCTCATAGGACCATGCGGAATCTGCCAACCATCCATCTACATTGACAACCATGTCCACAGTAATAATGTCTCCTTCCTTCAATTCATATTCCCCTGGAAAACCATGACATATTTCATCATTTACCGAAGCACAAATGGAATAGGGAAATCCTTCATAGCCTTTTTGTTCCGGATAAGCTCCCCGTTCTTTTAAATAGGTTTCGACAAACCGATCCAATTCTATCGTTTTGACGCCCGGCTTTATCCGGTCTCTCAATTCATGATGGACAGAAGCAAGAACTTTTCCTGCATCAATCATTTTTTTTATTTCTTCTTCCGTTTTAATGATTACCATAAAATCTCCTTCGTTATATCTTTTAAGTCCGGATCCGTCTCTGCCCAGGAAAGAGCATTGGGTTCAATGAGGATCGCTTGACGTAATTCTTGAATTGCCTCTTCTTTTCGACCCAGTATATTAAAACAACAGGCCTTATTATAATGTAAGTTGACAGAATCTTCAAAATCTTCCAATCCTCGATTTAAAATTTCAATGGCCTTATGATATTGTTTTTGTTCAATATAAATTGCCGACATATTTAAAAAGAGATAGGGAGAGTCAAACTCTCCAATGGCCTTAGTATAATAGGCTAAAGCCAGATTTGAGTCCTTCCTACTCTTATGGATAACACCCATGTTAAAAAGGGCTCTTCCATAATTGGGATGAATCGTCAAAGATTGTGCCACCAATTCCAATGCCATATCCAATTGATTTTCACTTTCATAAATTGCACCTAAATCATTATATGTGACATAGTCATAGGGATCTAATTTCAAGCACTCTTCAAAACATTTTTTTGCCTTTTCCGTTTCCCCCACCTTATCATAGAGATGCCCTAAATAATAGTAGGCTCGATCATAGTTAGGATCTACTGCAATAGCCTTTTTATAATTTAAAATGGAATCCTCAATATTGCCCTCTAAAAATTCATTGGTCAAACTCAAGCCATAATAAGCGCCCGGTTCCTGATCATTGATCTCAATGATCTTTTGATAGATCGTTTGGGCTTTCCGATATTGATCCAAAACCAAATAAATATCAGCCATCTCGTAAAGAGCATCCGTCTTTTCCTTTGCCGTAAGGGCAAAATCATAGGCTTTTTTAAAAAAAATCAAAGCCCTTGGATAATTATCTCTGCTTAAAAATTCATTGGCTATAATTAGATAATTCTGGTGTTTTTTTATCTCCATATTTTATTATACTACTTCCCTTGCCTTTTTTTAATCAAATATCATCATAAAAACAGCCAGTACGCCCGGTCCAGCATGGGTGGCCAAAACCGTGGCAATATCCGACGTTTCAAAAAAATTTGCCTGTTCAATTTCCTCTTCTAACAGGGATTGCAACTTATCCAACTCCTCCTTGGCATTTCCATGACTAAGCCCCAAATAATAATTGTTCTTTCCTTTTAAATTGGACTTCACCAAATTTGCCAATTTCAAAATGGACTTTTTACGCCCCTTGATCTGTTCCATCGGTTTTAAGAAGCCTTCTTCCGTTACGGTAATAATGGGCTTAATATTTAGCAAATCCCCAAAAGTTCCTTTGACATAGCTGATTCTTCCCCCTTCTTTCAAATGTTGTAAGTTGGGAACTGTAAAATAAGTACAAGTATTGGATCTTAAACGGATCAATTCTTTAGTAATGTCCTCAAAACCGACTCCTGCTTCAATTCGTTCCAAGGCATAATGGGCAAAAAAACCTTCCGCCATAGCTACCGTTTTCGTGTCAAATACAAATATTTCCAAACCCGTAGATTCCGCCAATGAAAACACATTAAAAATTCCGCTTAACACGGAACTTAATGTAATGCAAAGAACATGGGTATACCCTTGATTTTTGATTCTCTGTAACTCTTTTTCCACATCTAAGACCGAAGGTGTTGACGTTTTAGGATTTTCTCGACTTTGTAATTGGTAAAATTCTTCCGGAAATAAATCGATTCGATCTCGATAAGAATTCTCTGAAAAATTAATCCAAAAAGGGATGATGGATAGGGGACGATCTCTATAATTTTCCAGTTTCAAATCAGATGCTGTATCAGTTATCACATAAATTTTTTCCATATTCAACCTTCTTTAATTAATAAGCCATTTGCTTCAATCAGTTTTTTTATGAGCATTTTGGAAGCGATGGACATCGTCGCCAAAGTTAAATTGATAGAATCTATATCTACATTTTCTATTCGTATATCCATGGGATAATCTCCATCGATAAAATTTTTAAACACTAAATGAATACTGCGCTCCATTTCTTCACAAAATTTATCATAGGCCGCTTCCGTTCCCAGGATCTTCGTTTGTAATTTGATACCTTGAGCAATGTCTGAAATTTCCATAAATTGTTTTAATATGGAAACTACCATCAGACAGGCGACGGCTAAACGAGTATATTTTTTATTTTGGGGTCGTGGTATTATTTCGTGCTTTACATAATTGTTAATCATAGATTTCGTAATGATCTCACGATCGAATACTTTCAAGAAATACAATTCGCTTTCTATGATATCTACAATTTGGGTAGCGTATAAATCAAATTCCGGCAATTCCTTCCACCGTTTGATATGTATGCCATCCATCTCTTTCGCAAAGTCTTTCACTTCTTCATTTATTTTTAACATCTTATCACCTATAAGTTTTCCTTATCATCTAGTTGTAATTACTATTACCATTTATAGTACTCTAGATTTTTATAATTGTCAACGAATTTCAACTGGCCAAACATCCTTATAACAATTGAAAACATGAGCTTTTGTTCTTCCCCATTTAGAGCCTTTTTCCATGAAAACCAATTTTAAATTTTTCTTTTTTTTACCATTGTTTCTATCACATCTTCCATTTTAAACCTTAAAAAAGACCTCGCATAAATCGAGGTCTTTATCGTTTCACTTATCTCTTATTGGAGTTTCTCCAAACATTCATTTTTTCCGCTTCTTTAATCAATTCATCTCTAAATTCAGGTGCGGCAATATTAATGATTCCTTCTGCTCTTTCCCAAGTGGAGCGTCCTTTGGCATTGAATTTACCATATTCAGTCACGATCCAATGGGTATTGGGTCGAGCCACTGTAATTGCTGTACCGTCTTCAAAGGTCGGAACGATTCTAGATTCTTCCTTTCCGGTTTTTTTATTATAAAATTTAGAAGACAGGCAGATAAAGGATTTCCCGCCATTCGCTAAATAGGCTCCCAATACAAAGTCCAATTGTCCACCGGCTCCTGAGATATGTTTTAATCCATTGGACTCCGAGGAAACTTGTCCATAAAAATCCACATTTACTGCATTATTAATGGAAATAAAATTATCTAATTGAGAGATGATTCTGGCATCATTTGTATAATCTACCGGAGCTGCCATAGCTTGAGGATTTCTATCTAAGAATTCATATAGTTTTTTGGTTCCCGCTGCAAAGGCATAGGTTTGACGGAAACGATCCAAGTTTTTCTTAGCTCCTGTAATTTTTCCCTTTTCCGTCATGTCCACAAAGGCATCGACATACATTTCCGTATGGACTCCAAGATCCTTTAAGTCGGAATCTGCAATCAATGATCCAACTGCATTGGGCATTCCACCAATCCCCAACTGTAAGCAAGCTCCATTGGGAATTTCCTCTACAATTAATTCAGCTACTTTTTTGTCCACTTCACCAAAAGAACCTGCCGGCAATTGTGCAATATCCGGATTGTCTCCCTCTATAATATAATCTACTTCATCAACGTGAACAAAGTGTTCGAAACCACCTGGACATACCGGTAATTTTTCGTTGACTTCAATAATAACGGTTTTTGCCGTTTCAATAAGTGCTCTTAAATGAGAAGCGTTTAAACCAAAATTGAAATTTCCATGGTGATCCATAGGGGGACAGGCGATGACAGCTACATCAACTTCTGCATTTTCACGGTAGTAACGGGGTAGTTCTGAATATCTCAAAGGAAGATAAAATCCACCTGCAGTGTTATTGACTCTACTACGATCGGGACCACCGGAATGCCAGGAGTTCCAAATCACGTGTTTTCCTTCTGGATCCGCTTTTAATATTTCAGGAACCCAAAGCAATACCCCACCACGGACATTGATCTCTCCCAGTTCTTCAATTCTTTTTGCAAGCTCTCGGTCAAAAGCAACCGGAGTAAATGCCCCCCAAGCGTAATCTACCCAAGATCCAGATTCAACCAAAGATGCTGCTTTTTCTGCACTGATAACCTTACTTTGATACTTTTTTTGATAGTCCATATTTCCTCCATTTATAATTTTGAAAACCTTTTTATGATATCGATATACAATTTAATTATACCCGTCTTATATAGTTTATATCAAATAATTTAATACATAACTGTTTTAAAATGAAAAATTACGATAATCCTGTCGTTTCCGATGGGTGGTTGTGAATTTTATAAAGGTTCGAAACTCTTCCATCAGTTGATCCATTTTTTTTGGATCCAAATCAATATCAATGATTTCTTTCCGATAGAGGGAATAAATTTGAGCTTTTTGTACCGTAGTCTGTTGAATTTCCTGATACATTTTGCTGTAAAGGAGTAATTGTGGTTCATAGAGTTGTCTCATTTCTTCTGGCGGTAAGTCCGATGTCTTTAAATCGATAATCGTTGGCCCTTCATTGATTTGATCGATAAAACCCCGAATGAGATACTCCTCTATTACATAATAAAATTCCAATTCTTTATATTGCGCTTTCCCTTGATTTAAATCCAGATAATTTTGACAGAGTCGATAAATCTCCTCTCTTTTTTCTTTGGTAATCTCTTCTTCAAAGATGTGGAAAAGTTTGTCGATGGACGGTTCCAACGGTTCCTTTTTATAATACTGGGCAAAAAAATGCACCATATTCCCTCTTTTTCTGGGATCCATGCTATGGGTATGACCCTTCGTAATCAGAGGATCTTCTTTGCCTCGGTAAAGACGATCGTAATAAGCCAATGGGTCCAATCGGAAATTGATAAAATCCGTTACGGAAAAATTATCCCGATAGAGAAACTCCGGTTCTTGGGAAAAAGCTACATATTCTATCGATAGATCTTGTTTGAATTGATCTTTTTTTATTCTTTGCGGTTTTTTCACTGTAAATGAAGGCTTCGCCGGAGATAGTAGATTGAAATAAGAATTTCGACCGGGTTTTTCAAAATCCCCATACAAGAACAATCGATCTTTTGCCCTTGTCATTGCCACATATAAAACTCGCAATTCTTCCTTTCGATTTAATGCTTCCAGTTTACGATTGACAATTTGAAATTTAGCATCACTTTGTTCCGACTTAATCGCCAATCCATACTCTTCGTCCAGGAGATATTTCCCTCTTTCTCGAAGGTTTAAATTCTTATCCATGCCAAAAAGAATCACTTGATTAAATTCCAATCCCTTTGATCGATGAATGGTTAATAGTTGAATGCCTCGATCTTCTTCCAAGACTTTTTGATCTAAGTGGTCGATAAAATCTTCTAGTAAAGTATGCCCCTCCATGTGGAATTCATAGGCCATCGTTAAAAATTCCATGACTATTTCATGGTCTTGGATTGACAGATTGACACGGTCTTGGATCCAATGGATGATTTCTTCAATGACTTCCCACAATACACCCTGTTCTTTATAATTTTGAAGTCGTCGATAAAAATCCCGTATGTCAATCCATTTCGGATCTTCCCATTCCAAATCCATCACTTCATCTAAGCTGTCTTTTTCTGTCAATAAAATTTTAACGATCCAATCAAAGGGCAGATTGAGACAATCCCCATTTAAAAATCCCAGAAAGGCCATCAAATCCTTGCGATAAATACTTGTGAGAAGTTGACATATCATCTGTATTATGGGATGGTCTTTGATGGTTTTATCATAACGTCGAGTTGGGATGCCTTCTTCTTGCAATCGTCGATCCAGTTCTTGTAATTGTTGATTGCTTCTCGTTAAGATGGCTATCTCTTCCGGGTCTTCCTTTGTTAACAATTCTTTACAAAGAAAGATCAATTCTTCCTCACCATTTAATTGTGTGATCGGATCTTTCCCTTTTCGATGGGGAATTAAACCTTGATAGTTTTCCATCACAGGTTCAAACAACTCATTAATAGTTTCTATGACAGAATCCACTGTTCGGTAATTTT
>JAUNVJ010000052.1 GCA_030537695.1 Tissierellia bacterium
AACCAATATCGTCCTCTATTCTCAACTTTTGGAGGAAATGGCAACCAATGAGAAAAGTAAGGAATATACCCATGAAATTATAATACATACGAAAAAACTGGAAGATCTTATTGAGGCCTTAACAAAGATGTCCAGATTGGAGGGGGGCATCTTTCAATTTCATCAAAAGATGATTTCCTTATCTCAAATTGTCCATAAAGTCCTTCAGCAAGGTTACTCTATGGCAAAATGCAAAGACATTACCATTTCTGTAGGAGACCTTTTGGATACTAAGATTTTAGCAGATGAAAAATGGGCGATAGAGGCGGTTTATAATATTTTGGATAATGGGATAAAGTATTCTCCAAAATCTAGTGAAATTCGAATGGATACTTTTTGTTATGAAATGTTTTGTGGCATTCAAATTACAGATCAGGGCAGGGGGATATCAGAGGACGAGATTCCAAAAATATTTTCTAGATTTTATCGAGGGGCTATGGCAAATGATGAGGAAGGGATTGGTGTCGGCCTATATCTTGCTCGTAGCATCATTGAAGAACATGGAGGTTATATCAAAGTAAACTCTAAGATGGGGGAGGGGTCTACTTTTCAAATTTTCTTTCCAAATCTGTCGTTATTGAAAGATTGAGGAAATAATCTAGAAAGAATAAGGTTGTATGCTAAGTATAAAAGTACTTAGCATTTTTTAATCTTGGAGGGAAGTATGGAAGTATTACAAACAAAATCTTTAAAAAAATATTATAACCAAACGGAAGTGACCGTAAAGGCGCTAGACGGTGTTGATTTATCTATATCCCTTGGCGAGTTCGTCGCAATTGTGGGAACCAGTGGAAGTGGGAAATCGACTTTACTCAATATCCTTGGAGGTCTCGATAGACCTACGGAAGGTAGCGTGATAGTCGATGGTAAGGAGATATTTTCTCTTAAAGATGAAGAACGTACTATTTTTAGAAGGCGAAAGATTGGTTTTGTATTTCAAGATTATAATCTTATTCCCATGCTCAATGTTTATGAAAACGTTGTGCTTCCCATTCAACTTGATGGCAATGATGTAGATCAAAGTTATGTGGAATCCATTCTTTCTACATTAGGGCTTACAGAAAAGAAAAATAGTATGCCCAACCAATTATCCGGTGGGCAGCAGCAAAGAGTTGCCATTGCAAGAGCCCTTGTAACCAAGCCGTCCATCATTCTTGCAGACGAGCCAACGGGCAACCTTGACTCCAAAACAAGTCAGGATGTGATCGGGCTTATGAAAACCACGGCGAAACAGTTTCATCAAACCATTGTTGTCATTACACATAATGAAGAAATTGCTCAAATAGCAGACCGCATCATAAGATTAGAAGACGGCCGCATTGTTTCAAAAGACGGTGACGCAAATGCGTAAAGTCAAAAATAGGAAATGGATATCAAATATAAGCAAAAGTATTATGAGGGCAAATAAAAAAAGAAATCGGATACTTATTATTGCCATTGCTCTTACTGCCTTTATGTTGACGTCTATTTTTACTGTTGCTGGAACCGTGGTTCAAGGAATGGAAAAAGCGACCATGCTCCAAGTGGGAACGGATTTACATGGGGGATTTAAATTTTTGACCGAGGAGCAATATGAAAGGCTTTCACAAGATAAAAAAATAAATGGGCTTTGCTATAATATCATCGTGGGACAGTCGAACAATGAAGAGCTTCGTAAGGACTATACGGAAATCAGATATACAGATGAAGAGTATGCAAAGCATTCATTTTCTCTTCCTCAAGTTGGAAGACTTCCAAAGCATCTTAATGAGATTGCAACTTGTGATAGTGTACTTGACAATTTTGGACTTCCCCATGAATTAGGTCAGAAGATTCATTTGAAAGTAGACAATGGTATAGATATCTATGAGGGGGACTTCGTTGTCAGTGGTATTTGGGAAAAGCCAGCAGAAACTTTGCCTAATAAAATTTATGTATCCAAAGATTTTCAAGAGAGTTTTTCTCCCGCATGGCAAAATGAAAAGGATATGGAGCGCTTTCAAAAGGTCAATTCTTATGCAGGATCTATTAATCCAGGGTTCAATTTTAAGAATGCCTTTAATATTAGTGACAAAATGGACGAGTTAAAAATGCGACTTGACTTTGGGCAAGAAGTCAACGAAGGGGTAAACTGGGCTTATTCCACATCTTCCATTGATCTAACAAGTATAGCGCTAATGGGCTTCTTACTCCTTATCATTATGGTTTCGGGATATCTGATTATCAGTAATATTTTTAATATTTCAGTAATGGCAGATATTCATCATTATGGATTACTTAAGACAGTTGGGACGACAAATAGGCAACTAAAAAAAATTGTTATTCGGCAGGCAATGATGATAAGCATCATTGCCATACCAATTGGCTTAGTCAGTGGGTATCTTGTTTCTATGTTCACCATTCCATTCATTGCTAATAATATGATTAGTATTCCCATTACGATGGCGTTCAATTTGTGGTTTTTTGTGATAAGTGGCATTTTTGCTTGGATTACAGTTCGGACCAGCTGTATAAAACCTTGTCGTATCGTGAGAAAAACATCTCCGATAGAAGCAATAAGATACACATATCATGAACATTCAATAAAGAAAAAAAGGAAAAAAATTCATAAAATCACGCCTATAAGAATGGCTTGGCAAAATATGGGACGAAATAAAAGGAAGACTATTTCTGTTATTAGTTCTATGGCATTGAGTATTATCATGCTAAATATCACAGTATCTCTTGTTGCAAGTTTTGATGAAGATTTATATGTAAGTAGTTTTGCAAAATCGGATTTCACTGTTGCGGATGCTTCGTTGTTCCAAAAGTATTCTGTTGCAGTTGAATATGAAGGTATTAGCCAAAGCGATATCGATTATTGTCAAAAAATGAAGGGTTTGGAGGATATAGGAGCTATCTATATGTCTGCAGGATTTCACAAGATAGATGGTGTAGCCTTAAAGAAGGTGGAAAAATTCTATGAAAAAATAAAAGATGAAATTCATCCTGATGCAGCAAAAGAGCTTAAACCTTTTATCTTTGATAATCATGAGATTTATTGTAATATTTTTGGTCTTGATCAAATGGTCTATGACCAACTTGAAATGGATGCAGGGAAATTGGATTGGGAAAAATTTAGAATAGGAAAATATGTTGTTATTTCAGCTCCAATAGAAGGGTCTGAAGATGATGCTGCCACAGCATTTTATAAAATTGGTGATAGTATTCCTATTGAGATGTCCGATGGAACAGTTCAGTCATACGAAGTCATGGGCATAGGAAAAGTGCCTTATGCTATGGGGCCTGGATATTCACGAATGATAGATATTAATTTCATGCTGCCATCTGAAGAATATTTAAAACACTCAATGAGTAAAAACGGGATGAAACTTTT
>JAUNVJ010000003.1:0-95819 GCA_030537695.1 Tissierellia bacterium
TTTATTCTTACACTATTTAATTATCAATTTTCATGGCTACCATTACGGTAGCTTTCTTATTATAACGTGGAAAGTTTTTAAAGTCAAGAAAAAGTTCATAATTTTTTTCTAATTCTCTTTCCTCGTCATTGCTCTTTTGGCAACTTTTATAGTATAACCACTTTTATAATTTTTGTCAACACTTTTATGAAATTAATTCAATATTAAAATCAAGACTTTTAATCATCGCCATATCTTCTTTTACATTTACACCATGAGTTGTTAAGAGGTCTCCGGATATGGCTGCATTTGCTCCGGACTGAAAAGCGGTTTTTCCATGTTCTTCCATTTGAGCTCGTCCTCCTGCCAATCTCAGTATAGCCTTTGGCATGATAAATCGGTAGATGGCAATAGTCCCATCAATTTCTTTTTGAGATAAGATCTTGTTGTTCTCCAATGGCGTATTGGGAATCGGGTGAAGAATATTAATTGGTACCGACCGTATGCCCAATTTTTTAATATCAAAGGCCATATCGATCCGATCCTTTTTGCTTTCTCCTAAACCGAAGATTCCTCCGGTGCAAATTTCCATTCCCACTTCTTTTGCTTTTTTAATGACTTCAATCTTTTGATCATAACTATGGGTCGTACAAATTTTTGGAAAATAATTTCTTGAGGTCTCTACGTTATTGTGAATCCTTTCAACACCTGCTTTCTTTAACTGAAGGAGATGTGCCTTGGAGATCAGACCTGCGGAAATACATATTTTTATAGGTACTCTTTTTTTAATTTCCCTTACGATATTACAAACTCGTTGAATTTCCTTGTCTGTTAATCCTTTTCCGCTGGATACCAGGGAATACCGTAAAATCCCATGTCGGTATTGACCGATGGCATCTTCGATAATAATATTGTCCGGTAAAAGTCCATAACAATCCACTTCGGTATCATAATGAGCAGATTGAGCACAAAACGTACAATTTTCAGAACATCTTCCCGATTTGGAATTGATGATGGTACAAATATCAAAGGAGTTACCGCACATTTTTTTACGAATGTCGTCTGCAGCAATTTTTAGTTCTTCTATATTTTCTTCATATAATTGAATGGCTTCTTCTTTTGTTATTTCATATCCTGATAATACTTTTTCTTTTAGCCCTTGTATGTCCATTATTCTCACCCTGTTTTATCATAAAATACAAGATGCCTATTGTCAATCTATTTAATTTTTATTGTTTACAATATTTAAAAACACCGTAACATATGGGAAGATTCATGGCTCTCCACTTCGTTTCATACTCGGTGATGATGGGATCTCCATAGTCCTCTACTCTGGTATCAAAGCTACTTTTAATTTTTTCCCAGGAGGATTTTTCAAAATAATCCAGTGAGTCTTCGAAAAATGGCCGATCATCGGTTCGAAGTTCTAAAAGTCCTTCCGGCTTTAAAATTTGTTCATACCGTTTCAAATAGTCCGGATAGGTCAAACGTCTTTTTTTATGTCGATTTTTAGGCCAAGGATTACAAAAATTAATATAAATTTTTGAGATTTCGTCCTTCTCAAAGTATTCTAATAAATTTTCTGCATGAATGGGTAATGCCCTAACATTATTTAACTCTTTTTCTAAAATTTTTCGAGTTGCGTAAACAAAGGCATTTGGTTCGAATTCTACCATAATAAAATTAAGCTCCGGATGTTCTTTTGCCAATTCTGTGGTAAATTTACCTTTTCCTGCTCCAATTTCCAAAATAATGGGGTTTCCATTTTGAAAGACTTCGTCCCATTTTCCTTTATATCTTTGTCCGTCAAAAAAGACATATGAATTTTCTTTCATTTCCGGAATTGCCCAGTGTTTTTTTCTAAGTCGCATATTTCACCTTCAAAAAAGAGGCTGCTTCAGCAACCTCTGTATTATCTTTTTTTCTATTCTTTTTATTTGGGAAATCCTAATGGTAGTCCTGTATCTTCCCTTGTAAAAAGTAGAGATTTTGTTGATTATACCATATTAATCTTCCTCTATGTAGTCCTTACACCATAAAAGATTTGAAATTTCCCTGAGAATATTTACCCATCCCTCAACTAGATAGACCTCAATAGAATCAAATTTTTTGTCAATTTGATGGTCATGACAAAGCTTTCCGTAAAAAGATGCTACTCCATGATTTTTAATCATTTCGCAGCATCCTTTTATCACTTCTTACTTTCTTTGATTAAATCTTCTTGCATATGGCGAGAAACTTTCATGGTCTCTTCAAAAAATTCTCTCACATATTCCTTCATTTCCTCCGGAGAACGAGACATTGCTTTATCGATGACAACTTGTTCCCGATCTTTATGAAACACCGGAAGTTGATTGTCAATTTTATACTGGGCAACGCCTTTGACAATTTCCATTCTCCTTAAAAATAATTGAACCATCTCTTGGTCAATACCATCAATTTCTTTTCTCAAATCTTCTAAATTCATACTTCCTCCTACATAAGAATATTTGCCAGGGGATAGCCTATAAAGGTTGCAATGAGTACTGAGGCAAAGGCAATAATGGAGCCATAAATAGCCAATGCTTTTGCCGTTGTCCATCCGGATGCTCCTGCAATTGCCACACAAGGCATAGCCGGTGGAAAGGCAAAGGAGAAGGATGCCATGGTACCGATGATGGCACAGACTGCAGCTGTATTTACGGCGCCTTGGGTAGCCAAGGTGATGGGAATGGCAATGGCGGTGACCACTGTAACTGTCACCATATTACTGGACAAATTCGTCTGTATCGCTGCCCAAAGAGTCAAGATAAATACCATGGCGATGGGCGCCATGGTCTGGGCAACAGGCGCAATCACCTTTCCCAATTGATCTGTCAACCCAATCTCTGGATTGCTCAATGCCGAGCCCAATGCCAAAGTGCCAGAGGCCATAACCAGGGCTGCCCACGGGATTCCATGTTTCATTCCGTCAGAAAAGTTTAACAAGGGCTTGCCTTCTTCTGACAATACAGAAAGAGCAACGACGCCTAACAAGGGGGGAAAGGCCGTTCCCAATCCTTTCATCTTTCCTGCAAATCCGGGAAGAATGGATTTTGTCAAATCCGGCAACACCCATAGAGCCACCACAAGGGCAAAGACGAATAATACTTTCTTTTCCTGTCCTCCCATCTTTTTTTCTTCCAACTGTAACTGATCCAAATCTTTGATTTGTAAAGTAGACATATCCGGTTTCATAATATAGCGGAAAATAGCTAAGGAAGCAAGAAAGCTCAATATACCGATGGGTATAGCATAGGCCATATATTGTGTATAACTGATCACTTCTTTTGTTGCTTCTTGGAAAAAACCTAGAGCCATTAAGGGAAAGACATGGGCAATGGGTGTCATCCCGCTAGATATTCCGCAACAGATCACCAGACCGATCATAAGCATAGAGGCAGCAGAATCTCCTTTTTTCAAGTGGAGAACATGGTAGATCTCTTCAATAATGGGCAGGTAAATAATAAATAAAACTGTCGGTGAGATAAAAGATCCGACCAATAAGATGGAGATAAAAAATAAAATTGCCAGAAACCAAGGACCTTTTTTTGCCCATTTACTCGTTACAAATACCATAGCGCATCGCCGTATAAACGGGGTCTCTGAAAGTGCATGGGTACACAGAAAAGTAAATACTAAAAATGCAAATGTAGAATTTCCAAAGGACGAACTTAAAATCTCCTTCATATTTAAGCCCGTCACTAGGGCCAAACCTCCCATACATAGAATGCTGGGCCAGTCAATGGCAACGGTAAGCCATAAAATCAAAGTTCCCAAAAATATGCCCATTACTTGCATCCCACCACGGGAAAGACCGGACATTTCCGGTAGAACAAAACCTGAGAAGAAGACAACCAATGCCACAAAAATTCTCAGCTTTCGATTATTATCTTTCATAAAATCCTCCTTTTCTTACGCCAACTATTATGAAAATCTATGAAAATCCTATAGATTCCATCCTATTCCATCCCAATTAATTATGCATTTTAAGAAATGATCTCCCCCGCCTCGTTAAGATGCTCTTCAAATATATCAAAGTCGGATTTGGACATCAATCCAACGAAGTAAAACCCATTTCAAAATTAGATCTATGAAGATTCGCCACTTCAATAAAATTATTTCTAATTTTTATAAAATAGTGTGACAAGGCTCTTTCACTTCAGTTGGGTTATGATCATTCCTCCATTCAGAAGCCAATACATCACCTCTTTTCAAGAATATTATTTTTATTATAACATGTAATGGGAATTGATAGTAAAGAATTATGAAACTTGAGGATATTTTTGTATGTATTTTGGACAATCTGTAGATCTTCCTAAAATAAGTATAAACCAAGATCTCCATTTTATTGTTGATCTCGGTTTAAAATATTTGTTTTAGATTTTATTCTATTTTTACTTCATAACTTCAGATGATTCAATATGGTTTTTCCTCTATTTCTCAAAGTGATAATCTTCTAGTAGAATACGCTATTACATATTTTCCTCTCTTAAATTCTATCCCTAAAAAATTTAATTGCAACAGTCAAATTCCATTGATGTTAAAAATATTCAGGATAAAAATCACATTGTAAAGTTCCAATTTTCACTGTAATCATCAGAATATTCATCATTTTTATTGCCTCATTTCTTCCAATAAAAATCTATATTAAAGAGAATAGAACTATAGTCGATGAAAACAAGTTCGCAAGTCCATGGATGATCCAACTAGGTAGTATAGAACCATTGGACTTTTTTTCATTGATATATCCCATCAGATATCCGACGGCCCCGGTAAATAGGGTAACAATAATCGTCTTTATCCCTCCTGCCACAGAAAAAAATATAATTCCATGAATTACTCCAAAGAGTAGACTTTGAATGATATTGCCAATTTCAAATCCGAATTTATTTGACAATCTCTTTAATAAAAAGCCTCTGAATAATAATTCTTCAGGAAATGAAGTGTTAAATATGGCATATACGAAGACAACAGGCAGAGCTAAAATGCCTTTTCCATGAAATTCTGATGTAGCCGTCTCTATTCCCTTTAGTGAAAAGAGGAGAATAATAGATAGAATACAAAATAGTATTAGAATAATAACGGAATTCTTTATCGCACCCTTTCTATTTTCTTTTTTCACCGGTTTTAATCCAATCCATGTGTGAAAAGCAACCTGTGTCCGTTGGGTCAAAAACCACCAAATAAAGGGGATAATAACAAATAAAACAATTTGGGAAATACTGCTGATCAATTCATGCATCAATAAATTCATTCCATCCTCCTATCAAATTTTAATAGGGATTAATCCACCATACAAAGATGACCAATGATCTCTTTCGTTTTCATACAAGGAATTATGCCTCTTTCGTAAAACTTAATAGGCAAATTTTTCGGTTTACTAAAACAATGTAATTCTAATTCAAGCTATTCTTTCTATAATTTTTAAAAGCTTTCAGCTCCAAACTTGACGATATCCGTTTTACCTCTTTAAAATCATTTGCTATGAAAGAAAATTCTTTTTCCAAACCTTCAATGAACTTATTCAAAAAGATCCTCCCCTTTTTAAATATTCCCTACCAATTTCCTTAACTACAGGATTTGGTCAAGACTTGCTTCTTTACAATGAAGTTCTTTTTTTAGATCCTCAAAATAAAGTCTTTGTTGTCTTCTTAAATAGGGACCTACGAAGGGTTTTAATATAAGTTTTTTAGAAAGGACATCTTCAGTAAAATCTAATGTTGTTTTATCTCCATGTGAATAGAATTTTCCCGTCCAAGTTCCTTTGATCTTTTCATTTTCTATTTCAAATGACCAACATTGATGGGGAATGAATGCTATCACTTTAAAATAGGTTTCAACCCCTTCTTTAGAAATTTCCACAAAATGATTGTCATCCACAATTCTTATATTCTTTAAATCACTTCTCCAAGCAAAATCCTCTAGATTGGTTATCGTATTCCAAACTTTTTCTATTGGACATAAAAGAGTAACCTTTATATTTGCAATAGCCATGGTACTACCTCCTTACCAAATATAACTTCCTTCAAAATTTTATTTCAAAAACATAGGCTTTAAAATTGTAAGAAGGGCTGAAAGGTCAATCCTATTTTCTAAAGGCTCCCTATCCTTGAGGGCTTTCTATTCTTCAATCCGAGTAATTTTGTAAATTTCTCCTAATTCTATGGGTTTGGTCATTTCCGGTTCATTATATTTTATGGAACCATCAAACCATATTTGAATGACCTGATCTGATGACTCCTTTAAATCCATTTCTTGTTTCAAATGTTTCAATGAAAGATTTTCAATAGGTAACGAAATAGGTTTGATCTTTTCCTTATCTTCAACCTTAAAGATCCATTTAAATTCTTCTGGAATATCCGTTATGGTTACCAATAGTCGATCCTTTTCGATTTCTATTATTTTTCCTTTGACATTTGCAACGCAACTTGGAATCGCAAAATCAGATATTGCTATATTTTGAAAAATCACCCATTTATCATCTATCATTACTTGAACATGTGCCTTATCCCAACGTTGATATTCATATCCCTTTCCAAAATTAGATTCGTCATCTTGCCTAGGTACTTCACTAAACTCCACAGAACTTATAATTTCTCCATCTGCCGTTCCACATGTAACTGCACTGTTAATATATCCCATATCCTGATATAGTTGACCATCAATCATAACCATGTGAGGATTTCTATGTTCATCTATTCCTGGAGATTCTTCTTGAGATACAGGACCAATATTCCTATCCGAATCATCTTTATTACCAACATTTGTCGATTTTTGACAAGCTACCACCATAAAGAGAATATAAAGAGCTACAAAGCTACACAAAAATTTTCTCATAGGAAACCTCCTATCTAAACTTCTTGTCAATACAAAATATATTATAATTATACCACGAAACGATGTCTATTTACTGTAATGCACCACATACTTTTTTCCAAGGGAAACCCAAAAGTATATCCTGAAAATAATTCTTATAATTTTTCTTTTCCTCCTCTTAGACATAAAAAAACGATGGGTTTTTTACTTTTCCATCGTCTATCATGGTGTATTAAATGATATTTCTTTGAATAACCGAAAATTATAGATCCATTTTATTTAAAAACTCGTGGATCAATTTATTGATCATCTCAAACTGATTCCTATTGGAATTATCTCCTACATGTTCCATCCAGAGAAGAGCTTTTCCAGTATTTGTTCATATTTTTCAATTGTCCTATCCTAGAAGCTATCTTATTTTTTTCCGCATATCACCAAATAGGGGTATTTTATATCATAATTCCATGATTTCTCCACTGTTTTCGCTAAAATTTTAAATCCATGGTCTGGAAATTGAGGGTATCTTTTTTGATTATCACCATAAATCATCATATTATACATTATTTTCTTCCATGCTCGTTGTTGAGATTTTTAAATCCTTCAAAAGAAGTTTTCTAAGATATACTCTATAAATCAGCTCCACGACTTTTAACACTCACAATTCTAAAGCAGTGTAATACTTTTTGTTAAGAGGCGGTAAGTCAATGGTAACAAGCCTCTTCATTTTCTCAGAGAAAAGCTCTCCATAAACTCTCATTGACTGTCCCATTCCCCTGGTGATTTACCCCTTCTTATACTAATATTTCATCTCATCATTTTCTCATTCAGTACATCAAAATTAAGTATATAAGGATCGGATAAAGCATGTATGGAATCGTCCCAAACAATACTCTAAATTTATTCTTAAAATAGTCCATGGTCAGGAGTCGTTCTCGGCAAGAAAAGTTGAGCTGTTTTTGTCTTTTCATCAAAATCCTTGAGCCTATAATGGATTTTTACCGATGAAATTTCAGATGTCTTTTTAAATATAAATAACCATCTCCCAAAAAACTAATTCTTTTCTGCATCTGCCCATCTAATTATTATACTATATTGCTTTTATCCCATCTTTGGTTAACGAGATAGGTACCGTTTAAAATGTCCCATAACCGAGATTCCATAAAGCTTAAACAAATCGACACCAAGCCTTGTGTCTTCGCTCTCGTATCAACATATATAGACGCCATCATCTCTATGATACTAAAGACCAAAATGAGATATAAAATGCCTGTACGAATCTCTATAAGCTCCACAAAGAGATATACCGGTAATGAAAGCATCATGGGGGTCGGAAATAAAAATATCTTGGGAACAAGTCTTTCCCCATTTATTTTAACCCTTCGCTTTGTCCATAATCATCCCTGTTCTATATCTGCATCCAATACAGATGTGAGAATGGAAGCAATTATATCAATATTGTTAAATCGATAAAAAAACTGGGGTCAGCATATTCAGTACTAATCCCAGTTTAATCTTTCGCATATTTTTTTTAATATATTTTTGCCCCCGCCGGTATTCTAGGGCTTAACATTATTAGATTTAACTTTTCTTCTCCTTCTTCCTCGTGGATGGCTGAAAGAATCATACCTTCAGAATCGATTCCCATCATCTTTCTTGGAGGAAGATTGCAAATGGCAAGAAGCGTTTTTCCAATTAAGTCCTCTGCTTTATAATTATTTTTAATTCCACTTAAAATTGTTCTCTCTTTATCCGAACCGTCATCTAAGGTGAATTTTAAGAGTTTATTGCTCTTAGGCACTTCCTCACAGTTGAGAACTTTCACCACTCTATAATCGCCTTTGGAAAACATTTCAAAATCTATCAGATCTTCAAATAGAGGTTCTACTTGTACCTTCGAAAAATCCACTTCTTCTAAATCAGTGGTTCCCTGGTCATAAATTTTAGCATTTTCATTTTCGAAATCTTGATTTAAAGACGTTTTATCATCAATAGGCTTCATCGTCGGGAAGAAAATAATATCTCGAATACTAGGTGCATTGGTTAAAAGCATAATCATTCGATCGACGCCAATTCCCAATCCTCCTGTCGGTGGCAATCCCACTTCAATGGCATTGATAAAATCATAGTCCATCGGATGGGCCTCATCGTCTCCTGCTTCTTTTTCCGCAACCTGTTGTTCAAATCTCTTCCGTTGGTCAATTGGATCATTTAGCTCGGAGAAGGCATTTGCCAATTCCCAAGTATTCATAAAAGCTTCGAATCGTTGAGTTAGGCGAGGATCTTTTGCAGAACGTTTTGCTAAGGGTGATATTTCTACCGGATGACCGATAATAAAGGTCGGCTGTACCAAATGCTGCTCGCCGTATTCTTCGAAGAATTCCGAAAGTATTTTACCCCAAGTCCAATGATCTTCAATTTCAAGACCTTGTTCTTTAGCCACAGCTCTTGCCTCTTCATCGGTGGTGATTTTGTCAAAATCGATATCGGCAAATTCTCGCACCGCTTCAATCATGGTCATACGCTTCCAAGGTGCTTTCAACTCAATCTCTGTTCCTTGATACTGGATCTTCGTTGTACCTAAAACTTCTTTTGCCACATATTCAAAGAGATTTTCCGTCAAGCGCATCATTTCTTCATAGTCCACATAGGCTTGATACAATTCAATATTTGTAAACTCCGGATTGTGATTTCGGTCCATTCCTTCATTTCTAAACATTTTGCCCATTTCATAGACTTTGTCAAAACCACCTACAATAAGACGTTTTAAAAAGAGTTCGTTGGCGATTCGAAGTTGCATATCCAAATCCAAAGTATTGTGATGAGTCAGGAAAGGACGAGCATTGGCCCCTCCTGCTACGGTGCCTAGGATGGGTGTATCTACCTCTAAAAATCCTCTATCGTCCAAGTATTTCCGAATGGCTTTTATGATTTGTGTTCTTTTTATAAAGACATCTTTTATTTCTGGATTCACGATAAGATCCACATATCTTTGACGATATCTCAAATCGGGATCTTTTAATCCATGAAATTTTTCCGGAAGAATTTGAAGAGATTTGGATAGAAGAGAAATTTCAGAGGAGCGAATACTGATCTCTCCTGCTTTCGTTTTGAATACTTCTCCCTTTGTTCCGATAATGTCACCAATATCCAAGCCTTTGACATCTTCATAGGCATCGCCTAAGACATCTTTTCGTGCAAAAATTTGAATTACTCCTTGACTATCTCTTACATCCATAAAACAAATTTTTCCATGACGTCTTTTTGACATAACACGTCCGGCAACACTGACGACGGTGCCTTCTTTATGGTCGAAATCCGATTTGATTTCTTCTGAATAGGCGTCCACATCGTATTTTTCGTGAACAAAAGGATCTTTATTGTCTTCTTGTAGCTCTTTTAGCTTTTCTCTCCTTAACAGGAGCATCTCATTTAAATTTTCTTCCATTATACTTCTCCCTTCTTCTTTTATACGGTAATTTTCTCGACTTCGTATTTGATAATTCCGTCGGGTACTTCCACCTCTGCAATTTCTCCTACTTTCAATCCGATTAATTTTGCCCCTACCGGGGATTCATTTGAAATTTTACCGTCTAAGGGATCCGCTTCCGCAGAACCTACGATGGTGTACTCATCGGCATCTCCCGTCCCTAAGTCTTTCACTGTGACCCGAGAACCGATATTGACTACTTCCGTCGTCAAATCACTTTCATCAATGACGCGGGCATTGCGAACCATCATCTCCAGTTTTGCTATTCTCTCTTCCACTTGTGCCTGCTCATTTTTCGCTTCATCATACTCTGAATTTTCCGACAGATCTCCGTAACCTAGAGCCACTTTAATTCGCTCTGCCACTTCTTTTCGACGCACTGTCTTTAAATATTCAATTTCATTTTCAATTTTTTCAAGCCCTTCCGGGGTGAAGAATATATCTTTTTCCAAAACAATCGCTCCTCTATATAAAAAATAAGGCGTCAGACGCCCTTTTTCTCTATTTTAATCTTAACAATTATAGTAAAAAAGGATCCTTTTGTCAAGGGAAACCCTATATTTCTACCCTTTCTTCCAAAAAAGATATATATTTATCAATTTCATGGATACATTCTTCCAAAGTGTAATATCCATTTAATCGTAGTCGCACTTCCTTGGATTGAGGAAGGCCTTTAAAATAATAAGGATAGATTTTTCGCATTTGAACTACGGCCAGTCGTTCTCCTTTATATCGTGTTGCTTTTTCCAAATGGCTCACAAGTAGGAGTAATTTGTCCTTCCAAGTTGGAGGCGGATAATCCATGCCTGCAAATCCATAGTATATTTCATCAAAGATAAAGGGATTTCCAATCGCTCCTCTACCGATGGAAATACCGTCCACTTCCGTTTCATCTACTGCTTTTTTTGCAGATGAAAAGCTGTCGATATCCCCATTGCCAAAAACTGGAATCCTTAGATCTCTTTTGACCTTTTTAATAAATTTCCAATCGGCTTTTCCTTGATAAAACTGCTCACGTGTTCTACCATGGACGGTTAAAAGACTGGCCCCTGCTTGTTCAATTTCTTTCGCTGCAAAAAGTGCAGAACTTCCATCAATGCCCTTGCGAATTTTAACGGAAACCGGTTTATTACTTCCCTCCACAACGGCTTTTACAATGTCATAAACCAAGGGGGGATTTCTCAATAAGGCGGATCCAGAACCGTTTTTTACAATTTTAGGAGCAGGACATCCCATATTAATATCCACCATGGAAAAGTTGTAATCGTTTAAGATCGCCGCTGCTTCTTTCATAATAGCTGGATCGGATCCGAAGATTTGAACAGCAACATCTCCTTCCTCTTTGGAAATATTCAATAAATCTTTCGTTTTTCGATCTCCATAGACTAAGGCTTTGGCCGATACCATTTCTGTCACCATATAATCCAAGTGATAAGAAGCACAGATCTCACGAAATGTTCGATCGGTAAATCCTGCCATGGGAGCAAGAGATATTTTTACCATGGCATCACCCTTGATGCTTTCGAAGATGGTTTCTTTGGTTCATTTCAAAAATCATTCGCAATCCTTCCAAGGTCAAATAGCGATTGATTGTAATATCGTATCTGCTATCGCCGGTTAATAAAGAAGAAAATCCACCGGTGGAAATAATATTGACCTCATCTACATTCCAGTCTTGTTCTTTCAATATTCGTTCAATAATACTATCGATCATTAGAGTGAAACCATAGTATAATCCCGATTGCATGGAACTGACCGTACTTTTTCCCACCAGGTCTTGGGGTTTTATAATTTCAATTTTAGGTAATTTTGACGTTCTCATAAATAAAGCTTCCGCTGAAATGCCGATTCCCGGCATAATAAGTCCCCCTACATAATGTTTTGCTCCATTGACCACACAAAAAGTCATAGCGGTTCCAATATCAATAATGATACAGGGGCCTCCATATAGCTGAAGGGCAGCCACCGCATTGACAATGCGATCGGCCCCAACCTCTTTCGGATTGTGATAGTCGATTTCCAAGCCTAATTTGAGATCCTGACTGACAATCATCGGTTGTTGATTGAAGTATTTTATTACCATGGATGGCAATGTATGCATTAAATTCGGCACAACGGAAGATATTATCACATTGTCAATATCCTTTGGATCAATATTGGAATGGGATAGCGTATTATAAAAAAGAAGACCGTATTCATCGGAAGTTCTCGTCTTTACTGTCGATATTCTAAAATCATGTACCAACTCTTTGTCTTTATATACACCAAAGACGATGGTTGTATTACCTACATCTATAACTAATAACATATTACCTCGATCCTTCATATTTTTCTCAAGAATAGTATATATGCCTTGTTTTTTAAAAGCAACAAAAAAATCTAAAAAAGTATTATTAGCTTAAAATAAAAAAAGGGTAACAATATTGTAACCATCTATTGACATTTTAGATTACAATGATAAACTGTCTATGGAGGTATTTATGATTACGAAATTTAAAACAAAAGATTTAACGATGATCGCATTGTTTACTGCCTTAATCGCCATAGGAGCTTTTATATCCATCCCTATTGGCCCTGTACCCTTTACAATGCAAAACTTTTTTGTCTTTATGGCAGGTTTATTATTGCTACCCCAACATGCTTTTACTTCTGTTTTACTATATGTTTTATTGGGATTGATCGGCTTACCGATTTTTGCCGGTTTCCATGGAGGCCCCTCCATGATTTTTCAACCGACTTTCGGCTTTCTCATTGGATTTATTGTTGGAGCTTATATCATTTCAAAAATTGCCTACCATTCCCCCCGTCTTGGCACTATCGTAATGGCCTTATTATTGGGAGAAATTGTATTTTATTTAATAGGTCTACCTTATATGTATCTTTACTTTAATCATATGATTCATACGCCGACGGACTTTTCCGCAATTTTATCCATGGGATTGATCCCCTTTATTATTCCCGATATGGTGAAACTTGGAATTGCCACATTGGTTGCTCCACGACTTTTTAAAGCGATCTATTGATGATCGCAATCCTTTGAAAAAAGTTTCTTCTATAAGAGAAGAGACTTTTTTTATTTGGAATCTGTGGATTCTATTCATTTTTCTTAAAATCTGTTATAATTAAAAATGTTAAGGAGGTTTTTTATGAAAAACAATCAAAGGAACAAGTCCCGAGGAATTATAAAAATTTCAGGGGTGTTAAAAATACTCCTTCTTTTAATACTCATTGCTATTATCATCGTATCAACCATAGGTGCTACTTTATTGTTAGGCATCTTTAAAGATGCACCGGTCATTGATCCGAAAAATTATCGCAATCAATTGGCCGAAACGTCAAGAATTTATTCCGACGACAATACTTTAATTCATACTTTAGTACAAAATGAATTTAGTGAATATGTTCCATTAAAAAATATACCGAAAGATCTTCAAGATGCTATTGTTTCCATTGAAGACGTCCGTTTTTATGAACACAATGCCGTAGATTTTCGCCGGGTGGCAAGTGCTTTGGCCTACGATATCAAAACCCGTTCTTTTGCCCAAGGAGCATCTACTATTACGATGCAATTGGCGAAAAATCTCTATACTTCTTCTCTAAAAAGTGTAGAGCGTAAAATTACTGACGTCTATTATGCTTACCAGATCGAATCAAAACTCACCAAAGATGAAATCTTGGAAGCTTATTTGAATTCGGTAGGCTTTTCCAAGGGGACAGTAGGCGTTCAAGCGGCTTCCAAAACATTTTTTAATAAAGATGTGTCCGATTTGAATTTAGCAGAATGTGCTCTTCTTGCAGGAGTCACTAATCGTCCTGAAGAATTTACCCCTTATAATACTGCATATTTGACAGAGGACGATGATCTTGAAAATAGTGAAATCGTGCTAATTCCCAAACAGGGAAATTCCGAGCCAAATTCCGACTTTATAATTTCTGCCAGTGAAAAACTTGTAGAGTTGGGAATTTTAGATCGTTACGATTTGATCCAAATTAAAGCCAATGAAGTCATACCCATGAAGGCTGTATTTAATGAAAGGTCCAAAGATCGTCAAAAGAAGATTTTAGGAAAAATGTTAAAACAGGGCAAAATCAATCAGTCCCAATATGAAACTGCTTTAAATACTCCTATAAATATCGATATCGGAAAGCGAAATGAAGAGGGAATGTCTTCGTTCTACACGGAGTTGGTTCAAGAAGAAGTAGAGCATATTTTAATGGATCTTGGTTATTCCGCCGAGGAAGCACAAACCAAAGTCTTTAACGGTGGTTTTAAAATTTATACCCCTATGAATGTGGATATTCAACGCCAGTTGGATGAAACCGTCTCCAATCCAAAACTCTATTACGGAAATTTTGTAGACGATAAAGGGGTCGTTCAACCACAAATTTCTTCCGTGATCATCGATCACCATACTGGTGAAGTGAAAGCACTCAACGGAGGTCGAGGGGTCAGTGGGGGACGACTGTTAAACCGTGCGACGGTACCTCGTCAACCAGGCTCTTCTATAAAGCCCATCTCTGTGTATTTGACCGCTTTTAATAATGGAGCAACGGCAGGAGATGTGTACTTGGATGCACCTATTCCCAATCGAGTTTTTCCCAATGCACCGAAAAATGTGGGGCATTCTTACCAAGGTTGGACAACCATTCGTAATTTATTGCGTCGTTCCTCCAATGTGGGCGCATTGTTAGTTGCTCGGGATATTTCCGTAGATAAGGATGCTCGAGCCAATAAAAATAAGACCTATTCCACCGGATATGACGATGATGTGGCAACTCAAAAAATTATTGATACCTTACAAAGTATCGGTGTCACTTCCATTGTTACAACTGAGGAGGATCCAGTAAAACATATTAAGAATCCAAAGACCAATGACCAGGCCTATTCCCCTTTAGCATTAGGTGGAATGACTTGGGGAATCAGTCCTTTGGAAATGGCAGGTGCCTATACGACCTTAGCCAATGAAGGTGTCTATCAAAAACCGATCTTTGTCACAAAAATTGAAAATAGTTCCGGAGAAGTTATCTATGAAGCGGATTTTGAAGGTAAAGAAATTACGTCGAAACAAAATGCCTATATTTTGACAGATCTTTTAGAGGATGTTGTACAGCGTGGTACGGGACGAAATGCCAACTTCCCCCGAATGCATGTGGCGGGAAAAACGGGAACCACCGACAATAAAAAAGATGTGTGGTTCGTAGGATACACTCCCTACTATACTTGCTCCGTTTGGATTGGTACCGATCACAATGATTCCCTTCGATTCGGGTCGGATCGCGCCGCCTATGTCTGGAAAGAAATCATGCGTCCAATTCATCAGGATTTGGAAGATAAAGATTTTGAAGAACCTGAAGGAATTTACACCAAGTATGTCAATGGGCGAAGAGAGCTCTTTGCAGAGGGTACCACTCCCCACTTTATCAATAAATTAGGTTGGCGATCTTCCCAATCGACTAAAAAGAAAAAAGAAGAAAAAAAGGAAGAAAAGAAAAATGACAATCAACAGGAGTCTAAGAAAAATGACAATAATAATTCTTCCAACTCTTCAAAGAACAAAAATAATAATGATTGATTGCCATGAAAAAGCCTTTGGAGAAAGGCTTTTTTTCATGGAAAAAAGGAAATGATTGTCTATCCTCTCTCATTGTAATAGGTGTTTTTATAAATTTGAAAGACCATTTAATATACTTTCTTTGTCAATCCATTTTTAGTCCTTAAACAGAATGATTGCTCCATCTTTAAAGAAATTTTTCCGTTTTGTATGGAAGTGTTTAAGATCCTTAAAAGAATGGAATATTTCGTTATCTTCTATCCTCTTGGAGGAGCACTTCGGATGATACCTTTTCAATACATCGATTGAATCAATCACGATTATTTCAATATTCTATTTTTTGGAAGATGATGCAATCGATAATAAAAGGCACCAAGCTGGAAATAATTATGACTTTCTAATAATATCGGTAAAATATATTAAAATATCTTCCAAAGAAAATTAGGAAGAAATGGGAGCTCAATAAATGAAATATAAGACTGATGGAGCCTGAGAAAAGCTCATACCCTTAAAAGTAAATAAATTGAAAATCCAAGAATAAATAATACTATTGGTATCATGGGAAGTTATCTTCCAAAGTTTGTGCAAAAATACGATCGGTTACCAGGTAAAGGAATTGAAATTAAAAATATAATCTAAAATCCATCCCAGAGATCAGACAGTAAAGGCCTCCCCTTAACCCCGTTCTATCGCTTGAAACAATTTCTCCTTTTAAAAAATTTCCTCCACAAAATAAAGAAGATATTTAAGGTTATGAATGCGAATATAACTCATTAGGTGCTAAATTGAGTCTCAAGGGAATACCAATCAATGATGACGATGGCCTTTGAAAAAAGAGCATATTCACAATTTAAAACGACAGTAAAACTTTTCTCTTGTACGAAAATTAAAAATGGCATTTTACGATGGACAAAATAGAAGAAATCTTCTACCAATGAGAAAGTGGACAATGATAAATATCTGCTTTAATAAATAAACCTGAAAAAAATATGGTTTGACAGAAAATAGATCCTTAAAAACATTATATTTTCGTAATCAAAGGAAGGGAAATGCCCATGATGGAGCCATCCCAGGATGATTTTATATGAAATGCGATACTTATTATGGTATCTATATTTCTCCTCATTTTCAAAGCTTCCATCGGATTTTGTAGTCCTTTTACAGTCTCTACAAGTCATAAATAGGAGAAGGTTTTGAATCCGTCTTCGTTGTCGGTTCATAGACAAAAAGAGGAAAAGATGGTAGTAAAAGATGCGATAGTCGATCCTTTTATAGGAAGTGAACAAAAATTGGAACTTTTCCCTCTATTATGACAAAGGAGAATTTTTACCTAAGTGATTTCTGACTGATTTTTCCTAATGATAAGAGCAGTTGTCAAATTAAAGAATAAAGTGAACTGAAGAAATATTTCTGGGGCTGATAGTAGCTGAAAAAAGTTTTTGTTATGAAAAAAATATTTTTCATTTTTAAAAATTGAAACCTAGAACATGGAAAGTTTATATTGTTCCTAAAATTTCCTTTGGCTTTCGTTATAAAAATTCTCTAAAAATATCATTTACTGAAAAGAATCTACTCTACCCATCAAAATATTGACCTTTCAATCCTTCCATATTGAAATCTATGGGATATGTTCCTGGAATTGTCTTTCGTACCCTTTTGAAATCCATGGAATCAATGGGAAAAATAAAAACAGAAACCAAGGACAAATTGTCGTAAAAAAAGCCCTTTAAGGATACTTAAATACCCTTAAAAGGCTTTACCAATGGAAGACAAGAAATGGTTATTCTTGATCATTTTTATTTTCAGTTTCAGAACTTGAAATCTTGTCATCTTTCGAAGAAAGGTGGCTTTTTTTCAAGTTGATATCTTTTTCTTTCATAATCTGTTTTACTTCTTCTGACAAATCTTTTTCTTCTAGTGATTCATCAATATCTTCCGGTGACGCTTCGATGCTTTCCCCTTTAAAAATTTTTTCAAATTCTTTTCCATCGATGGTTTCCTTTTCCAATAAAACATCGGAAAGGCGTAGAAGAATATCCATATTTTCCGTCAATAAATTCTTCGCTTTGGCATAAGCTTCATTGATAATTCGTGCCACTTCCGCATCGATTTCTGCTGCAGTGCTTTCCGAATAACTACGACTCTTTCCAAGATCACGACCGACAAAAATCTCACTTTCATCAGAGTCGTAATTGATCGTACCCAGTCGATCACTCATACCATATTGTGTAACCATCGCACGAGCAATGGAGGTAGCTCTTTGAATATCATTGGAAGCTCCAGTGGAGATATCATCTAAAACCAATAGTTCTGCCACTCGTCCTCCTAGGAGGGAGACAATTTTTTGTTCCATTTGACCCTTGGTCATGAAACTGACATCATCTTCCGGAAGGTAGGCAGTAAATCCACCGGCCATTCCCCGTGGAATAATAGTAATCATATGAACCGCATCTTCATCTGGCAACAATTTAGATACAATGGCATGACCAGATTCATGGACTGCCGTCAATTTTCGTTCTTTTTCCGACACCACTTTGGATTTCTTTGCTGGACCTGCTTGTACTTTGATGCTGGCTTCTTCCACATCTTCCATGTGAATGGCATCTTCGTTTCGTCTCGCTGCTAAAAGGGCAGCTTCATTGATTAAGTTTTCCAAATCTGCCGGTGTAAAACCGGGAGTCCGTTTGGCAATCACCGTTAAATTTACATCTTCGCCGATTTTTTTATTTCGAGAGTGAATTTTTAAAATTTGTTCCCGTCCTCGAACGTCAGGACGACCAACATAGACCGTACGGTCAAAACGACCGGGACGAAGTAAGGCTGGATCTAAGATATCGGCTCGGTTTGTCGCTGCCATAACGATAACTCCTTCATTCGTCCCAAAGCCATCCATTTCCACTAATAACTGGTTCAATGTTTGCTCTCGCTCATCATGACCTCCGCCGACTCCTGCACCTCGTCGACGACCTACGGCGTCGATCTCATCAATGAAGATAATGCAAGGAGCATTTTTTTTGGCATTTTCAAAAAGATCTCGGACACGGCTGGCTCCCACTCCTACAAACATTTCCACAAAGTCAGAACCGGACATGATAAAGAAAGGTACTTTAGCTTCTCCTGCCACTGCACGGGATAGATAGGTTTTTCCGGTTCCCGGAGGGCCTACTAAGAGTACACCTTTCGGAATTCTGGCACCCATGTCTGTAAATTTCTTAGGATTTTTTAAGAAATCTACAATTTCACCTAATTCTTCTTTTTCCTCTTGGAGTCCGGCCACATCTTTAAAAGCGACGAGTTTTTTATCATCTCGATTAATCACCCGAGCTTTACTTTTGCCAAAATTGCTCATCTTCCCTCCGCCCCCTTGGGCTTGCTGGATCATTCGATACCAGAAAAAGATGATGACTGCCATGAAGAGGAAAGTTGGAATCCATTCCATATAAAAAGGTTTTTCTGCCGGAGGCACCGATTTTACAATCAGATCCTTGGATTCGGCTCCTTCTTTCAAATAGGTATTGTAAAAATTATCTTTACTCATACCATATACGACACTAAAGACTTCACCGTCCTTTGTCGTAATATTAGCACGATTGTCATCGTATTTTATTTCTTGTATTTCATTTTTTTGCAATGCTTGCACAAAACTGGTAAAGGGCTTTTCTTCAATCGTTTGAGCCGGTGACCTGAAAAATCGAATGGAGGCCAGCAGCAAAATGATTAGAACAATATAAAAGGTTGTTCCGCCCATTCTTCTCTTCAATAGTATCAACTCCTAACTTATCCATTATATCATAAAGAATTCATCAATTATAGCGAATATTATAAGTATGCAGACTCATCAAGGATGGAGATATTAGGAAGATTCCGATATTTTTCATTAAAATCCATACCGTAGCCGATAACAAATTCATCAGGTATTTCAAAACCGACATATTTAACAAAAATATCTATGCGTCTTCTTTTCGGTTTCGACAACAAAGTGACGATTGATACAGAATGAGCACCTCGACTTTTTAATACTTGGGTCAGATAATTCAGTGTCAAACCGGTATCGATAATATCTTCAACAATTAAAATGTCTTTTCCTTCTACAGAAGTGGAAAGATCTTTTAAAATTCGTACTTCTCCTGTGGTGGTAGAACCTTCATAGCTTACAATGTCCATAAATTCAAAAGTTAAAGGTAGTTTAATTTCTCTCATTAAATCTGCCATAAAAACAATGGCACCTTTAAGTATACCCACTAAGAGCAAATCTTTATCTTTATAGTCGGTGGTAATTTTTTTAGCCAGTTCAGAAATTTTTTCTTGAATTTCCGTTTCAGTAATCAATACTTTTTTAATATCCGACATTTTTCGCCTCCACATATAAATAGTTTTTTGTTCCTTCGTCAATTTTATAATCTTCAGACAATCTATATCCTACGATCCAGATTATCTTTTCTTCATCGCATAGAAGCAATATTTTATCTCGAAGGGAACGATCGATTTTTTCATCAATAAAATAGTCTTTCACCTTCTTATGACCTGTTAAGCCTAAGGGACGAAAGATATCTCCCGGTTTTCGATGTCTGAGATAGAGATGTCCCTTTATTTTATCCCCATCAATCAGAATTTTAAATCGATCCGTTGGACCCTTTCCTTTTCGAATTAAAAAGTCTCCCATTTCCGTTTCCGTATAAGAAGTCGTTAAAAAAATCTTTGTGGATAAAGGAGCGTCTTCATCTTTATGTTCCAGTATCAACCGGTCATAAGAACGTCGTATGGAGTAATTGGATCCCAAATCGATAGAAGCACCTGTCCTTCGATAAAACAGCTCTATAATGGACTCTATATTGTCATAAGTTGCCAACTCTACCTCTGGAGCTTCCCGCTGAAGCATTTTTTTAATTCCTTCACGACATAATAGAGGATCCAGCTTTTGTAAAGTAGGAATGGATAGAGGATTTTGGAAAGTTTCCTTCGGTATTTTTTCTAATTGATATTGCGTAAAATTTCGATATTTTTCAGCTGTAGATTGTAAACGCAAAAGTGCCTCCGTCACTTTAGGATTATAATTTTCTTCCAAGTAGGGAATCAATTCCAAGCGAATCTTATTTCGACCATAATCGGGAGTCAAATTTGTTTCATCCATTTGATAGGGAATCTTGTGCTTTTCCAAATAGGATTCAATATCCTTTCGTCGAATGGAGAGGATCGGCCGTATAATATCTTCCGTTACTTCCGGAATTCCACATAGTCCTTCTATTCCGGTTCCCCGAAGGATGCGAAATAACAAAGTTTCTGCTTGATCATCGGCATTATGAGCCGTGGCGATCTTTTCTCCCGGTTTTATAATGGAGCGGAAAAATCGATAGCGCAATATTCGACCCGCCTCTTCTTCACTGAGCTTATGCCTCTTTCCAAATTCACGCATATTTCCCTGTTCACAATAAAAGGGAATATGAAACTTCTTACAGTATTCTCGGACAAAATCTTCATCTCGTTTTGCCGTTTCTCGTATCCCGTGATTATAGTGTGCCACACGAAGACTCAATTGATAACTGTCTTTAATTTCAATCAAATGGTGAAGCAAGTACATCGAATCTGCTCCTCCTGATACGGCAATCAATATGCGATCCTTCGGTGTTATTATATGAAATTGTTCTAAGCTTTTTTTAAAAAATTTATCCATTGTTAAAAAATAAAGTGATAGAGCTATCTCAAAATGAGATAGTCCGCTACCACTTAAAATCTATTTCTTGATCGGGTACGAGATTGTTTTTGTTTTTCCCGTGATCTTGCTTGCTCAATTTTTTCATTGCTATCCTTTAAAAATCTGTTTAATTTGTCTTCAAAATTTTTATTTACTTCTGAATTTCGATTAAAGTACTCTTCTTGGTTGTCGGTTTTAGGTTCCGATTCTTTCGAGTCCTCTTGTAACCCCTTCATGGTTAGAGCAATTTTTCCACCCGGATCCATGGATAAAATCTTAACCTTCACCTTTTGACCTTTTTCTAAAAAGTCAGACACATTTCTTACATATGAGTCTGAAATTTCAGAAATATGTACCAGTCCGCTCTTTCCTTCGTCAAGATCAACAAAAGCTCCAAATTTTACCAAATTGGTGACAACGCCATCCACAATGTCTCCTACACTCAAGGCCATTAATAATTTTCCTCCTATTTTTCTTCACTAGGGAGGTCTTTTTCCTTATTTTTATCGATATAAATAACTTCTCGAGGTTTCACCATTCCCAAATCTTCCCGTGCTACTTTTTCAATAAAAGCGGTAGAATCCGAATTTTCAATTTCCGCATTTAATTCTTTAATATCTTTTTCTAAAGTTTTAATGCGTTCCTTGTTTTCAGCAATAATATCCATTTTTTGATTCCGTACTGAAATGGATCGACTGATGGTCACCGCTCCGTAAATTACAGATATTAAAATTATAATTGATAACAGGATGGGAAAGGATCTTTTCTTCGTTTTCATATCTTTAACCTCCAAGTCAATTATTACATGATGAAATCATTTTGTAAAGTAGAATCTTAGTTCTTTTCCCGATACATACTCATTGCATCGGCTTTCGATACATTTTCTGAGATGTCTAACACTTCCACCCTTCTCTTCACTGAACCCAGTTCCAAAGTGATTAAATCACCAACTTTTACATTGTCTCCTGGTTTTGCAATTTTATCATTTAGTCGAATTTTTTCTTTTTCACAAGCTTCTTTTGCTACAGTCCGTCTTTTGATCAATCGCGAATTTTTTAAAAATTTATCCATCCTCATGCTCTCACCTCAATCCGTTGAACCATGGATTTTTCTTTTACAGTAAAACCTTTAAAAAAAGAAGGCCTTGGCCTTCTTTTCTATCGTTCTTATTTATTAACCGCTTCTTTTAAAGCTTTTCCTGCACGGAAAACCGGTGCTTTAGAAGCCGGGATCTTAATTACTTCTTCAGGATTTCTTGGGTTTCTGCCTTCTCTTGCTTTTCTTTGACGTACTTCAAAAGTTCCAAAGCCGACTAATTGTACTTTTTCCCCATTGGCAAGAGCACCTTGTACCGATTCTAAGAATCCGTTAAGAGCCATTTCAGCATCTTTTTTTGTTAAATTACTTTTTTCAGCAATACTTGCTACTAATTCTGATTTGTTCATTAAATATCCTCCTTAAAGAATTACATATAATCTTTATTTAGTCTCATTATAAATTTGATCTAGTTCCCCCAGCGTTAAATCTTTTAAATTCAGATTATTGCTTTTGGCATATATTTCCATTTTTCGAAATCTTTTGAAAAATTTATCGGTACTTTTATTCAGAGCTTCCCATGGGTCCATTCCTAAAAAACGACTCATATTGATGGAAGTGAAAATAAAGTCTCCAACTTCCATTGATAAACGATCGTCATCGACGCCTATTTCCCCTTCCACTTCATCCAGCTCTTCCATTATTTTATCACGAACACCTTCAAAATCTTTCCACATAAAACCAAAATTCATTGCATGGTCAATGATGTCTTGGGCTCTAATGATGGGGCAATCACTATTCCGGGTAGCTGTGGGTATTTTTGTAAGACTAGAACAATTATAACCTAAGTCAAGATTATTTTCTACATTATTTTCGAAAAAATCGCCATTTTCTCCAATTTTTTCATGGATATATTCGAAAATTTCCGAAAAGTTATAATAACCTTTCCTTTCTACTACGAATAAAGTGTAGAGTATGAGGTAAAATATTTTAAAAAGCTCATCATCCTTGGTGGAATCCAAGCAACATGTTAGATTATACAGCTTTTCTTTTAATTTTTCAATGAAAAGATCATTATAATCCATGGGATTTTGAGAGATCTCCCTTCGAATTTCCCGTATCAGAGACAAGACATCGACTCTTTGATTCCCCTCTACATAAATAGCTGTTTGGTGGTTGATCTCTTCCAGGCGAGAAACTTCATACAAGGGGATTCGGTAATGTTTCTCCGTTGGTAACCCGGCATCTATGAGTATATGTACCCGATAGTCATCACCATAGACCTCTTGTAGTTTTAAACTTATGTCGGACGCAATTCTGGCATTATATACTTGAGTGATTAAAAGGTCACAATGGGTTTCAATTTCCGTTATATCAAAGTCATAGTCCAAAAATTTTAAACCGGTAACCGCATCTCTTCCCACCATTTTCAATACCGGTTCAATAAAACTCAGACCTGAGATTACATGGTAATGGGGGTTTTTTTCCAATAGCATGGTTACCGTCTTTTCAGCAACATGGGGATTTCCCGGCACGAAATAATTAATAATACCATATTCTTCTTCTTTTTGCCGAAGTAATTCTACAATTTTTTCATATACTTCTTCAAAGGATTTTCCTTCGTCATAAAGATGATCAAAGGATTCATAAGTAATACCCTGCTGGATTATATATGGAATTACACCATGGGATTTTGTACGAAAAAAATTGGGATTTTCATCGATCAGGTATTGGTATGCTTCCAATGTCAACATCTTTTCATCACCTGGTCCCAGTCCAATGATACGAATCACATAATCACTCCTTTAAACTCCTATTATTTTAGCACGATTTGAAACAAAATGCGATAATAAGAAAACTTTTCCTTACTTTTATTCTGATAAAGCTTTATTTTAAAATCGATTTGTGCAAATAAAATTAGATTTTTCTTGAAAAATGTTTTATAATAAGAGAAATATTTAAAATATTAGTTCAGTGAATGGGAGGAAAAAGAATGAAAAAGAAAAATATTGATTGGGCAAACCTCGATTTTAGCTATCGAGTTACCGACAAACGCTATGTTGCTACTTATAAAGACGGTGTCTGGGGAGAAGGTGTATTGACAGAAGACCCCAATGTCACCTTAAGTGAATGTGCCGGAATTTTACACTATTGTCAGGAATGTTTCGAAGGACTGAAGGCCTATACCACAAAGGATGGTCATATTGTCACTTTTCGACCGGATCTCAATGCAAAGAGAATGAAGGTATCAGCTGAATGGCTGGTTATGCCACCTTTCCCGGAAGAACGCTTTTTAGAAGCCTTAGATGAAACAGTTAAGGCCAATGCCCAATGGGTGCCCCCTTACGGTTCCGGAGCTTCCCTATATATCAGACCTTATATGTTTGCTTCCGGTCCTGTCATCGGTGTACGCCCTGCTGACGAATATCAATTCCGAATTTTAGTCACGCCAGTAGGCCCTTATTTCAAAGGCGGTGTAAAGCCATTGACTTTATGTGTCAGTGAATACGATCGAGCCGCTCCTAGGGGAACCGGCCATATTAAAGCAGGTCTAAATTATGCCATGAGTCTACATGCATATATAGATGCTCACAATCGGGGATTTGATGAAAATATGTTTGTAGATCCTAAGAGTCGATCTTTTGTGGAAGAAACCGGTGGTGCTAATTTTCTCTTCATTACAAAGGATAATGAAGTAATCACGCCAAAATCCCCTTCCATCTTACCTTCAATTACGAGAAATTCTCTGCTCTACGTTGCAAAACACTATTTGGGTCTTAAAGTAGAGGAACGTCCCGTCGCTTTAGATGAGTTGAAAGATTTTGCAGAATGTGGTCTTTGCGGTACCGCTGCTGTCATCTCTCCCGTTGGAAAAGTTGTCAACGGTGAAGAGGAGATCACATTTGCCAGTGGTATGGATAAAATGGGACCGATTACTCAAAAATTATATGATACTCTTACAGGCATCCAAATGGGTCGTATTGAAGCACCGGAAGGTTGGATTCGCACAATTTTATAAGAATTGAAAAAGGAATGGATATCCATTCCTTTTTTTATGCAAGATTATAAAAAAAGGAACCCTTTCGGATTCCCCTCTTATACTAGTTCGATAATCGCCATTTCCGCTCCATCACCACGTCTGGGTCCCATTTTTAAAACACGAGTATAACCACCAGCACGGTCCTCGTATCTAGGAGCAATTTCAGTAAATAATTCTGTTACGACATCTTCGTCAAAGATATATGCTAAAGCTTGTCTTCTTGCATGAAGATCTCCACGTTTACCCAAAGTAATCATCTTATCCGCCATTTTACTAGTCTCTTTTGCACGAGAGACAGTGGTAATAATCCGTCCTTCTCTTAAAAGAGAAGTCACAAGATTTCGAAGCATTGATTTACGATGGGCGGTTGGACGTCCAAGCTTTCTATTCGTTGCCATATTTAACCCTCCTTTACTCGTTTTCTTGTCGCAAGCTAAGTCCTAATTCATCCAACTTGTTTACGACTTCTTCGAGAGATTTTTTTCCTAGGTTTCTTACCTTCATCATGTCTTCTTCTGTCTTTTCCGTCAACTCTTCGACCGTATTGATACCGGCTCTTTTAAGACAGTTAAAGCTTCGGACGGAAAGATCCAGTTCTTCTACAGTCATTTCAAGAACTTTCTCTTTTTCATCCTCTTCTTTTTCAACCATGATATTAACATCACTTACATGATCGGTAAGACCGATGAATAGATCCAAATGTTCTGTCAACACTTTGGCAGCAAGAGATGTGGCTTCATCTGCTTTCATGGATCCATCTGTTGTCACTTCAAGTATCAAGCGATCATAGTCCGTTCGTTGTCCGACTCTTGTGTTTTCGACCTTCCAATTCACTTTACGCACCGGCGTATAATTTGAGTCAATGGGAATCACGCCAATTTCGGTGATCTCATTTTTTTTAAGTTCGGAAGGCTCGTAACCACGTCCCCTTTCCACCGTCATTTCGATATATACATCTGCATCTTCATTTAATGTTGCAATATGATGGTCCGGGTTTATGATTTGCACTTGGGGTTGTAACTGAATATCTGAAGCTTTTAATTCCCCTTCTCCACTTTTTTCAATCACCAGTTTTACCGGCTCATCTTCCGTCATATTCAAGACAAGAGATTTAATATTCAATACAATTTCCGGTACATCTTCCAATACTCCGGGAATCGTATCAAATTCATGTTCCACGCCTCTTATATTAATAAAAGATACTGCCGCACCTGGTAAGGAAGATAGAAGAACTCGTCTCAGTGAGTTACCAATCGTTATTCCATATCCACTTTCAAGGGGCTCCACTACAAATTTCCCATATTTGCCGGAATCATCCAACTGTTCAATATCAATTCGAGGCTTTTCTATTTCAATCATGGGTACCCTCCTTTACGGGTTAATAGGAAAATTATACTCTCCTACGCTTAGGTGGTCTACAACCATTGTGTGGAATTGGAGTTACGTCTTTGATCATTGTAACTTCCAAGCCTGAAGCTTGTAGTGAACGAATCGCTGCTTCTCGTCCGGAACCGGGTCCTTTTACATATACATCAACGCTTTTTAAGCCATGTTCTGCAGCTTCTTGTGCAGCAAAGGGTGTAGACTTTCTAGAACCTCTAAATCCTAATTGTCCTGCACTTGCCCAAGAAATTACATTTCCACTGATATCTGTCAAAGTTACCATGGTGTTATTAAATGTTGAAGCAATATGCGCTTGTCCCTTTTCTATATTCTTTCGGGCTCTTCTTCTAACACGTGTTGCTCTTTGTTTCTTCTTAGCCATGCCAATCCCCCCTTACTTCTTCTTAGAAACTAATTTTTTAGGACCTTTTCGAGTCCTAGCATTTGTCTTTGTCTTTTGTCCTCTTACAGGAAGACCTTGTCTATGTCGACGTCCACGATAACAGTTGATTTCACGAAGTCTTTTAAGAGCCATTGCGTTGTCACGTCTAAGATCTCCTTCTACATGATAATCGTCTATTTCTTTTCTGATTCTAGCTAATTCAGGCTCTGTCAGATCTTTTACTCTGGTGTCAAAGTCGACATCAGCCTTCTTTAAAATTTCTTGGGATCTGCTACGACCTACACCAAAAATATAAGTTAAGCCAACTTCAACACGTTTATCTCTTGGTAAGTCGACTCCAGCAATTCTTGCCATGCTCTATCTTCCCTCCTTAACCTTGTCTTTGTTTATGTTTCGGATTTTCACAAATTACCATTACTTTTCCGTTTCTTTTTATAATTTTACATTTTTCACACATCTTTTTTACAGATGGTCTGACTTTCATTGTAATCCCTCCTGTCTTGGAAATGAGAAAATTATTTCTTTCTCCAAGTAATTCTTCCTCTGGTGAGATCATATGGTGAAAGTTCTACCGTTACACGATCTCCGGGAAGTATTCTAATATAATTCATTCTCAGTTTTCCTGATATATGAGCAAGTATTTCATGTCCGTTTTCCAATTTAACTTTGAAATTCGTATTCGGTAATGCTTCAACTACAGTACCTTCAACTTCAATTACATCTTCTTTAGCCATATATTTTAGGATCCTCCTTTAGCAATAAGGTAATAGACTCTTCCTCAAATAAGAGTTCGTCACCTCTCCCGTAAGATCAATCACATCATAGGTGATTTGGAGATGTTTTACCTTTTTCTTTTTTGGTCTTTCCAATTTTCGTAACTTTCCATCTGCAAGATAAAGATACTGATCATCAATAATTTCCAGGATTACAAACACTTTACCTGCATCTCTTCCGGCAATGGATCGTACTACCTGACCTTTTGTCAAAGCATTCGTATTCTCCATCGAAACCTCTATGAAAGACCATTTACGATATCTTCAAATACTTTATCAATATCCTTTGCACCGTCTACATTGAGAAGTAGTCCTTGGGCTTGATAGTAATCTATCAAAGGTGCCGTTTGATCGAAATATACTTGAATTCTTGTTTTTACAGTTTCTGCCGTATCATCGGGTCTTTGTACTAATTTCGTATGATCTTTATCACAAAAACCCTCTTCTTTCGGTGGATTGAAACTTACATGGTAAGTTGCACCGCAAGTTTTGCAAATTCTACGACCAACGGCCCGATCAATTAAAATTTCCGGTTTTACGTCAATATTAATTACTCGATTTAATTGAGTTCCCTGTTTATCTAAAATGGCGTCCAAACTAACAGCCTGTGCCACAGTTCTGGGAAAACCGTCCAGCAAAAAACCGTCTTTACAGTCTTCTTTGGAAATTCGATCTTCCACAAGATCGATGACCAGTTCATCAGGGACCAATAGGCCCTTATCCATATAGGAAGATGCTTTTTTTCCCAATTCCGTTTCATTTTTTATATTTTCCCGGAAAATATCTCCCGTGGAAATATGAGGAATATCGTATTTTTCAATAATATAATCTGCTTGTGTTCCTTTTCCGGCCCCCGGAGGTCCTAATATAACGAGCTTCATATAAACTTGCCTCCTATTTTTTCAAGAAACCTTTATAATTTCTCATTAACAATTGTTGTTCTAATACTCTACTTGTCTCTAAAACGACACCGACAACGATGATAATCGACGTTCCACCATAATTAAAGTGAAGATTGGAAACCTTCGTCAATATCGTTGGAAGCACTGACAAAATGGCAAGAGCAACTGCGCCGGGTAGGACAAGTCGATTTAATGCTCTGGATAGATACTCACTGGTAGGTTTCCCCGGACGTATTCCCGGTATAAATCCACCATTTTGTTGTAAGTTCTTCGAATATTCAACCGTATTAAATTGAATTGTCGTATAGAAAAATGTGAAGAATATAATTAATAGTACCGACATGATTACATAGATAATCAGTCCCGGTGTTCCGGAGGGAGTCAACCACTTTTCAATCCAATTCCTCGTCGATTGCTCCACAAACATTGCAATGGTTGCAGGAATAGCAAGTAGAGAATTAGCAAAAATAATCGGCATGACACCGGTCATCAATACCTTGATCGGAATATGAGTTGCTTGACCACCGTACATTTTACGACCTACGACACGTTTAGCGTACTGTACGGGAATTCTTCGTTCTCCTTCTGTTAAAGTCACGACAAAAGCCACAATTGCTACAGCTAGGATAACAAATAGTACCAAGAATATCGGACTTGCCAATCCGGCACGTACTTTCGCCACCGATGAGATCACATCGATGGGGAAGCGGGAGACAATACCTGCAAAAATCAGAAGAGAAATTCCGTTTCCAATTCCATGCTCAGTGATTTGTTCTCCAATCCAAATTAAAATAGCAGTACCTGCAATAATAGACAGAATAATTGTAACATATTCTAATCCGCTGGTCGCCGTTACTGCTTTTCTAAACAATCCAAAAGTATAACCAATGGCTTGAATAGCTGCAATAACAAGGGCTAAATATCTGGTGTATTTTGCAATTTTCTTACGGCCTGTATCTCCTTCTTTTGCCAAAGATTCCAAACTTGGAATTGCTATGGTAAGCAATTGCAACACGATGGATGCCGTTACATAAGGATAGATATTTGCCGCAAAAATTGTATAATTTTTAAAGTTTCCTCCTGCCATTAAGTCCAAAAAGGAAAAGACAGAAGCATTGGAACCGCTAAAAATTTGAGAAATCACTTGAGAGTTCATAAAAGGAACGGCAATATGAGATCCCAAACGGTAAACCAAAAGCATAAGAAGAGTAAAAATCATCTTCTTACGCAATGACGGAATTTTCCAGGCATTTCTAAAGGTTGATAACATTAGATCACCTCGGCCTTTCCTCCCGCAGCCTCAATTTTTTCTGCCGCAGACTTAGAAAAATGATGAGCTTTTACAGTTAATTTGACATTCAATTCACCATTTCCTAATACACGAACTCCGTCTTTAGCTTTCGATTTTTTAATTATTCCTTTTTCTATTAGGATTTCAGGTGTTACCTCAGCGTTATCTTCAAAGATGGTTAAATCTTCAAGATTGATGACTGCATATTCTTTTTTAAAGATATTGGTAAATCCTCGTTTTGGCAAACGTCTGAATAAAGGCATTTGACCTCCTTCAAAACCGGGTCTTACACCTCCGCCGCTACGAGCATTTTGGCCTTTATGGCCTTTTCCTGAAGTCTTACCGGTTCCAGAACCGATACCACGACCGACTCTCTTTCTAGCCTTAACGCCGCCACCTTCTGCAGGTCTTAAGTCATGTAATTTCATCGGGCACACCTCCTTATTCTACGATTTCTACCATATAATCAACGGTTTTTAACATTCCTCGAATTTGAGGAGTGTCATTTTTTTCCACCACTTGTCCAATTTTGCGAAGTCCAAGGGCTTTGATTGTTTTTTTGTGTTTATCTACTTTTCCAATAGGGCTTTTAACTAGTTTTATTTTGATCGTACTCATTGAAAGCTCCCCCTTATCCTATAATCTCATCAACAGATTTGCCTCTTAATTTGGCAACGGATTCTGCTGTCTTTAATTGAGATAATGCATTGATGGTTGCATTTACAATATTTCTCGGGTTACTGGTCCCAAGATTTTTGGCACGAATATCAGTAATACCCGCCAATTCACATACTGCACGCACTGCTCCACCAGCAAGTACACCGGTACCTTCGTTAGCAGGTTTTAAAAACACACGTCCCGCTCCAAAAACTCCGGTTGCTTCATGAGGGATAGAAGTACCCAATAAGTTTACATTAATCAGATGTTTTTTAGCATCTTGAACCGCTTTTCTGATTGCTTCAGGAACTTCAAGAGCCTTTCCGGTTCCGACACCTACATGTCCGTTATGGTCTCCTACCACAACGAGTGCTGAAAATCTAAAGTTTCTACCACCTTTAACAACTTTCGCAACACGGTTGATGGACACGACTCTTTCTTCAAGATCAAGTTCTGCTGCATTTATTAATGAACGTTCCATTATTCCCCTCCTTCTTAGAATTTCAATCCTGCTTCTCTAGCTGCCTCAGCTAAAGCTGCAATTCGTCCGTGATAAAGATATCCCGATCGATCAAATACGACTTCTTCTATTCCGGCTTCTTGGGCTTTTTTGGCAATCAGTTCTCCAACTGCCTTTGCAGCCTCCTTATTACTTGTGCTTGAAAGACTCAAAGACTTGTCAAGAGTCGATGCACTAGCTAGGGTATGGCCTTTCACATCATCAATAAGCTGCACATAGATATGAGCATCCGATCTATAGATTGAAAGTCTGGGTCTAGTAGCAGTACCGGAGATTTTGTTACGAATTCTTTTGTGTCTTTTTTGTCTTGTTTCATTTTTATTAAATTTCTTTAACACGTCTTACTCTCCTTTCTACTTACCTGTTTTTCCAACTTTGCGTCTGATATGCTCATCTACATATTTGATTCCTTTGCCTTTATATGGCTCAGGTTCTCTAAATTTTCTAATATATGCGGCATAAGCTCCAACTTTTTGTTTGTCACATCCGCTGACAATAATTTTATTTGCCGAAGGTACTTCTACAGAAATTCCTTCAGGATCTTCCAGTTCCAATGGATGGGAAAAGCCTAAAGTTAAATTTAATTTATTGCCGGCTTTTGCTGCACGGTATCCTGTACCTACAATTTCAAGTTCTTTTTTATAGCCTTCTGTAACTCCAATGACCATATTTTCAATAAGAGTTCTGGTTAGACCATGGATGGCTTTCATTCTTTTTGTTTCATTTGGTCTTTGAACAGTGAGAACTCCTTCATCCATAGTAATTTCCATGTCACGGTCAAAAGTACGAGTCAATGTTCCCTTAGGTCCTTTGACTTCTACCGTCTGTCCCTTTAGTTCTACATTGACGTCTTTGGGAATTTCAATAGGTTTTTTTCCGATTCTAGACATGTTTTTTCACCTCCAAATTACCAAACGTAGCAGATTACTTCTCCGCCAACACCTTGTGCTCTCGCTTCTTTATCCGTCAGTATTCCCTTCGATGTGGAAATAATAGCAATTCCCAATCCACCAAGAACTTTCGGAACGTCTTCGCACTTAACATAAACTCTAAGGCCCGGTTTTGAGATTCTCTTCAAACCAGAGATTACTCTTTCGCCGGATTCTGCATACTTAAAATCTATTTTTATAATTCCTTGTTTGTTATCGTCAACAACATCATAGCCTTTAATAAATCCTTCGTTTAAGAGGATTTCCGTAATTTGTTTCTTTACATTTGAAGCTGGAATGTCAACAGATTTATGTCTTGCATTATTGCCGTTTCTAATTCTGGTAAGCATATCTGCAATAGGGTCTGTCATCATATCAGTTTGCCTCCTTTCACATTTGGTAATTTTACCAACTAGCTTTTCTCACGCCTGGAATTTGACCTTTATATGCCAATTCTCTAAAGCAAATTCTGCAGATGCCGTATTTTCTAAGCACGCCATGAGGTCTTCCGCAAATTTTGCATCTGGTGTATTCACGAGATGAATATTTTTGTTTTCTCTTTTGTTTTGCAATCATTGATTTCTTAGCCATGCTTTACCTCCTTATTGCTTTGCAAAGGGCATTCCCATTTTTTCAAGGAATACTTTCGCTTCTTCGTCCGTATTAGCAGTGGTTACAATGGCAATATCCATACCACGGATGGAATCAACTTTATCATATTCAATCTCAGGGAAAATCAATTGCTCTCTTAAACCTAAAGCATAATTTCCCCGGCCATCAAAAGCTGTCGGTTTGACTCCTCTAAAGTCACGAACTCTCGGTAATGCGACATTCATCAATTTATCTAAAAAGTCATACATTCTTTGACCACGTAATGTAACTTTAACGCCAATGGTATTCCCATCACGAAGTTTAAAGTTTGCAATGGATTTTTTCGCTTTTGTCACAATCGGTTTTTGACCGGCAATTGTTGTTAAATCATTAATTGCGGATTCAAGAGCTTTCGGATTGTCCTTTGCTTCTCCAAGACCGATATTAATAACTACTTTATTAAGTCTTGGAACTTCCATTCTATTTCTATAGCCAAACTTTTCCATTAGGTAGTCGACAACTTCGTTTTCATATTTTTCTTTTAATCTTGAAGTCATTTCATCTACCTCCTACTTGATCGTCTCATTGCTGGATTTAGCAAATCGAACTTTTTTTCCATTTTCAATACGATATCCAATTCGAGTGCCTTTTCCGGTCTTAGCGTCAAAATACATGACATTGGATACGTGAATGGGTGCTTCTTTCTTTTCAATACCGCCGGGATTTGCAGGTCCTTGTGGCTTATTGTGTTTTGTAACCATATTGATATTCTCAACGATCACTTGATCTTTTTTCGGGAAAGTCTTTAATACTTTTCCGGTTTTACCACGATCTTTTCCGGCAATGATCATTACGGTATCATCAACTTTTATTTTCATGTTGCGCACCTCCCGATTACAGTACTTCCGGAGCTAAAGAGATGATCTTCATGAAGTTTCCGCTCCGAAGTTCTCTTGTCACCGGTCCGAAGATACGAGTTCCAACAGGACTACGATCTTCTTTTATTACAACAGCTGCATTATCATCAAATCTAATATAGGATCCGTCTGGACGGTTAATTGATTTATTTGTTCTGACAACGACGGCTCTGACCACAGAACCTTTCTTAACAACGCCACCGGGTGTTGCATGTTTTACAGAACAAACAACGATGTCACCAACACTTGCATATCTTCTATTTGTGCCACCAAGTACTTTAATGACGGATAGTTCTCTTGCACCTGAATTGTCAGCAACACGTAATCTTGTTTCTTGTTGAATCATGTCTTTCTCCTTTCAAGGGAATTATTGAGCTTTCTCAATAATTTCTACAAGTCTCCATCTCTTGTCTTTACTTAGTGGACGAGTTTCCATAATTTTTACTCGATCACCAATTCCGCATTCATTTTTTTCATCATGAGCTTTGAATTTCGTTGTGTTTTTCACTCTCTTTTTATAAATGGGATTGATTTTAAATGTCTCAACAGCAACAACGATGGTTTTATCCATCTTATCACTAACTACCGTTCCGATAATGGTTTTTCTACTATTTCTTTCCATGACATTATGCCTCCTTTCCCATTCCCAGCTCACGTTCTCTCAAAATGGTTTTTACCCTTGCGATGTCTTTTTTTACATTTTTAATGCTTGATGGATTGTCAAGTTGACCAGTTGCCAGTCTAAATCTCAAATTGAATAACTCATTTTTCAATTCGTTCACCTTTTTATTTAATTCTTCACTTGATAGTTGGCGAATTTCCTTAGTCTTCATTTGAGTCACCATCCTTTTCTTTCATTACAAATTTAGTGCGAATGGGGAGCTTGTTGGATGCAAGTCGCATTGCTTCTCTTGCAACTTCTTCTGTCACTCCACTCATTTCAAATAATACACGGCCGGGTTTTACCACAGCTACCCAATATTCTGGAGCTCCTTTACCTGAACCCATACGTGTTTCCGCCGGTTTTTCAGTGACGGGCTTGTCGGGGAAAATTTTAATCCAAATATTTCCACCTCTACGGATATATCTAGTCATAGCACGACGAGCTGCTTCTATTTGATTCGAAGTAATCCATGCCGGATCAAGGGCTTTTAATCCGTATTCACCGTAAGCCAGTGAGTTACCACGCATTGCTTTACCCTTCATTCTGCCTCTATGAACTCTACGATATTTAACTCTTTTAGGCATTAACATGATTGTTCCTCCTCTCTTTTTCAGGACTTAGGATCTTTTTTGTCCTTCACGGTTTTTGTTGTTTTTACGATTGAAATTTTTATTTCTGTTGTCTCGTCTTTTACGGTTTCTGTTATCTCTTGGCTTTCTGCGACGTTCATCCTTTAATTCAGGAAGGATTTCCCCTTTATAAAGCCATACCTTCACACCAAGTTTACCGTAAGTGGTATCCGCTTCTGCAAATCCATAGTCTATATCTGCTCTTAATGTTTGAAGAGGAATGGTTCCTTCAGAATACCCTTCCGTTCTAGCCATATCTGCTCCGCCTAGTCGTCCGGATACTGAAGTTTTAATACCAAGAGCTCCCGCACGCATCGTTCTTTGAATTGCTTGCTTCATGGCACGACGGAAAGAGATCCGTCTTTCCAGTGATTCTGCAATGGATTCAGCAACAAGTTGTGCATTCAGATCTTGATTTTTTATTTCTTCCACATTGATTACAACGCTTCTTTTCGTTTGTTTTTCAAGTTCTTTTCGAAGTTCTTCAACACCTGCTCCACCTCGACCGATAACCATTCCCGGTTTTGCAGTGTGTACTGAAATCTTCACACGATTAGCCGCTCTTTCAATTTCAATTTTTGAGATACCGGCAGCATACAATTTCTCTTTTATATATTTACGAATACTATCGTCTTCAACTAGAAATTCAGCGAAATTCTTTTTGTCAGCATACCATTTTGAGTCCCAGTCTTTAATGATACCAACACGAAGTCCATGTGGGTTTACTTTTTGGCCCATTGTTTACCTCCTTATTCTCTTTCTGCTACTACTACGCCGATATGGCTCGATCTCTTAAGAATAGGATATGCCATACCCTTTGCTTTGGGACGGAATCTCTTCATGGTCGGTCCATCATTTGCGTATGCACTCTTTACATATAGATCATCACGGTCTAAATTTAAATTGTTTTCCGCATTGGCAACAGCAGAATGCAGTACCTTATAAAGCTCATAAGCACCACGCTTATTAGTAAACTTTAAAATAGAAAGGGCTTCATCTACTTGTTTGCCACGAATTTCATCGCAAATATAATTCACCTTCAGAGGCGAAATTCGTACATATTTTGCAATTGCTTTTGCTTCCATTGTTTAACCCCCTCTTATTTTAAGCTAACCGTTTTTTCGCTTCTAGCAGTATGGCCTCTAAATGTTCTCGTTGGAACGAATTCGCCCAGTTTATGACCTACCATATCTTCTGTGATATAGACCGGCACATGTTTTCTGCCATCATGTACAGCAATGGTATGAGAAACAAATTCCGGGAAAATAGTCGAGCGACGAGACCATGTCTTTACGACTTTCTTTTCATTCTTTTTATTTAATTCATCTATTTTCTTTAATAGATGTTCGTCAGCAAAAGGTCCTTTTTTAATTGATCTACTCATGTTACCCTCCCCTTATTTCGTTTTTCTTCTTCTAATAATATACATATTAGACTTCTTCGATCTCTTTCTTGTCTTTAGACCAAGAGTTTTCTTACCCCATGGTGACATTGGTGAAGGACGACCAATCGGTGTTCTGCCTTCTCCACCACCATGTGGGTGATCAACAGGGTTCATTGCAGATCCTCTTACATGAGGTCTTTGACCAAGATATCTTTTCTTACCGGCTTTACCAAGGGTGATCAGTTCATGGGAGATATTTCCCACTTGTCCGACAGTAGCTTTACAGTTTAAATTCACAAGACGGAATTCACTGGAGGGTAAACGAAGTTGTGCATATTTACCTTCCTTTGCCATCAGTTGAATTTCAGTACCTGCTGATCTTGCCAACTGTCCGCCCTTGCCCGGGGTAAGCTCTACATTGTGAATTGTAGTACCTATGGGAATAAAACGTAATTGAAGGGCATTGCCCACTTTAATATCCGCTTCCGGACCGGATTCCACCGTATCTCCTACTTTTAATCCATTGGGTGCAAGAATATATCTCTTTTCACCGTCGGCATAATTAAGTAGAGCAATATAAGCTGTACGGTAAGGATCATATTCAATTGCAGCTACTTTTGCAGGAATATTGTCTTTATCCCTTTTAAAGTCGATTACTCTATATTTTCTTTTAACTCCGCCACCGCGATGTCTTGATGTTATTCTACCTTGCGCATTTCTACCGGCATTTTTATGAAGTGTTATGGTCAGGCTCTTTTCCGGAGCTTTTTTTGTAATTTCTTCAAAGGTAGAAACCGTCATCATTCTACGTGCAGGAGTGGTTGGTTTAAATCCTCTAATAGCCATTCTTTACCTCCTATTTCTTAAATAGAATCGAAAAATTCAATCGGTTCTGAATCATCAGTTAGTTCTACGATGGCCTTCTTCCAGGAAGGGCGTCTACCTTGATGCATTCCTTGTCTTTTTAATTTTCCACGCATATTCATAGTGTTTACCTTTTGAACTTTCACGCCGAAAATCTCTTCGATTGCCTTTTTAATTTCTGGTTTTGTTGCATTTTTGTCTACTTCAAAAGTGTATTTATTATATTCCATCTCGTCCATGGACTTTTCCGTTACGATGGGTTTTTTAATGATATCAAACTTGTTCATTAATTAAACACCTCCTGAACTGTTTCCAAGGCATCTTTTGTAATAACTAAATGATTATATTTCAAAAGATCATAAACATTGATATTTTTAGCAAGTGATACTTTTACATTTTCAATATTTCTTGCGGATTTTTCAATGGTATCATTTTTTTCATTAATAACAACAAGAGCTTTCTTGTCTGATTTGATATTGTTCAGCATGGTGGCAAAAGTCTTGGTTTTGATTTCGTCCATTTCCAATTTATCTAAAACAATAATTTCCGAGTCTTGTAATTTACTGGTTAAAACCGATTTTAGAGCAAGGCGTCGCACTTTTTTCGGTGTAGTATAAGAAAAATCTCTCGGTTTTTTAGCAAATACAACACCGCCGCCCTTCCATTGGGGAGAACGGATGGAGCCTTGACGAGCACGTCCTGTACCCTTTTGTCTCCATGGTTTTCTACCGCCACCACGAACTTCTGCTCGTGTCTTTGCAGCGTGAGTGCCTTGTCTTTTATTAGCTAAAATATTTTTAACGACTAAATAGACAGCATGTTCATTGACTTCAACATCGAACAGCTCATCATTTAGTTCAATTTCTTCAACAGGATTTCCTTCCATATTGATCATTTGAATTTTAGGCATTGCTTCTTCCTCCCCCTATTATTTTCCTCGCTTCACAGTGCTTTTTACCGTTACGAAACCTTTTTTCGGTCCGGGTACTGCACCTTTGATAAGAAGCAAGTTCTTTTCAGTATCGATACGAACGATCTCAAGATTTTGCATTGTGACTCTTTCGTTACCCATTTTCCCTGCCATTCGATGATTTTTAAAAACACGTCCGGGATAAGAAGCCGCACTCATACCACCTGGCATTCTGTGAAATTTAGAACCATGAGTTTCACGTCCACGTCCGAAACCGTGACGTTTAATAACCCCTTGAGTTCCCTTTCCCTTTGAATTGCCGGTAACATCTACATGTTCTTGCTCTTCAAAGATATCCACCTTGATCTCATCACCAATGTTGAAATTTTCCACATCATCTGTACGGAATTCTCCAAGACGCTTCAAATAGTCAACACCAGCTTTATCAAAATGCCCTTTCATGGGTTTGTTCAATCTTCTCTCTTTTACTTCACCTGTTGCAACTTGGACGGCATTGTATCCGTCAGTCTCAACAGTCTTTTTTTGAATTACTACATTGGGTTTTACTTCAATAACTGTGACAGGAGTAACGATACCCTTTTCATCAAAAATTTGAGTCATACCAATTTTACGACCAATTAAATATTTCATGTTGCACCTCCTAATATTTATAGCGGATTGCTAGGCAATCATATAAAGAACAATTATTTTTATAGCTTAATTTCTATATCAACGCCTGCCGGCAAGTTGAGTTTCATTAAAGAATCAACCGTTTTTTGGTTCGGTCCGATAATATCAATGAGACGTTTGTGAGTTCTTTGCTCAAATTGTTCTCTTGAATCTTTATACTTATGAACAGCACGAAGAATTGTGATAATTTCTTTTTCCGTCGGTAGTGGAATCGGTCCTGAGACATTCGCTCCTGTGGACTTTGCCGCTTCTACAATTCTTGACGCTGAATTATCCAGTAATTCATGATCATAAGCTTTCAGTTTAATACGAATCTTTTGTTTTGCTTTGTTTGACATATTTACCTCCTAATCGCATCACAACATTTGCGAAGGGGGTTATCGATACACGCACCCTTGTGTTTTAAAAGTGCCCTCTTGAAAAAAATAACCCGCGCTCGAATCTCGTCCGAACTTCTCCGTCATAATTACCTTAAAACCTCTTTTTTTCATTAAAATTTCAAGCAACTTATGACTTCATCGCAATCTCTATTTTTTAAACGCTTAAATATTATATAGGATTGAGAAGCCATTGTAAAGGATATTTCACTATTTTTCCGAATTTTTACAAGTTTTTTTAAAAATATTCTTATTTTTATACAATATACGGCCCTCTGCAATGTTCCCATGATTATATCCCATCTCACACCAATTGTAACTATTCTTCCCTTTAGTTTTTTATTTTTTCTAGCTTACAAATTCTGTCCTTTCCTTTTACACCATTTTACATTAATTATTTGAAAGATTGTGGAACTTCTTTTTTAAAATATACTGAAATACGGTATACTATAATGTAATGATGGAATATTATAAGGAGGATATTATGAACATTTTAGTTTGCGTAAAATTAGTTCCTGATGTGTCAAAAATGAAAATTGACAAAGAAACTAATAATTTAATACGGGAGGGTGTGAGGCAAATCATAAACCCTGCCGATTTGTCTGCTCTTCGCTTTGCACTGGATTTAAAAGATGCAAATGACGGACATTTGACAGTTCTGTCCATGGGTCCCCCTGATGCAGAGGATGCCTTACGCACTTGTATCGAAATGGGTGCCGACGACGGATACTTAATTAGCGGTATTGAGTTTAAAGGCTCCGATACTTTGGCAACGTCTTATACATTAGCAGAGGCGATTAAGAAAATCGGTGATTTTGACATCGTCTTTACTGGAGATAAGTCTTTGGATGGAGATACCGGCCAAATCGGGCCGGAATTGGCGGAAATGTTAGGATTTAATTTAGTTTCCTATGTACAAGCCGTGGACTACCAAGAGGGCGAATTTTTTATTGAACGTAAAACATTAAAAGGAACTGAAGAAGTAAAGACAAAAGCTCCTGTCTTACTGTCTGCATTACGAGATTCCGCTCCAAGACCTAGTCGCTTCGCCAGAAACCGTATGGCAATTGCCAAAGAAGCGGAAATCAAAATTTTTAACGGAAAAAATTTGGATTTGGATCCTCATCGCATTGGACAAGAGGGCTCACCAACATATGTGAAGGATGTCTTTCCTCCATCGAAAGAAGAGCCAGGACATATGATCGAAGGTAAAGATACGGAAGAACTTGTCGATAAGATCATTCACTTGCTTGTCGAAAAAAACGTAATAAGGTAGGTGCAATATGAAAGGGAATAATATTTGGGTATACATTGAATCTTTTGACCAGAAAATTACACATCTTTGCGTAGAAATGATGAGCAAAGGACGGGATTTAGCGAATCAATTGGAACGAGATCTGGTAGCAGTAGTCTTTGGAAAAAACAATGACACCGTCTGTCAGGAGGCCATCTACTATGGAGCGGACAAGGTCCTAAGTATTGAACATGACCTATTGGACAAATATACCACCATGCCCTATGTAAAATCATTAAATGATTTGATTGATAAATATGAGCCGGCAGTGATCTTACTGCCTGCCTCTCCCAATGGTCGAGATTTAGGCGGAAGCCTCTGTGGCCGAAGAAAAATCGGTTTGGTAGCCGAATGTGACGATATTGTGCTAACGGAGGATAAAAAGGACATCCAATGGATTCGTCCCACTTTCGACGGCCTATTATATTCCGATATTCGGATCTTGACAACACCAAGTATCGCAACGGTAGGAAAAGGTGCCTTCCCTATTGCCTATAAAAATAAAAATCGAAAGGGAGAAATCATTCATCACGAACCAAAACTTTCTTTGGAAGATATTCTAACGGAAGTTTTAAACTTTGAAGAAGAAGATGATGCTTCTGTCAAAACCGATTTATCCGAATCTAATATTATCGTTGCCGGCGGTATGGGGGTCGGTGATCCTAAAAATTGGAAAATTATCAATGATTTTGCAGAAGCTTTAGGTGGAATTGTAGGAGCCACTAAACCTGTTTGTGACTATGGCTGGTGTGAATTGGATCGTCAAATCGGCGTCACGGGAGTCGTGGTAAAACCGGAAGTTTATTTTGCCATCGGTCTTTCCGGAGCCATTCAACATACCAATGGCATGAAGGATTCCGGATTGATTATCGCCATTAACAAAGATCCCAATGCACCTATTTTTAAAACTGCTCATTACGGCATTGTAGGAGATCTTTTTGAAATTGTACCTGCCTTGACGGAAAGAATTAAAGCGATGCAGCAACAATAATTCAAATAAAAAAGATAGGATATATCCTATCTTTTTTTAATGGATTCCCTTCATTTTAATCCCATCCGCCCAAATCTCCCCTTCATTGACAGTATTTCATTGAACAATACCCTCTTGATCTAAAATATCGATACAGTGAATAGTCCTAGCTAAATATTTTACCGAAAAATAAACCATTCCCCCCTTATTCACCGCTTATATATCCTTGGAAAACTTATCCTTATTTTCCATCCTCTTCCTCCTCATGGAAGTCGATTGCAGTTTTACCTGTCTTGGGTAAATACTTTTAATATCCTTCAAGGACATCCATCAGATAAGCATCTTCTTTCTAGTATTCATTCTTTTTATTCCACCACAATTGGTATTGGAAAAAGCACCACTAAAATCATTCGTAAAAGCGTGGTCCGATCATTCTTATATAATTTTCTACATCCCTCCGTACAATATTTTCATGGATCGCATTTTTCAGCTCGACGGTAAAAATACCAAAAACATCAGTAAAGAATCAAATTTTTTTCATTAAAATCTCCAATACCATTTCATTTCCTACAATGATCTTGATATTTTATCAAGTCAAAGCTTCTTGAAAAATTCAACTTTTCCTTTTACCAATGTACAAGAAGAAATATCTATCTTCAATGATTCGTCATGAATTTCTCTTCCCTTGGAATATCACTTAATAAATGGATATCTTTTATTCATCTCCTTTAAACATGAGACCAATTGCTGTAGATCTTCCTCCCTATGATCTGCCATCAAGGTAATTCTCAATATGGCTCGGTGGTATTCTACTGCCGGATACCGTATTACCGATACGTATATTCCCATTTCCAACATTTTTTGTCCTATTTGCAATGCCTTTTCTTCGTCTCCGATTAAAATTGGAATAATATGATGCTTTCCCTCGACAAAGATGCCAATTTCCCGTAAAGCTCCCACCAAAAATTTTACATTTTGGGCTAATTTTTTTAATTTTTCCTGATCTTCCCGAATATGATGAAGGACTTCCCCAATGGAAGCAATGGAAAAAGGACTTAAGGAGGTGGAAAAAATATAGGATCTGGCATGGTGGAGTAAAAATTGCTTGATCTTGGAAGAAGTGGCAACAAATGCCCCTTCCACACCGATGGCTTTGCTAAAAGTACCGACCAGTAAATCCGGTTTTTCCTCATAGAGATCACATACCCCTCTTCCATAATGGCCTAAAGCACCAAATCCATGGGCATCATCTACAATCGTTAAGGCTTTATATCTTTTTCCTATTTGAATGAATCGATTGACATTAAGAAGATCTCCATTCATGCTGAAGAGGCCATCGGAAACCAAAACTTTTTTCTCCCATTGAGAATATAAAGCCAACTTTTTTTCTAGATCGTCGTAGTCCAAATGTCGATAGACGACAGTCTTTCCTTTTGAAAGGCGAATCCCGTCAATAATGGAGGCATGATTGTATTGATCGGAAAAGATTACCGTATTCTCATCACAAATCGAAGAAAGGACACCGATATTTGCCATATAGCCGGAAGAAAATAAGAGACAGGCCCTATAATTTAAAAATTCGCAAATTTCATCTTCCAGCTTTTGATGGAGATGACAGCTTCCCGTTGTCAACCGAGACCCTCCCGAGCCCATCCCGTAATCCAAAGCTTTCTCAAAAGCTTTTGTCATTAGCTCTTTATCTTCGCAAAGAGATAGATAGTTGCCTGAAGAAAAGAGTAATACTTTTTTTCCGTCAACGATGCTTCGAGGTAATTGGGCACTATTAAATATCCTGGGTTTTCGAATCAAATGATTTTGCCTCAAGTTTCGAAGATCCTTTTCAATATAATCAAAGCTATTCAATAATCAACACCTTCTTATTTTTTAAATAATCAATGCAGGCTTCTTTGGAAGCTTTACAGGAATCAAAGAGAATAATTCGAATCCCCTTTTCAGAACCCCATTCTTTTAATTTGGTAATTCGAAGATATTTTTGTCTTGTAGCAATATAACCTGTTTGATAATGGGGATCATCGGAAATACAAAGCTCTCCCATCACCCCCGGACCATAGACCGTCTTGGTAGCCAATGCTAAAGCTTCTCGAAAATGATCTTTTTTTACAAGGGTTGCTTTAGAAAAAACTTCATAGTCCATATAGGAGACTCGAATACCTCGAGAGAAATCTTCCTCCAATCTCTGATAGTTTTGAACATCTAGTAGAATGGCTCCCCTCATATGATGTTCCCGAGAAAAGAGATTTAAAATATAATCACTATTTAAACCAAAGGTCTCTAAGATATTTTTCATATTCTCCAACCCCTCTTGAACAGTATCCACTTCCAAGGTCTCTACTTCCAATGCCTTCAATCTTAGAAGATCTTTTTCTTCTATCCTTTCAATCTTTATATGGATCAAATCCGAAGAGCCTTTCTCATGGTTCATACCTCGCCGTTGTAGGAATTCTACCGTTTCAAAAAGATGATCCTCATTAACGATTCGTTCCGCTCCTGAAATATGTATTTGTCGATCTTTTATTTTTTTAGATGCTCGCATCTTCACACTGTATTTCATAGGACTCTCTCCTTAATATAGATCTGTAAATGAGTCTTGTTTAACAGATCATAAATTTTAAAATATAAAAAATAGTTGATAAAAGAAGTGAAAATCATTCCAGGAATTACAGGTAGTATCAAGGCCTTAAAATTCACATGGAGAATCAGACTCAGCACAATTCGAGCAACCACTGTTCCACAAATAGAAGAGCCGATTAGAGTAATTTTCTTTTTCCCTACAACAAGAATAAAAAGAGCTACTACCATTCGAAATATCAATGCCACCAAGATATTAAAAACATTGGAAACACTTAAGATAAAAGACAGTACACTTGCAAGGACTCCAGCGTAAAGATAGAGCTCCATCCCAAAGATCAAGGCAATCATCACTGATACGGAAGCGGATAATTGGTACTCGCCACCGGGAAAAATAGCAGGAATTTTAAACATTCCGCTTAATAATATCAACACTGCCAACAGGGGAATTAAAGTTGTTTTTTTGGTATTCATAAGTCACCTCTTTAAAAGTATAGAAAAGTAAATATATTATGTCAACCTATAATTTTAATAGCGTTTACATTTTACCCTTGGCTTTTATTGTCCTGTTCCTCCCCTGTATTTTCCCCAATAAAAAAACCGGAACCTAATTCCGGTTGTAGACTTTTTATTTTCGTTCCTCTTCCGAAGAATCTTTTAAAATTATAATGCCATTCCCATCAAGATGGGGGTAAGATAAGTTTCAATAACTGCCGCTACCCCAAGGAGGGGAACAATGATTTTTATATAGCAAAGACCAATCTTTTTGAGTAGCCCACCAATAGGGAGATGATCTTTCCTCAGAATTTTCTTTGTCAGTTGGTGACATAGAAATAGACCCATATACATGGCTAAAACAAGGGCAGGAAGCTCAAAAATACCATGGGGAAGGATTCCCAACACTAGAGTCTAAAAAGGGTGTAATTCGGAAAAAAACGAAAATTTTAGAACGACACCAATAATTATTCCATTAATAATTGCTGTTAAAAAAGGTAGGTACAGAAAGGGAACAAAACCCAATAAAATCATTACCAAAGTTGCCCGAAGATTGTTAAAGAACAGCGGCAGCAATCGAATTTTCCCATCCTCTCCTAATAATTGATGGGCAACATTTTCCATAAAATCTCCCAATACTTTTTCCAACACTTCTCTCGATAGGCCAAAATAACCGATACAGGCGGATAGAATGAAAAGAACACCTAGGGTGATAGACAGTTTTTTACTTTTAAACATAGATATCTCTTTCATATTATTGTTCCTTCCAACAATAATCGTGATAGAACATAACTTGCACCAATAGGATCAAGGTGACAAAAATTAAAGTGGAGATGTTTCGCTGTAGAATATCCTTTAAGAATAAACAAGCGATCAGCATAAGATAGGTTATCTGACGTCCTCTTCGGAAAGCGAAGAACCCGATTTTATAGGTTTGAGCTTGTTCCTGTTCATCACAGGATTCCAACCATGCCTTTTCAAATTTTCCTTGAAAGGGATCTGCCTTTTTCTCCGGATGAAATTTCCTTAAACCCAAGACCAGTTTTCTCATAACAACTTGGGATAATATAATTCCCCACAAGAAACTAAAGAGTGTAATAAATACTTTATCGCCCCTCATTTCAGAAAAAATACCCATCATAAAATTAAAGATCCAAAAGAATGTGCTTACAATAAGGAATACATCCAATATCCACAGGTCATAGAAAAAATGTCTTTCAATCTCTTCCACTTCCTCAAAATCCGCTTTCGGATTGATCTGTCGATACCTCTTTGCATAGGATCTGTAGTGAAACAGGACGAGAAGAGGAATGCTCACATAGAAAGTAGCAAATCCATAAGGAGAGAGCTTTCTATAAAGGGAATCGAAGGCCTGGCAAAAGACCTTATAAAAATTTTCTCCATCTCCTTTGAATGCAAGAACTCCCAAGATTCTACCACCAATTCCACCCATGGTCATAAGAAACACAAATCTCAAATAGGGATTTATCTTTTTTTCTTCATATTATTTCCTCCAGATAAAATATTTCCTCCAATGGCACATGAAAAAATGCAGAAATTTTTAATGCCACAGTGACAGAGGGAGCGTAATCTCCCCGTTCAATCAGAGATATGGTCTGTCGAGAAACCCCCACCGCCTGACCCATATCCCCTTGATTAATACCAATCGAATTTCGAAACTCCCTGAGTCTATTTTTCAAAACAACCATCTGTCACCTCCGTTTGACAACCTTCTTTGTCAACGCAAAAGAAAACATTTCCCACTCCTCTAAGATCGAGTCATTTTTTCAACAAAAAAAGAGACCTCCCAAGGAGATCTCTCAATAGGCTTACTTAAGTTCGATTGTAGCTCCAACTTCTTCAAGTTTTGCTTTGATTTCTTCTGCTTCGTCTTTGGATACACCTTCTTTAACAGCCTTCGGTGCACTGTCAACAAGAGCTTTTGCATCTTTTAGTCCAAGACCTGTAATATCTTTTACAGCTTTGATAACTTTAACTTTTTCTTGTCCCGGTGCTTCCAATACAACGTCAAATTCAGATTTTTCAGCTGCTGCTTCCGGTGCTGCTGCTACTGCTGCAGGTGCTGCTGCAGATACTCCGAATTCTTCTTCTAATGCTTTTACAACTTCTGAAAGTTCTAATACTGTAAGTTCTTTAATTTGATCAATTAATCCTTGTACTTTTTCTGACATTTTATATACCTCCGATAATTTTATTATTTTCTACATTAAGCAGTTGCTTCTTGTTTTTCTGCAATTTGTTGTAATACAATTGCAAGTCCTCTGATATTTCCGGTCAATACATTGGCAAGTCCTTGGATTGGTGCATTTAAGCCGCCCAGTACTTGAGCCACCAATACTTCCTTGGATGGTAGTTTAGCCAATTCATCTACTTCTTCAACGGAAAGGATCCGTCCGTCTACAATACCGGATTTAATTTTTAAAGCGTCGTGATCTTTGGCAAATTCTGCGGAAATTTTGGCCGCACTGGCAGGATCTTCCATACCAAAGGCTACGGCAGAAGGTCCTTTCAATACTTCGTCTAAACCTTCATATCCTAAATCTTCAAATGCACGACGTAATAATGTGTTTTTATAAACTTTATAATCTACATTGGATTCACGGTATTTGGAACGTAATTCTGTCACATCAAATACATTGAGTCCACTATAGTTTAAGAATACAATCGATTGTGCATCTTCAATTTTGTCTTTAATTTCATCGACTAGGGCTTGTTTTGCTTGAATTCTTTCTTCTTTCACTCTGTCACCCCCCAAATAAAAAAATCTCACACCGCATGTGAGATAGAAAAAGTCGCAATTATATCTCTAATATAGTTGCAAATCCGATTTTCTAACCTCGGTAGGATAATTAAAGCATGGCTCCCTACTGTCTGCGGTCTAACATACAGTATTATATAGTTTAAGTATGTCACTGTCAATAGTTTTTTTAGTTTTTTAAGAATCATTTTTTTATTAAAAAATCCGAAGAACATTCTTCGGATTTCAGGTGTTTTTATTTTTTTTCAACTAATTTTTGAGCATTGATTTTGACGCCAGGACCCATTGTGGAAGCAACGGTTACCGATCTTAAATAACGTCCCTTTGCAGCAGCCGGTCTAGCTTTGATAATTTCACCGGTAATAGCATTAAAGTTTTCTGCCAGTTTTTCCGTTCCAAAGGAAACTTTTCCAATAGGTACATTGATAATTGCCGCTTTATCTACACGGTATTCCACTTTACCGGCTTTCGTTTCAGCAACTGCTTTTCCTACTTCAAAAGTTACCGTTCCGGATTTGGGATTGGGCATTAATCCCTTTGGTCCTAAAATACGACCAATCTTACCGACAACGCCCATCATATCAGGAGTGGCGATGACTACGTCAAAATCAAACCAATTTTCTGCTTGAATTTTCTCAACATATTCTTCTCCACCGGCATAATCGGCACCGGCTTCTTCTGCCTCTTTAATCTTGTCTCCCTTTGCAAGGACCAAGACGCGAATGGATTTACCCGTTCCATTAGGTAGAACGACGGTACCACGAACTTGTTGATCCGCATGTCTTGGATCGACTCCCAAACGGATTGCCAATTCTACGGTTTCATCAAAATTTGCTTTTGCTGTTTTCTGTACCAGGTCCAGGGCTTCATTGACATCGTAGTGTTGTTCTCTGTCTACTAATTGTAAACTCTCTTGATATTTTTTACCTCTTTTAGGCATATTTTACCTCCTTGTGGTTCATTCGACTCATGTCTCCCACTTATTCTTCTACTTCTACTCCCATGCTTCGAGCAGTTCCTGCTACCATTGACATTGCAGCTTCAAGAGATGCCGCATTTAAATCCGGCATTTTTACCTTTGCAATATCTTCTACTTGTGCCTTGGTCAACTTGCCGACTTTCTTTTTATTCGGCTCACCGCTGGCTACATCCAATCCCAGTGCTTTTTTAATTAAAACAGCAGCCGGTGGAGTTTTGGTTATAAAAGTAAAAGAACGATCTTGATATACCGTAAGAACTACGGGGATAATCATTCCAGCCTGATCTTGTGTTTTAGCATTAAATTCCTTTGTAAATTGCATAATATTTACACCATGAGGTCCAAGTGCTGTACCTACCGGTGGTGCCGGCGTTGCTTTTCCAGCCGGAATTTGTAATTTAACTAATGCGATGACTTTTTTTGCCATTTTTATTCCTCCTTGTGGTATCTGCGGGGTTACCCTCCCACTTTAAAACGCATTTAATTTTTCACTACGCTTTTATAATTTGATTAAAATCCAACTCTACAAGTGTATCTCTTCCAAACATCGATATACTTACTTTTACCTTGCCTTTATCATAATTGAAGGAGTCAATTGCCCCTACAAAATTTTCAAAAGGTCCACTGATTACTTTGACATTTTCGCCAACATCGTAATTTCCAAAAAGTTCTTTATTATCGGTAACGCCAAGACTTAATACTTCTTCATCCGATAAAGGTACCGGCTTGGACGCAGGTCCTACAAAACCTGTCACTCCTCTGGTATTGCGAACGAGGTACCAGGACTCATCATTCATAATCATCTTAACAAGGACATAGGAAGGAAACATCTTTCGTTCCTTCACTTTATTGACCCCATCTTTAGACTCTACATACTCTTCCATCGGTACTTGTATATCCAAGATCAAATCTTCCATACCACGGTTTTGTACCATGGCTTCCATATTTGCCTTGACTTTATTTTCGTATCCGGAATAAGTATGAATCACATACCATTTAGCAGCTGATTGTATATCATCCTTCAATTGATTTTCATCCACGATATCACTCACTTTAGTAGATCGGTCTAAATAACAACATTACAAGTTTGTCATAAAGAGATAAAAGTAGAGCTACGACAATGACAGTAATAATAACAATGCCAGTATATCGTATTACTGTGTCCTTCGATGGCCAAACCACCTTTTTGAACTCAGATTTTACACCTCTAAAGTAACGAGCCAAACCTTTTTTATCTTCTTGCTTGACCGCCTTTGCTTTAGCCAATGAAATCCCTCCTCTTACTTCGTCTCTTTGTGTGTTGTATGATTCTTGCAGAATTTACAATATTTTTTAAGTTCCAAGCGTTCCGTAGTATTTTTCTTGTTTTTATAAGTTACATAGTTTCTGTTTTTACACTCTGTGCATTCAAGTACTACTCTATCGGCCATAAAAACACCTCCCATTGGTCTAAAAAAAGAGCCATGCTCTTCCAATGAATGACCCTTAACTAAATTCACTCAATTAGATTATCACAAAAGCCTACATTTGTAAAGAATATCTTGATGGATTGCTGTTTAAAAATCAATATCTCAATTCTCGATACAAAAATTGAATAAAATATGCAACAAATCCTTCCTCTCCATAGAAGCTCCGCGTATGGAGAATTTTTTCATAAAATTTTTTATAATAGATCATATGATGTAATTGAGGCATGGCGATTCCATAAAGGTATTCACATAAATAGGGATATTGATAGGGGCGTATTTGAGATAATTCCCTTTCTAAAAAAAGAGTTTTTAAACCCAATTGTTCAAAAAAGACATAATCATAAACCAGGACTGCATTTTCATGGAAGAAAAAACTTCCCTTGGGATATTTTTGAATGTCTTCCTCGGTTACAAGAAATGGATTCAGTTTTTTATATTGACGATGAAAACTCAATAGCTCCATCATATACTGATCTTCTTTAAAAGCAATTAAGACTTTTAAGGAGGGTAAGAATCGATGCTTTATCTTTTCTTTATTTGCATAGGGAAATCCGAGAGATTCTGCCTTTCGTTGATCCTTTAAAACTTCCTGAAACCGATCTTTTTCGCCTAAAAGTTCGTAGAGAGGCATAAATTCATAAGCTTTGATCGTCAAAAAATCTCGATATTCTTCCAATAGACCGTCAATATTTTTATCCTTTTCCTCCGTTTCCAATTCCATAAGCTGAAGGATACAATCTTCTGTCGTATAAAGGCCGGGATCACAACCCTTTACTTTATATTGGAATAATAGATCTTTCATGGCAGCTGTGATTTTATTTTTCATATTTAAATCAAAAGTCGCGTCTAATTCCCCATAGATTTCAATCAGTTCACAAAAATCCAAATGGGATATCTTTACCTGTTGATAGTCGCTTTCTTGACGCCTTTCCCTTTCTTGATTTTGATTTAGTTGTAGTAATGTCAATAGATCTTTACCTTCCAAAACTTTGGAATCAATCATATTTCCTTCATCATCCAATAGTTTAAAATGTAAGGGGCTTAATTTTATCCAATGGTTGATTTTAGTTTTCTTTCCAAAGTAATTAATTTCAAACATAGTATCGCCTCTTCTCTATTATATAATGAAGTATCTGTAAGTTTTATAAAAATTTAGAGTAAAATAAAAAATCGAGGACAAGTCCTCGATTTTTTACAATTCTATTTAACACTAGAGAAGAAAATGATTTTAACCTGAATCTATCCAGGAAGATTGATAAAATCAACTCCTATTTTTATCAATCTGCAAGTTTTCTCTTGCATAAAAAGTATACCACTTTTTCCTATCAATGTACACCTTTTTAGTTCACTTTGTGAGCCCTCTTTTTATCCCATCCTATTTATCTTTCTCCGTCCCAATAATTCCAAAAGGCCAAGAGCTTTTTCTCCAGTTCTTCCTTGTTGCTAAAATCGTCTATTTTCCAATAATTAGGCAGTAGATCCCGATAGGGCCTCTTTGTAAAACGTTCATCAATCAAAAGCAAAGCCCCAATATCTCTTTTTCGACGGATCACCCGTCCTCCACTTTGGGCAACTTTAACCATTCCTGGATAAATATAGGCATATTCATAACCATTATGGTACTTTTTTTCATAATGTTTTTTAAGAATATCTCGTTCATAGGACATTTGAGGAATTCCTACCGTAACAATGGCAGCACCCACTAGACGATCGCCGATTAAATCAATCCCTTCACTGAAAACGCCCCCCATAACGGCAAAGCCTTTTACATTTCCCGAAAAGGTAAATGAATTTAAAAAATCTAGCCTTTCTTTTTCCGTCATTGAAGGTTTTTGCATAATAAGATCCTCTGAATCAGAAGGGTAGGATTCATACACCTCTTTCATAAAAGCATAGGAAGGAAAGAAAAAGATGTAATTTCCCCTTCGCTTTGAGAAGGATTTTAAATAATTGACAATCGTTGGAATATTTTGCCGTCGATACCGATAGGTGGTTTTAAGGCAAGAACTACGCAAGACTTTCAAATGCTCGGGAGGAAAGGGACTGTCAATTCGATAGATGTAACTGTCTTGATCTCCTCCCAAAAGTTGTTGATAGTATTTTGCCGGAGATAATGTGGCAGAAAAATAAACCGTTGATTTTGCCTTTTTCAATATTTGTCGAAAAATGCTTCCCGTATCCAAGCAGAGGATTTTAATTTGATCTTTTTCCACTACCGTGACAAAATCTTCATTATAGTATTCCAGTAACCGCTGATATCGAAAGAAGATGAAATAAAGCTCCAAGCCTCGATCATAGTCTTTTGCGTCTTTATCCTTCGTCAAAAAGGTATTCATGGCAAAGACCAATTTTTCCACCTCTTTGTTCAAAGATTCCAAAACTTCATATTGATAATAGGCCTTGGTGGGAAGAAGATCCCATTGATCCAAAGCCTTTCGAATATATTTTCTTATATTGGAACGCTTTTTCGGAATGATATCATAAAGTTCTAAAAGTTCATTTTGAGAAATTTCTCCGGAATACATATCCCGTCCTCGATCTACTAAATTATGTGCTTCATCCACTAAAAATAAGTATTGATCCATACTTCCTTCAAAAAAACGTCTTAAATAGACAAAGGGATCAAAGACATAATTATAATCTCCTGTGATAAAATCGGCAAAATTACTCAAATCCAATTGGTATTCAAAGGGACAAATTTGATGAAGTTTTGCATAAGTGATAATAGTCTTTGTACTCCATCGATTTTCATAATCAAAGATATCGATAATGGCATCGTTAACTCGATCGAAATGACCCTTTGCATAAGGACAATCTCCAGGGTTACAGCGAACTTCTCCATTGATGCAAATTTTTTCTTTTGCCGTCAAGGTCAAATGCTTCAAATCCAAACCATGATCCATTAATTGGAAAACTCCATCTTCCACGATGCCCTTTTGAGTCGTTCGTCCCACTAAATAAAAGATTTTATCTACCAATCCCTCTCCTAAGCTCTTAATGCCCGGAAAAATTGTAGACATGGTTTTTCCGATGCCCGTAGGCGCTTGGGTAAACAGAGAATTACCATCCATAATGGTATTATAGACAGCAACGGCCAATTCCCGCTGTCCTTTCCGATAACTTGGAAAGGGAAATTTCAACTCCTTAATGGAAAGGTCACGACGGCTTTTCCATTCTGTAATCCGTTGAGAAAAAGCCATATATTCTTCCAACATTCCAAAGAAAAATTCCTTCAGTTCTGAAAAGTTAAAACTCTCCTGAATAATTTTAATTTCTTCTGTTTCCAGTTGAAAATAAGTTAATTGAACATATATCTTTGAAATTTCGTGATCTTTCGCATAAATATAAGCATAAATTTTTGCTTGAGCCCAGTGAAGGGGATTGGAATTATAACTTAATTCATCCAAAGGACGGGTGGTGGATTTAATTTCATCGACAATTACATCTTCTCCATGGGAAATTCCATCGGCTCGACCTTCGATGATAAAAAGGATATCTTTCAATTTTTCTTTCGTCCGTAAAAAAACCTCTCGTTGAAAAGAGTCTTGATATGCTTTTTGTACTTTTTTATGAGCGGAAATTCCCTCCAAGGCACGAGCATTGGAAAAAAAGCCTTGATCGATATCGCCACTACGACCCACAAATTCAATGAGTGATCGGACAGAAATTTTGACCTCATTCAATCCATCTTCCCTCCTTTCATAACAATACCAGTTACTGTTTTTGTAAGCGATTATTCCAAATCTAAAAAGTCCAGTTGACGCAATGCTTCAAAAAGGATGATATTCGCTGAATTTGCCAAATTTAACGAGCGACCGAAATCCTTTAACATGGGGATTTTGATTGTATGTTCTTTTTCCCTTTCAATCAATTCTTCAGGCAATCCTCGAGTTTCCGGTCCAAATACGATAAAATCTCCTTCGTGGTAGGAAATATCTGAATACCGATATTTTGCTTTTGTCGTTGCAAAATAAAAATTCTTGTCTGGATACTTTTCTCGAAGCTCTTTTAAGCTGTCATAATAATGAATATCTACCAAATGCCAATAATCCAATCCGGCTCGTTTTAAATGTCTATCATCAATATCAAAACCAAAGGGACGAATCAAATGAAGGGATGATTTCGTCAAGCCGCAAGATCTGGCAATAGCTCCCGTATTATATGGAATTTCCGGTTCATAAAACACAATATTTAACATTCTTTTCCCTCCAATATTTCCAATACACATTTTACCCCGTCTAAAGCTGAAGAGATAATTCCCCCTGCATAGCCAGCTCCTTCTCCGATGGGATATAGGTTTTTTACTCCAATAGCTCGATATTTTTTATCCCTTCGAATTCGAACGGGGCTGGAAGATCTGGTCTCCACTCCGGTTAAAATACCATCTTCCATGGCAAAGCCCTTTAGTTTTCGATTCATGTGAAGAAGGCCTTTTTGAAGATTTTCTGTAATTTTCGGAGGATATATTTCATGAAGGGGGGCAAATACCGTACCCGGTCGATAGGTTGGTTGAACTCCTCCCAAGTAGGAGGAATTTTTATTCTCCAGGAAATCTCCAATCTTTTGAATCGGTGCCATATAATTTCCTCCTCCCATTTGGTAGGCCTTTTGCTCAATCCTTCGTTGAAAGGCTAATCCTGATAGAATTCCCGAACCGTAAATTGTACTATCCACAGGAGTTAACAAAGCGGAATTGGCATTCCTTCCTTCCCTTTTATGATAACTCATACCATTGACACAAAGATGATGTTCTTCAGAAGCAGCAGCAATCACATAGCCACCGGGACACATACAAAATGTGTAGGCCCGTTGATTTTTTTCTTTATTATAATAAGTCAATTGATAGCTTGCTGGAGGTAGTTCCTGATACCTTTGACCATATTGCTCTTGATTGATTTTCAATTGAGGATGTTCGATTCGAAAACCTACTGCAAAGGGCTTTGCTTCCATTGCCAATTGATGGGAAAGCATTTCAAAAGTATCCCGGGAGGAGTTTCCTAAAGCCAGCAAAAGATGTTCCGTCGGATAGGTAGCCTTATCTGTGGTGATGCTTTCCACCACCCCATCTTTAAGGGTGATCTCCTCCATCTTCTCATCAAAGTGAAAGACTCCTCCTTGTCGTTGAATTTCCTTTCGGATAGACACGATTACATGCCGTAATAAATCGGTACCGATATGAGGCATGTGGTCATAGCATATTTCTTCCGGTGCACCGTGTTGAACCAAGACTTTAAAAATTTCTCTTTGTCTTTTATCTTTGGAACGGGAGGTCAATTTTCCGTCTGAAAAAGTTCCAGCACCACCTTCGCCGAATTGCACATTGCAACGAGGATTTAAAATACCATCTTCTAATAATTTTTCCACTTCCGTCACCCGATTTTCCATAGGAAGACCTTGTTCAATAACATGGACTTCAACGCCGGCTTGGGTCAAAAAGTAAGCGGCAAATAAACCGGCAGGACCGGCCCCTACGATGATTGCCCTTTGGATCTTATTTTTATTTTTTAAATCAAAGAGCTCTTCTTGATACAAGGCAATATCATGGTTTAATCTTCGAATCTTTTTGGCCGATATTTCTCCTTGTATCACGCATTGATACACGTATTGAAGTTCTCCCCGAGCATCTAAAGAACGTTTGTAAATCTCATAAGTAAAGTTTTTCGTTCCGATTTTTTCACTGATTTTTCTTCGTAAATCCTTCTCATTATGATCAATAGGAAGTTTTATATTTCTTAAGATGTACATATTCTCACCGCTACTATCATAACAAAAGAGTATTTTTTTGAAAAGAAAAAGTATTTTCATCTTTTTACGATCACTTCCTCTTTCTAGACTTGGAGAACTTTTGATTGGTTTTTTTAAGTTTGGAATTCAGATGATAAAATTTGCTATCTTACAATTTTTATAGAGATCTTTTCCATTTTGAAGATGAGATTTTTATGTCTAAAAGAATTTTTAAACAAGTAATATCCTTTTAAAAAATAGGATTTTCCAGTGGAAAGGATCTGTTCTTAAAATCATCAGTGACGCATATTTTTCATTTAAATTTTTCCCTTTGTCTTGTTTTAATTTCTTTTTATAGTCATCCCTTCACATAAAAAACCTTCTTATTTTCTTTTTTGTGAAAACAAGAAGGTTTTCTTATGGTCTATTAGAAGGTTGGAACGGCTCCTCCTTCAAAGGTGTCTTCCATGAATTTACGACATTCTTCGGAACGGAGAACTTTTACCAATTTTTTATATTTCTCTTGGTTTTCATCTCCTTCTCGAACGGCTACTACATTTTTATAGGGTGATTTTTCATCTTCTACGGCAATGGTCGTCTTTGGATCCAATCCTCCCTGTACTGCATAATTAAAGTTGATAAAGGCAGCATCGGCATCTTCATAAACTCTTGGAATATTTGGAGCTTCCATCGCTTTAAATTTTAAGTTTTTGGGATTATCCACAATATCATTTTCCGTTATGTTCAAATTATCAGGATTATCTACCTTGATGATTCCCAAATGGTGGAGAACCAAAAGTCCCCTGGCTCCATTGGTGGGATCATTGGGGATAATGATCTCTGCTCCATCGGGTAATTCTTCAACGGATTGATAATTCTTGGAATATAATCCGATGGGGGAAATAAAGACATCCGATTCAGGAACTTCTACGACTTTTGTGCCTCGATCTTCATTGAATTTAACCAAATATGCTGTGTGTTGGAAAAAGTTAGCATCCAAATCACCAGAATCCAATTGTAAATTTGGTTGCACATAATCATTAAAAGTGACTATTTCCACATCCAAACCTTCTGCTTCCAATTGAGGCTTTAAATGCTCTACTATTTCTCCATGGGGAGTAGCGGAAACACCTAAGACAATTTTTTCTATTTCTCCTTCCGTCGCTGTTTCCGATGGGTTGGAATTGGATTTCCCACAAGCTGTCGTCAATAATGCCAATAATGTAATTGCTAATAATATCTTTTTCATGTTATTCTCCTTTTCCTTGATTAAAATGCCGGTATAATGGCGCCTTTGTATTTTTCTTCAATAAATGTTTTCGTTTCTTCTGATTGAAGGATCTCCATAAATTTCTTAAACTTTTCTTTTCCTTCATCTTCTTTACGAATCGCCACCAAATTTCCATAGGGGGAGTCAATGGATTCCGTTTGAAGGGCTTCCTCGATGGGATTGATACCTGCTCCAATCGCATAGTTGGAGTTGATGACGGCTCCTGTTGCTTCTGCATAAGCCCTTGGTATATTCGGTGCATCCATCGCGATAAATTTCAAGTTTTTTGGATTTTCTACAATATCTTTTTCTGTGGATTTTAAATTGTTTCGATCTGCCAATTTTATTAAACCGGCATCTTCTAACAAAATCAGAGCACGGGCTCCATTGGTGGCATCATTGGGAATTATAATTTCTCCTCCCTCCGGCACCTGATCGATACTTTCGATTTGTTTGGAGTAAAAAGCAATCGGCTCTAAATGGACCAATCCGATATTTACAATATTGTCAATGTCTCGTTCTTCTGTGAACTCTTCCAAATAGGGCAGATGTTGAAAGAAATTGGCATCAATATCCCCGGCACTTAATTGTAAATTCGGTTGGACATAATCTTCAAAGGTCACCACTTCCACATCTAAACCTTCTTTTTCAAATTCCGGTTTTAAATGTTCAATAATCTCTTCGTGGGGTACGGGACTGACACCGATAACAATTTTATTGTCTTCCTCTAAACCTCCAGCTTTATTGTCTGTTTCATTTTCTTTTGCGGTGTTTTTACCACAAGCAGTTAATACTGTAAGAATTAATGCGACTACAATTAATAATCTTTTCATTTTTTTACCTACCTTTTATTTATTTTTTTAGACAATGTATTTCCTACAAATTGTACAATTTGAACGAATAGTATAATTACGACGACAGCGGACCATAAGATCAAGGGTTCATTTCGTTGGTAACCGTATCGATTGGCCACATCTCCCAATCCACCACCTCCCATGACTCCAGCCATGGCAGAATATCCGATGACATTGATAATGGTCATGGTTATTCCGTTGACGATCATGGGCATAGCTTCTGGAATCAAGACTTTAAAGATAATCTGCCCATTGGTAGAACCCATGGATTTTGCCGCTTCTAAAATCCCCTCATCGATTTGAGTTAAATACCCTTCCATCAGTCGTCCCACAAAGGGTGCAGCGGAAACGGAAAGGGGAATGATCATGGCTGCCGTTCCATAGGTTTTTCCCACAATTATTTTGGAAAGGGGAAAAACCACAATCATCAAAATGATAAAGGGAAAGGAACGCAATACATTGATTATTGCATCTAAGACGGAATAAATTCTTCGATTTTCTATTAATCCTCTGGGACGAGTGACCGTTAAAATCACCCCGAGAGGTAATCCGATAATCAAAGCCATCAATGTAGAAGCGAAGACCATAATTAAAGTTTGGGGAATTGCTTCTCCAATAATTTCAATGACCCGATTCATGATAACACCTCCACATTTACATTATTTTCCTTCAAGTACTCTATGGCGCGAGCCCTTTCTTCAGGAGATCCTAATAATTCCACCGTGAGATAACCGACACTGGCCACATTTAATTTATTGATATTTCCGGAAAGAATATTGACATCTACGTCAAATTTTTTTATGCATTGACTTAAAATCGGCTCATCATAATTTCCTTCTGCATAAGACAAGCGTAAAGCAGCACCTTTTACATCTTTTAAGGAGATCACTTCTTCTTCCGTATTATCCTGTAAATTTTTAATAAAGGATTTTGTCACTTTATGTTTCGGATTTCGGAATAGTTCCCTTGTATCGTTGATTTCTACAATCCTGCCTCGATCCATTACCGCAATGCGATCACAAATATCCTTGGCCACTTCCATTTGATGAGTGATCATAATGACTGTCATATTGAATTCTTTGACAATTTTTCGAATCAATTCCAATACCGATTGGGTATTGGAAGGGTCCAATGCGGAAGTACCTTCATCGGACAATAGAATTCGAGGATTGGTAGCTATGGCTCTGGCAATGGCTACTCTTTGTTTTTGACCACCCGACAGTTCTGAAGGGTAAGCATTTCTCTTATGCTCCAAGTCAATTAATTGGAGTAACTCTTCCACTCGTTCTTTTGCCTTGTCTTTGTCCATATGGATAATTTCCAAGGGGTAGGAAATATTGTCATAGACTGTCTTTTGCATGAATAAATTGAAGGATTGAAAAATCATGCCTATATCCTTTCGTTCCTGTCTCAATTCTTCTTTTGATAGATCCACAATGGATTGTTCTTCTATAAAGATATTTCCACTGCTAGGCTCTTCCAATCGGTTAATACATCGTACCAACGTTGATTTCCCTGCTCCTGACAATCCGATCACTCCAAAGATTTCCCCTTGCATCACTTCAAAGGATACATCATCAAGTGCTCGAAAAGATTGATTGTCAATTGAAAATTCCTTGACCAGATTTGTTACCTTTATCATTTTTTCCCAACTTTCATCTTATTTTTATATAAAAAAAACTTCCGTCCTCAGAAAGGACGAAAGTTACATTCCGTGTTACCACCTTAATTCACCATTACCTTGCGGCAATAGCCTCTTCAAGTACTACCATACTCTATCTCTGTAACGGGAGATCCCGTAACTATCTAAGCAATCGCCTCGATAATTCCTATGAAAAGACCATGTTCCCCCATCTCTGTTCCACTTCTCTCACCAAACGAAGCTCTCTGTACTCCCATTAAAAAGGTACTCTTCTTTCCATGAAGTTTTTCTTATAATTACATACTAGTTTACTATCCTATCAATAAAAAGTCAAGACCATTTTTAAAAAATTGTTGTTACGAAAAAATTTCAAGATGAGCTTTTTTTCTTAGGACTTTCCTTTGTTTTCATTTTTTATTAAATGAACGCTTCCAATGGCTATAACTAAAGCGATCAGCGTGGGAACAATCCATCCTAATCCAAATTCCGCCAAAGGAAGATGTTCCAAATAAGATCCAAACGATCCTAAAATCGCCTTATTATGCAATACATAGAGAAATCCAAATATTAAAGCCACATAAGTAGGAATTTGATAGATTAAATTATCCTCGATCTTCTCATGGAACATCCCCAAAATCACTAAAGTAATAGTACAGGGATAGACGGTTTCTAAAATAGGAGCTGAAATACCGATTATCTTTGAAACGCCCAACATGGAAATCAATGCGGACAATATTGACATGATACAAACGACGGTAACATATTTAATCTTTCCTTTGGTCAATTCTTCAAAATATGCTCCTGTAGAAGAGGTTAAGCCAATGGCCGTCGTAAGGCAGGCCAATCCGGCAATAATAGCCAAGACAATCACGCCAAAATCACCTAAGATCTGGTTGGTAATTTCTACAATTAAAAAAGTTTGATTCACAGTGATATCGAAAAGTCCTTGACCGGAAATCGTCGCTCCTAAATAGGTCAATCCACCATAGACCAAGCCTAAAGCCGTTGCGGCAATTATCCCTGCAATGGCCGTAGCACGAATTTCTGTCTTTCTATTCTGATAACCTAAGGTTTTTACAGCTGAAATAACCACCAGTGCAAAAAGACAGCCTGCAATTGCATCCATCGTTTGATATCCGTCCTTAATTCCCCGCTCCAAAGGATGTGCAATCATCATTTCCGGAGAAACCTGGCCAATCTTTCGTGTAATTCCCATGATGATAAGGATGGCAATACAGATCAACAAAGTGGGCGTCAATATTTTGCCTACAATATCCACCACCTTGGAAGGGCGTACCGTCAATAAGAACACAAGGATAAAATAAATAATGGAAAATAAATAGCGATGAAAGCTTTCACCAAAAATTGGTAATATCCCCAATTCATAACTGGTGGCTGCCGTTCTTGGAATGGCAAGCAACGGTCCGATAGACAGAACAATGGCCATGGACAATAAGACTGCAAAAGTTTTGCCCACTCTTCCGAAGAAATCTCCTAAATTTCCGTCAAATTTAGACAGCACCAAAATACTGACCAAAGCAAGTCCGGCATCGGCAATTAAAAAACCTAAAAAAGCAATCCACCAATGGGTTCCAGAAATCAATCCCAAATAAGGTGGAAAAATTAAATTCCCCGCTCCAAAAAACATGGCAAACAATGCAAAACCGATTACCATAATATCGGAAGGCTTGATCTTCTCTTTCAAATTATCACTCCTTTTCAAATTATTTTAACATAAATCTTTTAAAATCATAGCTATTTTTTAGTACCATCTTTTTGTAAAATTTGTACTTAATTATCATCTGACAAAATCACTTCTTCCTTTACATCTTTTCAAATGATTCACCATACCTATTTATCGGCAAGCATGGTATAGTAATAACAAAAAGGAGTGAATGTGATTGAAAACATATAGGATTGCTTTAATTCCCGGTGACGGTATAGGCCCTGAAGTCTTGGCAGAAGGGGTAAAAGTACTTAAACAAATTGCTCAATGGGATAATCATATCAATTTTGATTTTGAAGAATTTCCCTGGGGTTGTGATTATTATTTAAGGGAGGGAAGGATGATGCCTTCCCATGGTTTGGAAGAATTAAAGTCCTTTGACAGTATTTTTTTAGGTGCGGTTGGATCTCCCCACGTTCCCGACCATATCTCCCTTTGGGATCTTTTATTGACCATCCGTAAGGAATTTGATCAATATGTCAACCTTCGTCCTGTAAAGCTTCTCCGCGGAGCCCCTTGTCCCTTAAAGGATATTTCACGGGAGGCGATTGACATGCTCTTTATTCGAGAAAATACGGAAGGTGAATATGCTGGAACAGGCCATTGGAAGTATAAGAATCAAAAACGGGAAGTAGTCATTCAAAATAATGTGTTCTCGCGAAAAGGTTGTGAACGAATTATTCGTTATGCCTATGAAATTGCCCGACAGGAAAATAAAAGTCTAACCAGCATCAGTAAAGCCAATGCCATGAATTATTCCATGGTCTTTTGGGACCAGATCTTCCGAGAGGTGGGGAAAGAGTATCCGGAAGTACAGACCTATTCCTACTTGGTTGACGCTGCTGCCATGTATATGATCACCGATCCCGGACGGTTTGAAATTGTTGTGACCACGAATTTATTTGGCGACATTTTAACGGATATCGGCGCCGCCATAGCCGGTGGAATGGGTTTGGCTGCCGGAGCCAATTTAAATCCTGAAAGAGCATATCCCTCCATGTTTGAACCAATACACGGTTCCGCACCGAATATTGCAGGAAAAAATATTGCCAATCCCTTGGCAACGATATGGTCTGTAGCACAAATGATGGAATTTTTCGGCCATCCCAATTGGACACAAGCCATCCTTGAGAGTATTGAAGAATTGTTGATCCAAGGAAAACATCTGCCCTATGATCTAGGAGGCAATCGTAAAACTTTTGAAGTAGGGAATGCTTTTCTCCAAATATTGGAAACAGTGAGATCGAAAAATCTCCCATAGTCCTTTCTTTATAATAAAAAAACCCCTCGATCAGGGGTTTCTTATTTCTTTAAATATTTTTTTGGAAATTCCATTCGCATCGTCATATTGGGATCTACAATTTGACAAACTCTTAAGCTTCCTACAACGGATAATAGCATATGGGCTTCATTGAGATCACAATCCCTTTGATCCATAATAATTTCCGCCATATTTTTTACCGCCACTTTAGACGCTTCTTCCATGGTTTCTCGCGATCCTAAAGTCATCCAATGGTCTTGGGTTTCAATCAGAGGAGTTTTGTAGGTAAAATCTTTTAATACTTCCACCTTTACCTTGACTTCTCCGGCAATTTCGATTCCCGCTCCACAAACTTCACCGTCTCCCATGGCAGCGTGAAGGTCTCCCATGGAGAGTAATGCTCCTTTCGTATTTACGGGAAGATATAAGATATTCCCTTCTCTGATCTCGGTGCAGTCCATATTCCCCCCGTGATCATGGGGAGTCCCGGTACTGACTGCTTCTTTTGATGGAGCTGTTCCAATCACACCGATCATCTTATTGAGAGGAATCTTTAGATTTCGAAATTCCAAATAGTCTCCCCTTATTTTTGCAATAATCGTCTCTTCTTCAGTAATTTCATCACCTAGTACACCAAGACCTGCAGCAGTCATAATTGCACCTTGATCGTCAATTTCAATTTTTTCAATGGATATTTTTAACACATCTCCAACTTCTGCTTCTTCAATATATAAAGGACCTGTCGCCGGATTGATTCGATTGAAGTCAATCGTACTAATCGTGTCTTCTTCTGTCCTTACCGTATCGGAAAAGCAATCACAAGTTTCAAAAATAACCCTGTCGCCACTTTTTATCTTGCCGATGGGCTCATTGGTGGAGTCCATAGCAAAAATACATTGATCTTTTTTGAGTTTTAAAATATTCAAACGTACCCCTCTTTCTTTTAAAAAATAATATTGACTCGATTATACCATATAATAATTTCTTTATTAAATACAATCCTTTTTTAACCTAATATATCAATGAACTTATTTTTATATTCCACCTTTTCTCGACGCTATAATTATTTTATAATATAACCATAAGTTGAAATTTCTATGAATGGAAAGGGGGAATGAATATGAATTTATTTTTTCTGTTCATCGATTATTTGATACCGATCCTCCTACTGGTCTCGCCTCCCTATTGGAAGATGATGGCTCAGAAAGATATCCATCATTTTTCAGGAATCAGAACTTCGAAATCCATGAAAAACAAAAGTAATTGGCAAAAGGCTCATCTTTTAGCAAAAAAATATTCTTTTTATCTTGGTGTTTTTCTCTTTTTTCTCACGATGATAATGCGAAGGATAAAGCTGCTGCCTTTGGAATGGAATTCTCTTTTATTGACCAGTATTGATATCCTTTTTTTGATTATAATGACGATTTATATTAATCATCGACTGTAGATGATTCTGATCATCCTTTTATCTCCCCATTATAAAAGCCCTTCAGTATTTTCTGAAAGGCTTTTTTTATTCAATGTTTTTTTCAATTTGTTGTAAAAAATAATGAGCAGCTTTTCCCAATTCTTCTTCCGTCGCTTCTCTAGAGTGAAGAGCTGCTTGGTAAATCTGTTCCTTCACTTCCGCCGGCATCACATTTTCAGGAATGGATTTAGCCGATTGGGTCAAACCTTCACTGACTTTCCCATGACAGATATATTGGCCCAAGGATTTTTTATCCTTTAATAATGTAGCAAGTCCTTGGGTTACCCTCTTTCCGTGATCAGATTCCGGATCCGTTCCCATGGTTGCATAAAGTCCAATGGTATTTACGGAAATGTCTTTTAGTAATTGAAGAATCCTTTTATCCAAGCTTCCCTTGTCAATCCAACTACCTAATAGGGCAAAATCATATCCTTCCATCGATGGATTTTCCTTGATATTTGCCAAAGTCATCGAATATTTTTTCTTCAATTCTCTATAAAGTACTTCTGCCATTCTTTTAGTGTTTCCTGTGTTGGAGGAATAGACAATAATTCCTTTCATCCTTCGTAATACTTCCTTTCCTTTTATTGATCCATATTAGGTTACACTTAATATACTATATATTACCCCATTTTTTCTAAATCCATTCTTGACTGTCGAATATATTGTCTGATCATAAAGTAAAAAAATCCTGTTCCAATATAGGAATAACCGATGATGGACAATACATCTTCCTGTCCTTGAATCAATAAATTACTAAAAAACAATGCTCCCATTAAAAAGATCCCCAAGGATCCCAGATAAAACCGAATTTTCCATCGATGTTCTCTTTTTCCTCGCAAATAGGAACCCAGATAAAAAGCCCCGTCGGTTAAATAGCCCGTGACATGGGAAGTTCGTACCAAAACACCACGGTAGAGAACGAATAATCCATTTTGAATTCCTGAATAAAAGGCGATGACTCCAATTTGATGGATGGGTTCTAAGAATTTAGCAGAAATGATCAAAAGAAAACCTCCAGCCACCAAGGCCAAGCCGTATCGTTTTCGAGGAGTTAGGATTCGATCGTGAAAAAGGATCCCTGAAAAAAAAGATCCTAAAAAATAAAGACCGATAATAGCCGTCAAAATAAATGCTTTTGGGTGATCTTTAAAAATAGCAATCGCCAATTGAGTCGTATTTCCCGTTTGGTGGGTCAATGGAAAATCCAATGATAAAATACCATAGGCATTTAATCCCGCCATCAAAAAAGTCATAATAAATATCCATATGATAATTAAAAAATTGCCCATAATGCCCTTCCTTATTCTTTAAATTATTGCCATTATATCAAGACTTCTCTTAAATATCTATGGAAGATCTTAAAATGGGTATGAGATAAATAGTAAATCATGAAAGGAGATTTATATGAGAAAATTTGCATTATTTGCATTTGAAGGGGAAGAAATGTGCTTTAACCATGTTTTATTAAATGCTTTGGATTTAGACAGCAAGGGTTATTCGGTTAAAATTATCTTTGAAGGGGCTTCTGTAACTTTGCCTCCTGTATTGGAGAAAAAAGAACATCCCTTGTATTTGAAATGTAAAGAAAAAGGCTTAATTGCCGGAGTTTGTGAAGCTTGTTCCAGAGCTTTGGACTCTTATGAGGCTATCAAAGAATTGGATCTTCCCTTCTTAAAGGATATGAAGGGACATCCTTCTTTTGAATCCTTTATTAAAGAAGGTTATGAAATAATTCGAATGTAAAGATAAAAAGAGATCCTTTCTAAGGATCTTTTTCATTTCAAATTTGTATATCTTAAACCCTAGCTGATATAATGGAGGAAATAATAATTTGGAGTGATCGAATGCTAAAGGAAAAAAATCACAAGTATTATATTGATGATGTATCCATTGAAGAATTGGCCGATGCTTATGGAACACCTCTTTATGTCTATGATATCAGTCAAATAAAGGCTAATATTCAAGAATTAAGAGATTCCTTTTTAAACAAATATGAAAATACTACTGTCTCCTATGCCGGTAAAGCCTTTCTCTGTCAGGCCATGGTGGAATTGATAGAAGATGAAGGATTAAATTTAGATTTAGTCAGCGGAGGAGAGCTTTACACAGCTTTACAATCCCAATTTCCACCAAAGCGTATTGAATTAAACGGAAACAATAAACTCTATGAAGAATTGGAATTGGCGATCCAACATAAAGTGGGAAAGATTATCGTAGACGGTTTCGGCGAAATTGAAATCTTAAGGGAATTGACGGAAAAATATCAACAGGATGTAGAGCTTCTCTTTCGTGTTACACCGGGGGTGGACGCCCATACCCATGAGTATATTTCCACTGCCAAAGTGGATTCCAAATTTGGTTTTCCCCCGGAAGAAGTCTTAGGAGTGCTCCAGTCCATTAATAGAGATCCTCATCTTACATTTCGAGGATTCCATTTTCACATCGGATCCCAGCTTTTTGATTCAAAAATCTATGTAAAAGCCTTTGAAGCATTGCTTCCTTTATTTCAAGAGACCATCCATACCATTGGTCCCATTAAAGAAATCAATGTAGGGGGAGGATTTGGAATCAACTATACCGATGAAAAACGTCAACCTTATTCCTATTTTTTAGATCCTCTCATGGAAAAAATAGAGGAATTCTTTCACAGCCTCCATCTTTCTAGACCCAATATTACCATTGAACCTGGTCGTAGTATCGTCGGGGACGGTGGATACACACTGTATCGAGGAGGTGCCATTAAAAATATTAAAGGTGTTCGTAAATATGTCTCCATTGACGGAGGGATGACGGACAATATTCGCCCCGCCCTTTATGGTGCCCAGTATAAAGCTGTGGTTGATGGTAAATCTGGTGAAGAAGAAGTCGTGACTTTATGTGGAAAATGCTGTGAATCGGGAGATCTGATTATAGAAGATATTTCCCTTCCATCCATTGACAGGGGTGATTTGATTATGGTCTTTTCCACAGGAGCTTATGGTTATTCCATGGCCAGTAATTACAATCATCTTCCCCGTCCTGCCGTCGTCTTTGTAGAGAAAGATCGTCATCAAATTGTCGTGCAACGTGAAAAATACGAAGACTTAATGAGTCGAGACCACTCCTGGCGGGTTTGAGTTTTCGGAAAAACCAATGGAAGAGCCAACTCATAACCTTATGCTTTTTCATTCGTAAAATCTTTGCAGATTGTATCTTAAACTTCCACAAGATATTTTTCAATTGAAACTATTTTATCGAAAAATACTTTTCTAAAGGAAGGACATTTTTTATAATACATTAAAAGGAGAAAATATGAAAAAAAGAAAAATCACAACGAAAGCAGCCCCTAGTCCCATTGCAACATATTCCCAAGGCATTGGTATCAATAATAGACTATATGTTGCTGGACAAGGACCATTGGATGTGACCACCAATACCATGCCTACAACCGTGGAGGAGCAGACGGAACAGGTCATTAAAAATATTTCAACTATTTTGGAAGAAGGTGGTTTTTGTCTAGATGATGTGGTCAAAGTCAATGTGTATCTGGCCGATTTAAAAGATTTTGAAAAATTTGATAAAGCTTATCGAAAATATTTTGAAGAACCCCTTCCAGTGCGGACAACGGTAGGCTGTGAATTATTGGATGTCTTGGTAGAAATTGACGTCATTGCGGAAAAACCGTCCGATCTTGCCTAAAACTCTATCAATAGATTGGAAAATTCCTACACATTGGGAAAAAATGGATCAAAAAAATGCCTCATAATCCCATTCCTATCGTCTTTGGATTTATGCCATCTCTTTTAAAATCCCATCAAAAAAACCCTCCAAAATCGGAGGGTTTTTTATTCATAAGGACAAGTATTTAAAATGCAAAAACTTTTTATGGTACCGAAGTACCAAAAAGGTCTTGTGAGGGGTCTACCCCATTTTATAGTTTATATCCCATTTCCATCTTATAGGCCATATCCCAAAAGAGATACTCAAATTCCACACTGGAAATAAATATGGAAAGCAATTCTTCTTTTTCTTCTTCCGTTTTTTCCGCCACCATTTCATCAATGGCATCATAAAACCATTGGTAGCTATTGATGAAATCTTCACCGGCATAAGTGTCAATCCAGGAACGATAAAAATTATTTTCATATTCCTCGGGATAATCTTCTTTTAACCGAGTGGCAAAATCTCCATAAGTCCAGGCACAGGGGAATAAAGTCATTAAAAGATCCAAGAGATCTCCTGTCTGTCCGATTGCCTGCATATTTGCCGTATAGGTTCGATTATAAAGAGAAGATTTTACTTGATCCATCTCTTCTTCGGAGATCCCAAAAGATGCCATGTATTCTCGATGGAGATCCATCTCTCCTTCCAATAGATAGTACTGAGTTTTTGTAAATTCACGAATCAACTCTTCATCTTTGGCACGGACGGCTCCCATGGCAAAGGCTTTAGCATACTGTTTTAAGTATTCATAATCTTGAAGAAGGTAAAATTGAAATTTCTCCTTCGGTAAAGTCCCCTTACCTAATTCTTGGACAAAGGGATGTTGATAGGCTGCCTCCCAAATCTCATTAGCTCGTTCTTTTAAACTTTTTGAAAATGACATAATTCCTCCTATTTTATAAAATATCCATGATCCATGGGACCACTACATTTTCCCAAATCCAGCATGGCCGATAGAGCTTGAGATAAATAATCTTTTGCCTTTTCGATGCTTTCTTCTAAGCTATTACCTTTTGCAAGATAGGCAGCAATGGCCGATGATAGAGTGCATCCGGTACCATGGGTGTTGGGATTATCGATTCTACTTCCGTAAAACCAACGACTGTTTTCCTTCGTCCACAAGAAGTCATTGGCATCATTAACACGATGTCCCCCTTTGAGAAGGACGGAACAATTGTATTTTTCTCCGATGATTTTAGCTGCTGTTTCCATTTCTTCTGTTGAAGTGATTGTCATTTCGCTTAAAATTTCTCCTTCGGGAATATTTGGAGTCACCACCTTTGAAATTGGCAGTAAGTATTTCTTCAAATTGTCTACGGCATCTTCTGATATTAATTTTGCTCCACTGGTTGACACCATAACAGGATCGACAACGATATTTTTTGCTTCCTGTTCTTTTAATACATCCCCAATCACTTCAATTAAAGAAGCGGAAGACACCATTCCGATTTTGATGCTGTCGGGAAAAATATCTTCAAATACAGCATCCAATTGGTCCTTTAAAAATGTCGGTGACGATTCCATAATGCTTTTTACTCCACAGGTGTTTTGTGCAGTTAAAGCAGTAATGACGCTCATTCCATAGACTCCATTTGCCAACATGGTCTTTAAATCCGCTTGAATTCCCGCTCCTCCGCTGCAATCGCTGCCGGCAATGGTTAAAGCCGTTACTCTCATAATTCCTCCTTTATTTTTTCCCAATCCCTTGCCGTTTTGATATAAAAATGGGATTGTTTTCGAATTTCCTCTTGTTCTTCCTCATTGAATCTGTCATATACGCCAATGATTTTTAATCCTATGGATTTTCCTGTCTCAATGGAATAGAGAGCATCTTCTACCAAGAAGGTATTTTTCCCTTTCGTACCCAGAATTTCCAACGCTTGTAGAAATATCGGTGCTTCCCGCTTGCTAGTTTGTAAATCCGGTGCGGAAAGAATATTTAAAAAATATTCTTCTAATTGCAGTCTTTTTAATGCACCTCGAACCAATCTTTCTTCCGTTGACGTAACGATGACCATGGGATAATTTTTTTCTTGCAAGAAAGCCAAAAAGTCCGCTACTCCCTCTTTGGCATTTACTATTTTAAAATAAAAGTCTTCCATTCTATTTTTTAAATCCTCGTCAATTTCTTCCACTGTCTTGGAAGGTAAAAAATGGTCTTTCAAATACTGACAACCTTCCCGATAACTCATGGAAAACATAATATCATTTAAATTTTCAGGGCCTGAAATTCCCTGACTTGTTAAATAATCCAAACTCAATTGATCCCACAATTCCATGGAATCCAAAAGAACACCGTCTGCGTCAAAAATCATTGCCTTTATAGAATCCATTCTTTTACCCTTTGTTTCAATTGTCGGGTTGCTTTTCGAATATCTTCCTGGGAAAAAATAGCGGAAATAACGGCAATTCCTACAATTCCACTCTTTTTTAATATTTGGATATTGTCTTTTGAAATTCCGCCAATGGCAATGACCGGGATGGAAACGGCTTGGCATATTTCTTGTAAGGTTTCAATGGAAACATGGGAGGCATCTTCCTTTGAACCGGTGGGAAATACAGCTCCTACCCCTAAATAATCGGCACCGTCTTTTTCTCCTTGTATTGCCTCCTCTAGAGAAGAAGCGGATACACCGATAATAGCATCTTGTCCTAAGATGTCTCGAGCTGTTCGGCAAGCCATATCTTCTTGACCGACATGGACTCCATCAGCACCGACTTTTTTTGCAATCTCCACATTGTCATTGATGATAAAGGGAATTTCAAATTTTTTACAAAGCCTTTTTATTCTATTAGCTTCTTTTTCAAATGATTCAAAATCCAAGTCCTTTTCACGAAGTTGAAGGATTGTAGCTCCTCCTAACAGTGCTTGTTCTACCGCTTCTTCTAAGGGTATTTTTAAATGACTTCGATCGGTAACGGCATAGAGAGCCAGCTTATCTTTTAATGTCATATTGTACTCCTTGATCCAAGTCTTTCCCTTTCATGTGATAAATGGTATCGATGATGCGATTGCGATAGCTGATATTTCCTTCATGCTCTTGGAGTGCTTCAAAGGCAAGGTCTCCAGCTAATCCCATAGTTCCAATAGCTGCCGCTGTTGCTTCCAGCTTGTTTTTCGGATTTGCCGCTACAAAGGCTCCAATCAAAGCGGATAGTTGACATCCGGTACCTGTGATTTGACCCATTTCCTTTTTCCCATTATATATAAGGATTCCTTGTGTTCCGTCGGTTATAATATCCACAGCTCCTGTAACGGCGATAATCGAACCCATTTCTTTGGAAAACTCTCCTAATCGATGAATCAATTCATCAATATTGTCTTCCGTAATATTGTCATCTGCACTGGCATCAACCCCTTGCGTTTTCCCTTGCCCCTCCATTAGAGTTTTAATTTCTGATAAATTCCCCCGAATGACATCGAAGGTCGTTTGATTGATCAAATCCAATGCTGTCTTTGTCCGCAATGAGCTGGCTCCAGCTCCCACAGGATCCAATACCAGGGCATGATTTAATTCCTTCGCTTTTGTAGCGGCCAATTTCATGGACTCAATGGTCCGTTGATTTAAGGTGCCGATATTGATCACCAAACCGTTGCAAAGAGAAGTAATTTCTTCTACTTCCAATTTATCGTCTGCCATAATGGGGCTTCCCCCTATGGCCAATAATACATTGGCCACATCGTTGACCGTTACATAATTGGTGATATTGTGAATTAATGGTTTTTCTTTTCGTACTTGATCGACATATTTTCCAAACATTTTATTCCTTCCTTCCATAAAAAAAGTGTATTTACCAAAATAGTAAACACACTTCATCTACATGACTTCCCTACGTTGGCATTATCCAAATCAGGTTACGGGTATAATCTCAGCTTTTCAGCACCCCTTTTCAATTATAGTTTTATTATATCATTGATCCTATCGATTTCAAGTATTCCCTTCAATCTTTTCACTACCGTGCAGGATCGCATACTTCGCAAGGACTGGCCCAATCATCTCATATAGAACGCTGGAAGCTAAAATAATATTTAAAAATAAGCTTCCCAACTCGCCCCCAAGGAGTCGCTCTCCCATAAATCCAAGGCCTAAAGCCACTCCTGCTTGTGGTGCTAAGGCCAATCCCAGATATTTTACCACATTTGGTGAATAGCCTAAAGCTTTTCCTCCCAAGTATGCACCCGCGTACTTGCCCATCATTCGTAAAAGCACATAGGCGATCCCAATCGTCTTCATGGAAAAGAGAGCCGACAGGGAAAGGTTCATACCGGAGACGATAAAAAACAAGGCCATGATAGGTGGTGTAAAGGAATTGAGCTGACGAAAGAGATTGGAGCTGGTACGCCGATTCCGATACCCTGCCCCGTAAACCATACAACATAAAAGAGGACTGACATCGACGATTTGACAAAATCCTGTCAACAGGAGCAAAATGGCAAGGGATAGTAAGAGACGATTATCTTGAGATCTAGAAGGTATCAAAAGATAATTCAATAAAATTCCCATCACATATCCCAGTACCACCGCGATTATATTAAATATCACCGGTTTTATGATTCCCATCGGTCCAGAGTGATCTTGAATAATAGCAATCACGGCAGAAAAAACCAAAAGGCAGACGACATCGTCAAAAGCCACCACTTGTAATAGAGTATTGATAAAGTCTCCTTTGGCTTTGTATTCCTTTATAGTCATCATTGTACTGGCCGGTGCCGTTGCCGTTGCAATGGCTCCCAACAATAGAGCAAAGTGAAATTCTAAATGGAAAAAAAAGTACAAGATAACAAAAACAGTGACTCCTGCCATCAATGCTTCACATATTGTCAAAAGAAGTACCTTTAAACCGGCAGATTTTAAAACCTTTCTCTTTAAATACCGTCCCACATCAAAAGCGATAAAGCTTAAGGCCACGTCAGAAATAAAGGAAAGGTTATGAACGATGCCTCGAGGTACCAGATGAAGCATTTCAGGCCCTATTAAAATTCCAGCTAAAATATAGCCGGTAACCGTGGGTAATTTGAATTTTTTTGTAATTCTCGTCATTAGGAATCCGGATAAGATAATGATTGCAATGCTTAAAACGATTTGTGTTTGAATCGGGAAATTTTTAAGTATAGTATGCATGTTTTTACCTCCTTCTTCTATCGCATTGAGATATCGTTTCGTTTTAGCAGAGATTCTAAATTTTTCTTGACTCTCTTTAATCGTTCCATTCGCCGATCATATTTATAATGTACCAGTTCCAATGCTTTTCCCGACAAAGTGGGAAGTTCTCCTCGAGCAATATTTTCCGAAAGGACCGTTTCCAATTTTTGAAAGGCCTTACGTTCTCTTCTTTTCTTTTCTTCAATCTTCCTAGAGAGAATCAAAGCTACTTTTCCACGGAATTTGTTTCCGATTCCATCGGACAACTCCTGCTTTTTCAACTCTTCCAATCCCTTGAAAAATTCTTCTCGCCGTTCCATCCGCTGTTCTTTTAAATTCTTTTTTAAATGATCCATATAAGAAGACAATTCCCGCTCATAGTAAAGAATATCTTTCAGTTCAAAAGCTTCCTTGGCGGAGATCCAAACATCCACAACAAATAAAAGGCTTGAAATACCTGTCAGTGCGATTAAGATTTCTTGTGGAATTTGAACTAAGAGCTCACGAATCCATTGATCCACGTCATTGACTAAAAAGATGGGCAACAGTCCCCAAAATAGGCTGGATCGCAAACAAATATATCCCTTGTAATTAAAGGGCCGATTGTCATAGTCCCAATATCTGACATGGAATAGTTTTTCCAATGTATAGCCGGTTACCAGTTCCAACAGGGTTGCTGTCACCATTCCCACAAAATAAATGGCAATATTATGACCTTGCAAAGGTTCGGTTATGGCGATGATAATCGTTGCTCCAAAGCCGTAAATCGGCAGTATCGGTCCATGTAAAAAACCTCGTTGCACCCATTGTTTTTTATTGTAAGAAACCCATAAAGTCTCCCATACAAAACCTAAAAAAGCATAGATAAAAAATAAATCCAATCGATAAATTAGTTCAGCCATCATATACCTTCATTACTTTCTATTTTTTAACAAATTTTATTCATTATAACTCTTTTACTGTGAAATGTGAAATTTTCATCATCGATTAAAATACTTCATATGAATATGGGGAATTCCATCCTCCACATAGGAATCTCCACAAGGGATAAAACCTAATGAGCTATAAAAATCCATGGCCATTACTTGTGCCGAAAGATGAATTTCTCCCTGAGGAGCTTTCTTTAAAATATAATTCAATCCCCTTTTTAATAGAAGCGTCGCCTTTTGTTGCCGTCTAAACGCTTTTGCCACCACAACTCGTCCGATCCAAAAAGTGTAAGGGTCCACTTCCATAATACGGCAATAGGCAATAATCTGATCTTTTTCCTGTTCATAGAGATGAAGTGCTTCTAAGTCTTTTCCGTCTAAATCTTCATAGATGCACTTTTGTTCCACAACAAATACTTCACTTCTTAACTGTAAAATCCCATAGAGTTCTTCTACTGTCAATTCTTTAAATTTTTTTATCATTCGGGCCTCCTCTTCCTATTATAGATAATTTTCGAAAGAGATGAAAGAAAATCAACATTCTTTTTCAGCTCCAAAAAACCTTTTGTGACCATTGGAGATGCCGTTAAAAAAGTCACTACTTTTCGTAGTGACTTTACATGAAAAATCTTATTTTTTAATTATTCATAAACTCGGACATTTTGTTCCCGTTCTACTTTAGTCGAAGTCTTTCGCATTTTTCCGTATACAGACATGACGAACATTCCAATAACTGCGTTTATTACGATGGATCCACCAGGTTTTACATCCCAATAATAGGAAACGACAATTCCCACCATAGTATATATGATTCCCAATATCACCGAAATAATAAAGGTCTGCTTATAGGAACGGCTGATAATCAATGCGGTTGCCACCGGCAAGACGATCAGTGAAGCAACTAATAAAGCACCGACTATTTTACAAGCTAAGGCGATGGTTACCGCTGATAAAAAAGTAAAGATGGAATTTACCATTTTTACCTTTACACCGGCAAGTCTTGCCAAATTCGGATCGATGGCAATATCTAACAATGCGCCATAAAAGATAATCGAACAAGCTATAACCGGTATTGCTACAATGATCACATTTCGTAAATCTGCACCGGTTACAGAAGAAATACTTCCGAAAAGGTAAGATTCAAAATTATTTCCACCGGGAGCAAAGTCTGACAAAATAGCAGCCAAACCCAATCCAGTACTCATAATTATCGCAGTGGCCATATCTCCGTATTGAGGGAATTTTTTACGAATCCCTTCTATGGCAAAAGCAGCCATAATGCATATGATAATGGCACCGATGACAGGATCAAAGCCAAGAATCAGTCCCAGCCCTACCCCAGTTAAGGAAGTATGAGACAGTGCATCTCCCACCATGGAAGTCCTTCGATTGACCATAACGACACCGATAAGAGGGATCATTATGGATAGTAAAAAGCCTGCCATTAAAGCCCGACGCATAAAATCAAATTGCAACATTTACTAATTTCCCCTCCTTCATTTTGTACGCTTTTTCAATATTCATCGTCTCTTGAATTAACTCAATTTCATGAGTTACGATGACGATCGTTATTTTATCTTCTCGATTGATCTTTGAAATTAATTTTAAAAAACTTACTTTACTATCTTGGTCTACTCCTGCCGTAGGTTCATCTAGGATCATAAGTTTAGGAGAGTTGATCATTGCCCGAGCAATCATAGCTCTTTGCTTTAAACCTCCTGAAAGCTCATTATAGGGTGCATTGATATAGTGATGTAGGCCCATTCGATCCAATATTTCGATTGCTCTTTTCTTTTGTTTTTTCTTGGGTATTTTCACAAATCCAAATTTTTTATATAAATTCAATACAACCAGTTCAGAAACCGTAATCGGAAAGGCGATATCATTAAAGTTTTGCACTTGAGGAACATAACCTACGTCTTGAAAATCATTCATTTCATTGACATTTTGTCCTAAGATTTTGACCCTTCCTTCATCCGGTTTCAATTCTCCCAACATCAATTTTAACAAAGTGGATTTTCCCGATCCATTTTCTCCAATAATGGTTATAAGATCTCCTTCTTCCACTGTCAGATCCAAATTTTTTATAACATCTTCGGAAGTGTAGCCAAATTTTAAATTCTTAATATCGATATGATTCATAATCCACCTACTTTTTAAACGATTTATAAAGTTCTTCCAAGTTATAGCGTATAATGTCCTGATAATGGGTGTCTTCTGTCATATTTGTCGTCTGATACTCCATGGAGATAAGACCTACAGCGTCTCCACCAATTTCTTCTGCCAAAGTTTTTGCACTTTTCGGATCATTGCTGTATTCGTAAAAAATCGTATTGATCCCCTTTGCTTGAGAAAATCCAACTGCTTTTTTAATCGTCTTTAGACTAGGTGATTCTGTAGATACCAAACCTTGTAAGGGGAATTGGATCAGATCAAATTCACGAGCCAAATATTCATAGGCATAATGAGTTACTACAAATTCTTTTAGATCACATTCTTTAAATTTATTTTTATACTCATATTCCAAATCCGTCAATTCAGCTACTGCATTTACTTTGTTCTTATTGTAATCACGGGCATTTTTGGGATATAATTTCCCTAAAGTATCATTAATGGAATTTAAATATGCTTTTCCATTCATAGGCGATAACCAGGAGTGAGGATCATAAGTGATTTTATCCATTCCCGATGTCGAGCCTTCCAGTAGAACTTCCACATCTAAATCTTGATTGGTTTTTATATCCATTAAACTGTAAGAAAGAATTTGTTCCGATTGACGGTCGGCAATAAAGACCCATTTTCCCGCTTTCGGGAAACGATAGTAAATTTCACCATGTTCATGACCCATTTCTAATGCGTAGATCGTATCTGGCTCTACATCTATCGTTGCCTTTTGAGGCACAAGTTTTCCTTTGCCCTCCATAATTTTCTTTCCTTTTTCCACTAATTGATCAAAACTTAAGTCTTCGGAATTATCGATCCATGCAACTCTCATAATATCTTCATGAGTGTGACCGAAGTCTATTTTATATTCTTTTCCTCTTTCCGCTTTTTGCTCTGCCATATAGGAGAAATCTCCTACAGCTGCCGCCCCTTTGTAAGTGATTAGTTCCACTCCATTAGATAATGTAAGAACTTCCAAATCTGGTAAATTGTCTTTTACCTGATCCGTCCACCGTTCTAAGTTTGCCCCATTGACGACTAAAAGATCCGCCTCGGACAACTCTTTTAAATCTTTTGGAGTAGGTTCCCATAAATGAGGATTTTTATCCAAAGGCATAAAAGTTCTCAAATCAATGGTATCGCCAGCTACTTGATCGACTAAATCATAAACAGGATAAAAAGAGGCATAGACAATGGGCTTTCCACTGTTTTTTGCCTCTTTCTTATGACAACCTGTAAGGCATAGAGCGACGAAAAAAGAAAAAATCAATAAAAGATTTCTTTTTCTTATCATCCTTTGCCTCCCTAATATTGACAATTATTCTGTAACTTCTTCTGCTAATTGTTCATAAGTTGTAGACGGTTTGACAAAAGTCGGGTACCAACCTTCTTTTGCCAGAAGAGTGTCTTTATCATCCCCATATCTCATATGGAAGTGAATTAAAGCTTCCTCTCCGTGAACAGGCATCATCAGTAATACAGGGTATTTCGCATCTTCTTTATCTGCTTTATATACATCCCATTCCAATGTAGAATTACCATGTTGTACTTCATGGGTTTCTACAAATTCGTAATTCGCGGAGTCAATTTCCTGGCCGCCATCATCTTGGAATCCGTCTAAGAAAGTGACTTTTGTACCTTCCACTACGAATCCGTCAAATTCGCAATCTCTTTTTTCCTCTAATTCTGCCTTTGCTTCTTCCGGAGAAATACCGTCTCTTTCCGCTACTTCTTCGAAAGCGGGAACTAATTCTTCTGCATCTAAATATGCCTTCATATTATTCCAGGCACCTTCCCATTCAGAAATAGGAACTTCTTCAGCCTCTTCCTCGCCTTGAGCATTATTATTTTCAACATTTTCTACTGCCGTATTGTTTTGTGCAGCTTCATTTTCATTCGGTTCACTTTTGCCACATGCAACTAATACCAAAGAAAATATTAAAACGAGACAAATCATCAATAAACTTTTTTTATTTCTCATAATTCCTCCTAAAAAATAATAAGTATTTCGTAATTTTGATTACGATAATCTTTCTCAATAAATTGTACCATCGATTTATTTTTTATTTTATATTTTCTCAACATATATAAATATAAATTTCACATTTTTATCACATATATTTAAGATCAATTATTAAATTCTTCAGAACAATTTATAATTCAAGATAAATACAATATGAGTATGTACTCATCCTTTCACAATTCTTTCACATTTTAAAATTTACCTTAAAATTCCAATTATTTTTTTCTCCATTTCATTTTAATATTATTGCTTTTTAAAAAAATTTCTTCTTTTCTTTCTGTAAAATACAATATAATCCTATTTTTAAAAACAATATTTCAATTCTAAGGATTGTTAGAATCCTTTGTATCATTGATAAAAGACTTTTAATAAAGATATATATTTTTTAATCCCTATTTATTTTTCATGAAAGGGATAAAAATAGGATAAGAGTTTTATCATTAGACAGAGACTATTTGAAATACATGCAAGAAAGGAGTATCCTATGGAAGGCTTGATAATCGGTGTCATTACCTTTTTATTAATCGGTCTATTTCATCCCATTGTCATCAAAGCGGAATTTTATTTTGGGATGGTGGCAAATAAATATTTTATCATCAGTGGAATTCTATTCGCCATTTTGTCATTGATTTTACAATTACTTTTGCTAAAAATCATTTGTGGTGTGATCGCTTGTTGTTGTTTTTGGTCCGTCAAGGAGATGAAGGAACAACAGGAACGGGTTTTGAAGGGGTGGTTTCCTGAAAATCCCAAACGTCATCAATATTATGAATCCATTCGCAAACAAAATTCTTTCGACTCTTCATGTCAATAAAATGCCAAGTTCTCATTGAATTTGGCATTTTTTTCAATCTAACTTTTCGTTTAACCGTGCTTCATCCGTCGCTTCTCTGGAATGGAGCGACATTTCTTTAATATAGTTCTTCATCTTTTGAGGAGGTAAATTTCTGATAATACCGTCTATCTTTCCGATCAGCCTTTCCTCAACTTTTCCGAAAGTCAGTTGAGTTCCTATTGGGTCAAAGTCCTTGACGGATTTTTCAGATCCTGATCCAATCGTTGGGACTGGGGAGAAGCATGCTCTCCTCCACTGATTCCAAAATTCCAATCTTAGAAGGATTTTTAAAATTAAAAATTTACATATGATATAATACAATTATGGAAATCATGGATTTTATAACAAAAGATAAATTTCAACGAGAAATTTTAAATTTTTATGGAGAAAGAGGAAGGAGCCTTCCTTGGAGAAGTCAACCTCTTCCCTATTATATTTGGATATCAGAAATAATGCTTCAACAAACTCGAGTGGAGACGGTCATTGAGTATTTCAATCGATTTGTCAAAAATTTTCCCACCATTGAAGCCTTGGCAAGAGCTCCCATTGAAGAGGTGTTAAAAAGCTGGGAAGGTTTAGGCTATTATTCACGGGCTCGTAATATTCACAAAACTGCCAATATTCTCGTGGCGGATTACCAAGGCCAACTTCCTCGAAAATATCAAGAGTTGTTACAACTTCCGGGAATTGGTCCCTATACTGCCGGCGCCATTTCCAGTATTGCTTTTGGTAAGTCTGAAACTGCCATTGACGGAAACTTCATCCGTGTAGGATCTCGATTGATGGCTTATGAGGGTTCTACTAAAAATACAGCCGGCAAAAAAATCATAGATGAATTTTGGCGTTTTTTACTCCCTGAACAGGCACCGGGTCATTTTAATCAGGGAATTATGGATTTAGGCGCTACAATTTGTCTTCCCAACGGAATGCCTCTTTGTGAAGAATGTCCCGTGGCATTTTGCTGCAAAGCTCACCAATATGGTCGAGAATTGGATTTTCCTAAAAAAGAAGTAAAAAAGAAACGAAGGATGGAAAAAAAGACCCTCTTTTTAATGAGGGAAAATGACTATATCGCCTTGGAACAGAGAAAGAATAAGGGGCTTTTGGCAGGACTTTGGCAATTTCCCATGGTAAATGGACATCTATCTTTAGAAGAAGGGCGTAAGTGGTTAGAAAAACAAGAGTTGCCCGCCCTTCGAATCGAAAAATCCATAGAGTACAAACATATTTTTTCCCATGTGGAATGGGATATGATCTCTTACTTGGTTCGATTGGAACCTTGGTTGGTCATGGATCATGAAGGAAGAAGCTTTTCTTGGAAGCAAGAAAAGGAATTGGAAAAACTGACCTTACCAACCGCTTTTCGTCCCTTTCGGGAGGTAGTTTTAAATGGAAAACTTTAAAGATTTTTGGACTAAAGAAGAATGGGATCTCTTTAAAGATCTCGCCAATCATCGCCCTTTACAAAAGGAAGATCCTCATCATGTGACCACTTCCGCCTTTGTAATCAACCCTTCCAGGGATAAAGTCCTATTTATCTATCATAAAAAATATGATTCCTGGTCCTGGATGGGAGGCCATTTGGAACCGGGGGAAACTTTATACCAATGTGCTCTTCGGGAATTAAAAGAGGAGTCGGGAATCGAAAAAATTGAAAAGACCTATGAAGAGCCGATCTCTTTGGAAAAATTATGGGCCAAGGATCACTACCACTATAATACTACCTTTCTCTTTGTCGTCTCCGAAGAGGAAGAACTCCATGAAAATAAAAAAGAAACCAAGGGAATTCAATGGATTCCCATAAAAGATCTGGAAAATTATGTTTCCGAAGATTATATGATGCCCTATTATCAAAAAATTTTACAACGGATTTTCCCTATAAAAAAATAAGTTCTTCAATAGAACTTATTTTTTTACTTTATAGTATTGAAAACTTCCCTGGAAGATCAGTCTCTGCTCCTCATCAAAGATCTTTGCCTCGTAAAAGGAAAAGGAGCGACCGTTTTTTAGTTCTGTAACTATCACATCCAGCTTGTCTACATCAAAAGCGCCCCGTAAAAATTTCACATCACTGGTCACTGTTACCGTCTTATCTCCATGGGATTGAGCGGCGGAACCGGCTACCGCATCGGCCAGTGAAAAGAGAAGTCCTCCATGGACGGCCCCCATTACATTGGTATGTTCCTTTTTAATTTTTATTGTTCCACGTGCATAGCCCGGTTCAATCTCCAAAGTTTGAATTCCTAAATATTTTGCATAGGGATTGTCTTCATTTCGTTCCCGAATTAATTCTTCAAAATTCATAGTTCCTCCTCCTGATAAAAAATGAGTTTGGAAAAGTTTTAATCTTCATCTCTAGTCTAAAATTTGATACCATCTTTTTCCCTAATCCTTCATTGCCCATATAAAAATTCCTTGGATTCTTTAAATTTCAAAAAATGAGATAGTATCATATTTTAAATGAAATTTATTTTGATGGATCCAATTTTTTAAAAATTCATCAAGGCTCTTTAAAAAACTCAAAATTTCCCATGGCAACCAGTTGACGCAAATTATCGTAAATTTTTACTTCATAGACATTGACGTATCGACCTTCTTTCATCTCTCGAGCAATCCCTAGAAGAGACAGGATATTTTTTGTCGGTAATAGATATTTTAAATCGCCAGAAAGAGTCAAAGTCCCCTTTCCTCGAGTTTTAGCAGCAGATCCTGCCACCGTATCCGCCAGTGAAAAAAGACATCCTCCGTGAACCATACCATGGGAGTTTAAATGCTCCTCTCGAAGGTATAATTCTCCTTCCGCATACCCTTGTTCAATGACCGTCGTCTTAATTCCAACAAAGTTTGCAAAGGAGTTTCCTTGATTTCTTTCCTCCATTAATTTTTTGTAATCCATATTATTCCACCTTGTTTTTTATCTTACCCTTTAAAAAAGAAGCCACATTATCTACGGCTATTTTCATCAGTCGTTCTCGGGATTCTTTAGCCGCCCAGGAAATATGAGGCGTGATAATACAGTTTTTTGCTTGAAGTAAGGGATTGTCTTCTTGAATCGGTTCTTCTCTTACCACGTCCAATCCAGCAGCATAAACTTTTCCCGAATTTAAAGCTTCCGCTAAATCTTCCTCAACGATTAAAGCCCCTCTGGAATTATTGATAATAATCACACCGTCTTTCATCATTTCAATATTCTTTTTGTCAATAATGTTTTCCGTCTCGGGAAATAAGGGACAGTGAAGAACGATCACGTCACTTTTTGCAAAGATTTCTTCTTGTGAAACATATTGGGCAATCTCCCTTCCTGGATCGGACTCTATCTTATCATGGGCAATAATATTCATCCCCATGGATTTGGCAATGGTTCCGGTCACTTGGCCGATTCGACCGAATCCGATAATACCCATGGTCTTGCCGGCTAATTCAATCAAGGGCCGATCCCAAAAGCACCAGTCGGGATTTGTCGCCCACTTCCCTTTTTTTACAGCATCTCTATGGTATCCTACCTGGTTGGTAATTTCCAAAAGTAAGGCAATGGCAAATTGTGCCACAGCTTGAGTTCCATAGCTGGGAATATGGGTCACTAAAATTCCATGTTTAAAAGCAGCTTTTATATCGACAATATTGTATCCCGTGGCCAAAACGCCAATATAACGAATATTGGGACATTTTTCAAATACGATAGCGGGAAGAGGTGTTTTATTGGTTAAGACAATTTCTCCGTCTCCAATTCGTCGAATCACATCTTCTAAGGTGGAAGTTCTGTCATAGACGGTTACTTCTCCTAAAGATTCCAATGACTCCCAAGATAAGTCTCCAGGATTTAAGGTATAGCCGTCTAGTACGATAATTTTCATTGATATCCACTCCTAAACTTTATTCTTCATCTATTGTACCATGGTATTATTTTTCTTAAAAGAAAAGCCCGATATTCATCGGGTTTTCAAGAATAGATATTAAAATTTTTATTTTCTCTATGAAGAAGGGCAAAAGCTATGGCATAAAATAAGGTACAAATCCAAATACTTCGCAAATAGAGAATATTACTGAGAAATGCGCCTAAAAGAGCCCCTAGTCCAAAAATCAGGATAATGGCAAAATAATACAAACCCTTTTCCCGATATTCTCCATTTTTTGTCAAATGGTATCTGGAAATCATATCCACGCCGCTTCTCATATTGCCGATACACATCGTGGAAGCGTAGGGAAGACCATGAAGGCTTCGAAAGGCGTTGACCTGCATGGCACAGGAAAAACTCAGTAACGCATTTGCCACAATATGTTGCGTTGAATTCATACATCCTACTCCAATGGAAATCATCATTTGAATTAGGAGAACACCTTGCCGCCAATGGATTTTTTTCCCTCGAAGTTTATCTTCCAAAAATACGGTTAATGCCACTCCCAGGATAAAGGCAGTTAGAGGAATCAAATAGCCCAATGCCACTATAAAGTTTTTTTCCACGATATTTTGAGCCAATAATACGATATTTCCCGTTTGTGCATTGACAAAAACCTTTCCTCGACAGATATAGGAATAGGCGTCTTGAAGACCTCCTGCCAAGGTCAAAATAGAAGCAAAGAGAAAGCTTTCTGACATTTGACGGCTCTTTTTCATAGACATCATCTCCCATCATGCAATGGGATTATTCTATCATATTTTTTATAATTCTTCATTGCATGTCGACAATGATTTCGATCCATTACCGATATCCTTTCGATAATACATTCCGTCAAAGGAAATCTTTTCGATATTTCGATAGACTTTTTTTCGAGCTTCTTCCAAATTTTCACCAAAAGCAGTGACTGAAAGCACTCTGCCCCCATTGGTAAAAAGACCTTCTTCCGTCGCCAAAGTTCCGTTGTGAAATAATAAAATCTCAGGATCTACATCTTTTATTCCTTGAATTTTTTTATGTTTTTCATAGGCTCCGGGATATCCTCCAGAGGTTAAAACCGTCGTCAGACAATACCCATCCTGCCACTGTAGATCTTCCTCCACTAAATTTCCTTGAAGAGCTTTTTGAAGAATTTCCACAAAATCTCCTTTTAAGCGAGGAAGGATGACTTCCGTCTCCGGATCCCCAAAGCGAACATTAAATTCCAAAACCTTTGGTTGCCGATCCGTCATAAAACCGATAAATAAAATTCCTGTATAGTCATGATGTTCATCATTCAATCCTTTTTCGATCTGTCTTAAGATCTTCAAAATTTCTTCTTCCACTTCCGGTCCATTGGCTATTCCTGGACTGTAAGCTCCTACGCCGCCGGTATTAGGACCTTGGTCTCCGTCATAAATTTGCTTGTGATCCTTTGCTGTCTCCATGGGGTAAATTTTATTATGGGATACAAAACAGAGTAGGGAAGATTCATAGCCAGTTAAAAACTCTTCAATCACCACTTCCCTACCTTCTTCCCCAAAAATTTTTTCAATGAAAATGGAATCCAAAGCACGAATTGCTTCGGCTTCCTCTTGACAGATCAGAACCCCTTTTCCCAAACAGAGCCCGTCGGCTTTGATCACTAAGGGGTAACTGAATTCTTGAAGGCCTTCCAATGCCTTTTGGTATGAATTGAAATTTTGATACTTAGCCGTTGGAATATGATATTTTTTCAAAAATTCTTTTGTAAATCGCTTGCTTTTTTCAAATTGAGCTGCCTTTTTATTGGGCCCAAAAATTTTCAAACCCTTTTTTTGAAAAAGATCTACAATTCCATTGCAAAGGGGTTCTTCAGGTCCCACAATGGTAAGATCAATGTTTTTTTCCATTGCAAAATCTGCCAATCTTTCCATATTATCCGGTGGAATATTCACATTGGTACAAAAAGAAGCAGTTCCTCCATTTCCCATGGCGACAAAAATTTCCTCAACTTGGGGAGATTGGGATACTTTCCATGCCAATGCATGTTCTCGGCCACCGGTTCCGATTATTAAAACCTTCATACAACCTCCTAATGTCTAAAATGCCTTTGTCCCGTAAAGACAATGGTCATATTGTGAGAATCTGCATAGTCGATCACTCCTTGATCTCTTAGGGAACCTCCTGGTTGGATAATGGCTTTGATTCCGGCATCATGTAGCAGTTCCATAGTATCTTCAAAGAAAAATCCATCGGAAGCAAAAACAGCTCCTTGAATCTTTTCACCGGCACGGTCAATGGCTTCTTCCACCGCCCAGGATCTTTTCGTCTCTCCTTGACCGATCCCGATGGTTCCATGGTCTTTTGTAATGACGACTCCATTGGAAGCGACGTTTTTCACCGCTTTCCAGGCAAAGAGCAATTCATCCATTTCTTCTTCAGTGGGTTTTCTCTTGGTGACCACTTGTATTTCGTCCTCTTGATAAAGTTCTTTGTCAAAATCCTGAATTAATACGCCGTTTAACGTTTCTTTCATCACTTTATCATTCCATTGGAACTCCTTGATTTTCGGCATTTCGATCAGACGGATATTTTTTCGTTCCTTTAGCAAGTCCAATGCTTCTTCCGTAAAAGAAGCTGCTACGATGATTTCCAAAAAGATAGGTGCCAATAGCTGAGCACAGTCCTTATCTATTTCTTCATTGATGACGATAATTCCACCAAAGATGGATTCGTCATCACATTCATAGGCCTTTTGAAACGCTTCCGCCGCCGTTTTTCCTGTGGCAATTCCACAGGGATTGGTATGTTTTACTGCAATGGCACAGGTTTCATCAAATACTTTGGCAATTTTTAAAGCCCCGTACATATCGTTTAGATTGTTGTAAGACAATTCCTTTCCATGTAATTGGCGATACTTTACATCGGGAAAAATATTTTCATAAAAAGCGGCCTTTTGATGAGGATTTTCTCCATAGCGAAGCTCTTCTACTAATCGATAACTCTTGTGAATTTCCTGAGGGAATTCTTCTTTCAATTCTCGTGAAAAATAATTGCTGATCAAACTGTCATAAGTAGCCGTCATGGAAAAGGCCTTGGCGGCTAATTTCTTTCGATCTTTTAGACTGATGCGATCTTCCTTTAATTTATCCAAGATGTCTCGATAGTCCTTCGGATCAGTGACAATCAGCACGTCACGGTAGTTTTTCGCTGCCGCCCGTACCATGGAAGGGCCACCGATATCGATATTTTCCACCATTTCTTCATGACTTTTCCCTTTTTTCAAGGACTCTTCAAAAGGATATAAATTATTGACCACCATATCAATGGAAGTTATATCAAAGTCTTCCAAAGTCTTTACATGGTCTTTATGATCTCTCTTATATAGAATTCCTCCATGAATCTTCGGGTGGAGGGTCTTGACTCGTCCTTCTAGCATTTCCGGAAAATCGGTAACTTCTCCAACTTCCCGAACTTTGATTCCCTCCGATTGTAAGAGGCGATAGGTTCCTCCCGTAGATATTAAATCCCAATGGAGTGCTTCCAAACCTCGAGCAAATTCGACAATATTTTTTTTATCATAAACGGAAATTAATGCTTGCAATCTTCTACTCCTTTCACCAGAACATGATGTCCTTTCACTTCCAATCGATTATCACAAAAATAGGCCATGGTTTTTACTAAAAGGCAATGTTCCCTATGCAACACTTTTTGTTGTAATTCAGTAGGATTTTCTCCTTCCACCGGCACAATTTCTTGAAAGATAATCGGTCCTCCGTCTGTGGTCTCGTCTACAAAATGAGTGGTTACGCCGGTATAGCGAACTCCACGTTCCACCACCTTTTCATGAATCTTTAATCCATAGTATCCCTTTCCACAAAAGGCAGGAATTAAAGAGGGGTGAATATTAATGATTTGATTCCGATAGCGATGAATGATGGAAGGAGGTATTACTTTTAAATAACCGGCCAATAGAATAACATCTACTTGGTAGTTTTTCAGTAAATCTGTTAATTCTTCTTCTCCTTGACAAAGATAGGTATTAAGCTTATGTTTTTTTGCTCTAATCAAACCATAGGCATCCGGATTGTCGGAAATCACCAGTACTACCTTTCCTGATATTTTACCCGAATCACAAGCATCTATGACTGCTTGAAGATTCGTGCCGGAACCGGAAATCAAGACGGCAATTTTTTTAGACGGTAAGCTCAAGATCTCCTTCTCCCTTCACGATTTTTCCCAGTGGATAGAGACTCTGTCCTCTATTGTAAAAAAACTCTTGCACTTTTTTTTCATCCTCTCTTCCAACGACAAAAACCAGACCGATCCCCATATTAAAAGTATGATACATTTCTTCTTGTTTGATATTCCCCCATTGTTGTAATAAATTAAAAATTTCAGGGACGGGGATCTTGCCAACATCGATTAAGGCTTTGTAACCCTTTCTTACCATTCTAGGAACATTTTCATATAATCCGCCACCGGTAATATGGGAAATGCCCAACACTTTCACTTCTTCCATCAATTCCAGCATTTCTTTTACGTAAATTTTCGTCGGCGTGAGAAGTTCTTCGCCTAGGGTTTTCGTTAAATTTCCATAGGATTGGTCCAAATCTTTTTTTTCAATTTCAAAAATAATTTTTCGAACCAGAGAATAACCGTTGGAGTGAATGCCATTGGAAGGTAGGCCAAAAATAACATCGCCTTCTTCCATATATTCTCCCGTAATCATCTTTTCCCGATCTACCACCCCAACACAAAAACCTGCCAAATCATATTCATCGATGCCATACATGCCGGGCATTTCCGCCGTCTCTCCTCCAATAAGGGAAGCACCGGCTATCTGACAGCCTTCTGCCACTCCTTCTACGATTTTTGCCATCTTTTCCGGATACAGTTTCCCGGTGGCAATATAATCTAGGAAGAAAAGAGGTCTTGCTCCTTGACATAAAATATCGTTGACACACATGGCGACACAGTCTTGACCAATGGTATGATGTTGATCCAATTTTTGAGCTATCATCAGTTTTGTACCGACTCCATCAGTTCCTGATACAAGGATGGGTTCTTTCATCGTTTCAACATCCAATTGGAAGAGACCGGAAAATCCTCCCAGGGTTGACAAAACTTGAGGGGAATGGGTTTTTTTCACAAGGTTTTTAATAAGTTGGACTTCTCTGTAACCGGCGTCCTTGTCTACGCCGGCATCACGATAATCTATTGACATATTTACTCCTTTATCTTACGGGATTTTCTCCACCAAAGTACTTTTCATAATATCCCTTATTTCCACAAGCTTGACGAAGACCCTCCAAGCTTAAAAAAGCCAAGGAATCACAACCGATTATATCTACAAGCTCCTGCGGATGATGGTGATGGGAAATTAAAAATTCACAATCGGGAACGTCAATACTTAAATTTTCACTTTCCACCACCGGGGGACAGGCAATTCGAATGTGAATGGATTTGGCTCCTGCTTCTTTTAAAATATTCACCATCCGTTTCATCGTAATGCCTCGAACGATGGAATCATCCACTAAGACCACATCTTTTCCTCGAACGAGAGATTCGATCACCGACAATTTTATCTTGACTCCTAATTGTCGCTCTTCATCAGTGGGAGTGATAAAAGTCCTTCCAATATAACGGTTTCGAACGATGGCCTTTTGATAATAAATTCCGGATTTATGGGCAAATCCCAAGGCGGCAATCATTCCTGAATCCGGTGCTCCAATTACCACATCCGCCTTTACCGGACTTTCTTCATAGAGGATCTCCCCCATTTTATGGCGGGCATCATAGACCACCACTCCATCTACAATGGAATCCGGTCTTGCTATATAGACCATTTCAAAAAGACATTGATGATTACCTCTGGCCTGTGCAAAGATGCTGTAATCCTTTTGATCCGTGGCAATATAAATTTCTCCCGGTTTTAAAAATTTTTCCAATTGACCGCCGACGGCGTCGATGCCACAACTTTCCGAAGAAGCGATGGTCACATTGTTCCGACTGCCGATACACATCGGTTTGATCCCATAAATATCCCGTATGGCAATCATGCGATCTTCTTGCAAAAATATGATCCCATAGGCTCCTCGAAGATGGGAGATATATTCTTTTAACTCCTCTTCATTCCCCGCCAGTTTTTCCACCAAAGTATCCATACGAAAGTCTTCGTTTAAAAAGACTCCATCTACAACGATAAGAGAAGGCTTTCCATGAATCTCATAATACCATGGCATAGGCAGAGCTTCCTTTTTTTCTTGAGAAAAAGCGTATTTCACATGTCCCAATCCCACTGGTCCTTCCAAATCGGTGGCATTTTCCATATTTATATTTTCAGATACCAGATGGTATCCTTTTATTTCCGACAATCTTCCATTTTTTAGAAGGGAAAGACCCATGGCCTCCTGTCCTCTATGTTGAAGGGCAAAGAGACCGAAGTATAGATTGGAAAAGGCATTGACTGTTTTATCCTTTGAAAAAAGCCCGTATAGTCCGCTCATTCTTTCTCCTTTAAACTTCGATGGTATTTTGTATTTTTAATTTTTTCTTCCATTTCTTCTTTGTAACGGTGTAATTTTTTTTGAAGCTCTTTATCTTCTAGGGATAGAATTTGGGCTGCCAAGATGGCTCCATTTTCTCCTCCATTAATGGCAACGGTAGCAACGGGAACACCGGAAGGCATTTGAACTGTAGATAAGAGAGAATCCATACCGTCCATAGTTGAAGATTTTACCGGGATTCCAATGACGGGACGAATGGTCATACCAGCTATCACTCCTGCCAAATGGGCAGCTTTTCCGGCGATTCCGATAAAGACCTTCGTGTCTTTTTCCTCTCCTTTGACATATTCATTTAACAAATTCAATGCCCGATGGGCGGAAATAACTTTCACATCATAGGCAATCTCAAATTTTTCCAAAGTATCCACTACCTTATCGGCAATTTTTTGATCGGAAAGAGACCCCATTATTATTGAAACTTTCATACATCCTCCTTAAAGAAATAAATAATTTAAAATTGGTGAAATTTGGGCTGTAATATTCTTCATTTTTCCTATATTTTCCCGCTCAATATTGGTCAACGTTCCCAGAATATTTCCACAGGGACTGATCAAACCATCCACCCCCATTTCTCCGGGATAAAAGCCCTCCATCTTTGAGATTACACAAGAACAGAGATCTTTTGGAACACGAATACGACTATATTTCGTAGATAATATGCTGTTATATTCGCCTGTCTCTTGTGCAAATTCTTCTTTTACAATTTTTGACAGCATTATTTTTGACAAATATTTATTCCTAAGATTGGGCAATACTTCAATTCGAGTACCTTTCTTAACTTTTCCAAACTCAATCAGTCCCGATTGAATCAATGCCTTAAAAGAAGCACCGATTCCCAGGATCTTTCCGCCTTTTCTCAAAAATTCGTCTATCTCCTGTTGAACTTCCACCTCTTGTAATAAAAGTTCCAGGAATTTTCCCTCCATTGCCGGTTCATTTCCCATAATGGCACCGTCAGGAAAGGCGATTAAATCATAATTTTTTAAATTTCGGGTGAAATTTTTACAGGAAGTTTTAAATTCTTCTCGAGATTGACTTCGGAATATAAAAGTTTCCACTTCGCCACCTCGGCGGCTCAATGCTCGATTCAAATCGTACTCTCCATGAGATCCCGGCAGAATAGGCATAATCACTCGAAGTGATTTATGAGGAAGTTTCAATTCTCTTATTTTCTTAGGCTCTTTTTCCAAAACTTCCGCCTCTTCGTAGATCTCCTTTAAAGCTTGCTCCCATAAACTTTGTATTTCTTGAAGTTTAAAGCTTTCATTTCCCAAAGAGGCTTCTTCTCCGGTGACTTTTCCGATTTTTTCTCCAATCTCTTGAAAATACGCTTCATCCTCCGTTTCAATGATGAAAGACGCCACGTTTTTTTCAAATACTTGATCCACAAAGGGGGATTCAATCGAAAAGCCCAAACCGTTTCCGAAGGCCATTTCAAAGAGGTCGATAATAATACCGTCATGATTTCCCGTAGAGATGCTTAAAATTTTTCCTTCTTTTAAGCCTGTTTCAATTCGATTTAACATTTCTTCATATTTCTCCAAGGAGATTAAGTCTTCTTGAGTCCGTGGACTTCTTAAAAGAAAGATGCTACTGCCCTCTTTTTTAAATTCCCGTGATATCACTCGGTCTTTTTCCGTAATCCCTACAGCAAAGGCAAAGAGAGAAGGTGGCACGTCAATTTCTTCAAAGCTACCACTCATAGAGTCTTTACCTCCAATGGCCGGCAAATTAAAATATTTCATAACTTGAAAAGCCCCTAAAAGTGCTGCTGTCGGTTTTCCCCAACGGTAAGGATCTTCTCCCAACCGTTCAAAATATTCTTGCATGGAAAATCGAATTTTTTTATAGTCGCCTCCCAAGGCCACAGCTTTTCCCAAGGCTTCCAGTACAGCATAGTAACCTCCATGGAAGGGGGACCAACTTGCCAACCGGGGATCATAGCCGTAGGTCATAATGGAGGCGGTGGAAGTTTCTCCTTCCACTCGAGGTAGTGTCGCCACCATTCCCAGTTGAGGTGTCAATTTATATTTTCCACCAAGAGGATTTAAAAGATTATTGTCATTTATGGTGGCATCAAAATTGTCGATAAGATTTTTTTGTGATCCATTGTTTATATTTCCCATGGATCTTTGAACTTTTTCCTGAACCGTCCCCTTTCGAGATTGGAAATAATCGGCCTTTGGTTGTGCAATTCGTGGGAAAGCTTCTTTTGGGGCACCATTTGAATTGATAAAGGATCGTTTCAAGTCGATGATCACTCGATCTTCAAAGGTCATCACCATTCGTCCCTGATCCGTTACTTCTGCAACAATACTGGTTTCCACATCTTCTTCTTTCGCGTATTTTAAAAATTCAGCCACATCTTTTTGATCAATAACTACGGCCATACGCTCTTGAGATTCCGAAAGGGCAATTTCTCCTCCATGCATTCCCGGATATTTTACAGGAACTTGATCCAAATCAATTTGTAATCCGTCGGCTAATTCTCCAATGGCTACACAAACACCACCGGCACCGAAATCATTGCATTTTTTTATAAGGGTTGTGGCCTTGGGATTTCTGAATAAACGCATGATCCGTCGTTCCACCATGGGATTTCCCTTTTGAACTTCCGTACCTGCTCTTTCCAAGGATTCTTCTGACAGAACTTGAGAAGAACCGACAGCAGCACCTAAACCGTCTCTGCCCGTCTTTCCTCCCAATAGGAGAATTTTATCTCCGGGAATCGGTTCTTTTCGTACCACATAATCATAGGGAACAGCTGCAACTAAAGCACCTAACTCCAACCGTTTCGCTTCAAATCCGTCATGGTAAAATTCCCGTACCATACCTGCCGGTAATCCAATTTGATTGCCATAGTCACTAAAGCCTTCCATTGCAACTTGACAGATTTGTCGAGAACTGCGTTTTCCATTTCTCACTTTTTCATAGGAAGTTCGAGGATCTTTACTGCCGGTCAATCGCATGCCTTGATAGACATAGGATCTTCCCGAGAGCGGATCTCGAATACCACCGCCGATACAGGTGGATGCTCCTCCAAAGGGTTCAATTTCTGTGGGATGGTTATGCGTTTCATTTTTAAACATCAAGAGCCATTTTTCTTTTTGATCCTCCACCTTTACATCGATGACGATGGAGCAGGCATTGACTTCGTCGGATTCATCCAAGTCCTCTAAATTTCCTCTTTTCTTTTCTCTTTTAGCATTGATGGTACCTAAGTCCATTAAAGTTTTTTTCTTTTCATTTGAAGGATAAACTTCTTTACGAGTGGACAGGTAGGAGCAAATCGCTTGTTCAAAAATATTTTGATATTTCCCCTCTTCGACTAAAATTTCTTTTAATTCTGTTAAAAAGGTGGTGTGCCGACAATGGTCCGACCAATAGGTGTCTATAACTTTTAGCTCCGTCATATTAGGATTTCGTTTTTCTTCAATAAAGTATTTTTGACAAAGCTTCATATCTTCCAAATCCATGGAAAATTGTTGGGTAAAACACGCCAATTCTTCTTCTTTCATTTGGTTAAAATTTTCGATCGGCACCAATTCATCTCGAGAGGAGATAAAGGGCTTATGGGAAATACCCTCCATGGGAATCACTCTGTTTTCCACTGGATTGATAAAATAATTTTTGAATATTTCCAATTTTTCCATGGAAATGTCGGGCAATTCCACAATTCGAGAGTGGTATAGATTGACATCTGCACAATAAAGGCGAACCATTTCCTGAACCATCTCTTCTCGTGCATTAAATTGTCCGGCGACTTGGGTGTAACGGAAGGAAGTGTCAGCCACCGAAGGTATTTCTCGCCACTTTTCATAGGCAGGACAATCTTCAAATATTCGATGTTCAATGAAGTCCACAGCATCTTCTGAAATATTTTCAAATTCATAAATATCATAGAAAAAAAGATTTTTTATATCTAACTGTAGGAATTCCTTGGCTTCTTTGATCCATTTTGCTTCTTCTTCCTGATACGCTTTCGTTTTCTTAGTAACAAGGGTAAAATTCATTTTTCCTCCATAAAAATAAACCTGAACAAGAGTCGATACCTCTTATCCAGGTTAGCCTGCAGGTTTCGACATCAATACTATCTTTAAATATCCAAATACTTGGAAAGTTCCAAAGGTTCAATATAGCGATCTCCTTGATAGACTCGCATATTTCCTCCTGATACTTCATCGATCAAAACAATTTCATTTCCATCGTCTAAGCGACCGTATTCCAGTTTAATATCGTAAAGAGTAAGTCCTTTTTCTTCCAAAACATCCCGAATAATTCCCGAGATTTTTTGATTTAATTCCTTAATCTGTTCATACTCTTTATCAGACAGTATATTTAATGTCGTCAACCCGTCTTTTGTAATTAACGGATCATTGCGCTCATCATCTTTTAATGTAAATTCCGTATAGCCATCCAACTCCATTCCTTCTTCTCCGTATCGTCCATAGCGGCGAATAAAAGAGCCGACGGCTTTATAGCGAGTAATCACTTCCAGTCCTTTGCCAAAAATATGGGCTTTTCTAACTTCCATCCGATTTTTATCCAAATCTGAAGATATAAAATGAGTTTTAATCCCTTTCTTTTCCAACAACTCAAAAAAGAAGGTGGAAACTTTTATACACTCAGACCCTGCTCCTTCCACAGAACCCACAACTTCATTGCCTCCGGTATCAAATACTCCATCGGTGCCTGTCATGTCGTCTTTAAAGTGACAAAAAAATTTTCCGCCTTCTTCCACTAAATCCTTCGTCTTACCTTCATAAATAATTTTCATTGTATTCCCCTTTGAAATAAAATAAGCCCTAAGAGGGTAAGTCGCGAAACCTACCCCCCTGGGCTTTTATCCCTCGGGTGTAATATCTGTGTTGACAGATATCCGTACCGCTTGGTCCTTAGATTGCTCTTGGATCCCTAGGTACACTTTCGCTCAATCAATGAGCTTTCATCGGTCAACTTCATATTAACAAGATCTTTTTTAAAAGTCAACTACTCAATTTAAAAATAGATCTTGCATTTTGATTGAAAACCTTTATCTTCTTTTCCAACTTCCAATAAAATACATAGATCGACCATGCCGCCTTTTAAAGGGGATACAAAAATTTTCAGTAAACTCTTCCCTTTCATCTATGGTCTTTCCTCCATGGGTCCTCCAATCCTTGAAAGATTTTTCAAAAAGCCATGGACGAATCCTTTTAAAATACAATAGAAGGCCACAATCACAAAAAATCAATGGTAAAATTTGAGATTTTTGACAATTTTTAACAAAAACTTGAAAGGATCCAAATCTTAAAACAATCATTTCCTAAATTTCTATTGCTTCAGGATCCTAGGATCAAAGAACCATGAATTTGACGTATTTTTCTTATATCACTTTAACAATATGGGTCAAAAATTTCACAGCTTTCTTGTCAATAGGTCGATACAATCGATTGTAATATCCATGGATTTTATTTGAAAACATCTCTATCTTCCAATGATTTTAATTTTACAAGAAAGATAATCCATTATTATCGGATTGTTGAAAAACTCCAACCATTTTTCATTTCTTTTTTTAAAATCTCAAAGGACCAACTCTCTTGGGAAATAGAAGGTGAATTGGGATCGTAGACGATACATTTTCCTTGGGAATCAATCCCTCGTAAAAAAATCATATGTCCCGTATTGGTAAAATGCCCCGGTCTCATAGAAAGAATGACGAAGTGACCTTCTTCTAAAAAGCCTTCCAGAGGTCCATCCCTTTGAATTTCCACCAATTGTAAATTATATTTTTGAGCAAGTGCTTCCATTATCCTCCAGGAGGTAAAGCCGTCCTCCACATATCCTTCTCTTTCTGCAAATTTCGCCACCTGATCCGGTGTGACTTTTTCTCCCATTCCTTGGAGCATCATGGCCAAGGCGGTGGGAGCACAGCCTCGCGTCCCTAAGAGACCTCCGGCATAGGAATTATACCCCCATCGTCGATCCCATTGAATGAAATAGGGGATCTCTCCATCCTCAATAAAATCTTGACTTTTCGGTGCCAACGACGGATCCTCTTCCAAAAATCCCAATATGAAACCTTTGGATTCGGGACGTAAGAGGATTTCCTTGACCAAGTCCTTTGGCAACTTTTCTCGAGCCTGATAGATTTTTTGAATGGTCTCATCGTCTTGAGCCAAGTTCGCCAATTCCCTTTCCTCCTCGGGAGTGATCTCATATTGCAAACTCGCCATGTTTTTCAAAGTGACGGAAGAAAGTCTCTTGTTTTTAAATTGAATCCATAAAATACCTAAGAGAATCAATAATAAGAGGAAGCGGGGAAACTTCCTTTTCTTCGGTTTTTTTCTCTGATGATTTTCTTGATAAAATTCGTCTTTTTCATATACTCTTCTCGACTTTGTCTTTTTCTTTTTTCTCATCATGATCACCTGATACCAGTATAAGGGATAAATAGAACAATACTCTTACAGAGATCTTACAAATTTCTAACAATTTCTTTTTCGAAAAAAACATAAAAAAAGACGGAAATTCCGTCTTTTTTTATAATACTCTCATTCTTACCAATTCAATATCTTTGGAGATATAA
>JAUNVJ010000003.1:95919-104579 GCA_030537695.1 Tissierellia bacterium
CGTCTTTTTTTATAATACTCTCATTCTTACCAATTCAATATCTTTGGAGATATAAGTATCTCGAATAGGTTCTTCTTCCATTAGACCCGTTGAAAGATATTTCTTGTTATCGTCAGCAAATACAGTGACGACAATGGCGTCTTCCTGTGATTTTTCCAGAACTTTTACGGCTCCGATAAAATTGGCTCCCGAGGAGATGCCGACACCCAGTCCTAATTTTGCCAGTTTTTGAGCCATAAGAATACTGTCTCCGTCGGATACTCCAATCACTTCATCCAATTGATCCAATTTTACCAGATCGGGAATAAATTCGTCGCTGATCCCGGCAATTCGATGATGACCCACCTTATCTCCAGTACTTAAGGTGGGAGATTCTAAAGGCTCCAAGGGATGGATTTTAGCATTTTTATTTATTTCCTTAAAAGCTCGACCGACTCCCATCACCGTACCTCCAGTACCTACTCCAGCAATGAAGGCATCCGGCACCAGTCGATATTTTTGCAAATCTTCTACAATTTCTCGACCTAAGCTTAGATATTGACCTTGGGAATTGTCCTCATTGTTAAATTGCCGTGGCAAAAAAACATGATCCTTTTCCCGTCCTTCTTTTTCCGCCAAGGCAATGCTTCCCAAAAAACCCCCTTCGTCCTTGGATACTTCACGGATTTTAGCTCCATAACTACGAATCAGTTTTTTACGCTCTTCACTCATCCAATCCGGCATATAAATCGTAACCGGATGGTCCAGGTATGCACCTAAGGCACAAAAGGCAATTCCCGTATTTCCACTGGTGGCCTCCACAATACGGTCCCCTTTTTTAATCTCTCCCCGTTCATAAGCTTTGGTCAACACATGGTAGGCCATTCGATCTTTGACACTACCGGATAAGTTGTAGTATTCCACTTTGGCAAAGACTTTTTTAGGACAACCTTTATATAAAAAGGAGATCTCTACACATGGAGTTCCACCGACCAACCCCTGTACATCCAAAATTTTCTTCACTTCACTCCTCCTTTGATTATCATATAAAATTATATTGTATTATAACGGAAATGGATTAAAAAATAAATCTTTTCTAAATATTTTAACTGTTTTCCATCTGTTCATCATACATATTTCGATAAAATCCGTTTAAAGCCATTAATTGTTCATGATTTCCCTCTTCAATAATACGTCCCTTATTAAGGACAAAGATCTTGTCAACATCTTTAATAGTGGATAGACGATGGGCAATGATAAAAGTGGTTCGGTCTTCTTTTAATTTCTCTATCCCCCGTTGAATCATCTTTTCCGTTTCCGTATCAATATTAGAAGTCGCTTCGTCCAATATTAAAATTTTCGGATTTCGAATATACGCTCTGGCAAAGGAAATAAGTTGTTTTTCTCCCTGGCTTAAATTATTTCCTTTTTCCAAAATCTTTTCGTCAATCCCTCGTTCTACCAATTGATCGCCACCTACTGCCAATAGAGCCTTTTCAATCTCCTCATCGCGAAAGCTGGGATCATCCAATTTGATATTGTCCTTAACTGTCGTTTCAAAGAGAAAGGCATCCTGTAAAACCACAGCCATTTCTTCCCGCAAGGTTCGGCGATTAATATTTTTAATATCTCTTCCGTCGACTAAAATTCTACCCTTTTGAGGCGAATAAAAATTTAATAGTAAATTGATAATCGTCGATTTTCCCGAACCGGTGGAGCCGACAAAGGCAACGGATTCTCCAGGATTGACATGAAAATCAATATTTTTCAAAACATCTTCCCGGTCATAGGCAAAAGTCACTTGTTCAAAGGACACTTCACCCACCATCTCTCCCATCACTTCCGGCAATTTTTCCTGTGTAGGCATTTTAAAGAGATCAAAAATATGGGCAGCTGAAGCATAGGATTGTTCCAAATCGCCGAAGCGAGAAAACATTCGCTTCAAATTGGTAAAAATCTTGGTGACATAGTCAATCACAATATACATAGAGCCAATGGATACCGGATAACTCTTGGTAATTTGTCCGATCCCGAAATAAACCAATACGATAACCACTGCCACATATTGAAGGCCGTCTACACCACGAAAGCCACTGTAAGAACGAAGTTTTGTCAATTCCAGATTGGTGGAGAAAATCCTTCGATTTAAATCGTCAAATTCTTCTTTTATCAATCCTTCTCGATTGAAAGCTTGAATAATTTCCATATTTTGTATGTTTTCATTCAAATCACTGTTGACTTCAGCCACATAACGACGATTTAAAGTGGTGTATTTAGATGTTTTATACCGAAGGTCTACAAACATAATATAGAGTATGGGCACTAGAACCAAAATTAAAATCGCCACCCAAAAATTGGTATAGAGGATCATCAGATAAATACCGACGACCATAATTCCAGCGGTGATCATTTCACTTAAGATCAATTGAAACATTCTCTTTAACCGTTGAGTATCATTGGTAATTCGTGAAACGATATTACCTGCCGGCAAGGAGTCAAAATAGGAAATGGGAAAAGACTGTACATGATGGTAAACATCCTTTTGAACAGCAAAGGTAATTTTATTGGCCGCTTCTTCAAAGGAAATTTGTGCCAAATTGCTAAACAGTCCGCAAAGAAGGTAAACCACCAAATAAATTGCCAATAATTTTCCAATTTGTAGAAAATCTCTTCTCACCATATCGGCTTTGATATAGTGATTTAAAATATAGCCGACAATCAGTGGCCCCACAATTTCCATCCAAGTTCGAATAAAGGTCAGAACCAGTCCGATGGTCAAGGATCTCTTTTCCTGAAGAGAATAATCAATTAATTTTTTTGTTACGAAAGTTTCGTGAATTTTTTTCTTCTTCATGATGTCACCTTTTTCTGAACACGACTTTTTGCCATTTGATTACGATACTGTTCCCGATACCAGCCTTTTTGAGCCAAGAGCTGATCATGATGACCACGTTCTATTATTCTGCCTTCCTGAAAGACGATAATCTCATCACAGTGGATCACTTGACTAATTCGATGGCAAGCGATGATGGTAGTTTTCCCTTGCCGATTTCTTTGAAGATTTTCAATAATCCTTTGCTCTGTTTCACCGTCAACAGCACTCATCGCATCGTCTAAAATTAAAATATCAGGATCTTTTAAAAGGGCTCTTGCCAGTGAGATTCTCTGTTTTTGACCACCAGAAAGAGAAACCCCTCGTTCCCCACAAAGAGTGTCCAATCCATCGACAAAGACATCTAAATCCTTTTCTAAATCAGCCAAGGAAATCACATCCATCACTTCCTGTTCCGTAGCATCTGGTTTCGATAATTTAATATTGTCTCGAATACTCTTTGAAAAAATCATATGCTCCTGAGGTACATAGCCTAATTTATCTCGAACACTGTGTATCGTATAAGAGTCCATGGTCTTCCCATCTAATAGGATATGATCATCATCCTTGGGGTAGAGGCTCAACAATTGTTTTAAAAAGGTTGTCTTTCCTGAACCGGTCTTTCCCAACACTCCCAGGGACTTTCCTTGGTAAATATCCACATTCACATCTTCCAACACATTGTTCTTGGAGGAAGGATAGCGAAAAGAAAAATCTTTAAATTGAATTTTGGGATTTTGATGGAGTGGCTTTGCTTGAGGATTTTCTACAATATCTTCAGGATAATCCCAAATCTCTTGAATCCGATCCATGGAAGCTCCAGCTTGTTGTTTTAAATTAATAAAATTTCCTAAAGCGTACATGGGCCATATCAACATATTGAGATAATAGGTAAAGGACACCAGTTGACCCACGGTAATTTTTCCATTGGAAATTAAATAGGATCCGTAGCCTATGGCGATAATAAAAGTAAAGGCCGGAATAATTCTTTGAATTGGCGTCATCAGAGCTTGGTATTTTACCACTTCTAAATTTCTATTACAAAGATCTTGCCCTCTCTGTTTAAAAGCATCTTCACGAGAATTTTGCAGATTAAAGACTCGAATAATTCGAATTCCTTCCACATCTTCCAACACATTTCCATTTAATTTATCAAAAACTCTCTGTACTAAAGTAAATTTTTCATAAATTTTATCTCCAATTTTTATACATAGATATGCCAGTAGCGGAAGGGGCAAAATAGCCATTAAAGTCAATTTTAAATCCACCACTACAATCATGACGATAACGATAAAAATTGGATAGATACAGGAATCAAAAAAACTCAAAGTTCCATAGCCTGCAAACTCCACTAAAGTATTCACGTCATTGGTCGCCTTACCCATCAGAGAACCAGTGGAATGTTTTTCAAAAAATTGTAATGACTGTTTTAAAATTTTTGACATCATTCGATCTCTAGCTAAGTATTCCATTTCATTCGATCCTCGAAACGTAAAGTAGCTCCAAAGAATTGCCAAAATATATTTTATTAAAATAACGAATAAGTCTAAAATGATAATTAAAATAAATACTTTTAAAGTAATGGAATTATCAAAAATCCGATCCGTCAATCGACCGGTAATATAAGGTGGTATCAGCCCCACAATATCACTTAAGAGTAAAAAGAAAATGGCCAAAGTCAATTTCTTCTTATAATAGGACATAAACCATTTAAATTTTTTAAACATATCAATCCTTTTCTTTCCCAGAGTATTTCATACTTCCTATCTTCTCTTACCCCTTTGCCTTTCAAATAAAAAACAGGTTTTTCAACCTGTTTCTTTCAATCGGGTTTATGAATAGCATTAAAAGATGCCAATAGAGGAATTTTTAATGTAATTCCCATTTCTAAAAATGAGTCATCCAGTTTTTCATAGAGAAGTTTGAAATTATCTTCGTCTATATTATTTCCCATATGGCCGATTCGGAAAGTCGTCTTTAAAATATCCCCCATGCCACCGGAAATAATAATATCTCTTTTTCTCATCTTTTCTAAAAGTTCTCTGGAATCATATCCTTCCGGCATGAGAACCGTAGTGACCGTATTGGACCAGGAATTTTTGGGATATAGCTCCAATCCGGAATTTGTAAGAATCTGACGGGTTTCTTCTCCATATTTTTTATGAAGACGAAGGGAATCTTTCCCAATGAGCAGGTCCAAGGCCTTATCAAATGCATAGGTGAGATTCTCATTCATCGTATAGGGGAAGTCGAAAGAATCTTTGTAATTATAATAATTTTCAAAATTTAAATAATAACCGGCAATTTTAGATTTCCTTTGGTTTATTTTTTCCTTTGCCCTTTGAGATACGGTGATCGTCGTCAATCCTACCGGAGCAGAAAGACATTTTTGACTTCCTCCAATCAACACATCCACTTGATCTCGATCAAAGTCCACTTCTTCTCCTCCAATTCCCGAAACGGAGTCTACAACGGAAAGAATTCCGTAGGAATGTAAAAGAGGACAAATTTTCGATATATCATTGGTGATACCTGAAGGTGTCTCACAATGAACTAAAGTGGCAATGGAAAAATCATGATCCTTCTTTAAAAAATCCTCCAATTGATCCACATCAATGCCTTGACGATAATCAAAGGCAAGCTCTACAGCTTCTCCTCCGTATCGTTGGACATAATCGCTAAAACCGATTCCAAAATATCCATTGTGTAAAACAAGGACTCGCTCCTTCGGTTCCATAAGAGAAGAAATGGCCCCTTCCAAACCCATAATCGCTTCTCCTAACATTAAAAAAGTAGTTTCTTTTGTCTTTAAAAAATCTGACAATTTCTTTTCCACATTCCTATGTATTTTTGTATATTCCGGATCCAAATCAGGGTTGGTCTTAGATTGTCCCATGATTTCCATCACTTGGGGATCAATAGAAGTAGGCCCTGCACATAATAATTTCATCCAATCACCTCAATATCTTTTATTATAACCTATATTTATTAAAAGTACAGGCGACAAAATAAAAGAACCTTCTCAAAGAAGGCTCTTTTACTTTGGTATTCTAGTTAATAATCTTTTAAAATAGGACTTACTTTCTTATAAATAAGCATCGTCACCGCTGCCGTTAAAAATCCTTTGATTAGATTAAAAGGCAAAATGGAATAAACCATCATCGACCATAGATCCGTAATCTTCGGAGTAATGGCATTTCCCATATTAATAATTGCTTCCATGGGCATTAACTTTGCATACAGTGGAAATACCACAAAATAGTTACTCATCATGGCCAGTCCCGTCATGGTAATGACACCGACAAAAAGACCGATTACTGCTGATTTAAAGGTGGGGTTTCGTCGGTAAATGACACTGGATACGACAGCAAAAGTAGAGCCAATAATAAAATTAGATAATTCTCCCACACCACCGGTTGTAGTCCCTTTAAACAAAAGTTTTAAAATATTTTTTAAAGCGGCTATCATAATACCACAGACTGGACCCATGGTAAAGGAGCCGATTAGAATCGGCATATCGGCAATATCCAGCTTAATAAAAGGTGGAGCCACAAATTGCAATGGTAGTTGAAAAAACATTAAAATAAATGCAATGACACCTAACATGGCAATTCTCGTTAAACGCTTCGTCGTTAAAATACTGTTTTGATTCACTCTATTCATATCTTTAACCTCCTAATCTCGAGGCATAAAAAAGCCCCGAATCTTCGGGGCATAATTGCAAAGCAATCTTCTCTCATCCAGACTATAACTGTCGGTATTGGAATTTCACCAATTCAATTCCCATTAGGAACTCGCGGACTGTACCGCCGGTTAAGGATTTTCACCTCACCCTGAAGATATTACATGAATCTGTTATTTATTTCTCATATATTATAGCTCAAATAAGAAAAATTATCAAGTAATTTTTTGGGTTTGGGAATCATAAACCACCACCGGCATTCCATAAAAGGTAGAATCATAGAGTTTTTTCATAACAGAAGGAGGCGTATTGACGCAACCGTGGGATCCGTTCCACTTGTAAATATCGCCGCCAAAATTACTTCGCCAGTTCGCATCATGAACGCCGCAACCAGACCAGTTAAAGGGCAACCAAAAATGGACATAGGATTTGTAATCTTCCCCTGTTAAAAAACGATCCCGTTCCCTTGACCAAATTTTTCCTGTTCCTGTAGGTGTCCCATTCCCTTGACTAGGATTTCCGGTAACCACAGGAGTTTCCAAAACTAATTCACCTTCTCGATAGAGCCAAAGTCTTTGTCTGGCAAGATCAATTTCGATATAGGAACTTCCGATGTCATCCGTCTTTCGAGATACGGCATCTAATTTATAAATCGGAGTCAGTTTTTCCGTACCGGTCTTTTCCAAAGCCTTGGTTAAATGATCTGTCGTAGCGTCGATATCCGTCAGCCAACCGTAAATTCCTCCCGGAACTAAAACCTTCCCTATACCAGTACCTTGAAACTGTCTATTAGTACGAAAAGTATCATATTTTGCCGCTAAATCTTTCACATAATTTCTGACCTTTTCCACATCAGGTACCATCAACCCCTCTTCATTTTCTCGATACAGATCAATGAGTTTAGGACCTTTTAAGATTTCCTGTCGATCCTCAAAATCATAAGTCAATTGAAAACTGTTTAAATGGTCATACTGAGCTTTTAGTGAATTTAAGTGTTCATCATCAAAATACACCGTGGGACGAAGATAGATGTCTTCCTCTTCCAAATTCACCTTAGGTGATTCTTCGGCCAAATGGAGTAAAAGAGCTTTCTCCAATTTTTCCCGCTCTACGGTATTACCTTCCACTTCTTTTTGAATCACATAATTTTCACCATCATAGATCAACTCTGCATTTTTAGGTGGCACCATACTATTTTGGATCACCTGTAATTGATCCACAGCTTTTTTAAATTTTACCGGATCGTAATTGACTTTGTGATCCAAAGTATAGTCCTTGTGATAAAGTGAGGCTAAAAACCAATAGAGAGGATTTTGTTCCACTCGTTGACCCGGAGTCAATGAATCTTCATAATCAAAGCTTTGAGCCGGTAGCAATTCTTTGCTTTCTTTCGAAATGATCTCAAGCGAAAAATCCTTCCATAAATTCTTGTAATTTTGGTCTAAGTTTGAAATTTTTGTCAATGACATATCTTTCCCGTTAATGGTGGTTTTCGGCATAAAATACGAAGTGAAAAAATAAACTCCTATACCGTAAATCATGACGAGAAAAAATAAAAGAAATATTATCATATATTTAAAAGTGCGTTTCATTTTTGCCTCCTAAAACAATATCTTATCAAGTTGGGAAGAAGCTGTAAATATGATTTGCTCAGGTGTCATCAAATTGTCATCAATTTCATTTAGACAAAAAAAGACTAAAAATTAGTATCTCAAAATGTAATTTTACCCCTTTTGAAACTGAAGATGAAATGGACGGAATCAAAGAGTTTTTAAAGAAAAATAGTTCCATCTACGATTTCACACTACGAAAACAATCGGTAATTTTACAAAAATTTATAGATCGGATTACTTACAAAGACAAAAAAATCACGGTCCAACTAAAATGTTAGACCGTGTAGATATCGATGGTGCGGGAAAGAGGACTTGAACCCCCACTCCAATGGAACTAGATCCTAAGTCTAGCGCGTCTGCCAATTCCGCCATTCCCGCATATCATTTAATTAGTGACAAAAGATATTATATAATTTATTCCCTTGTCTGTCAACACTTATTTTTAATAATACCTCTTGAAATAAGCTATTACAGAATACCATTGTTTTAAATTTTTGTCAATTCTTATCTCAGC
>JAUNVJ010000015.1 GCA_030537695.1 Tissierellia bacterium
AATAATAATACTTTTAAAAATATTAATTTATGATAAACTTGTAAAGAGAGGTGAAAAATGAAGAAGAAAATTTTAGTCGCAGGACTTTTAATTATACTGACATCTTGCCGAAGAATGCCACAAGATGTATCGTTGGAAACTTTGGATCCTATGGAAGAAGAATACGAGGAAGAGCGAAAAGATATTATTAAAAAATTATCTTTCCGAGATGAAATGGAGTTTCCGGTATTTGGAATTCCAGATAATCCCTTAAATTTAAATCCTATGACATACTCGGATGAAGCTTCGTCGATTATTGTCCATACATTATATCGAAATCTATTTGAAATACGAAACAACGGGATAGATACGGTATTGGAAATGGATCTATTGAAAGAGTTTAAAAATATTGATGATGAACGATTCATATTACAGTTAAAAAATGATTTAAAATGGGATGATGGTCAAGACTTAACCGTCGATGATATTATATACAGCATTGAATATACCTATGATCATCGGACAAATTATCAAGACAATTTTATTGTTCACGGAAAAAAGCCGATTCTTAACAAAATAGACGATCATAAAATGGAAATTCTTTTAGATGAACCAAGTACATCTTTTGTTTATTATTTAAGAGATTTACTACCGATACCTAAACATATTTTCCTTGAAAATAATAAAAGATCCTATGGATTAGAAAAAGAATTTCTCGTCGGTAATAGTAGTTACAAATATTATGAAGAAGTTTTTGATACAGATTTCGGCACGAATCGGATCATATTTAAGATCAATCCCCACTATGAACTGGAGAAGCCTGATTTTGAACGAATGGATTATCGCGTAACAGGATATTCAGAGACAGATACCTCCCGTTATGATATGGAAGCTTATAATATCAATGGCGGCTATATCGAATCCTACGATCCAGGTGCTTTTACCAATGAATTTTACAATGTTTATCCTACAGAAGGTAAGTTAATCAGTCTATTATTTAAAACAAATACAAAAAATGGGGGAGATCCTGAGATACGAAAAGCGTTGGCTACGATGATTACCCCTTCCTATATTCAAGGAAATTATGGAAGTGATACTTATGTAGCAAGGGCAAATTCGCTCTTTACCCCCAATAATCCCTATCGATTCCGAGAAGGCGTGTTTCGCTCTACGGATCCTGGTGAGGGGATAAGAGCTTTGAAAAAAATGCAAATGGGAAATCCCGATTTTAAATTGCGATTTGGTTTTATTCTAGATATAGGAAAACCCGATGAAAAAGCAGCAATCACTTTACAAGAAACATTTCGTAATCTAGGTGTTAATTTAGAAGTAATCCCTTTATTTCGGGAGGAGTTTTATGCTATTTTAAGGGATCCCCATCAAGATGTCTTTGATTTTTGTTTATTTGAAATGGACGCTGAAGATAATCCTTATGAATATCGACATCTATTTAGAAAAGACGATCCAAGAAATTATAGTGGTTTTGAGGATGAAGAATTAATGGCTATGTGGGAACAAGCGGATCAAATGAGAGATAAGGACGAACGGATGAAAGCCTATGGAAAGATCCAAGAACGGATATTAGATGATCATGTGATTGTTCCAATGACTTATACCCTTAAACCATTGGTTCTCGATGAACGGTTTTTCAATGTAGAAGAAGCGATCCCCGATAATCATTCATTTGTTAAATACTTTGAAAAATTGAAATTTGAGGAAGAGATAATAACAGATGAAATGAAAAAAGAATATGAAATTAAAGACAAAGATCTAGAAAAAGAACGGCCCTATGATAATGTGAATATTAAAGATTTAGATAAAATTGAAGATTAAAAGCAGGAGCAGATGCTCCTGCTTTTTTAATCTAAAAAAACATTATAATGATAATAACTATCATAAATATCTCTAAAAAAAGAAAAATAATGTTATAAATTTGTGTGGAAACCTTTTTTTAGGTATAATAGATTTGTAAGAATGAAAGAGGAGGTTGTATATTATGTCAAAACGTAGAGTAATTTCATTATTTCTCGCCGTGGCATTGATTTTTACTTTGGTGCCTGTAAATACTGTACAAGCACAAGATGAAGTAAAGATTCGCATCATTCATACCAATGATATGCACGGGCGAGCCAAAGGCGATGAATTAAATGAAAAAGGAAAAGTGATCGGCTTTCCTTTGCTAAAAGCATTTGTCGATCAACAAAGGGATGAAAATAAAAATGTACTAGTAATTGATGCGGGGGATACCCTACATGGAACACCTCTAGTAACATTAAATGAAGGTAAATTAATGATCGATCTCATGAATGATATTGGTTATGATGCGATGGCCGCAGGAAATCATGATTTCAATTATGGTTATGAGCGATTATTAGCATTAGACCAATCAGCAGACTTTCCTATTATGGCAGCTAATGTATATCATGGAGAAAAAATGCTATTAGAAAATAATTCATTCACTAAGGAATTTGGAAATGTGAAAGTCGGTATCTTTGGATTGGCAACAGAAGAAACACAAACGAAGTCTAGTCCTAAGAATACAAAAGGCCTTACTTTTAAAGATGATGTAAATACTGCAAAAGAGCAAGTTGAAGCTTTAAAAGCAGAAAATTGTGACTTTATTATCTGCGTCGCCCATCTAGGTGTTGACGAGGAATCAACGCAAACATCAAGCCGCCTGGCAGAAAATGTAGAGGGGATCGATCTTATTATCGACGGTCATTCTCATACCGTTCTAGAAAAACCTTTGGTTGTAAAAGATACGAAGATCGTACAAACAGGTGAATATTTGAAGAATATCGGTGTTGTCGATATTACTTTAAAGGGTACGGATAAAGAGATCGAATCCAAATTAGTTCATTTTAAAGATTTCCTTGAAGATGGCGAATATGGAAATTTAAAAGCGGATAAAGTTGCCCTAGATAAAATCAAAAATATAGAAAATGAAAATGATAAAGTATTAAATGAAATCGTGGGAAAAACAGAGGTAATCCTGGAAGGTGCTAGAAAAAATGTTCGAGGAAGAGAGACGAATTTAGGAAATCTATTAACCGATGCTATGAGAGCTACTACAAATGCAGAGATCGCAATTACTAATGGCGGTGGAATTCGTGAATCAATCCCGACATCTGATGAGATCATAGAACCTTTTGAAACAACAGATATTACAAGAAAGCATATCTTCACAGCATTTCCATTTGATAATATCGTTGTAACCATTGATGTAACAGGTCAAGAAGTGCTGGATGCATTAAATCATGGTACGGATGCTTATCCAGATATTGCTGGAAAGTTCCCTCAAGTCTCTGGTTTAACTTATGAAATACTCGTCGGCGAACCTAATCGTGTTGTCAATGTTAAAGTGGGTGGAGAAGCTTTAGATCTATCAAAGACCTATACAATGGCAACCAATGATTTTATGGCGATTGGCGGAGATGGCTATGAAATGTTTGGAAATAAAGAGATTAAAGGCTATCAAGGACTATTATCTGAGGTTTTAGAGGAATACATCAAAGAAAAATCACCAATCAATATTGATGTAGAAGGTAGAATTACAGAAGCAAAAGAAGAGTTTGAACGGATTGCTGGAAAAGATCGCGTTTTAACAGCAGTAGAAGCTTCCAAATCCTTTGAAAAAGCGGAAAATGCAATCATTGCTTCTGCTCAAAATTACCCAGATGCTTTAGTAGCGGGGAAATTAGCCGAAAGCAAAAATGCACCTATTCTTTTAGTCAATACATTGACGAAAGAAGTAACCGATAGTTTAAATCGATTAGGTGTTAAGAATGTATATATTGTTGGAGGGACAAGTTCAGTTTCTGAAGAAGTAGAGAAAGGATTAAAGAATCTCAATTTAGAAGTGGGGCGAATCCACGGAAAAGACCGCTATGAAACTGCAAATGCCGTAGCGAAAAAAGGTTTTGAAAAAGCTGAAATGGCAGTACTCGTTTCTGGTGAGAATTTCCCAGACGCCTTATCCGCTGAAAACATCTCTATTTATAAAGATGCACCGATTCTTTTGACTTCCAAAAATAGGATGACAAAGGAAACCGAAGACTTAATTCAAACATTTGATGTGAAAGATCTCGTCGTCGTCGGTGGCGAGCAAACTGTTGCAAAATCTGTCTATGCAGATTTGGATTTAAATAAAACGGTATTAAGCGGAAAAGATCGTTATGAAACGGCATTAGAAACTGTAAAATTCGTTCGTGGCGATATGGAAAATATTGTATTTGCAAGTGGAGAAGTCTTCGCAGACTCCCTAACAGCAGGTGCTTTATTGAAACAAAAAGAAGCAGTCCTTCTTTTAACGGCGAAAGATGCGTTACCTAAAAAGGTTGAAGCGTATATGAAAGATCATCCATTGAAAGAGATGACTGTTATTGGTGGTCAACAAACGATTACTAGTTATACAGGTAATCAAGCCTTTCAATTATTACAAGCAGAATAAGCGGAGTGATCATTAATGAAAACCTCGATTCCCTTTGGAATCGAGGTTTTTTAACGGCTTCTAAGAAGATATTACGATCTGTGTTGATAAATTAAAAAAGAGTCGGAAGCTCCGACTCTTTTTTTAATCTTTGACGATGGCTTCAAAGCCTCTTGTTTTGTCTAAGATGCCAGATACGGAGGCATCAAGATTAACATGATTTAAGAATAATGCCATGAGTTCTGAAATGTCGACCATGCAGAACCATTCTCTTTCTCGAATTTCTTCTGGTACATAAGTTAAATTTGTGGAATAAACTCTGTCTAACAATCCTTTTTCATAATACTCGTCAAAAATTCCAGGACCCTCTGTAAATAAAGCAAAAGATGCGGCACAGTATATTTTATTCGCATTTTTAGCTTTTAATACTTTACAAATATCGAGTACCGATTGACCCGAGGCGATCATATCATCCACGATAAGAATATCCACGCCGTCAACATCGCGACCGATGTATTTGTGTTCCACAATCGGATTCTTTCCATCGACAACTTTGGAATAGTCCCGTCTCTTATAAAAGAGTCCAATATCTTGTCGTAAAACATTGGAATAATAGACAGCACGGTCCATGGCGCCGGTATCTGGACTGATGATTAACATATTTTTCTTTTGTAAATCATCCTTTGTTATATTTTCTCGATGTAAAAAAGCATCGACAATTTCTGCCGTTGGATAGATATTTTCAAAGGATAATAAAGGAATGGCGTTCTGAACATTGGGGTCATGGACATCGAAGGAATAGATGGCGTGAACGCCCATTTGTTCTAGTTCTTGTAAAGCCATTGCACAGTCGAGGGATTCCCGGGCTTTTCGTCGATGTTGTCTCGATGAGTACATTAAAGGCATCACAACATTGATGCGGTGTGCTTTACCATTGATGGCGGAGATGACTCGTTTGATGTCTTGAAAATGTTCATCGGGACCCATGTGATTCTCGAAACCAAACATTTTGTAAGTTTCACCGTAATTGCCAATATCAGAAACAATGTAAATATCTTTACCACGAACGGTTTCATCAATGGTTACTTTTGCTTCCCCATTGGAAAAACGTACTTCTGTTGTCTTGATGATATAGGTGAAATCTTCATCTTCTACACCATTTAATCTTTTCAATTCACGATCTACTTTTTCGCCAAGTTCTTTGATATTGTCCATAATAATTAGGGCAACATCACCATAAGGTTTTTCTTTTAGAATCTCTTGCAATTCACAGCCTCCATTTTATGCCTCTATATTTTTTTCTTCATATATAGAATATCATATATATATAAGACATACAATCGGAGAGAATAAAGATTTCCACCCTTTCCCTCCTTTTCATTCATGGGTCTTTCCGATATAATAAGAAACAGGTGAAAATATGGAATTTAAATTTGCAAATCTTTCCAGCGGTTCCTCCGGTAATGCTTCCTATATTGAAACGAAGCATTCTAAAGTACTAGTGGACGCCGGTTTTTGTGGACGAAAGCTGGAAGAATTATTAGATAAAATTAATATAAAAGGGGAAGAAATTGACGCAATTTTCATTACCCATGAACATTCGGATCATATGAAAGGTGCCGGGGTATTATCTCGGAAATACAATATACCGATTTTAGCTAATGAAAAAACATGGATGGCTATGGATCGTAAGATTGGAAAAATTAAAGATGAAAATATCTTGGTGTTTCGCAATGATTATGATTTTAATTATCGAGACTTAAATGTTCATCCCGTATCGACCTATCATGATTGTGCCCAATCTTGTGGTTATATTTTTTATGGGAATAAGAAGAAAGTCAGTATCGTTACAGATACCGGGATGATTGACGATAATATTATCCAAAAAATAACGGGATCCGATCTGTATTTATTTGAAGCAAATCACGATATTGATCTGCTTCAAACGGGAAACTATCCCTATCATTTAAAGCAACGGATCTTTTCGAATAAAGGACATTTATCAAATATTGATGCCGCTGCCTTCTTATCGGAAGCCCTCGTTGGGAAAGGAGAACAAATTTTTCTCGCCCACTTAAGCCAAGATAATAATCGGCCTGATTTGGCATTCTCAACGGTCAATGATTATTTGACAGATCTCGGCTTTGATACGAAAAGAGATATTCATTTAGAAATAGCGAATCGACATTTTCCCAATGGTCCGGTGGAGATCAAATGAAGACGAGAAAAGAAATTGAACGGGCTTTGATTAAAAAATATCGCCGCTATCTGTGGACAAAGTTTGTGAAAGCAATCAATGAATATGAATTAATTCAAGATGGTGATCGCATTGCCGTTGCGATCTCTGGAGGAAAAGATAGTTTAATCCTTGCCAAATTATTTCAAGAATTGTATTCTCATGGATACCGTAATTTTGAACTAGAATTTATTGCCATGGATCCTGGATATGCTCCTGAGATTCGAGCGTCCCATGAGAAAAATTTGGAGTATTTAGGAATTCCAGCCCATATATACGATGCCGATATTTTTGATATTGCAGGAGAAATCGCGAAAAAGAATCCCTGTTATATGTGTGCGAGAATGAGAAGGGGCTCTCTATATGCGAAAGCTGAGGAATTGGGATGTAATAAATTGGCCTTAGGACATCATTTAGATGATGTGATTGAAACCATATTATTAAATGTACTATGTGCAGGAAGTTATAAGACCATGATGCCGAAATTAAAGGCAGATAATTTTGAAAATATGGAGTTAATACGTCCCCTCTATTTAATACGAGAAGAATCGATCATAGCCTGGACGAAGTACTCAGGGCTGAATCCTCTAGATTGTGCTTGTGAAGTTACGAAAAAAGAAGAAGGAAGTATGCGCAAGAAAATTAAAAATTTGATTGGGGAGTTACGAGAAGATGATTTTACAAATGTAGAGATGAATATTTTTCGCTCCGCAGAAAATGTGGAGATTGATCGGGTAATCTCTTACAAGAAAGATGGTAAAAAGCATCATTTTCTCGATGATTATGATAGCATAGCAGAAGAATAGGGTATATATAAACAGAGTTTATGAAAACGCCAATGGCGAAGGAGGAATATATGAATTTACAAACAGTAAAAATAATCGATGGTTTACATTATCTAGGAGTAAACGATCGTCAAACAGAAGGTTTTGAAAATATGTGGCCTTTACCGGAAGGAGTCGCTTATAATTCCTATCTTATTGTTGACGAAAAAACTTGTTTACTCGATACAGTTCGAATCAATAAATCAGACGGTTTTATTGAATCGTTAAAAAACTTAATGGGTGATCGCCCTTTAGATTATTTAGTCATTCATCATATGGAGCCAGATCATTCTGGATCGATTCATCAAGTACTTGATTTATACCCCGATGTTACATTAGTCGGAAATAAGAAAACCGGTGAGATGCTCCAAGATTATTTCCAATTACCTTTGGATCATTTTTTAGAAGTAAAGACGGGAGATCGCTTAGATTTAGGTAGCCGTGATCTACAATTTGTTCAGACGCCTATGGTGCACTGGCCAGAATCCATGGTTAGCTATGATGAAAAAAATAAAATCTTATTTTCCCAAGATATTTTCGGTGGTTTTGGAACCGTTGATGGCGGAGTCTTTGACGATGAAGTAGAGTACGAAGTTCGTATGCCGGAATATCGCCGTTATTATACGAATATCGTCGGGAAATATTCCATGATGGCGAAGAAAGCCTTAGATACCGTAAAAGAATTAGATATCGAAATTATTTGTCCAATCCACGGTTATGTTTGGAGAAAACATCCAGAAAAAATCATTGAAGATTATACAAAATGGGCAAATTACGAAGTAGAAGACGGCGTCGTCATTGTTTACGGCTCCATGTATGGAAACACGGAAGTCATGGCCGATCAATTGGCTCGTTATCTCGCAGAAGAAGGAGTACGGAATATTGAGATCTTTGATGTTTCTAAAACTCATCCATCCTATATTCTTTCCAATGCATGGGTTAAAAAAGGCTTAATTATAGGTTCTTGTACCTACAATAATTCAGTATTCCCACTAATGCATCAATTAGTTCATATTTTAGAGATGAATCGATTGAAAAATCATGTCTTAGGGGTCTTCGGTTCCTATGGCTGGAGCGGTGGTGCTGTAAAATACTTGAAAGAATTTGCAGAGCGAGGCAAATTTGATACTCTAGATACCGTCGTTGAAGCGAAAGGTTCGATGCACGAAGAAGAAGATGAAGGTCTACGAAAAATGGCCAAAGAAATGGCAGAAAAGTTAAAAGCGTAGTCATTAGAGCCGATTCACTCGGCTCTTTTCTTGTGTTCATATTTATCACATAATTTTTACTTAAAATTATTACAGTAATCATTATAGGAGGATATCAATGGATCACAATCATTATAAAGTGTCTCCGGATCATGATGATTCGGAACAAGAAAATCAATGGAATGAAAAAGATCTTCGCAATCTCGTACGAACGGAGATTAAGAGAAATTATCGACCGAAAAGACCTTGGGGACGTTTTCTAGTCATCGCTTTGATTGGTGGCATCATCGGTTCTGCGATAACGGGAACTTTTATCCATAATATAAGACCTCGCGTTGCTGAACCTGAGCAAAAGAATATCGTCATTGAATCCCAAGACGATACCGTAGAAAATGCTGTTTATAAGAAGGCATTACCTTCCATCATCGGGATCACGACGATTAAAGAGGAGATGGGGGATATCTTTAATCCTGGCATAACCTACTCGGAAGGCGTTGGTTCGGGTGTTATTATCAGTGAAGACGGTTATATATTGACAAATTCCCATGTAGTTCGTGACGGCAATGCCAAATCCATTAATGTACTATTTTCTGATGGAGAAGATGCACCAGCCAAATTAATGTTTTTTGATCAAACTTTAGATTTAGCGGTGATTAAGGTCGATAAAACGAATTTAGTAGCGGCAGAGCTTGGTGATTCCGATACTGTAGAAATTGGAGATCGAGCCATCGCCATTGGAAATCCCTTAGGACTTGATTTATACGCCACAGAGACATCGGGTATAATATCTGGAATGAAACGTTCCATTACCTTGAAAAATGGCCAGTCCATGGAAGGATTATTACAGACGGATGCAGCCATAAATGGTGGAAATTCTGGAGGTCCTTTATTCAACAACAAAGGTCAAGTTATCGCGATAAATACCGCAAAAGCTTCAGCAGATAATATTGGATTTGCCATTCCTATTAATATAGCCAAACCAATTGTAGAATCCATCATTGAAACGGGAGAATACGAACCGATTCAAATTGGTATTCGTGGAATTGATGTCGATATTTACGCTCGATTGATGGGACAAAAAGCACCGGTGGAAGCAGGTGTCGTCGTTTCCGATATTGTTCCGGGTTCACCGGCCGATAAAGGAAAACTCCAAGCCAATGATATTATCATTGAGGCCGATGGCGAAGAACTCAAAGGGATGAGTGATTTAAAACAAAAAGTAATTGTTAAGAAACCGGGAGAACAAATGGAAATTACCGTTTTTCGAAATGGCAAAAATATAAATCTTACAATAGAATTTTAATAAAATAAGAAGCAGATGCTTAGCATCTGCTTCTTATTTCGTTGATGAGAAAATCGAGAGCATCGATATATCCTTGAAAACCTCGACCTTTGATTTGGCAAAGAGCCACGGATTCAATATATGAGTGGGCTCTAAATTTTTCTCGATTTTTTATATCGGTGAGATGAACTTCTACTGTCGGGATCGCCACTGCTTGTAAAGCATCTAATATGGCGATGGAAGTGTGGGTATATGCTGCGGCATTGATCAGAATTCCATCGGCATTCCCGTAACAAGATTGAATATAATCGACTAATTCTCCTTCGTGATTGGACTGGAAAAAGTCTAGATCGATTTGTTTCTTTTCGCCATAGGCCTTGATCCTTTGAATTAAGTCGTCATAACTTTCAGTTCCATATAGTTTCTTCTCTCGAAGTCCTAATAAATTAATATTAGGGCCATTAATCACAGATATTTTCATAAAAAGCTCCTATCATATCATCTACACAATGGCGGAAAGATCGATTCGTTAATGTAATATCGGCATAGGCGCGATACAATGGCAATCGCTCTTTGTACATCTCATATAAATTGGAACGTTGAGAGATGGGGCGGTTTTTTTTGGATAAATAGGAGATTTTACGTTCTATGAAGAAGATGGTTCCATTTTGTTTTAACGGCTCATAATTTTCTTTCGTCAGAACGGAGCCGCCTCCTGTGGCGATGACACAGCCCGTTTTCTTACCGACTTCTTCGATAATTTCCCGTTCATATTTTCGAAAGACATCGACGCCATCATTTAAAATAATATGATTGATATTGCCGTATTTTTTGTAAACCTCCTTATCCGTATCGATAAAAGGTCGATTCATCTTGCGAGCAATTTTACGACCAAGGGAAGATTTCCCCGAGCCGGGCATTCCTACAATGACGAGGTTTTCCGTTGCACAACGCATCTTTTTAAGAATGGATTTAGGAGAAATTCCTTTGGTCCCTTTAAATAAAAAGGAAGCGTAGACGGCTTGAGCCACTAACATGGGAAGACCGTCTAAGGTTTTGATGCCTTTCTTTTCTGCGTCCAATAATAATTTTGTCCGGTGTGGATTGTAAATCACATCGATAACCCCTTCTAAATGAGGAAATAGATTTAAATCGATGAGAGATTTTCCGTTTCGAGGATACATTCCCACTGGTGTCGTATTAATGATAAAATCAAAATCGGAATAACGGTGGGCATCTTTGTATTTTATCCGAGAATTTCTCGTTAATTTAACAATGGTATTGGCGCCGAGAATTCGCAATGCGCGATATACCGTTTTCGAAGTAGCACCATTTCCTAAAATGACGATATTTTTGTTCTTCATAGAAAAGCCAGCACTTTTTATGCCGTAAATAAAACCTTCCATATCTGTATTATAACCGTACAGTTTATTATTTCGACGGATCACCGTATTGACACAGCCAATGGCCTTAGCTTCATCGCTTATTTCATCGAGATAGGATATAATCGTCGTTTTATAAGGTTGGGTGACATTAAAACCACCAATACTTTGATCTTTTAAGAATTTGGGAATCTCCTTTTCTTTGCAATCAAAATAATCATATTTTGTATTCAAATATTCTTCATGAATAATTTTCGAATAGGAATGACTTAAATTCTTACCTAATAATCCGTATCTCGGTGATTTTTGACGTTCCCTTTGATAATTCACGGAAATTCGAAAGATTTCACGATAAAACTCTTCTAAATAACTGCTATGAGGATGATTTTTCGGTATTTTTTTCAGTAATTCTTCTTCTCTTTTAGGATCACGGATTTTCTGATGATGGTCGATTTTATAATCGGAGATTTTCTCCACAATCGCCATTCTCTGTAAGAAGAGTTCTAGTAAATCATCATCAAGATGTTCAATTTCATTTCGTAATTTATTTAAATCCATTTTCATTCTCCAATAATAAATCAGCTAAGACAAAATTAATCGCAGCTTCAACGACGACGGTGGCTCGTATGCCGATGCAAGGATCGTGGCGACCATTCATTTGTAATTTCTCATTTTCTTTTGTTTTTAAATTTACCGAATCTTGGGAAAGCCCTATGGACGGTGTTGGTTTTATATGAACCGTCACGATGAGCGATTCGCCTGTCGATAAACCTGCCAAGACACCGCCATTATGATTGCTTTTTAATTGGATCCTTCCATCGTAATAATAAGGATCATTGGCGACGGAACCTTTCATTTGAGAAAGGATGGCACCATCTCCAAATTCAACCGACTTCACTCCCGGAATGGAAAATAAAATGGAGGCGATCCGGCTATCGAGTCCTTGAAAAAAAGGACTTCCAAGACCGATTGGTAAATTTTGAAACACGGCTTGAACCGTTGATCCAACAGAGTCCTTTTGCGTTCGTATCTCATTAATGTAAAAAGAAGCTTCCTTTTCATTTGCTAAAACAGGGATTTCTTGTTTCTCGACTTCGTTTATTCGATTCTCGTCCAAGGACTCGTAATCGGGGAATCTCATTTCTCCAATTTGTGTTAAGAAAGTACAAGAGTTTATACCGTATCTTTTTAATACCTGTTGACACAAGGCGCCTGCTGCCGTTAAAGGCAGCGTTAAACGGCCAGAGTAATGACCTCCACCAATGGTTTCAGCATGGGAACCAAATTTCACACGATAGGGATAATCGCCGTGAGAAGGTCGAGGGACATCGCTTAATGGGTCGTAATCTTTTGAATGATGGTCTTTATTATAAAAGATAGCGCTGATGGGATTTCCATTGCTATATTCGTCTTTTATACCACTGAGCCAGTGTATTTGGTCCGTCTCTTTTCGTAAAGTTGAACTTTTCTTACCCGGTCGCCGTCGTTCTAAGTATCGGTTTAAAACATCCTTGTCGATGGGAATACCAGAAGGAAAAGCGTCCAATACAAATCCTACAGCTTCTCCATGGGATTCGCCAAATATTTGTAAATTTAAATAATTTCCAGTATTAGATGAGATGACAATCACCTCCTAAGGATTGAAAATCATCAAAAAAATCAGGATAGGATTTATTGACTACTTGTGCATTTCGAATTCGCACAGGTTTTTCACAGACTGTCGAAGCGATGGCTGTTGCCATGGCAATCCGATGATCGCCGTGGGAATCTACGGTACCGCCGCGAAGTCCTGTGGGGAAGATGATGGCTTCATCTCCTTGGATTTCCATTTTACCCCCGAGACTTTGAATCATATCTTTCGTACTGGCAATCCGGTCAGATTCTTTTAATCGCAAACGACCAAGATCTTTCGCGTATAAAGGCTGTTTACCATTGGCGGCAAAGACGGCATAAATAGGGAATAGATCGGGACAGGAATCAAAGGATATTTCATTTGGCTTTTCTTTTAAAAAGTCAAGGATCACTTGATCTCCTTGGACGCTTTTTTTAGGAAGATCGAAAGTAATCCGACTTCCCAACTCGTTGGCAACAAGGAAAAATGCGGCTTGAGAAAAATCTTCTTCCACATGATACTGACCAGGACCGCGATAAAATCCTTGATCAGGTACAAAAGATGAGATGGCATCTTTTGTAATTGCGATATAGCACTGGGAAGAGGGATGTGTCCACTCCACATGAAAATCTTCCCACAATACAGACGCCATCAACAGTCCTGATAAATATTGAGAAGATGTTTTTCCTGAGATCTTGAAAAAACCTCCCGTCAGTAAACCTTTTGTTGAAAAAGGTAAACTATTTGACGAACAACGGACGCTGTGATCTTGAAAGAGATCGATCATTTCGTCGATGGGTCGGCGACAAAGAGAGGGAGCTCCATGTAAATGAAGCGACGGACATAAGGCAACGGCCGTCGGTAAATACATACGTAAAGTAGAGCCAGACTCTCCAAAATACAAATCGGCATGTTCTACTCTTTTCACCGGGTCGATGAGAATTCCGTCATCGAGTACTTGATAGTTCCCAGCCAAAGTCTTTACAAAATCTAGGCTGTGGCAGAGATCATCATTAAGATCCATACCGGTAATAAGAGTTTGTTTTTGTGATAAAGCACTGAGTAAAATGGCGCGATGGCCATAAGATTTTGATCCTGGTAGACGAATTTGGCCTTCTAATTTCCTAGGATTGATGAGGAGATCCATTAAAATGGATCCCATCCCAATTCTGCAAATTCCATAAATTCTTCAAGCTCCATTTCTTGTAAGCGAGAACTTCCGATTTTATCGATCATAGCAATATTAATTTTCCCATCTTGGATTTTCTTGTCTCGAAGTAAATATTCTTTTATTTCATCAAAAGAATACTCGATGGAAACAGGAAGATGATATTTTACAAAAGTCTGTTCAATCGTTTGGGAAAGACCTTCCTCTACGATCTTTTTTCGCTCCAAGGCTCGGACGATTACTGCCATACCAATGGAAACGCCTTGACCGTGTCGAATTTTGAAATTAGAACAACGTTCGATGGCATGACCTATGGTATGACCGAAATTTAAAATCTGGCGTTCTTTCTGGTCGAATTCGTCTTTTTCAACTAAGTCTTTTTTATACTCGATACACTGCTTGATGATTTGATCGATATCGTAGGAATCTTTTTTGACAATTCCTTCTGAGAAACGCCAAAACAGCTCTTCATCAAATAAGAGGGCGTATTTTAAGGCCTCTGCAACACCTTCGGAAAAAATCAAATCATCTAAAGTTTTAAAACAATCTGTATCGCAAAAAACAGCCAAAGGTTGTTTAAAGGATCCGACGAGATTTTTCCCTTCTGGAAGATTCACAGCTGTTTTACCACCGACAGAGGAATCAATGGCCGAAAGAAAAGTCGTAGGTATCTGGATATAGTCCATGCCCCTTAAATAAATAGAAGCAACGAAGCCAGTAATATCGCCGACAACGCCTCCTCCTAAAGCGATGAGTAAATCGTCTTTTTTAATTTTAACTTGACTTAGGAAATTAAGGATATCTTGAACCGTATTCATATTCTTATTTTCTTCGCCGTGATGTAAGATAAATTTATAGATTTCATTACCTTCTAGTTTATAGGAAGAAAACAAAGTATCGGAATAATAAGGATCGACATTATCATCGGTGATAATGACGATTTGCTTGTAAAATTTGTCGAGATATTGGCCGGCATCTTTTAATAGCACCTGACGAATAAAGATGGTATAAGCAGGTTCCACATTAATGGGTATCTCAATCATGGGTTTCATCATCAAGGCCTCCTTGGGTTATTTGTCGTATCTCATAAAGATCTTTTGTTATCGATTTAAAACGACTAATTTTCACAGATTGGGGTCCATCGGAAAGAGCGTATTGTGGATTATTGTGGACCTCAATCATCACGCCATCGGCACCAGCGGCAACGGATGCTAAAGCCAAAGGCTTCACCAGTCGATAATCGCCACCGGCATGGGATGGATCCGTTATAATAGGTAAATTAGAAAGTCTCTTAATCATAGGGACACAAGAAATATCCAATGTATTTCGAATCTCCGATTCAAAACTTCGAATCCCTCTTTCACAAAGAATCACATTGGGATTTCCCCCAGAAAGAATGTATTCTGCACTCAATAAAAACTCTTCATAAGTGGCGCTAAAACCTCTTTTTAATAAAACAGGTTTCTTTTGCTTTCCCAAGGCCGTAAGTAAGGGGTAGTTTTGCATATTACGAGCACCCACTTGGAGAAGATCCACATCTTCGTAATAGGGAAGATCACGGGGATCAAGTATTTCTGTCACAACTGGTAAATTTGTCTTTTGTCCGGCTTCAATGAGAAGTTCTAAACCTTTTTTGTGCAATCCGTCAAAGGAATAGGGGGATGTGCGCGGTTTATAAGCTCCGCCCCGTAAGATCTGGGCGCCGGCATCTTTTACACCTTTCGCTATTTCCAGTATTTGCCTTCTAGATTCTACTGCACAAGGCCCTGCAATCATCGCGAAGTGACCACCGCCAAATTTCACGCCAGAAACATCGACGATGAAATCATCGGGATTAAATTCTCTTGAGGAAAGTTTAAAAGGATCCTCAATTCGAATAACTTCGTCGACAACGCGAAAGGCTCGAACCCTTTGAATATCAATGCTTGAAGTGTCGCCAGTTAATACATAGAGTATACAATTCTTTTGTTCTATTTTTTTTATTTCACAGTCCAGTGACTTTAAATATTTTATTAATTCATCTGGTAAATGGGGACTATTTCGTTTAATTTTTATGATCATTTCTTATGCCTCCAACTTCTTTCATTTTATCATATAAAAGAATAAAATTAAATTTTGGGGAAAGTGGAATTCGTACTATAATATAATAAGGACGATAAAGTGATATAATCTATTTTAAGATATATTACGCAAATATAATTTTAAACGTTTATTTCAGTTAATTGAAATAAAATATGATATAATGTAATCAATTTTATGAAATGTTTAATGTGATTATGTTTGTGGTTAGCGGAAAATAGTCCCAATAGATGATTTAATAAATTATGTTACGATCCCTTGTTGCTTTAACAAGTAATATGGATGCTCTATTATAAATTGATACTATTTTAGACTAGGTATAAAATACATCGAACAAGGATTTACCTAATCTAGTTCTTCTCAAAAGACTTATCTGAAGAAGTAATATAATAATTTATACTAGAATGCAGGGAAGCTTTATAAGATTAAATTTGTTAATATGGGAAAGATAGAAAAGTTTTAAATAGTTTAATGGAAGAGGGAAAAATGATTAATATTATTGGTTTAGGTTATATAGGTTTACCTACTGCGTTAATGTTTGCGAAAAGTGGAATAAAAGTTGTAGCTACAGATTATAACGAACAGTTGGTCCAATCTTTAAAGATGGGACATGTAACATTTGAAGAAGAAGGGTTAGAAGAGTTGTTTCACGAAGCAATTGAAAATAATATTGAATTTACAACGGAATATCAGAAAGCTGATACCTATATAATAGCCGTGCCTACCCCGTATATTAAAAGCAGTAAAAAACTAGATCAGAAATATTTAATACAAGCAGTAGAACAAGTGCTAGATGTTGCAAATGAAAATGCGATTATAGTAGTTGAATCGACAGTTTCTCCTGGAACGATAGATAAATACGTCCGTCCTGTTATCAAAGAACGGAAATTAGTTTTAGGCAAAGATATTCATATTGTTCATGCTCCAGAGAGAATTATACCAGGAAATATGATCTATGAGCTAGAGCATAATTCAAGAACTATTGGTGCTGATGATATCAAAATTGGCGAAGTCATTAAAGCCCTTTATGCTCGCTTTTGTAAAGGTGAAATCATAATAACAGATATTCGTTCAGCTGAAATGTCAAAAGTGATAGAAAATACATATCGTGATATTAATATTGCTTTTGCAAATGAATTGGCAAAAATATGTAGATCTAATAATATGGATGTATATGAAATTATTAGGATAGCTAATAAGCATCCTAGAGTTAATATATTGCAACCAGGACCTGGAGTAGGAGGTCATTGTATATCCGTAGACCCTTGGTTCCTCGTAGGCGATTATCCTGATCTTACGAACTTAATATTGACCGCCAGGAAAGTGAATGACTCAATGCCAACATTTGTTTTAGGAAGAATCAGAGATGTGATGAGAGACCATGAAGTATCAGATATAACAAAAGTTGGCCTTTATGGTCTCACTTATAAAGAAAATGTTGATGATGTAAGGGAAAGTCCTACCCTACAATTATTAAAAAAAATGGATGAGCATTTAGCCTTTGGTGTAAAAGTCTACGATCCTTTCATCAAAGAGAGGATCGTAGATAATCAATATTTTGATTTCGATGATTTTCTGAATGATATTGATATTTTAGTTATCATGATTGCCCATGATCATATTGTTAATAATCTAGAAAAAATATCTAAAAAGATAATACTTGATACTAAAAATATTTGTAAAAATGAAAATGTTCATAAACTCTAGAAAAAGGTTAGGGATAAAATGAAGAAAGTTATGGTAGTTTTTGGTACGAGGCCAGAAGCGATAAAAATGTGTCCACTAATTAAAGAATTGAAAGATAGAAAAGAACTTAAAACAATTGTATGTGTAACGGGTCAACATAAAGAGATGTTAGATCAAGTATTGGAAACGTTTAAAATTGTACCTGAATATAATTTATCCATAATGAAAGAAAAACAGACACTATTTGATGTTACGACCAATATCTTAAATCGTATAAAAAAAGTATTAGAACAAGAAAATCCAGATATAGTTCTTGTTCATGGTGACACATCAACTACATTTGCAACAGCTCTCGCCAGTTATTATTTACAAATACCGATTGGTCATGTGGAAGCTGGATTGCGGACATATAATATTTATTCGCCTTATCCAGAAGAGTTTAATAGACAAGCAGTGGGATTGTTAGCTGAATATCATTTTTCTCCTACAGATCAAGCTAGAAGTTATTTAATAAAGGAAGGTAAAGATCCTTCTAAAATCTATATTACTGGAAATACTGCTATAGATGCACTAAAAACAACTGTTACGGATGATTATAATCATCCGTATCTAGATTGGGCTTCTGATAGTAAATTAATAATGATAACTGCTCATCGAAGAGAAAATCTAGGGGAACCTATGATAAATATGTTTTCAGCAATTAAGAAAATTATTGATGATAATAAAGATGTAAAAGCAATATATCCTATACACATGAATCCTAAAGTTAGAGAAGTAGCTAGTCGTGTTTTTGGGACTTGCGATAGAATCAAGATAATTGAGCCTTTGCCAGTGCTAGATTTCCATAATTTTTTAGCTCGCTCATATATTATAATAACAGATAGTGGTGGGATACAAGAAGAAGCTCCAAGTCTAGGGAAACCGGTATTAGTGATGCGTGATACGACTGAAAGGCCTGAAGGTGTAGCGGCTGGAACGTTAAAATTAGTTGGAGTTGAAGAAGAGAATATATATAACGAAATAGATAATCTATTGCGAAATAAATCAGAGTATCAAAAAATGAGCATGGCATCTAATCCGTACGGTGATGGAATGGCATCGAAAAGAATAGCTGATATTATAGCGATAGGGAAAGTAATCGATTGATGATCAATGGATTGCAGAGGATTTTAGAATGAAAGTATGTATTATTAGAAATGCTGAAAGCAGAACAAATGCATCAATAATGAGAGTTTTAGATGCGTTACTTACAAGTGGAAGAGAATGTATTTTATTGACTAGAACCCGAGAAGTAAGTAGTAAAAAAGTGCAGAAAAAGAAGTTTAGATTTAAAGATCATGAAATTGATGAATATGAAATTGGAATAAAAGCAAAACCAGAAAGTGGACTGAAAAATATTCATCAATTAGTTACTTATCAGTTTGCTGTATTTCGTTGGCTAATAAAAAATAAAAATAAATATGATATAATTCACAGTTATGATCTAGATAGTGGAATACCAACTTGTATTGTATCTAAAATTATAAAGAAAAAGTATATTTATCATATAGCTGACTTTTATGTGGATAGTCGTGGATCTATACCTCATTTTTTAAAACATTTTGTAAGAAAATTAGAATTCGCAGTTATTAATAGGGCCGAAGCAACAATAATTTGTACTGAGAAGAGAAAAAGACAAATTAAAGGGAGTAAAGCCAAGAAATTAGTAGTGGTACATAATGTACCGGTCTTCGAAAATCAAATCGAAGTATTATCTAATGAAGACCATGGCTTGCGTTGCACCTACGTTGGTAACCTTTCAGAAAGTCGTTTCATTCTACAAGTTTTAAATGTATTCAGAAAACATCCAGATATTAACTTGGAAATTGCTGGTTTAGGAGCTTTGGAAGATGAGGTTATTAGGGCCTCTCAACAATGCAAAAACATTAAATTTTATGGAAAGATGGATTATGATAAAACCTTTATATTATATCAAAATAGCGATCTAATGTTTGCCATATATGATCCTAAGGTGGAGAATCATAAATATTGTGCACCGAATAAGCTTTATGAAGCAATGAAAGTTGGGAAGCCATTGATTGTAGCAAAGGGGACTGGGGTTGATGAAATAGTAGAAGAGGAAAATATGGGGCAGATAATAAACTATAATGAATCAGAATTTGAAGAGTTACTGATAAAAATAAGAGATAATCCGAAATATTTAAGCATTTGGTCAAATAATGCAAAGAAAGCGTATGAAAAATATTCTTGGGAAGAAATGAGAAGTCGGATTATTAAACTCTATGATGACATATAAAAAAAGATAACGAAGATTTTCTTCGTTATCTTTTTTTTTGCTTCAATTAGATACCCTCATCAAGATAGCGATTAATTTTTTTATAAGTAGTTAAATAAATAACTGCTTCTTTCAAACAAGTGATTGGCGATGCAAAGAAAGCGATGATGGAGTAGTAGAAAAAGCCCCAATACATACCATTTCTTTTATAAGCAACAGCGAGTACGGCGTAATGGCGCATTCGAACGAATCGTTTTTGATGGGCGTCGAGTATATCGAAATACTGTTTTTTATACTCGTAAAGAATCCGTTCTCCAAGGATCTTATTTCGACCGGTTGAGATGGCCTCGTCTTTGTGGCGATAGACGATGATATCTGTTGTATTGAGATAGCCAACTTTCATACCGCTTTCAATTGTTTTTAGCATGAGATAAAACTCTTGACCCATGATGGCATCGTCGAAGCCGCCGATGGCTTTTAATTTATCTGCTTTGTACATGAAAGATGGCGTTCCAGTCGCGTGTCGCATAATATGATATTTCAACAGCTCTTCCTGTTCAAAGGACCAAATATTCGTATAGATTCTCAAATCAATGGGATTATCATTGCTGTCAACGATGAGCATATTTGAAATAGTCATGTCGTAATCGTGTTTTTCCATAAATTCGACTTGATTTTTTACTTTATCAATTTTATATTTATCATCATCATCGAGAAAGGTAATGTATTCCCCTTTACATTGAAAAATGCCAACATTTCGAGCAAGTGATCCCCCGAGATTGATCTCGTTTTGAATATAGACGATTCGGTCGTCATCGATACTTTCTACATAATCTTTCACATCTTGGCGATGGGGATAATCATCGGGCGAATCATCAATGAGCATGATCTCGATATTATCATAACTTTGATTGAGTAAAGATTCCAAAGCCCGTGAAACATAGGGGACATCTCTTTTATATGTTGGCATTATGATAGAAACAAGTTTCATTCAAATACCTGCTTTCCTACTTCTTAATTGGATAGAATTATCTCTATTATATCAAAGATACTCTTAAACTTCTATTGAATAAATAAACAGAAGAAAAAATATAATAATAGGGAGAAAAGATAGCTACTTAAATCGAAAGCTGTCGTAAAGAAAAGGCTAAAAATTCGCTTTACAGATTATTTTGAATATGTTAATATATATCTATAATGAATCGGATTTAAAACAAAGAAAAGGTAAATATAATACTAATCTTTGTTAGTATAGATGTATAATTGATAAATATATCTACAATTTCTGATAAATTCCCATAGGAAGGTGAAAGCATGAAAAAGATTTTGATTACTGGAGCATTGGGGCAGATTGGATCGGAATTGACCCTATATCTTGCAGATATCTACGGCAAGGAGAATATCATAGCAACCAATCGATCCGAAAAAAATATTGAAGCCATTGGTGATGTTCAATTTGAAACATTGGATGTTAAAGATGGAGAGCGTTTTATGGAATTAGTCGAAAAACATAAACCAGATACTATCATTAATCTTGCGGCTATTTTATCGGCTCGAGGAGAGAAGATGCCTCAAGAGACTTGGCAAGTAAATATGGGTGGTTTGTATAATGCATTGGAAATTTGTCGTATCACAGGTGCTAAGCTATTTACACCCTCTTCCATTGCGGCATTTGGTGAAGGAACGCCATTGGATCATACCCCACAAGATACCATTCAACGTCCCGATACTATGTATGGAGTGACGAAAGTTGCCGGTGAAAATCTTTGCGATTATTATTATAAGCGTTTTGGAGTTGATTGCCGCGGCGTCCGCTATCCAGGTATTATTTCCTACACCACTTTACCGGGAGAAGGTACCACAGATTATGCAGTTCACATTTTCTATGAAGCGATAAAAAATAAAAAATACACTTCCTATATTGATGAAGGAACTAAAATGGATATGATGTATATGCCAGATGCATTAAAAGCAGTTGTCGATCTTATGGAAGCAGATCCTGATTCCTTAAAACATCGAAATGCTTTTAATATTACTGCCATGAGTTTGGCACCAGAAGATCTGGACAAAGTGATTAAAAAGCATATTCCAGAATTTGAATTAGATTATGATGTCGATCCTGTTCGACAAAAAATAGCGGAATCTTGGCCAAATTCCCTGGATGATTCCTGTGCAAGAGAAGAGTGGAATTGGTCGCCAGAATATGATTTGGAAAAAATGACAGAAGATATGCTGAAAAATCTAAAGAAAAAATTATAATGGAGGAATCAAATGAGTGTTCATGATTTAAAGACCATTGAAGAAAATGTAGAGCAATTGAAAAAAGATGGGGTCTATCGTACATTACCAGTATTAGAAGGACCCAATCAAGCCGAGATCCTATTGGATAATAAAGATGAAATTAATTTATCATCAAATAATTATCTAGGACTTGCTACGGATGAACGTTTGAAAAAGGCTGCCATTGAAGCGGTAGAAAAGTATGGAGTCGGTGCCGGCGCCGTTCGTACGATTATTGGAAATATGGATCTTCATGAAAGATTAGAGAAAGTTTTAGCCGAGTTTAAGAAAACAGAACGTGTATTCATTTATCAATCTGGCTATGATTGCAATATCGGTACGATTCAAGCGATTATGGGAAAGGAAGATTTGATTATATCCGACGAATTAAATCACGCTTCGATTATCGATGGTATTCGAATGGTAAAATCCGATAAAGCTATTTACAAACACAGTGATATGGACGATTTAGAACGAGCTTTAAAAGAAAAACGTGGTGACTACAAGAACTGTCTTATTATCACTGATGGCGTATTTTCCATGGATGGTGACTTAGCAAAACTTCCAGAGATTGCAGATTTAGCTGAAAAATATGACGCCATGACTTATGTTGATGATGCCCATGGCTCTGGCGTTATGGGAGATCACGGTCGAGGAACAGTCGACCATTTCGGTTTACACGATCGTATTGATTTTGTTATCGGTACTTTATCCAAAGCCGTCGGCGTTAAAGGTGGTTATGTTGCATGTAATGAGGCCGCTTATCAATGGTTAAATCACCGTGCTCGTCCCGTATTATTTAGTACGACATTATCTCCGGCAGACACTGCCGCTGCAACAAAATCCATAGAGGTTATGATGGAGTCCGATGATTTGCAAAAGAAATTATGGGATAATGCAAAATATTTCAAGGAAAAATTAGGTAAACTAGGCTTTAATACTGGACATTCTGAAACTCCAATCACTCCAGTTATCATTGGGGAAGAAGCAAAGTCCATGGAATTTTCTAAGAAATTACAAGAAAATGGCGTATTTACTTCAGCCATAGTTTTCCCAACAGTACCGAAAGGAACCGGACGAGTTCGCTGTATGGTGACGGCAGGGCATACAAAAGATCAATTGGATCGAGCCGTTGAAATTTTTGAAAAAGTTGGAAAAGAAATGGGAATTTTATAATTAGAAAAGCGGGGAGACCCGCTTTTTTTTGTTAGTAAAATTACACATATGGCGTTTAAAACAATCTATGATATAATAATTATTAGGTGAAGACCATGATAAAACTCAAAGATATACACTATTTCAAAGATAAAAAGATTATAAATATAAAAAAGGAAGAGGACAAAATTCTTGTAGATACTCCAGATAAAAAGTACAAGATTGTCCCATATGATCGTGATTTCCATCCTCTATTGGAATCAAAAAAAGAATGGTTCGATCATTTGCAATCGATGGAATCGTCGATAGTACCCATTGAGGAAGTCTCAACAATGGGCGAGAACTCTTATTATATTAAAGAATGCGTTGAAGATGTGAAGTATCAACTAACACAAGAAGAGCAATTTCTTTACGGAATCCAATTTGGTAAATTTTTACATGAATTTCACAAAGAAAATTTAATGCAAGATGCAGGTTTTTGGTCGACGGTTTATAATTATAAAATCAATATGGTCGATCATGAATACGGTCTTGGAAATTACCGCGGAAGTTTAGACTATATGGTCTGGGATTATATTAGAAACAATAAGTATCTTATATCCCATCGGCCGTGGACAAATATTTTATATCTCAGATCTTTTCACGATATTTCCATTACGCGAGATGGGCGATTTGAATTCGATTTATTTAATCAATCCTATAAAGCGGATCCCTATTTTGAATTTCGAAATATAAATATTCGCCATTATAAGATCGAGTACTTTATAATAGGAATTTTAAAAGGATACTTTAACCGAATCCCGCGAAATTTCTACAAAGTATTGGCTTTATACACATTGGTTGAAGCCTGGGGGAATTCATTTGTGGAATATGAACCCTATGAGGATGTCGTTCATATGAAAACAGAAGAACTAGTCGAGGAATACGATCATTTTTCAACCGTCATACCGAAATGGATGAGGGAGGTAGATTATGAAGTTTAATGCAAAAATGTGGATCACCGATGAAAAGAAAAATGAAAAATTTTTTGGAAAAGGGCCCTATGATATTCTCAAACGTGTAGAAGAACTAGGATCTTTAAATAAAGCAGCTAAAGATATGCATATGTCCTACAGTAAGGCATTCAATGTCATTAAGAGATCTGAGAAAATACTAGGAAAACCCCTTATTGTCTCGGAAATTGGTGGAGCAAAGGGTGGAGGTAGTGAAT
>JAUNVJ010000053.1 GCA_030537695.1 Tissierellia bacterium
TTTACGATCGTGATTTAGGAAAAGAAGAATTTAAAGATTATAAAATCCATTTAAAGAATCACGATAATGTCAATTCGACAGAAGAAATTCGTTTGGAGCAAGGTATCAAACGAAATACAAATGGACTGAATCAATCCTTATTAATTTTAGTACCGGAACATGAAGATGATTTAAAAGATTATATTACTTTACGAAATCGTAAAACAAAAGATCCTTTAAAACTTACAGAAGAAGGTGCGATTATTACAGAAAAACTCAGTGAGGTCTTTGATTTAGAGATTGGAGATTATTTGAGTTTTGAAAATCAATATGAAGAACCAAAAGAAGTAAAAATAACAGGTATTACGGAGAACTACTCAAATCACTTCGTTTATATGCTACCAAAGGTATATGAAGAAGTATATGGAGAAGAGTACGAGAAAAATGCAGATATTGTTCAATTAATAGATGACGATGATACAAGCATATTAGACGAGAGTTTAAAAAATCCAACGGTACTATCTGTGATTAGTATTTCCTCTCTCGCCAATGTCATGGATCAAGTCATTGATTCATTGAATATCTTAGTTGGTGTGATTATCATATGTGCCGTAGTCTTGGCTTTTGTTGTCCTTTATAATCTAAATAATATAAATATTTCGGAACGTAAAAATGAATTGTCTACGATTAAAGTCTTAGGTTTCTATGATAATGAAGTGACTCGTTATATTTATCGAGAGACTTTTCTATTATCCCTCATTGGTATATTATTTGGATTTTGGGTAGGAAAAGCCATGCATTGGACGATATTATCAATATTAATTCCAGAAAGTTTAATGTTGGATCCAGAAATTTATCTATCCACATATATCCTTTCCTTTGTAATCACAATAGTATTTTTGTTCATTGTAATGATTATTGTCCATATTAAATTAAGAAATATTGATATGGTTGGAGCATTAAAAGGGGAATAAAAGACAACAAAAGACCTCGGTTATAACCGAGGTCTTTTTTCTCCTTATTTTACGGTGACTTCTTGGCTGTTTTCCCAAAGTCCATGAATATTGCAGTAGGAAGTTGCAATAAGCGTACCGCTTTTGTTCAATTTCACTTGAACATTTAATTTCGGTTCAGCAAAGGCATCGCCTTCACCATGGGCTCTGAAATTATAAGTGCCTAATTCCACCGGGAATTTTTCATCTTCCCCTTTATAATAAAGCTTGATCCACACGATATGGTGTTCCATTTCGTTTGGATGGGGAATCTCTTTACCGATTTCCACATTAACCATAAAATCTTTATCTTTTTCTACATTCTCCGGTGCATCAATGACGGGAACGTGTTTTTCACCTTTCCAGTCACCTGATTGATAAAATTCACCAATTGTCATTAATATTACCCCCTTATAATTTTCCTACATTTAATACTTACCCTAGTTCGGAATGAATAATCAAAGAAAGGCAATCTTAATCGTAGAATATCTTGGAATATGATATTATAGTAATTATAGGAAAGGAGAGTTGTGATGAAACATTTTTTTAAATACATGAAACCCTATTGGAAAAAAGCGGTTTTAACCATTATTTTTACATTTATTAATGTATTATCGGTCATGATATTACCTTCCTTAATGGCAGATATTGTAAATGTCGGTGTTATAAGGGGAGACACGGACATTATTTTATCGAAGGGAATAGTCATGATCCTTGTAACTTTAATCGGTACCTTGGTGATGATCTTAGCATCTTATTATTCCTCGGATATATCGACGAAAGTTGCAACTGATGTTCGTCATGATTTATTTAAAAAAGCAGAGAGTTTATCCATAAGTCAAATGGATGAGGTGGGAGTTTCTTCTTTAATCACTCGAACAACCAATGATGTGGATATGATCCGGATGATTACCCAGATGGGCCTTCGAATGATGGCCCGTACTCCGTTAATGTTTATCTCGGGGATTGTGATGGCCTTTTCGAAATCTCCGCAATTGTCCATATTACTCTTGATTGCCATGCCATTTTTGGCGATTTTTATTTTTCTTGTGGGAAAAAAAGCCATTCCTTTATTTAAGGTCAATCAAGAAAAAGTCGATAATATGAACCGGGTTCTCCGGGAAAATATCACCGGAGTACGGGTTGTCCGAGCCTTTGATAAAAAGGATTATGAAATGGAACGCTTTGGAAAGACCAATGTGGAATTAAGAGAATTAAATCTTCATTTGAACCGAATCATGTCTTTATTAAGTCCAGGAATTTATCTGTTTTTAAATGCCATGATTATCTTTGTCATTCATCGTGCTGTAAAACAAATTGATTTAGGATATCTTGAAATTGGTGATTTAATGGCCTTTACCCAATATATCTTTATGATTTTATTTTCCGTAGTTCTCTTGTCCATGATCCTAATTATGATTCCTCGAGGAGAAGTATCTGCAAAAAGAATTCATAAGATACTATCGATGGAAGATAAAATCATCGTTACCGATGATGGAGATATTAGTGATGGACCGGTGAGTTTAGAATTTAAAGATGTGAGTTTTCGTTTTGATGACGCCGAAGAATACACCATTGAAGATTTAAGTTTTCAAGCGAAGGCTGGAGATACCGTCGCCATTATCGGCGGTACGGGGACGGGAAAATCCACAGTGGCAAATTTAATTTTACGATTTTACGATATTAGTAAAGGTAGTATTAAAGTCAATGGATTGGACATACGGCAATGGAATTTAAAAGCCTTGCGTCAAAAAATTGGTCATGTTCCCCAAAAGGCCCAATTGTTTTCCGGCACAATTGCATCGAATTTAAAGAAAGGAAAATCCGATGCAAAGGAAGATGAGATGAGAAGAGCCTTGGAAATCTCTCAGAGTATGGAATTTGTAGAAGAGTATGAAGATGGGTTGGATCATCCCGTAGCACAAAATGGATCGAACTTTTCCGGCGGTCAAAAACAACGTTTATCCATTGCCCGGGCCATTGTCCGGGATCCTGAAATTTATATTTTTGATGATTCTTTTTCCGCATTGGATTTTAAAACGGAAAAGAATTTACAAAATCAATTAAAAAAAGAAACGAAAAAGGCTATCCGACTAATTGTTGCACAAAAAATTAGTACGGTGGAAAACACCGATCTCATTATCGTATTGGATGATGACCATGTGGATGGCATCGGAAAACATGAGCAATTACTGGAAACATCGCCGGTATATCGAGAAATTTACGAGTCCCAAAGAA
>JAUNVJ010000054.1 GCA_030537695.1 Tissierellia bacterium
CCGATTTAACTTATGCTCTGCTATTTTTCCTACTTCACCCATAAAGGAACGATAGCTTCTAGATCTTCTAAAAAACTTTACACTTTAAACCATTTCTCTCATAATTCTATATACTTTTTTGTGGTTGATTTTAAAACCCATCTGTTTTAAGGCAATGGTAATTCTTCTATATCCATTAGTTTCGTTTGATTCTTTAAATATATTTTTTATGATGTGCGTTAATCCTAATTCTTCTTGATTAACTGCTCTAGTTTTTTTATCCGCTCGTAGAATGAACTTTTAACTAAGTTAGATATCTTAAGCCAGGTTTTCAATTTGATTGAAGGAAACATCCGCCTTAATTCCATTATTACTTTTGTCTTTTCCTTGTTTTTTGCTCTCTTTCTTGGATTAAGGCCTTTAACTTTTTTTCATATGTCAGGCTCGCTCTCAAAAATTCGTTTTCTTCCCTTAATTTAATTAGCCTTCTTTTTCTTTCTTTGTGAGATTTAAATTATCTTTTTCTTTCTTGCTTTCAGACATAATACTAGGCCTCCCAATCGACTTATTAAGCCCTTCGAAGCCTTCGTTTAAGTATTTCCTTTGCCAATTAGCAATCGTAGCCTGATTGCTAATACCAAAATGATTAGCGGCTTCTCTGTAAGAGCAATTATGGTATTGCCTATATTGTAATACACGAAGCTTAAATTCTCCAAAGTAAAAAATTTTTGTAGACTTTCTTTTTAGTCCCTCTTCCCCATATTCTTCATAGTTTTTAACCCAATCCATAACTTGACTATCGTTTATTACACCATATTTTTTAGCTTTAATTCTATAGCCACCTGTTTCTCCGCTTAAATAATCTTTCACTATTTCTAATTTTAGATCAAATGAATATTTTAACATGATAAAACCCCCTAAATCCGCGTCCGGCTTTAGGGGGTAACATCAGGAGTCCGTTCCTTTTTCTTATGCTAACTTTTTAGCTTCTTCAATGGCTTTATCGTAGTTCGGCTCTTTTGTGTTCTCTTCAACATATTCCACATATTGAATCACGCCATCTTTATCAATGATGACAATACCGCGATTGAGCAAACGCATTTCTTCGATCACAAAGCCGTATTGTTCGCCAAAGGATAAATCTTTATGATCCGATAGCACTTTTACATGATCGAGACCTTCTGCAGCGCAGAAACGGTCTTGAGCAAATGGTAAATCGCAAGAAATCGTAAGAACGACGGCTCCCTCAATTTCCCCAGCTCTTTCGTTAAATGTTTTTGTTTGAATCTGGCATACCTTCGTATCGATGGATGGTACGACAGAGATAATAACAGTTTTACCTGCAAAATCCTTTAATTCAACCGGATTCATATCCTTATCTTGAACAGTGAAATTAGGTGCCTTTTCACCGACGGTGGCTTTTTCTCCTATAAGGGTAATTGGATCCCCTGCAAATTTTGTTTCCTGACGTTTATTCATTAAATATCCCTCCATTTATATTTTTAGCTCGCAAAGAATAAGTACCCATCTTATCATATGATTAAACAAATGATATAATTATAGAAGACAGAAATTACAGAGGTGATAATATGTATATTGTTGGTGCCATTGTAGGGATCGTCTTATTAATGATTATAGGATCATTACTTCATTTGTCCATGAGCGTACTACGTAAGTTACTAGTGAATGGAATTACCGGAGCGATATTGTTATTGGTGTTTAATTTCGTTGGAGGATTATTTAATCTTACTATACCTATAACTTTCCTCAATGCCTTAGTTGCTGGATTTTTTGGAATTCCAGGAGTAATTCTACTATTAATTCTAAATCATTAGAAAAAGGCGCGAAAACCTTGAAAGATTACCAATAGATGTGATATAATACTAAAAGTGCAAAATTTGAAATTATAAGGAGGGCATTATGGCTGAATATAAATTAACAGCCTCGATCCGCGAAGGAATCGGAACCAATCGTGCGAAAAAACTTCGTGCAGAAGCCGTAGTTCCGGCAGTTCTGTATTCCAAAGGCGAGGACAATCTCGTTCTACAAGTAGAAGAAAGAGAATTAAGAAAAGTATATCTGAAAGCCGGTAACACGAATATTATTCAAATCGATATCGATGGAGATACGAAACCGGCGATTTTTAAAGATGTTCAAAAACATCCTTTTAAAAATCAATATGTACATGTGGATTTCCAAGGAATTCGAATGGACGAATTAATTCGCGTTAATATTCCTGTGATTGCAGAGGGACGTGATGATATTTCCGTTCAACCATCTGTATTGATGCAAACTCTATCTGAATTAGAAATTGAGTGTTTGCCAGGAGTGATTCCGGATGAAATTACGATTGATGTTCGTGATATGAATATTGGTGATGCTATCACAGTTCAAGATTTGGACATCATGAAAGACGATCGTTTCACTGTATTAGATGATCCTGAAACTTTGGTTGTAACATTACAAGAACCAAAAGACGAAGTCATCGAAGAAGAGGAAGAAGTCGAAGATGTCGACGCAGCAGATGTTCCAACAGTGGACGAAACCGAAGACGACGATTCAGCAGAAGAAGAGTCGGAAGAGGAATAAGATTCAAGGAAGCGGGATTTCCCGCTTTTTTTTATACTTTTCTTATTTTATGGTAAAATAATAAGAGATAGGAGTGTAATCCATGGCTTTATTTATCACATTTGAAGGACCAGATGGAAGCGGGAAAACGACAATTTTAAATATGATTGCGAAGGAATTACAGAGTCGATTTAAGATTTACACAACCCGTGAACCAGGTGGGACGGAAGTTTCGGAGAAAATTCGAGAGATCCTACTAGATCCATCATGTCATATGGGAGCAAAGACAGAAGCTTTACTTTACGCCGCATCTCGAGCAGAGCATGTAGAAAAAATCATTCGGCCGAAACTACAATCGGGTACCCATGTCCTTTGTGACCGTTATGTCCTATCTTCATTGGCTTATCAAGGAGCAGGGAGAGAATTAGGAATCCCAATAATCAAAGAGCTCAATGATTTTGCAACCGATCAATTGGAACCGGATTTAACCCTTTTCTTTGATGTCGATCCATTAACGGTTTTAGAACGGAAAAACAACGATAGAGATCGTTTGGAATTAG
>JAUNVJ010000016.1 GCA_030537695.1 Tissierellia bacterium
CGCTTATCGAATATAGGGAAGATATCATCATTGTGGATTGTGGAATGACATTTCCCGAAGATGAAATGTTGGGAATTGACATTGTCATTCCCGACTTCACATATTTGATAAAAAATCAAAAGAGAATTCGTGGTTTAGTAGTGACTCACGGCCATGAAGACCATATTGGAGCAATTCCATATTTGATGAAAAAAATTAATTTAGATATCTATGGAACCCCCTTGACCATGGGTCTATTACAAAATAAATTGAAGGAACATCGTCTAAGCAATAAAAGACTACATGTAGTCAATGCAGGGGATCGAATTAAATTGGGAAAAATGGAAGTGGAATGGATTCGCGTCAACCACTCCATTCCAGATTCTTGTGCCTTGGCAATTAAGACTCCATTAGGTTATATTTACCATTCCGGAGACTTTAAAGTGGACTTTACGCCAATTTCCGGCAAACCCATCGATTTATCCAGAATTTCTGAGATTGGAAATGAAGGAGTATTGGCGATGATTGGAGAATCCACGAATGTACTCCGAGAAGGCTATACAATGAGTGAATCAAAAGTTGGAGAAACTTTTAATCGACTCTTTGGACAGCTTCAGGAAAATCGAATTATTATTGCCACTTTTGCGTCCAATGTCCACCGCATTCAACAAATTATCAATGCGGCAGAAAAATACAATCGAAAAGTTGTGCTATCAGGACGTTCCATGTTAAATGTCATGGAAACGGCTCAAAAATTAGGCTATGTAAAAGTTAAAAAGAAAACCTTAATCGATATTCGAGATATGGGTAAATACGATGATTCTCAATTGGTGTTGATTACCACCGGTTCCCAAGGTGAACCCATGAGTGCATTGACAAGAATTGCCTATGGAGAACATCGTAAGATTCATTTAACGAAAAATGATGCCGTCATTCTTTCCGCTACACCGATTCCCGGCAATGAAATGGATGTGTCTCGCATAATTAATAAATTATTAGCTTCAGGAGCCAATGTAATTTATGAAACATTGTCGGAAATTCACGTGTCCGGTCATGCTTGTCAAGAAGAGCTAAAATTACTGTTAAGCATTGTGAAACCAAAATTCTTTATCCCCGCCCACGGAGAAGTCCGCCATCTAATGAAACATGCTGAAATTGCTGAAAAAATGGGCGTAAGAAAAGAAAATATTTTTATTATGGAAAATGGAAATTGCTTGGAACTTTCACGACAAAGAGCAAAACTGATTGGTGATGTCCCATCGGGTAATATCCTGGTGGATGGTTTGGGAATTGGCGATGTAGGTAATATTGTTCTCCGAGACCGAAAACATCTTTCAGAAGACGGATTGATCATTGTGGTAGTAACCATCAATAAAAAAGGACAAATCCTATCAGGACCGGATCTGATTTCCAGAGGATTTGTCTATGTGAGAGAGTCCGGAGATCTTTTAGACGATGCCAGAAATGTAGTCAAAGACAAACTTAAGGACTTGGATCGTAAGACTTTGACAGATTGGAATGCACTAAAATCGGAAATTCGTGATGCATTACGAGGATATATATTTTCACAGACAAAACGCAATCCAATGATTTTACCGGTTATTATGGAAGTTTAAAACAGGGATCGTGAAGATCCCTTTTTTAATGTAGAGGTTATTATGACGAATGTAAATTTTGATTTTATCGAAGACTATTTACGTTCTTTGATTCCCGATAATCCGCCATTATTAAAAGAACTGGAACATTATGCCAAAGAGCATCATATTCCGATTGTGGAAAGGGAAACGGAAGAATTTATTAAATTTATAGTCGATTTAAAAAAACCGAAAAAAGTGTTGGAACTAGGGACTGCCATTGGGTATTTCAGCATCAGCTTAGCACGAGAAGAATGTATCGATGGAATTGTCACTGTTGAAATTCGGGAAGAGATGGTGGAACAGGCCCTAGCAAATGTCAAAAAGGCAAATATGGAGGAAAAAGTGGAAGTAGTTCACCAAGATGCCTATGACTATTTACGAAATTGTAAGGAGTCCTTCGATTTGATCTTTATCGATGCCGCTAAAGGGCAATATGAAAAATATTTTGTTGAATCCTTAAAACATTTAAATAAAGGCGGTATCATAATATGTGACAATGTATTATTTCGAGGCATGATTGCCAATCCCGACTTAGTAAAAAGGCGAAAAATAACGATTGTGAAAAGACTGCGAAGATTTTTGGCAAATATAGAAAAGGATCAACAGTTTATTTCTTCTATTGTGCCGATAGGCGATGGTGTATTATTAATAAGGAGAAAACATGAAGGGTAAGATTGAATTATTGGCTCCGGCGGGAGATTTAAACAAATTAAAAACAGCAGTAGAATACGGTGCTGACGCCGTATATCTGGGAGGAGAGCATTTTGGATTGCGAAAAGCTTCAAAAAATTTTACCTTGGAAGATATTCGAGAAGCGACGAAATATCTCCATGATCTTAATAAAAAGATCCATGTGACATTAAATATCATTCCTCACAATAAGGATATTCATGGAGTTGAGGAATATATAGACGCCCTGTACCATATCGGTGTCGATGCTCTTATCGTAGCAGATCCGGGTATGTTTATGAAAGTTAAATCCATACATGACGATTTTCCCATTCACATTTCCACTCAAGGGTCTGTCACCAATTCAGCGACGGTAAAGTTTTGGGCTGATTTAGGAGCAGAACGAGTGGTATTAGCTAGAGAACTAAGCCTCAAAGAGATTCAGGAAATCATTGCCGATGGAAAGGGAGAAATTGAAATTGAAACTTTTGCCCATGGAGCCATGTGTATGTCCTACTCCGGAAGATGTCTATTATCAAATTACATGACCGGCAGAGATGCCAATATGGGGGATTGCGCCCAACCTTGTCGCTATAAATACCATTTGGTGGAAGAAAAGAGGCCGGGAGAGTTTTTCCCCATTGAAGAACATGAGGAAGGAACCTTTATTATGAATTCCAAGGACCTTTGTATGATTGAGCATATCGATGATTTAATAAAATCGGGGATCTCTTCTTTAAAAATTGAAGGACGGGTAAAAAGTGAATACTACTTGGCAACAGTCATTCGGTCATATCGAATGGCCATCGATCAATATTATAAAGATCCTAAGCACTATTCTTTTGATCCGTATTTATTAAACGAAATTAAAAAAGTCAGCCATCGAGATTTCACCACCGGTTTTTTCTACAATAAAGCCAATGAAAGCTCTCAAGTCTATGAAACCAATTCTTATATTCGTGGCTATGAATTTATCGGTATTGTTCGCGACTATGACCCGGATACGAAAATGGCGACGATTGAGCAGAGAAACCGCGTATTTAAAGGGGAAGAAGTGGAAATCTTCGGTCCTATGGTCAAGGATTTTAAACAAAGGATCTATGAGATGGTCGATCAAAATGATGAGCCTATTGATGTGGCCAATCATGCCCAAATGATTTTTAAAATAAAAGTAGATCAAGAAGTTCACCCCGGTTATTTTCTAAGGAGAATCAATGATGAAGACTAAAAAACCTATCATTATCGGAATTGCAGGCGGCACCGGTTCAGGAAAATCCACTGTTACGAAAAAATTAACGGATTTGATTTTAGAAGAAAATGTAGCAGTAATTGAGCAGGATTCCTATTATAAAGATCAATCCTCTCTACCCTATGAACAAAGAGTAAAGACCAATTACGATCACCCCTTTGCTTTTGACAATGATTTATTAATAAGACATTTGAAAGATTTAAAAGAGGGAAAAAGCATCGACAAACCCATCTATGATTTTGAAATTCACAATCGAAAGGAAGAGACATCTCGAGTAGCGTCTCGAGAAGTGATCATTCTGGAAGGAATTTTAATACTTTCAGAAGAAGAAATTCGAAAACTCTTAGATATTAAAGTATTTGTGGATACGGATTCCGATGTGCGTATTATTCGACGAATTCTTCGAGATATCAAAGAAAGGGGCAGAAGTTTAGATTCCGTCATCTTACAATATATGTCCACGGTACGTCCAGCTCATCTTCAATTTATTGAACCTTCTAAACGTTATGCGGATATTATCATTCCAGAAGGTGGTTATAATGAAGTGGCGATTGATTTGATTTATACGAAATTAAAAAATTTTATTGAAGAAGAAGAATAATAGTTGACAAAAACATCTTTATCGCATATAATTGATGAGTATTTAAGTAGAAGTCCGCTTCTCACCTTTTGGTTTTCGATCAAAGGTTATTTTAGAATTACGATGATTGTTGCGGGCATCTTTATGCCCGTTTTTTTAATGGAGGTGCTTAGAGATTAAAGAACTTCAAGTGAATGAAGAAATTCGTGAAAAAGAAGTGAGATTAGTAGATGAACAGGGTGAACAAGTAGGTGTTGTGTCTACCAATCATGCACTTGATTTGGCCGTGGAGAAAAAACTGGATCTTGTAAAAGTTGCGCCAAATGCCAAACCTCCGGTTTGCCGGATTATGGATTATGGCAAGTACAGATACGAGATGGAAAAGAAAGAGAAAGAAGCTCGTAAAAAACAAAAAGTGATTAATGTAAAGGAGCTTCGCTTGACTCCAAATATTGAAGACCACGATTTGAATACAAAAGCAAATAGAGCAATCGACTTTTTGAAATCCGGTGATCGGGTAAAAGTATCTGTTCGTTTTCGAGGCAGAGAAATGGGCCATACGGAATTAGGAAGAGAAGTTCTGGACGATTTTGTCGAATTAATCTCTGAGTATGGAGTGGTGGACAAAAAGCCAAAAATGGAAGGTAGAAGTATGGTTATGTTTTTATCGGCCAAGACTGAATAACAAGGAGGACAATTATGGGAAAGATGAAAACTCATAGAGGTTCAGCTAAAAGATTTAAAAGAACCGGTTCAGGAAAATTAAAAAGATTTCAAGCATATAAAGGGCATTTAACTGGAAAAAAATCACAAAAGAGAGTTCGGAAATTAAGAAAATCTCGAATGGTGAGCAAAGGCGATCAAAGAAGAATTGACCACATGATTCCATAAGGAGGGATAAGAATGGCTAGAGTTAAAAGAGCAGTAAATGCTAAAAAGAGACATAAAAAGATACTAAAACAAGCGAAGGGATATTTTGGTGCCAAGTCTAAATTATTTAGACCGGCAAACCAAGCTGTTATGAAATCTCTTAACTATGCATATATTGGCAGAAAACATAGAAAGAGAGATTTTAGAAAACTATGGATTACTAGAATAAATGCTGCAGCACGCATGAACGGTATGAGTTATTCTAAATTTATCAACGGCTTAAAGAAAGCAAATATCGAAATCAATCGTAAAATGCTTTCTGAAATGGCAATCAATGACCCTCAAGCTTTTGCAAAACTTGTTGAAGTTGCTAAAGGAGAGTAATAAGTTCCCGTTTAGGGAGCTTTTTTTATTAATATGAGTAAATTAAAAAAATTACAAAAAAATCCTCCCCTGCTCATCGTATTGAGTTTTTTGTCTGTGATTTTCATTGGAGCTTTCCTTTTAAATTTGCCCATTGCTTCTCAAAATAATGAAAGCATTGGTATGATTGACGCACTTTTTACAGCAACATCTGCCACTTGCGTCACGGGACTGACAGTTGCCAATACCGCCAGTCAATGGACTTTTTTCGGAAAATTGGTAATTTTACTTTTGATTCAAATTGGCGGTTTAGGCACCATGGTGGTGATTTCTCTTTTCTTTATCGCCCTAGGTCGACGAATCAATTTATCCCAGAGAATCCTTATTAAAGAACAGTTATCATCACTGTCTATGAAGGGAATCGTGCGTTTGACAAAATATGTAATTTCTTTTTCTCTTCTGATCGAATTAATTGGAGCTTCGTTTTTGGCTTTTCGATTTATTCCCCTGTTGGGATGGCAAAAGGGAATGATATACAGTGTCTTTCATGCTATTTCCGCCTTTTGTAATGCCGGTTTCGATCTGTTTGGAAATTCTTTGGAAGGTTTTCAAAAAGACTATCTGGTCGTATTGGTCATCAGCTTTTTGATTATTTTTGGAGGACTGGGCTTTACTGTATTTCTGGATATATATAATAAAAAGAATTTTCGAAATTTCACTTTACACACCAAGGTGGTTTTAAGCATAACTGGTATGCTTTTATTAATCGGTGGCATGGGATTTTTTATTTTAGAATGCACCAGAGAACCGATGGCAGGTTTTAATTTTGGAGAAAAACTACTCAATAGTTTTTTTATGTCAGTTACAACAAGAACGGCCGGTTTTAATACGATGGATCTATCGAAATTATCGGGTCCTTCTGTTTTATTGGCAATTCTTCTAATGTTTATTGGAGCATCTCCTGCTTCGACGGGAGGGGGATTAAAAACGACGACATTCGGTGTTTTATTGTTTTCTACTGTTTCTATTTTACGGGGAAATCGAGAAACGGTAATTTTTAAACGGCGAATTCCTTTGGAAACTATTTTAAAAAGTCTTTGTATTTTCTTTTTGGGATCAGCCATTGTCATTTCCGTATCCATGGGAATCACTTTGATAGAAGGAGAGAATTTTCAGTTTTTAGATATTCTTTTTGAGACGGTGTCCGCCTTTGGAACCGTCGGAGTGACCAGAGGGATTACCATCCATTTACATGATTTGTCTAAAATGATCATAGTGATTGTCATGTTTATGGGTCGAATTGGACCGACAACTTTGGTCATAGCCTTGATACAACAAAAGACAGCTCGTTATACGAAGTATGCCGAAGGAAAAATTATTGTGGGGTGACATATGAAAAATTATGTGGTATTTGGTTGTGGACGATTTGGCACAGCAGTAGCTACCACCTTATTTGAGCTAGGATATGAAGTTATGGCAGTGGATATTGATGAAGAAAAAGTTCAATCGATTGCAGATCAAGTGACCACGGCAATTCAATGTGATGTATTGGATGAAAAGGCCACCGATGAATTGGGGCTGTCTAATTTTGACGTAGCTATTGTCTCTATTGGAGAAAATTTGGAAGCGGCCATTATTGCTGTTTTGATTTCCAAAGAAGCAGGATTGGAGGAAATCATTGCAAAGGCACCTTCTGAACGGAAAGGAGAAATCCTCTACCGAATTGGAGCGACAAAAGTGCTTTATCCGGAAATGGATATGGGACATCGATTGGCCTATAATCTGGCGAACAAAAGCATTTTAGACATTATACAATTTTCTGATAAATATTCCGTCGCTGAACTACGAGTCCATAAAGAATGGGTCGGCAAGACTATCGGTGCATTGGATTTTCGAAACCGTTTCGGTGTCACGATCATTGCCATCCATCGGGAAGAAGATGATGTTCGAATTGATCCATCCTTTGATTCTGTTTTAGAAAAAAATGATCAAATCATCGTTTTAGGCCATAATGATGCCTTGGCAAAATTGGAAAAAAAGAAGTAAAAAGTTATAAATCTTCCGATAAAGGGTAAAAATTAAACGGGTGATTTTTATGATTAGTATGGAGAAAATAGATTATGTAATCAACCGTACAGGTGCCAGTTACTCAATTGTGCGGCATGCATTGCTGGAATTTGACGGAGATGTGGACGAAGCGATTAAATATATCGAACAGAATAAAGTAGTATTTGTAGACAACAAAGAAGAGAAACAAGAGAAGGAAAAACAAGCCGATTATATTGGATCCGTCTTTAATTCCATTGATGAAATCATTGATGCCATTCGAGAAATTTGGAAAAAAGGAAATGCTCGTCGTTTACTTGTAGAAAAAAATGATGAAACAATTTTGTCCCTGTCATTAGCGACCTCCGCCATCGGCTTGATTTTAGGCCCGGTTGCAGCAGTCGTCGGATTTGGAACCGCTTATTTAGGTGATTACGAATTTAAAATCATAATGGAAGATGGAGACATTATCGATATCAAGGAATATATCAAAGAAAAAGGTTTTAAAAAATAAGAAAAAAAGAGTTCGTACGATTCGAACTCTTTTTTGGGAGTTAGAATGGTTATTGAAAGTAAAAATAATAAAATTTTTAAAAAACTGAAAAAAAGATTAAATAAAAAATACCGACAACAAGAACGTATCTTCTTGGTGGAAGGCCCTGTTGTCATTGAAGAAGCTATAAAGTATTTTAAGCCTTTGGAAATTGCCATTGCAAAAAACAAGTTGAATGAATACCGAAGCTTTTTAATGGATCTTCCCATAGACCGTATATATACTTTTTCCGAAGAATTGTTTCATCAATTAGCAGATGCTGAAAATCCCCAGGGAATTATCGGCTATTTTCCTTTTTTAGATGGAGATTTTAAAGATATAAAAAAACAAAAAGGAAAATATATCTATTGTGACAATATACGAGAACCAGGTAATTTAGGAGGAATGATCCGATCTGCTGATGCCTTTGGCATGGATGGAGTATTGATCTCTCCCCATTCTGTAGAAGTGTATAATCCAAAGACCATTCGAAGTACGATGGCTTCTATATTCAGAATTCCAATCTATCTTGTAGAGCTGGAAGACTTGTTTCAATTGCCGGCTTCTCTCTTGGTCTCCACTGTAGATCAAGGAAAAAAATTTACCGATCTCGAAATAATAGAAAATCAAATTCTCGTAATCGGAAACGAAGCCCATGGCGTTCGTCGAGAAATTTTGGATCGAGCAGATCAAAAGGTGTATATTCCCATGCGACAAGGAGTTGACTCTCTCAACGCCAATGTAGCAGCGTCCATTCTCATGTATGAAATGACGAAACTATGAGCTATTTATTGATCAATCCCCATATGCCGATAGAAATGAAAAAAAGCTTAAAAAACTTTGATATTCCCATCGTTGAAGTCCATCCCAATGATCACTTGCCCTATCCCCTTTCAGGTCATCCCGATTTATTGGTGCATCCACTTCCCGATGGCAGTGTAATTGTAGATCCAAGATACTATTCATATTATTCGGAACAATTATCGGATCGCAATATCTATCCCGGTTGGCAAGAGATTGGAAATAAGTATCCTCAAGATACAATATTTAATGGATTTGCAATCGATGGGCTTTTTGTCCATCAAATCGAAAATACAGATCCACAAGTTTTAGATTACTATAAGTCCTGCCATTATGAATTGATTTCGGTAAAACAAGGATATAGTCGATGCAATACCCTATTGGGACAAGATTATATTATGACTTCCGATCCATCTATTTTGAAAGCTTTAAAAGATAAAATCAAAACATATTCCATACATCATAAACATATTGATCTACCAGGCTATTCCTACGGTTTTATCGGTGGTTGTAGTGGTCGCATCGGGAGGAGATTGATTTTAAGTGGTCATTTCGATGATCACCCGTCAAGCAAAAAGATGGATGCTGTTTTTAAAGAGGAAAAAGAAGAGATATATTATTTATGGGAAAAAAATCTATTGGACATTGGAAGTATTTTTTATTTAGAGTAGAAAAGTACAGTGGTCTCCCTTGATTTCAATATATAATTGTGATACTATAAATATTATTATTTTAGCGGATGAGAAGAGTAAAATAAGGAATGATCCACAGAGAGAAAATGATCGGTGAAACATTTTTGATCAGAATTATTTGAAAACTAACTCGGAGCTCTGTGGTAATGCACAGCGTAGGATTTGCGTTAAAATCAAAAGAGTTTGAATTAAGGTGGAACCACGGTCTATCGTCCTTTGGATGAAAGGCCGTTTTTTTATGAATAAAATGGAGGGAAGAAATGATAATTACTTTACCTGATGGATCAAAAAAAGAATATGAAATCGGTACGACAGTAGGCCAAATTACAGGTGATATTTCCCAGGGTCTATTGCGTCAAGCTGTGGGAGCAGTAGTAAATGGTGAGACTTTAGGATTAAACGATGAAATTAAAGAAGATGGAGATTTTCGCGTCGTAAAATTTGACGATGAAGAAGGTAAAAAAATCTTTTGGCATACATCGGCTCATCTAATGGCTTATGCCATTGAAGAATTATATCCCAAAGCCCAATTTGCCATTGGGCCTGCCATCGATACCGGCTTTTATTATGATATTGATGTAGAACATCGCTTCGTGACGGAGGATTTACCGGCAATCGAAAAAAAGATGATGGAAATTGCTAAAAAAGATCTTCCTGTTGAAAAAATAGATATTTCCAAAGAAGAAGCCATGGATCTTTTTACAAAAAAAGATCAACCGTATAAAGTGGAATTAATTGAAGAGTTGGAAGATGGAGATATCACCCTTTATAAAATTGGTGATTTTGTCGATCTCTGCCGCGGTCCCCACTTGACTTCCACAAAAAAAGTTAAAGCGGTTAAATTATTATCCATAGCCGGCGCATATTGGCGTGGAGATTCTGATAATAAGATGCTCCAAAGGATTTATGGTATTTCTTTTGAAAAGAAAAAGCAATTGGATGAATATATTGAGCGACGAGAAGAAGCGGAAAAAAGAGATCATAGAAAACTGGGAAAAGAATTGGATCTGTTTTCCATGCATGAAGAAGGTCCCGGATTTCCATTCTTCCATCCCAATGGTATGATTCTTCGAAATACCCTATTGGACTGGTGGAGAAAAGTTTTGGAAAAGAATGGCTACGGTGAAATTCAAACACCGATTATCTTAAATGAAGATCTATGGCATCGTTCCGGACACTGGGATCATTACAAAGATAATATGTACTTTACGCAAATAGACGGGGGAGACTATGCTGTAAAACCCATGAACTGTCCAGGCTCTATTTTGGTCTATGATACCAATGCCCATTCCTATAAAGATTTGCCCATTCGTTTATCGGAATTTGGATTGGTCCATCGCCATGAGCTTTCTGGTGCACTCCATGGTCTGTTTAGAGTTCGTACCTTTACCCAGGATGATGCCCATGTCTATTGTCTTCCTTCTCAAGTGAAGGATGAAGTGTTTAAAATGATTGATTTGGCCGATTATCTATACTCCACTTTCGGATTCAAATACACCATTGAACTGTCCACTCGTCCCGATGACTTTATGGGAGATATCGAAAGCTGGAATGAGGCAGAGAAATCCCTTCAAGATGCTTTGGAAGAGAAGGGTTTACCCTATACCATCAATGAAGGAGATGGAGCATTTTATGGCCCTAAGATCGATTTTCATTTAGAAGATGCCATCGGTAGAACATGGCAATGTGGAACCATTCAATTGGATTTTCAACTTCCGGAAAATTTTGATTTGACCTATATCAATGAAAAAGGAGAAAAAGCTCGACCGGTAATGCTACATCGTGCCTTGTTAGGATCTATTGAACGATTTATGGGCATTTTAATTGAACATTTTGCCGGTAGATTCCCCTTGTGGTTAAGTCCCGTTCAAGTAGTTGTTATTCCTGTATCCGATAAATTTAAAGATTATGCGACAGAAGTTTATAATCAATTAAATGAGGCGGGTCTGCGTGTAAAATTGGATGCCCGTGGAGAAAAAGTAGGATATAAAATTCGAGAAGCTCAATTGAAAAAAATCAACTATATGTTAGTTATTGGAGAACAGGAGCAAAATTCTCACAAACTTTCCGTTCGTAAGAGAAATGGAGAAGAAGAAAAAGATATTCCCATGGATGAATTCATCCATACTTTAAAAGAAGAGATCCGAACGAAGGCGATTACCGAATAATCAAATAGAGGATCAAATAAAAAACACTGCCTGTGGTGATACCATAAAGGGCAGTGTTTTATTGATTTACATTTCAATTTCTTCTCCTAAATTTTTTTCAATGGCAAACTGGAATATCCTTTCTCCTACGACTAGGTCTAAAACTGCGGAACCCACTGTTTTAAACCAGGTGATCTCATCTTCCGATTCTCGCCCCTTTATTTTGTTCAAAGCCAGTTCACCTAGCTCCCCAGTAAAGGCCTCTTTCGTTATCAATCCTTGTTGAAGTGGATGGATGACGTCTCCAGACTCTTCCATAACGCCTTCAAAAGTGTCGAAATAAATTTTGTCTGCTTTTTGAAGGACTTGGGGAGGGGTCTCCTGCATATCCGGAGTATAAGAACCGACTCCATTAATATGAGTTCCTGGTTGTATCAAATTTCCGTCAAAAACCGGAGAAGGAGAAGTAGTCACTGTTGTGATAATATCACATTGTCCAATGACTTTATCGGCATCGGAAATGGGTTCGATCGTAACATTAAATTCTTCGCCGAAAGCTTTTGTCATATCTTTTGCAAACTCCTCAGCTCTTTGTCGATTTAAGTCACAGACATAGACTTTTTCCAAATTTCTAACGGTTAAAACTGCTTCTAATTGAGTCTTTGCCTGTCCTCCGGTACCGATTAGTAAAAAAGTCTTTGCATCTTCTTTGGCCAATAATTTGGTGGCTGCTCCTGATACGGCACCGGTACGAAGTTGGGTCAAGGTGGTACCGTCTAAAACCCCTTTGACAAATCCATTCGTCTCATCCAGTAGAATCATCGTAGACGGAACGGAAACCATATTCTTTTCAATATTATCCGGGTAGACGGAAATGATTTTTAACCCGGAGGCATGGGAATCTTCAACATAGCCGGGCATATATAAAGACTGACCATTATAAGCTTTAATGTCCAAATTAGTTCGCAAGGGAATATCTGCTTTACCCCTGGAACTTATCTTTAAAGCGTCCAAATCCGCTTCAATAATATCCGCCATTGTCATGGCTTGCAACATATCATTACGATTTAGTATTCTTAATTTCATAATTCCTCCTCTTAATTCCTATACTCATTATAGGATATAAAGCATAAAAAAAACAAGGCAATCCCATAATGAAGCCTTTTTAGAAATATTTTTATTGCTATTTTTCCTAAACTATGATAAACTACTTAACTGTAACCGCACAGACTGGGTTTAAAAACGAAAGTTACCCATTATGGCGAGTCTTGTAATGAGGAGGTGCTACAAAATGTATGCAGTAATTGAAACCGGTGGAAAACAATATAGTGTTAAAGTTGGCGACAAATTAAGAGTGGAAAAATTAAATGCTGAAGAAGGAGCTCAAGTGACTTTTGATAAAGTTCTATTTGTCGGTGGCGAAGATGTAAAGATTGGTAAACCCTATGTTGAAAATGCAAAGGTTGAAGCAAAAGTTCTTGCACAGGACAAAGCTAAAAAAGTGATTGTCTATAAATATAAAGCGAAAAAGAACGAACGTAAGAAAAAAGGACATCGTCAGCCTTACACATTGATTGAAATCGAAAATATTATGTAATGACAAAAATAAAAATATATCACAGCAATGGAAATTACTACTATTTAAAGAGTTGGGGACATGCCGACAGTGGCACTGATGAAGACATTGTATGTGCCGGTATTTCTACACTGACTCAAAGTCTATATTTCACATTGCTTCATTTTCTGCAAGAAGAAGATCTTCAAGTAAAACAAGAAGACGGCTTTTTGGAAATTGAAATTTTAAAACAAGATGAAGGTTTGGCAGAAAAAACGAATTTGTTTTTTTTATATATGATTACAGGCCTTGAACTGTTAAAGGATAATTATCCTGATTATTTGACACTGAATATAATGGAGGTGCAACGATGATTCAATTTGATTTACAACTTTTCTCCTCAAAAAAAGGAGTAGGTTCTTCAAAGAACGGTCGTGACTCTCGTGCAAAAAGACTGGGGCTAAAAAAAGGAGACGGTCAATTTGTACTTGCAGGAAATATTCTTGTAAGACAAAGAGGAACGAAAATTCATCCGGGTTTAAATGTGCGTAAAGGATCCGACGATACGCTTTTTGCAACAGTAGACGGAATCGTATCTTTCGAAACGAAAGGACGAGGAGGCAAAAAATTTGTCAACGTTTCTGCACAAGAAGCTGAATTAGCGTAATACTTGAAGCAAGGGCTCTTCCCTTGCTTTTTTTATATGGATAAAATAAAAGTGTAAAAATCTTGAGAATTCTTAGAGATTTTATGAGAAATGATATGAAACGATATGATATAATTTATAAAAAACTCCATGGAAGGAGGTTAACATGTTTATTGATATAGCAAAAATCAAATTAAAAGCCGGGAATGGAGGAGACGGAGCCGTTGCTTGGCGTCGAGAAAAATATGAACCGGCAGGAGGGCCTGCCGGCGGTGACGGTGGCGATGGCGGAAGCATTATTTTACAAACTGACGAAGGGATTCACACCCTAATGGATTTTCGTTATAAAAGAGAATATAAGGCTCCAAATGGGGAAAACGGCATGAGCAAAAACAAGTTTGGAAAAAATGGTGAAGACATTGTCCTGAAAGTACCGGTGGGAACCTTGGTAAAGGATGAAGCCACCGGCGGAGTTATTGCAGATTTAAAAAGTAAAAATCAAAGCTTTGAAATTTGTAAAGGAGGTAAGGGAGGAAAAGGAAATTCCCGTTTTAAATCCTCCACTCGTCAAGCCCCATCCTTTGCTCAAGCAGGTAGTAAGGGAGAAGAGCGGTTGATCCTTTTGGAACTGAAATTATTGGCTGATGTTGGATTAGTAGGATTTCCCAATGTGGGAAAATCCACTTTGCTCTCCATAGTCTCCGAAGCAAAACCAAAAATTGCCAATTACCATTTCACCACATTAGAACCTAATTTAGGCGTGGTGAATTTGGGAGAAGAACAATCCTTTGTCATCGCCGATATTCCCGGCTTGATAGAAGGAGCTTCAGAAGGGATCGGTTTAGGAGATGAATTTTTAAAACATGTGGAACGGACTTCCGTTTTAATACATGTACTGGATATGTCTGGTCAAGAGGGGAGAGATCCCTATGATGACTTTATAACGATTAATGATGAATTAAAAAATTATAATAAAAAACTTTCAAAAAAACCCCAGGTAATATTTGCCAATAAAATGGATTTACCGGAGGCGAAAGACCATTTAAAGGATTTCAAAGAAAAAATAGGCGATGAATATGAGATTATAGAAGGTTCTGCAGCAACGACGGAAAATGTAGAGTTCTTAATGAAAAAAGTCTATGAATATGTCGTAAAGTACGAACCGGAATATGAAACCTATGATGAAGAATATGTGGAAGTCGAAAAGCGTGAAGAAGGAATCACCGTTTACAAAGAAGGAGACAAATACATGGTAGAAGGCCCCTATATCGATCGATTACTCCGTTCTACCAATTTTGAGGATTGGGAATCTTTAAAATACTTCCAAGAAAATCTACGAAAAAATCAAGTCATTGACAAATTAAGAGAACTAGGCATTGATGAAGGAGATTCCGCCTTTATCGGTGGTTATGAATTTGAATTTTTTGAATAAAGGAGCAAATATGATTACCGGAAAACAACGATCTTATTTAAAATCACTAGCCCATAATAAAGACCCATTGCTTCAAATTGGAAAGACAGGCATTTCACAAGCTTTGATTGACCAATTGGACCAATTGTTGGAAGACCATGAATTGGTAAAAGTAAAGGTCTTGCAAAATTCTCCCAATGAGGCAGAGGAAATTGTAGATGAAATATTAGAACGAGTCGGTGGTGAATTTGTTCAATTGATTGGCAGCAAATTTACTCTATATCGTCCTTCTAAAGAAAATAAAACCATTGAATTACCATGAGTAGAGTAGGAATTTTCGGAGGCACCTTTAATCCCATTCACTTTGGTCATTTAATGATCAGTGAATACCTACGGGAAGAATGTGATTTAGAGGAAGTCCTTTTTGTCCCAACGGGAAATCCACCTCATAAAAATACCACAGTCAATGCCATGGAACGGTACCATATGGTAAAAATTGCTACAGCGGACAATCCAAATTTCAAAGTGCTGGATGTGGAAACCCATCGTCGGGGAAATTCATACACGGTGGACACCATCCGAGAAATTAAAAAATTTGAACCGAGAGACTTGTATTTTTTAATCGGTTTGGATACACTTTTCGAATTGAAAACTTGGAAGAAAATAGACCTATTGGCGAAAGAGATTACATTTATTGTGGCTTTACGACCGGATTATATAAATCATGGCCAAATAAGGCAGGAAAAAAAATTCTTAAGAAATCATTTCGGCTTGAACCTAGAGATTATCCCCACCCCTTTATATGAAATTTCTTCCACTGAGTTGAGACGACGACTTCAAGAGGGAAAATCTGTAAAATATTTAATCCCCGATCCGGTGATTTCCTATATTGAGGAGAAAAAACTTTATTAAAGAAGGTTGAATATGGAATTAGAAAAAATTCGACAAAAAATAGAAGCTAGAATCGGTAAAAAAAGGATGGAACATACCTATCGAGTGATGGAGACGGCTGAAAAATTGGCAACAATTTATAATGTAGATGTGGAAAAAGTTAAAACAGCAGCATTTCTACACGATTGTGCAAAAATGAAAGATCGAAAAGATCTTATTCGGGCAGCCAATCACTATGATATGCTCTTAACGAAGGAAATGAAAAAAGCACCCCAAATAATCCATGCTTATTTAGGTGCTTTGATTGCGGAAAGAGAATATCATATAAAGGATGAAGATATTCTAAATGGAATACAATACCATACCACCGGTCGTGAAAATATGAGTGATTTGGAAAAAATAATATTTTTAGCCGATTATATGGAACCCAAACGAAATTTTCCGGGAGTGGAGAAAGCTAGAGAATTGGCAGAGAAGGATTTAAACGAAGCCATGCTCTATGCATTGACTCAGACCATCCACCATCTACTGGATTCAAATGAGGTAATCGCATTGGATACTATTAAAGCAAGAAATTATCTATTGGAGAAATAATATGAAGTCTTTTTTTAAAGCTTTTTTTACAACGATCTTTGTCTTACTTTTACTTGGACTCGTTGTAGTGGCCTATTATATATATACCATCGATCAGCAAGAAAAGGATGGACCCATTGTTGAAGGAGAAAAAGTTTCATTTTTGGTTTTAGGCGTGGACTCCTTACATTCTAAAGATGCTGAAAATGCAAGATCTGACACTATTATGGCAGCAAATATGGACTTAAAAAGTGGAAAAGTACATTTGATATCCATCCCCAGAGATACCTATGCGGAAATTAAAGGGTATAATAATCAAAAGATCAATCATTCATACAAATACGGTGGAGCAAAACTCACCTTAGATTCCGTCAATACATTATTGAATACCAATATAAAATACTATATTGTGATTGATTATGATTTTGTAATAGATCTGGTTAACAAAATGAACGGCATTGAGATCAATGTTCCCATAGACATGAAATACTCCGATCCCACAGCAAACCCTCCACTGAGTATCGATTTAAGAGCAGGAGAACAATGTTTGAATGGAGAACAAGCCATGGGATTTTTACGTTTCAGAAAAGGTTATGTCGATCAGGACTTAGGTCGGGTACAAGCCCAGCAACAATTTGTTCAAGCCATGCTTTCCCAAATAAAAAAACCGTCTATGATATTGAAAGCTCCCGGTATTATTTCCAGCTATCAAAAAAATACCGATAATAATATTCCACGATCTCTGTTGGTAAAAATGGGTATTGCTCTGCGTCACTTCAATCAAGAACAAATTGAAACAGCAACATTGCCGGGTATTCCAGAGTATCGAAACAATATATCTTATTTTTTTAAAAATGATTCCGAAACAGAACAACTATTAAGGCATATGAATTTTAAATAAGGAGGAATAATGAATATTAAAGAAAAATTAAAAATTATCGTTGATTCTTGCGAGTCGAAAAAGGGAATCAATATAAAAGTCATGGATATCGGTGAGATGACATCCATCGCCGATTATTTTGTCATCGTCAGTGGTAATTCATCGACGCAAGTATCTGCTCTTTCTGATGAAATCGTTGAAAAAATGGAAGAATCAGGATTTGACGTATTAAATTCTGAAGGCCAAAGTTCAAATCGTTGGATTTTATTGGACTATGGTGATATAATAGTACATGTTTTCCATAAAGATGAAAGAGAATACTATGATATTGAACGTCTATGGACAAACGAAGAATTTGAAGATATCAAGGAGGAAAATTAAATGCTAGAAACTATTCAAACAAAAAATGCACCGGCTGCAGTAGGCCCTTATTCCCAAGGCATGATTGCCGGAGATATGATTTTCACATCAGGTCAACTTCCAATTATACCTGCTACAGGAGATTTGGTTCGTGACGATGTTAAAAAAGCTGCAAGACAATCTTTGGAAAATGTGAAAGCCATATTGGAAGAAGCAGGTTCTACAATGGAAAAAGTAGTTAAAGTTAATATTTTCTTAGCAGACATTAATGATTTTGGTGCTGTTAATGAAGTTTATTCAGAATACTTCTCGACACACAAACCAGCTAGAAGTTGTGTTCAGGTTGCACATCTTCCCTTAGATGGACTTCTTGAAATTGAGGCAATTGCTGTAAAATAATAAATATTGAAATGGCGACACCTAGGTGTCGCCATTTTTATATCCCCTTTATCTCAACAATATTTCGCCAATTTCATAAACATTTCCCGCCCCCATGGTAACTGCAATATCATCTTTTTTCAAATGATCTTTTAAAAAGAGGGCAATATCATCGAAGGTCTTCATATAATAGGCATTACCATGACATTCCTTAATGGCATTACATAGCGTTTTGGAGTGAATATCTCCATAATCCTTTTCGCGAGCTGCATAAATATCTGTAATAATTGTGATATCCGCTTCATTAAAGGATTTGGAAAACGAATCCAATAGTATTTTCGTTCTCGTATAGGTATGGGGCTGGAAGATACAGTATAATTTTCCTTTACAACTTTTTTTCAAAGCGTGAATCGTCGATCGAATTTCCGTCGGATGATGGGCATAATCATCCATAATACGAGCACCTTTAAAATATCCCTTATCTTCCAATCTTCGATGAACGCCCTTATATTTTTCGATTTCAGGGATAATTTCATGAAACTCAAATCCGTTGACATGGACAGATGCAATAGCTGCTAAAGAATTATAAATATTGTGACGACCTAATACTTGTAAATGGACCGTATCTATTTTCTCCCCTTGATAGTAAAGATCATATTGAGGCAATCCCTCCTGGGAGAAAATCAAGTTTTTGGCTTGATAATCCGCCTTTCCTTCGATGGAAAAAGTATGAGCTAAAGCATTTTCAATGGGGAGTAATTTAAGGACATTTTCATCGTCAACATTGAGAATTACATGATCGTGGGTTCCTAAATTTTCCATATACTGACGGAAAGTGGAAACAATATGGTCGATATTGTCAAAATAGTCCAAATGATCCTCATCAATATTTAAAATCGTTGCAGTGGTAGGAAAATATTTGAGTATATTTGCCTTGTATTCGCAAGCTTCCGTTAAGAATAGGTGATTGTCACCGATCTTAATATTTCCGTCAATATCGTCCAATTGTCCTCCCAATAAAATAGTAGGATTTTCCGGAGCATTTTTAATAATTTCCGTCACCATGGAAGTGGTGGAAGTTTTACCATGTGTTCCTGAAATGGCAATGGAAATATCGTAATTCTTCATCAAAGCTCCTAGGAAAGAAGCACGATCGACAATATCCAGTTTCTTCTTGATGGCTTCTTTCAACTCAGGATTATCCAAGCTGATTGCATCCGTATATATGACTAAATCCACATCTTTGAGATGATTTGGGTCATGGTTTGAATAAATTGTAGCGCCATGGTTGGAAAGTCGTTCCGTGATGGGAGACGGCTTTGGATCGCTTCCTGAAACCTGATAGTCATAAGCCAAAAGTAACTCGGCCAAGGCACTCATGGAGATTCCGCCGATACCGATAAAAAAAACATGATTATATTTGTGTGCATCTATATTAAAATCAAACAATAATAAGCCTCCCGTAAAATGAATTCTTTTTAATTATATCATATTTTTTTAAAAACAAGAGGTTTGGAAAAAATATATCGAAACAGAAATTCCATAAAGGAATAATGAATAACAGATACTTCAACTATGAAGAGTAATAACTTGGTGAAGCTTTTAATGAGTAAAATATTTTAAAATTGTATGATATCATTATTTCAATATCAATATGATTGTGTTATAATGAGAACGAGCAAAATTTACAAGGTGGTGAATGAAATGAATATTACAGATGTACGAATTAGAAAATTGCCCACGGACGGTAAGATGAAAGCAATTGTTTCTGTAACCTTTGATGATGAAATCGTCATTCACGATATTAAAATTATTGAAGGAGCAGAATCTCTCTTTATAGCAATGCCGAGTCGTAAACTACCAAATGGGGAGTTCAGAGATATTGCCCATCCTATTAACTCCGATGCACGAGGAAAAATCGAAGAAGCCGTATTTGCAAAATATGATGAAATATTAAATGAAATGGAAGATTCCGAAGAATTGGACGAAACTGAAAATAGTGAATCTGACGAACTTCTATAATGGAATAAATAAATATCTTATCATTTAAGAAGACGATATAACCACCGGATAAACCGGTGGTTTATTCTGTGTTAAAATAGATCGGTATCGATCAGAAATGATGTTTTACATAATAAAATTATGTATTTTAAATAGGGTATAAAGAAATAAATGATCATGATAAATATCCGTCAAGGATATAATCTATCGTCTCAATCCAATAATAGGATTTGACATCATGAATTTTATTTATAATAATACAGTAAGAATTTGAAAAAACATCTATAAAATATGAAATAAAAAAGAGCAGTCTTACCTGACTGCTCTTTTTCTATCTTCTTTATGATGATAATTGAGAAACAGATAAAAATTATCAAATTGCCTTTTTCTTATACTCATTAGGAGTTAAACCGACGTATTTCTTAAATGTAGTTGAAAAATGAGATTGTGAGGAAAATCCGCAATCAAAAGATATAAATTCAAAAGTCTTTTTATCTTCTTCGATTAAACGTTTTGCTTTGTTAACCCTTTGCAGATTGATGTACTCACAAAATTTATAACCGGTTTGAATCTTAAAAAGATGGCAGAGATAATTTCGAGAAATATGAAGACGATTTGCTACCATTTGAAGAGTCAATTTTTTATTATAATTTTTATTTATGTATTCTAATGCCGTCTCAATCAACTCATGGTCATTTTCTTTAAGGACAGAAGAAAATTTATTCGTGTAGCCTGTCAACATATTTTCACCGATTTCCGTAAGGAGATAGATATTTTTTTCTCCTCGAATCGCCTTGTCCATCTTTAATGCAAATACATTTAAATCCTTATTGTATTGAACCAAAAAATATGTATATAGAAAAGTATTTAAATGTAAGAGATAATTTTTCATTTTATCGGTCGCATCCACTACATGTTTTATATCATTTCGATAAATTTCAAATGCTTTATTTAAAGTATTCGATCGTAAGTTTTTAGCTAAATTTAAATGATTGACCATTTAATCGCTCCTTCTTTTATTAAATTATAATAATTAAATTAAAAAAATTTTCTTTATATATATTATAATAAATTTGAAATTGATAGTCAATATCAAATCAAAAATATGGAAAATAAAATTGGAGGTAAACATGAGTAAAGTTAACGTAATTTATTGGACTGGAACAGGAAATACAGAAGCTATGGCAAATGCAATCGTAAAAGGAGCAGAAGATGCAGGTGCAGAAGTAAAACTTCTTCAAGTATCTGAAGCAACGGAAGATGATGTTAAAAACGTGGATCGTATCGCTTTCGGTTGTCCTGCGATGGGAGCAGAAGAATTGGAAGAAGCTGAAATGAGACCATTTATGGATAAAGTTAATCCTTTGCTTTCTGGAAAACATGTGGTAATCTTCGGTTCCTATGAGTGGGCGGATGGTGAGTGGATGAGATTATGGCAAGACGAAATTGAAGAAACAGGAGCTCTATTAGTGGCTGATGGTTTTGCCGCATACGACAATCCGGACGAAGATGCCATCGAAGAATGTGAAGCCTTAGGAAAGGAATTAGCTGAAGCATAATCAAATGAGAAGGAGAATTCTCTTTAATTTTTATCAACATATTGAAACTTTTGATGACCTAGAACATTTACTGGCCATTTTAAAAATGGTAACTGCGCCCACAAAAAATCAATTAAAATTAGGGACGATGGTCAACTTGAGAAACGGACTTCGTCCCCATCGAGATACATGGTTTACTTATAAAAATATCATTTCCGGTATCATCGGTCTTAGTTATGAAGAATTAAAAATAACCAAAGACAATGTTTTGATTCTATTTTATCGTCGGAAGAGAATGATAAAAAAAATGAAAGAGAAAAAAATTCGAGATTTTTTAGCATCCTGTGGATATGAGAAATGCCAATGTCTCGAAGATCATTTTGAAATTTTAAAATTTCGATTTCAAAAATCATGTCCTGATGAAATTGGTGTGTTTTTAGGATATCCTTTAAAAGATGTCATTGATTTTAAGAAAAAGACGGACACACCTTGTAAATGTGTGGGTTATTGGAAATGTTTTAATAATGTGGATAGTTCGAAAAAAGCTTTTGAACGCTATGATAATGTGAAGTTTATGGAAATAAAAAAAATAGTAGGCCAATGACCTACTATTTTTTTATATTTTTTTCATTTTATCTTCTATCAATACATAGTCATTATCTTCAATATAGACAATCGGTAATCTCTTATTAAAATGGGTCAAATACGAAGTATCAATATCTTGGGTCTGAGAAGCCAAATCAGATAGTAAAATTTCATTGTTTTTTTGTCGCCCAATCAAAACGACTTCATCTCCTACTTGACAATCGACACCGGTGGCATCCACCATCATTTGATCCATACAGATATTCCCAATTTGTGGACATTTTACGCCATTGATCAAAACTTGAAGTTTTCCACTTAACATTCTGGGAAAACCATCCGTATATCCCAAAGGTAAAGTGACGATCTTTGTGTCACGAACGGTTGTGTAATTGCGGCCATAACTTACGGTTTCATTGGGAGGAATCGTTTTAATATGAGCAATTTGTGCTTTGATAGCTCCAATAAACTTAAGATCATAGTCATATCCTGTTAGCCCGTCATAAGAACCGTATAGGATAATTCCCGGTCGTACCATGTCCAAATCGTATTTTCGCCATTTTAAAATCCCATGGGAATTACTAATATGGCGAAGTGGAATGGATACCCCTGCTTTTTTCAAGTCTTCTGTAAAATGAAGAAATTCCTGAAACTGCTTTTCACTAAAGGCGTCATCATGATCGGAAGAGGCAAAATGAGAAAATGCACCATCGATGACAATATGGGAGAGGGAGGAAATGCTCAAAATTTCTCTTTTGGATTCCTCCGAGGGGATAAAACCGATTCGTCGCATTCCCGTATCGATGGCCAGATGAATATGTGCCTTTTGATGTAAAGATTTGGCATATTCGTTGAATTCTTTTGCAGAATCCAAGGAATAGACGGTAGCACTGATATTATTTTGAATCGTCTCTTCCATGAGATAATTGGGTGTATAGCCCAAGACAAGGATATTAATATCGGAAAAACATTGTCGTATAGAGAGGGCTTCTGATAAAGTAGCCACTCCAAAATCATCAATCCCCAATCGTTTTAATTTGTGGACAATGGGCTTGGCCCCCATTTCATAAGCATCACTTTTTACAATGGCAAGAATTTTTGTATTGGGAGAGATATTTGCTTGGATTTGTTTCACATTATGTTCCAAAAGATCCAAATTTACCTCCATCCAAGCCGGTCTTGTTAATTTAAAATTCATGTTCAGCCTCCAAATCTCTATCTATTATAACATAATTTTTTATGATAACATGTCTCTTAATATTTTTTGTCATATTTTAATAATTGGTCTAAAATCACATTTCCCCGAAGTGTCACACCATAGAGTATTCTAGGAGGTTGCAAAAACAACCGAGTATTCAAACTAAATTTTCATCCAGTTTCTTTTCAAATTTTCATTTTATATAAAAAC
>JAUNVJ010000055.1 GCA_030537695.1 Tissierellia bacterium
TCTTCAGCCAATGCTTGAAAGCGATCCAAGATTTCCACGATTTTTTGCTGGATGGGTAAGGAAGGTATAAGCATTTTTACTTTTTTAAATTCATTTTCATGAAGCCGAATTATTTTTGTACCAGTCACAAATTTTTCTTTTTGTTTATGGAAGTCTCTCGTTTGTAAAAAATATGCAATAAATCTTGGGTTTTGTTCCGTTCGATAGGAATACATGTCCCCTGAAAAACCTATTTCCTCTCCTTCCCATACTAAGCATTTCCCAACATCTTCAATATTTTCAGATGTCGTTGCAATAAGAAGATCATTTTTATTTGCTTTCCTCAATTTATTAAATATTAAATCGCTGGTATAAGAAATAGTTTCATCGGCACTAAATCCATAACTCGTATAGATCTGACCATAATGAATGACGGGCTTACCATCCTTTATGAAATCTTTTTTTTGTAAGCCATTTCCACGGGTGAATTTTCCAATTTCCCCTAAGTTTACAGTCTTTACTTCCTTATCTAAGATCTCAAAAATTGACTCCGTCCATTCCTTTAAATATTCTTCACTTAACAGCCGATCCCGATAATACTCATACTGCTTGGACCTCTTTTCTAACTCGGTCTCTAATTCGGTTTGTAATGCGGTCGTGTAATTTGTGAAAGTATCTAGGGTTTCGACGATTTTTTCTTGGGTTTTTAGCGGTGGGATGGGGATTTTGAAGTTTACCAAGTCTTTCTTTCTTATCCCCGATAATGTGCTTCCTTTTAAATAATTTTGCATATTATACTGGAAAATATCTGATCTTAAAAAGTATAGTAGATACTTATTATTTACAACATTACTTTTAACCTTTAAAACAAAAGTAGATTCATTGACATCAAAGTTATATGGATCAACATCTACTATCGCAATTTTTCCAACTGTACCTACTGCTGAAAAGAGCAGATCTCCTTTTTCTAATTTACTTCTTTTATTTATAATATTTTTAGCTTCCTGAGTTATTTTCGCTGTTTTCCCAGGAATAATTTCTATTTTTTCATTAATGGAATAATCTTTGGTAGTTACATACCAACAATTTGGTTCTTCTCCTGAGAAATCATTTAGCTTAAAATTCTTTCTAGGATTTAAACCCGTTCTTATCGACTCACAAACATCCCCCAACCTTTTCCATTCCACACGGCCCTTCTCAATATCCTCTTGTATCAAATCGAGTACCTTATACATCTCCAAGCTCCTTTACAATCCCATCGATGGAGGCACGAAGCTCGTCGATTCTCTTTACCGTTTCGGCGATTTCTTTGTTTAGCACATTGATATCAATTTTCTCCCTTGTGTCCTCCTTCTCCACATAAGTAGAAACCGAAAGATTGTAATCATTTTCTTTAATTTCGTCGATTCCCACATAGCGGGAAAAATACTCCTCTTCTTTTCTGTCTCGGAATTCATCCACAATCTTTGTAATATTCTTGTTCTTTAAAATATTGTTATTGGTTTCCTTTTGAAATTCCTTGGTGGCATCGATAAAGAGAATTTTATGTTCCGTTTTGTTTTTTGCCATCACAAGGACACAGGTGGCAATGGAAGTGCCGTAAAAGAGATTTTCAGGCAGCTGAATGACACAGTCGATAAAGTTATTGTCCACTAAGTATTTTCGAATGGTTTTTTCGGCTCCTCTTCGATAAAAGATTCCCGGGAAACAGACAATGGCTGCCCGCCCTTTACTGGAAAGGTAATGGAGGGAATGCATGATAAAAGCGTAGTCGGCATAGGACCTTGGTGCTAGTTTCCCCGCCGGCGCAAAGCGATCGTCATTGATGAGGGTCGGGTCCTTGTCCCCAATCCATTTAATGGAATAGGGGGGATTTGAGACGATGACATCAAAGGGTTTTTCATCATTATGAAGGGGATTTGTGAGGGTGTCGCCCCTTCGTATGGAAAAATTATTGTAGTTTATATTGTGTAAAAACATATTCATTCGACAAAGGTTAAAATTGGTCATATTAATCTCTTGGCCAAAAAACCCTTCTTCAATCCTATGTTGTTCAAATTCTTTTTTCATTTGCAAAAGTAAACTTCCACTACCACATGTGGGATCATAGGCCTTGTTGATCTTTGTTTTTCCCTCTGTTGCAAGTTTTGCCAAGAGTTTTGACACGGTTTGGGGCGTAAAGAATTCTCCTCCGGATTTTCCCGCATTACTGGCGTATTTGGAGATTAAAAACTCATAGGCATCGCCGAAGGCATCAATATCATGCTCTTCAAATTTTCCAAAGTTTAATTCTGCAATCCCTTGGAGAATGTCGGCAAGCCTTTGATTTTTCTCCTTCACCGTGGCGCCTAATTTGTTGCTCCTTGTGTCGACTTCTTCGAAAAGTCCCTTGATATCGGGTTCTGAGGGAAAGCCAATGGCACTGGCTTCAATATCTTTAAAAATCTGGGCAAGTTCTGTGTTTAGATTTTCGTTATTCTTCGCGTTTTTTTGAACATTCTCAAAGAGCTGACTAGGTAAGATGAAAAAACCTTTTTCTTCGACGGTATCGGGGCGAAAGTATTCTTCTGCTTCTTCGTCGGATATCTTTGCATAATCAAAGGTGGGATCCCCTGCATCATGTTCTGTTTGATTGAAATATTCACTCATATTTTCAGAGATAAAACGATAAAATAAAATCCCTAATATATATTGTTTAAAGTCCCAGCCGTCTACGGCTCCCCTTACATCGTCGGCAATGGACCAAATTTTTCGATGTAATTCCTGTCTTTGAACTGTTCCATGGTATTCTTTTCTCAAGACCCTTCGATCTCCTCTCATATATTTTGTTATACCTTTTTTATCTTCTACTCTACATTTTATCGGAGCTTGGAAACGCTTTGTATTTTTCACAAAAAGGGTAGATTCTTTCCTATCCAGCTTCCATAAATATCTTCTATAAGAAGGTCGAGTAGCAAGGTTTCTTTTGATTTTAAGCATTAAAGTTTCTTA
>JAUNVJ010000056.1 GCA_030537695.1 Tissierellia bacterium
TTTTTATTTGCCAAAGACTGATGTCCTTCTACGGATACTTGATCCTCTCCAATTAGTTCCGACAGTCGGTCAATAAAGCCCTTCGTACGATCCACGATGGATTGAGAGTTGGACTCTTGAGACAATACACCGATGCGAACCGTTTCTTGTGGATCGGTTACTTGATCTTGAATCAATTCATACATCTTTTCCGCTGCTATTGTCGCTGCTGCATAGTTGTCTGTGGAAGCATTGGCCTTGACAGCTCCTTCCGGTGCATCCGGTACTCCAGAGTCAAATCCTATAATCGGAATTTCCTTTTCTAAGGCATTGGAAATCGAATCCAAAGACGCTTGGGTGTCTAAAGCGGCAAAACAAATAGCATCCGGATCTTGGTCAATGGCCGCATTGAGATATTCTATCTGTTGGGAAATAGCGGACTCATTATCCGGTCCTTGGAACATGATTTCAGCATTGAATTCCTCTCCAGCTTTTTGAGTTCCCTGTTCTACGGCTTTCCAAAACTGATGTTGAAATCCTTTGGCCACTACGGCAATTTTCTTTTGATCTCCATCGGTTTGGGCTCCTTCATTTCCTCCATCATCTTTCTTCCCACAAGATGTCAATACTCCCAGTACCATAATACCTGCCAATAATAATGTAATTTTCTTTTTCATAATAACCCCCTTATTTTTCTTTCCTTTCCATCTCGTCCTGATTTCTCGCTTTGATCTTGTAAAGATAACAAATGTACTACTTGCCCTACCTGCACGCGATCATCTTTTCTGTATGATACTTATCCTTTTCGCTTTCGATTGACAATATCCATAAATACGGCAAAGATAAGAATGATACCGGTAATAAATAATTGGTAATGGGATTGTACGCCGATATAGGGAAATCCGATCTTTAAGACTGCCATGATAAAGACCCCGATAATGGTTCCAAAAACCGATCCTACTCCACCGGTAAGAGACGTTCCCCCGATGACGACACCGGCAATGGCATCCAATTCAAAGCCGTTTCCCGTATTAGGCTGGGCCGTTGCATAGACGGCAACATAGGCAATCCCCGCCATGGCTGCAAAAAAACCACTGATGACATAGGCCATAACTTCATATTTGACCGTATTGATTCCTGAAAGTCTTGTGGCTTCTTTATTGGAGCCGATGGCCAATATATACCGTCCCGTCCTCGTCTTATTCAAAACCACTGCCATAATAATGGCACAGATTCCCAGAAGAATAAATCCCGTGGGAAAATTTTTTGGGAGGATCTCCCCGGATTTGGTAATCATAAACAGTTCTCGAAACCAAGCACCTGGCTGATCTCCCTGTGGGAAGGTAATCGTCCTAGTCTTGGAGACGATAGATCCCAAACCTCTTGTAATCATCATGGTACCTAAAGTGGCTATAAAAGCTGGCAATCCCAATTTGGCAACGAGTAATCCGTTAAATAGACCGAATAAGACCCCCACTGCCAACATAATAAGTAAGACAAAAATCATGGGAACTCCCTTTTCCATAAAAGTTCCCCCGATTAAGGCGGAGCATATGGCCAAAGTTCCTATTGATAAGTCGATTCCTCCCGTTGAAATTACAAATGTTACCCCGATTGCCATAAAGGCGATGTAATAACAGGATTTTGCAATATTGGTAAAAGTTGACGCTTGTAAAAATTTATCCGTTAACATTGAAAATGCAAAGCAAATGACAACCAATGCCAAGATTACAACAAATTGTTGATTTCTAAATATTTTTTTCAAATATAACACCTATCCTATACTTCTTGTGGCAGCATCCATTATTTTTTCTTGCGTCGCATCTTCAATCGCCATATCAGCCGTAATTTGACCTTCACACATTACGATCACCCGATCGCTCATTCGAAGAATTTCCGTCAGTTCCGAAGAGATCATAATAATGGATTTTCCCTTTGCAATCAGATCTTCCATTAGGGTATAAATTTCATTTTTGGCTCCTACATCGATACCTCGCGTCGGTTCATCAAAAATAAAAATGTCACAGTTTTTTACCAACCATTTGGCGATTACAACCTTTTGTTGGTTGCCACCGGAAAGTTTTTTTACCGTCTGTTTTCCTGACGGTGTTTTGATATTGAGCTCTTTACATTTTTCCGCCGTGGTGGTCTCCACCTTTTGTTCATGGACAAAGATCCCCCTCATAAAATTTTCCATATTGGCCATGACCGTATTTTCTTCAATATTCTTATCCACCACTAGACCGTAGCGTTTTCGATCCTCAGAAAGGTATCCGATGCCGGCTTTGACGCCGTCTTGAGGAGAAGTAATATTGACTTTTTTGCCATGGATATAAACCTCCCCTTCCGTTTTAGGATCGGCACCGAAGATGATTCGAGCCACTTCCGTCCGTCCGGATCCCATTAGACCTGAAAAGCCTAGAATTTCTCCCTTATGGAGTTTAAAACTCACATCTTTGATCCCATTGTTTTTGCCGAAGATATTTTTAGCTTCCAAAATCACCGGAGCATCCGGCGGCACCGTACTATATTCTTTCGGTGCTTCAAAAACCACCCGTCCCACCATCATCTTGACAATATCGTCCTTTGTACAGTCCTGGGTCACCAAAGTGCCGATATATTCTCCATCTCTCATTACAGTCACTCGATCAGTGATCTGTTTGATCTCGTCCATACGGTGAGAAATATAGACGATGGCAATCCCCTGATCTCTTAAATCTCGAATGATTTTAAAGAGCTCTGTAATTTCCGCTTCCGTTAAAGCTGCTGTCGGTTCATCAAAGATGATAATTTTAGCATCGGCTAAAATAACTTTGGCGATTTCCACCATCTGCTGTTGACCTACCGTCAATTTGTCCATTATTTCCGTTGGATCAATATCGATATTTAACCGTTTAAAAACTTCCCTCGACT
>JAUNVJ010000057.1 GCA_030537695.1 Tissierellia bacterium
CATATTATTTGGAATTTCAGAATTGGTCTTTCCCTCTTCCAAAAACTTTATAATACTTTTCTCCTTTGTAACTGGTGAAATATGAGAATAGAACTTCCCACCGATATTATTTCCATTGAGTTTAAAATCTTCGGTTTTTTTGGAAAAAGTAATATCCTTTCCATATCCATCGGCATTATTATTATAAATATAAACGGAATGTCCATCGCCAATATGAACATATCCAGTAGGACAATTCCAAAGACCTCCCCCATTGCCACCACCAAATTGATCAAAGACTGTCATCTTCGCTTCGTTTTCAGTAATTAGCAAGTTTTCAATGATTTGAATTCTCGGTGGAAAAGATACATAAAGGCCTCCTCCGAAATTCGGAGATTCATTATCTAATATCATGGTTTTATTAAGATTCACATGATTTGTATCGATATAGAGTCCTCCACCATTTCCCGAGCTTTGATTTTTAATGATCAAACCACCGTTAAATTTAGCCTCGGCTTTATTCAATTTGACATATTCATCATAATCTCCATAAGTGTTAGCAAATTCACCGTTTACAGTATTACTAAAACTTTTAATGAATTGATCGCTTATAGAAATTCCTGCCCCATTTTCGGTAGATTCATTACCGCCAATAATACCGTCATCAATATTGATGACAGACTTCATCCAGCTGCTAATTCCACCACCGACATTTTGGGATTTGTTTTTTGCAATGATGCCGCCCTTTATATTCACGACAGCATTCTTTTTATTTGGATCTTTGTTTTGTTCGACAGTGCCTGCAAAAATTCCGCCACCGCCATAGTTGCCAACTGCTTCATTATTATCGATCAGACCATTGTTCATATGGAAAGTACCACCGGGGTCAACACTAATAGCTCCAACATAACCTTTGTTTTTTGTAATTCTTCCCCCGTCCATGGTGAACTCTCCACCATCTTTAATTATAACAGGAGCATTATCAAATTTGGTACCATTGGAATTTGTAAGGATTGCATTTTTCATCGTCAGTTTTTTATAAACATTGAAAAATGATCCTTCCCATTGATTCCCATCCAAGATCAAGGAATGATCTTCCAAGCCCAGTTGAAGATCTCCAAACACATCGAAAAATGCTTTTGAAATGATGGATTGGGAACGTCTGATGACAATATCCCTTGGACTTAATTCCAAATCTTTATCGGCTTTTTTTATCCCTTCTTCACCACGTTTTCTGGCCTCTTCAATAATTTCTCTTTGCTTTTTTTCGCCTTGAGACTTATAATCTGCAGGCTGCTCTATTGGAACCCAATCTTCATCAGCTTTTTGCTTATTATTCGTCACTAGAATAATTTTTTTATTCTCGCCAATTTCAATGGTGTCTTTCATTTCAAAACTGTTGGTAATGAGAATTACAACGGTTTCATCATCTGGTGCATTGTCTATCGCCCTTTTCAATTCGTCAAAATTAGAGACAGAAATTTCAGAAAGACCTCTTCTCAAGGCAAGTCCATTACCTCTCTCAAATTCGACCAATTCAACAGTTGATTCATCTTTTTGCGACTTTTTATTCTCACTTTGTTCCAATAGGAAAGAATCGTGGAATGGAGTAAGTTGATATCCTTGTGACTTAGGAGGCTCTTCTGAATTGTCATTGAAATCTTTAAGTAATTCTTCAGTTTCAGAATCTTCAGGTTCATCCATGGATTTTTCTCTATTTAAATCGTCTTTGTTCGGATTTTTTTCTTCCGAATCTACATGATCTAGTCCCGGTGTCTCCATCTTTTCCATTTCAACTACCGAATCATCTTCAAGAGAAGCTTCTTTTTCATCATAAAATTCTACCTTGTCATCTTGTCTGATTTTAGGATTTTCTTTTATGATCAAATCTTCACCCTTCGTAATAGGGGAGTCAGACATTTTTACAGCATCAGTAGATAAATTATTGTCTACTTCTTCGATTTCATCATCGTCTGATATTTTATCCCCTTCAACTTCTGAGCTTTCTTCAAGGACTTCCTTTGCCCCATAAAATTCTTCTCCATCTTCTTGCTCTCTCATGTCATAGGTCATTACCTCATCCATGCCATCTGAACTGTCAGTTTCAATGACCATTGAGTTTTCTTCAAAATTTACCATATTCTCTGCACGAATATCGATTGGCATTAGTAACAGGAATAAAGTTAATAAGCCTATGAGAAATACATTTTTTCTCATTTAATTCATCTCCTTTATGTCAAAAGTTTATAAGCAGATCTATTGATATTGCAGTACAACTTTTTTTCTAAAATTGCATTATGAAACAATATACAGCCATCTTTTTGAAAACATATGCTATTATAAACTGTACTAAATTAATGTACTTTATTTTATAAATATGTTAGCATGTATTAGAAGAAAAGTCAATCATAAAATGGGTTTTTCCTCTAGATTTTAACACTTTCACCCTGTTGCAATAGCTAGGATTTTATTGATAGCTTGATTGCTCATATTATTTTAAAGAATGATATGCTTCCATTTAAAAAATTTGTTACAAAATTTATAATTAAATGTAGTATCTTAATCAAAAAAACAAGATAATCCAAAGGACTATCTTGTTTTTTTCAAATTATTTTTTTGATTTTTTTTCAATGAAACCAATTCCGAAAAGACCAGCTAATGTCAATCCGATATAGATGGCAACGCCACCGTCATAAGTTTTTGGTGGACCATCCGGTCTCTGCGGAGGTGTCGCTTCCGATTCATCGGGAATTTCCGGTGGTGCTTCCGGTGGAACCAAGGAAGGTTCTTCCGGAGTTTCCGGAGTTTCTGGTGGTGCTTCCGGTGGAACC
>JAUNVJ010000058.1 GCA_030537695.1 Tissierellia bacterium
GTCCTAAACCAGATCCATTGGGCTTTGTGGTGTAGAAGGGATCATATAATTTCGAGATATTTTTTTCTTCAATATTTCCCGTATTATAAAATTCAACTCTTTTTTCATCTTTCATTAGACGGGACCGTATGATGATTTCCCCACCATCCTCTGTGGCATCAACGGCATTTAATAAAAGATTAATAATAATTTGGGTAAATTGTCCCCGATCGATGTAAATGTAAAAATCATCCCGGACTTCATTTTTAAAGTGAATTTTTTTGTTTTTTGACGCCGTATAATAGGTCGATTCAATCACTTGATTTTTCAAAAATTCTTTCAAATAAGTTTTCGTCAAGGCGGCTTTTTTCGGTTTCGAATACTCCAATAAGTTTTTCAATAAATTATCGATATATTCCACTTCCTTTGGAATATAATAGGTCAAGGCCTTTTGGAATTCTGGATCACTTATTTGTTCGGGGATTAATTGGGCGAAATTTTTAATGGAAGTGAGTGGATTTCGGATCTCATGGGCAATATTCAAGAGTAAAAAGCCTAGAGATTCCATTTTATCCTTTTCTAAAAGCTTCTTTTGTAAACGGGTTTTTTCCGTAACATCCAATATGGAGACAAATACGCCGGAGGTTTTTCCTTCTAAATCCGTCATTCGGCTGTATGAAACTTCTAAATATTTAATATCGTCATGGATAATCACTTCCATGGAGTTGTGATAGGATACCGCCCGATCATCTAAGATATCTTGGATATAATCGATTTGCAAATAGGTGTTGTATTCCACTTCATAAAAGGATTTGTTGAACAGATCAAAGGCGTCAATTTCCAGTATTTCCTCAGCCTTCGTATTGACCGCTGAAATTTTCCCTAATTTATCAATATAAATAGCACCATTTTCCAGCGTTTCCATGATTTGGAAATTAAATGTGCCCAGGGAGTCCAAAAACCATTTGGCATATATCTCTTGATAAATGCCCTTTCTTTTGATGATTTCCAATCCTTTTTCAATTTTTTTCAACTGTTTTTTGTTCTCTTTTCGGCCGGCCATGGCGTATTTTGTCACCGCCAAGGGTTTATCGATAATTTTAATTAATTCATCGAGATGATTCTTTTTTGAGAGATATTGAATCGTCAATCGATTGGCGATGATTCCCTTTACCTTTTTTCCCAGTAATTGACGTAGTGCCGTTTCCTGGGAACCTACTTCAATAATATTATCGGCATCAAAATAGAGGTCTTTCAAGAGATTTCGTCCCGCATCGTATTTTTGAACGGCAATCTTTTCGCCCTTTATATCTTCTAAGGTTTCAATTTCTTCATATTCTTTTAAGGTGAATATGGAGTGAAATGTCGTTAAATATTCACTACTGAAGTAATAATTTTCTTTACGTTCATCATTGATGGAGAAGAATTGTAATAAATCATGTTCCGATTGGGCAAAGTCCTCATTGACCTTTGGCCATGGCAATAAATCGATTTGAATCTCTTCCCCTAGGGCTTTACTGATTGCTCGGGTAATTTCCGTGGCAAAGCCCTGGGGAATTCCATCCTCATCTAAATATTCAAAAGGCGGATGTTTGCAATCCCCGCATATTTTAATCATTGGATCTCCTCCGTTTACATTTCTAATACTATTCTATTGCAATTGAAACAAAATGAAAAGAGCCGGCTTTTGCCGGCCCTTCTTTTAGAATAATAAGTGCATGAAAATTGCAACTAATGGAATTGCGATGAATGTACGCTCTAGGAATACAATCATTAATTCTCTGAATTTTACCGGTAAACCAGTATTCATTATAACAACGACGGATTCAGCGAGGAAGATAATTTGTAACATAGATATTGCAATGACAAAAAATCTCGTTTGTGCGTGTAAGTTCGCAACATTATCTGCGATTGTAAGAACGGGGATAAACATTTCCGTAATTCCTGTTGGAATGGCTGCTGCTGCCTCCATGGCATCAGGTACTCCAACGAGTTTACAAGCAGGATAGAAGATATAACCAATCCACTCAAATACTGGTGTGTATTTTGCAACAATCATTCCCACAATACCGATGGAGCAAAGGGAAGTGATAACTTTCGGCAATACCGGGAAGGAATCCTTAATCGAATCAATGATTCTCTTTGCCATATTTCCACCGATTAAACCACGTTTTGCTGCACGATCGGCACCAACGACGAACATTTTTGGTCCAAATTTAACCGATGCATCATTTCTTTCTTGTTCGGTTTGTAAACGGCCATTTTTAAATTCATCGGTTTTTCTTGAAATTGGAGGGATACGACTGATGATCGCCGCCAATACAAAGGCCAAGAAGAAACAGATGAAGTAAATGGATGTAAAGTGATTTCCCATACCCGCTGTTTCCATAACAAGTAGGGCATATCCTACGGATACCGCCGAGAAACAAGTACAAATGATTGCCGATTCTCTCTTGGTATAAATTCCGTTATTATACATTCTTCCGGTGAGAATAATCCCCATGGTTGTGGAACCAACAAAGGATGCCGCTGCGTCAATGGCGGATTTCCCTGGCGTTCTAAATAATGGCCTCATTAATGGCTCTAAAAGTACACCAAAGAAGTCGATGCATCCGTAATCCGTCAAAAAGGGAATAAATATTGCACCAACGGGAATGATAAATGCAACGCCGATTACTACGCCGGGTATAACCATTTCACCTGTCGATGGCCCAACGATCATCTCTGGTGCATTCCATACACCAATTTCGTTTAAGAAATAAAATAATATAAAAATACCTCCGGCCATGTAAATAATGGGGTGAATAATGGAATCTG
>JAUNVJ010000059.1 GCA_030537695.1 Tissierellia bacterium
TTGACCATGGAGGAGTGATAGTAGATAAGCTACAAATAACTAGAAGTGATCCGGAAAAGTACTTTAATGATGCCGAGAGGTTAAAGTGTTTGACTTATGAGACCACAAAAGAATGGATTGAATATTTCATTGACAGTTTCTCTGATTTGTCTGAATCCCGGTATTCAATGACCCTTTGTAAAGATATAAACTATTACCTTCATTCTTACGCAACATCTCGAGGCTTAACCCTCGAAGAGTGCGTGGACCATGCTTACAATACAATCAAAAACCGTAAAGGCAAGATGGTAAATGGTGTTTTTGTAAAAGAAAGTGCAAGATAAAAGACAGAGAAACCACGAAGAAAGGGGAACCATTGAGAACAGATAAGAAAAAATACATTAAACCACCAATTCCATTTAAAGGGAACAAGAAGAACGCTTTGAAGATTTTGGACCAGGAATTGGATCAGAGAGAAATCAAATCAAATACAATCATTGACTTATTCGGTGGTAGCGGTTTATTATCCCACTTCTTTAAAGTAAAATACCCCGAAAAGAGAGTAATATTTAATGACTTCGAAAACTATTCGTACCGCCTAAAATGTATTGACGACACGAACGAAAGGCTGGACGAGTTAAGAAAACTATTAAATGGACGGGTAAAACGCGGATCAAGAATCCGAGGGGAAGAACTGGAAAAAGAAGTTGGGGAAATCTTCGAGAGGTCGAAGGATAAAAGAACAATTGCTAGTCAATTGATATATCACGCAAAGGCGCACGATAAAGAGAACTTTTACAACCATCATCTTTATAACAATGTAAGGAAAACACCTTTTGAAAAGATGGAATCCTATCTTGACGGGGTGGAAGTCGTTAAAAAAGATTACAAAGAGCTCATTACTGATTATAAAGAACCTTTATATCTCATTGATCCACCCTATTGTGGGACCCATGTAGAAGGATATGCAAAGGGACAAACGCCCAAAGAGTGGTTTGAACTTTTCGATATTATGAAGAAGATGAAAAATTATATTTTCTTTACTAGTGAGGTGAGTATCTCCGGGCGCATTTTGACTATGAGTATGAAGGTGATCCCGTAAATTATAGTACTAATGGAACAAGTCCCGAATATTTTTACATTAATTTAAACAACGAGTACGAAACAAAAAGAAAGAGAGAATGAGAGGCTGTTGACGACATGCGAGGCGTGCTACCCTTTGCCACGATCAAGGCGATAAAAAGTGGGGGATTACCACTTTATAAAGAGGAGGGTGATAAATGATGAATGAAATAATTCTATCCATTAAAAAAATTCAAAACAAGATGGGGAGAGCTTTTAAAAAGATAATTAAAATAATTAAACAATCGCTATGCAGACATAAGAGGACCGAGTTTACAAGAAAAGTAACAACGGACGGATTGACGCTCCATTGTATTAACGGGGAACGAATTTACGAAGTATGCGAGGATTGCGGAAAAATAATAGGCTCATATTTTTTGGAATACGAGGGAATGGGTTACAAGTAAAAAAAGGAGGGCTGAGAAATGCTTAATACAAATCATGATAAAGCGGGCGATTTTAATTCTGAATTGAACGTAAGTGCAGTCAGTGGAACGATAGTCAAAAATTACAAAGATAGTTTTTTAAAGAGATTTCATATGCGAAGCGAGTTTGCAAAAAGTATATTCGATGAAGATGGACCGCATATATTCCAGGATTTTGTAAAAAGACCGGCTGTAATTATACAATGTATGGCTTGCGGAGACGGGGAGCTTATTTGCGAAATTATGTGGGAAGAGGATTTCGATGAAATCTTTAAAACAAAGAAGACGGAGGAAAAAGGAGAATAAATATGAATAATGTATCTTTAATAGGCAGATTAACGGCGGATCCAGAGCTTAAATATATTCAATCTAGCGGAACGGCAGTTGCTAGATTTACGCTGGCAGTGGATAAAAATTTAAGCAGAGATAAAAAACAGGAATTTGAACAGCAAAACAAACCAACGGCAGACTTTATACGATGCCAAGCATGGGGAAAAACGGCAGAAGTCATTTCCCAATATGTCTCCAAAGGGCATCGCTTTGGGGTAACGGGACGAATTGAGACCAGTAGCAGTCAAGGACAAGACGGACAAATGAAATATTATACCGATGTCATCGTGGAAAAATTCGACTTTCTACAAGAAAAAAATACACAATCAGGCAGTTATGGCCAAAGAGGCACCCAGGATTCGAATTTTGGCATAGATAATGATTGGACACCGAACAACGATGACGAAGATATTCCGTTTTAAAACAGGAGAGAATTAGGCAGAAACAGGAGTGATAAGCATGCGGGCCAAAGCATATTTAAAAAGGATCCAGTCTATGTCGTCACGATTAAGACTATTGCGATATAAAATCTTAGAATTACAAGAATTATCTAGGTCAATTGGTAGTGCCAGTTCAGATGCAGAAAGGGTCCAGACATCAATGAATTATGATGGTTTTACTGGTCTTTCAAACGAAGTTCTGGATCGAGAGACAGAATATAAAAAAGAACTAGCATACTTTTTGGATAAGCAAGATGAGGCAATAGAACTTATAATGCAATTAGACGATGAACTGCATATTGATATTCTCAGATTGAGGTATCTCGAAAGTTATACTTGGGACGACGTGTCCCGGAGCCTGCATTATAGCCGGAGGCATATTCTAAGGCAACATGGCTTGGCTTTGCTAGCATTGGATGAT
>JAUNVJ010000017.1 GCA_030537695.1 Tissierellia bacterium
GGTTCAAACAACTCATTAATAGTTTCTATGACAGAATCCACTGTTCGGTAATTTTCACCCATGGTCAATTCCTTTCCTTGGGTTGCAACTTCTTGAGCCAATTCATGATAGGAAGCCAGATCCGTTCCACGAAATCCATAAATCGACTGTTTCGGATCTCCCACGATAAATAAGTTTAAGGGATTGATCTGTTTAAGTATCTGATTTTGTAAGGGGCTGGTATCTTGAAATTCGTCCACCATAATATAATGGTACCGTTCTCTTACTTTTTTAGCTACCATTGGATCTTTTAATAGAAGGGATGTTTGAAGTATCAAATCGTCAAAATCCAAATAGGACTGCTTTTGCTTTTCTTGTTGATATTTTTTATCAAAATCTTCCAATAATTGAAAGATTACCAAATAATACAAATGGTTTTTTTTGTCTTCTTCTAATTGCAATTGATTGCATAAATGTGTAATTTCTTCTCGAAGTTTTTCGGTTTTTTTCGATGTTCCCATATGAGCTAAAATATCATTGATAAAATCATAATTTTTTTCCTTGCTTTGGATAAATTCCAGGTATTCCTCAGTTTCGGAAAATTTTTTAAATTTTCTTGCTCCTGAAGACTCTGCTAATTCTTTCAGTTTCTTTTTCAATGGATCCCAAAGATCTAATTCTTGATTTTGAAAGGTTTGGATCTTTAAAGCTTCCAGATCCATGGATTTGTTTCGATACATATGGTATAGAGAAAGCAGCTCTTCCCCCCAATGGTTGGGATCATATCTGAAATCCGTCAAAAAAGTAAAATACTCGTCACTTTCCTCTTTCAATATTTGCGTCAAGATCTCTTCTTGTAAACTACGGCTTTGAATGTCTTCCAATACTTCAAAGGTGGGATCCAAGGAAACAAAGAGAGAAAACTCTCGTAATAGACTTTCGCAAAAACTATGGATTGTTTGAATATTTACTTCTTCAATCCTTTCCCACTCTTCTTTTAAAAGAGATTTTAAAATTCGATCTTTCATTTCTAAAGCTGCTTTTTTCGTAAATGTAATGGCTAAAATATTGCCTGTATGACCTTGCTGACTTTTGGCGATATTTAAAAATCGTTCCGTCAAGACTCTGGTTTTTCCTGTTCCTGCTCCGGCTACTAGAGAGAGATTTTGTTTGAGTGTTTCCGACGCTTCTTTTTGAATCTTGTTTAGCTTCACAAGTGGAACCTCCTAAAAAAATAAATCCGTATTTTCATGCGGATTTAGAAAAAACTGAATAAATTATATCTTTTATAAATTGGCTCTCCACTCGATAATATATCTCGGTTCCTTCCCTGGTACTTTCTAAAATACCGGCCCGTTTCAATTTTCCCAAATGTGAAGATACCGTAGGCTGTGGTATTTGAAAACATTCTTGCATATTGCTTACATTGCAAGGACCATTGTCAATCAGTCCTTTCACGATACAAAGACGGATTGGATGAGCCATTACTTTAAGAATTTCAGAGATATTTTCTAATTCATCTATATCTATATTTATTTTCATTTCAATCCTCCTATTATTCTTTATCCATATTATGCTAAATCCATAAAGATGTCAACTGAAAGAAAAAGGCATCCGCAGATGCCCTTTTTCAGCTATTTTCAACCTTTGATTTTTTCAATAACCAATTTAATATCATGACCATTAAGATCGATGGTTTCCGAATCTATGCTTCTTTCGATAATGTCATCTGCCAGGGTTTCCTCACTGATAAATTCAGAAGCATTGGTTATCGCTTGAACAATTTTTTGATCAGCGGAATAGAAAATTTTAATATGATCCAAGACGTCCAAATCTTTCGATTTTCTCAATTGTTGTACTTTTGAAATAAATTCACGAACATAGCCTTCTTCCAATAGTTCATCATTTAATTCCGTATCCAAGATCACAAAAAGATTATTTTCCATATTGACGTCGAATCCTTCCTTCGACTTGATATTTACCAAAATATAATCTCTTAATATCTCCGTTTCTTCTCCTTGAAGTTCAATTTGAAGAGAGCCCTCCTCTAAGGTAGAAACGAATTCTTTCGGTTCTACACCTTGAAGATATTTTCCAAAATCTTTGATCTTCTTGCCTAAAATAGGACCTGCCACTTTGAAATTCGGCTTTAATTCATAATCCATATATTGGGTCAGGTCTTCTTCAAATATGACATGTTTTACATTCAATTCTTCTTTGATCAACTCTGTTAGATCTCCGATTTGTTTTTGATAGGCACCGTCAATGATAACTTGATTTAAGGGTTGACGGACTTTAATACGGGCATCTTCTCTGGAAGCTCTTCCCAAAGTTACCAGATCCCTTACTAAATCCATTTTATCTTCTAGCTCTTTATTGATATATCTTTCATTGGCCCTAGGATAATCACTTAAGTGGACTGATTCTTTTCCTGTCAAAGAGCGATAGAGTTCTTCCGCCATAAATGGTGCAAAAGGAGCCATGATTTGAGTAATTCCCACTAATATTTCATAGGTGGTGGCATAAACTGCCCGTTTATCATCATCCATTTCCGTTTTCCAAAAACGGCGACGATTCCGACGAATATACCAGTTGGAAGCATCTTCAATTACGAATTCCTGAATATTTCGAACGACTTTCGTCAATTCAAATACATTCATATCCTCATAGCAGTCTTTTAGCAATTGATGATATTTGGACAAGAGCCATTTATCGATCTCGTCTCGCTTTTCATAGCTGATTTCATACTCTCTGGGATCGATACCGTCAGTATTGGCATACATACTGAAAAAATTATAGATATTTCGTAGCGAACGGAAAAACTTGGACTCCACTTCTCGCAATCCGTCTTCGTCAAATTTCGTCGGTGTCCATGGTGGTGATACATGAATCAGATACCAGCGAACGACATCCGCACCATAGCGATCAAAGAGTTCAAATGGCGCTACGGTATTGCCGCGGGATTTGGACATTTTTTTGCCCTCTTTATCTAAAATTAAATCGTTCACCAATACATTTTTATAAGGGCTTTTCCCTGTCATATAAGTGGAGATGGCTATTAGAGAATAGAACCATCCCCTGGTTTGATCGATACCTTCGCAAATGAAATCCGCCGGGAATAAATGATTAAAATCATCTTCGTGTTCAAAGGGATAATGCCATTGAGCAAAGGGCATGGAGCCAGAATCAAACCAAACGTCTACTACGTCTTTTTCTCGAGTCATGGGCTTTTCACAATGGGAACAGCAAATGTGAACATCATCTACATAGGGACGGTGAAGCTCGATATCTTCTTGGATATCCTCCAAAGCCTTTTCCTTCAATTCTTTTCTGGATCCGATGGATTCTGTATGTCCACATTCACATCGCCAGATATTTAAAGGTGTTCCCCAATAACGGGATCTGGAAATAGCCCAATCATTTAAATTTTCCAACCAATTGCCAAATCGTTTTTCTCCGACAAAATCCGGGAACCAGTTGACTTGCTCATTATTTTTGATCAGTTGATCCTTAAATTTAGTCACTTCAATGTACCAGGAAGGATGAGCATAATAAATTAATGGAGTATGGCAACGCCAGCAATGGGGATAGTTATGAACAAATTTCTGTTTTCTAAACATCAGATCGTGATCATAGAGATAGTGTAAGATTTCATGATCTGCATCCATGACAAATTGACCCCTCCAAGGAGTTTCCGTAAATTTACCGGCTTCATCTACAGGATTGACCACCGGAAGATCGTAACGACGTCCCGTTTGATAGTCGTCTTCTCCGAAGGCAGGAGCTGTATGGACGATTCCCGTACCGTCTTCCGTGGTAACATAATCCGCACAAGCCACAATAAAAGCTTTTTTATCCGTTTGAATAAAGGGCAGAAGCTGTTCGTACTCCATGTACTCCAAATCTTTTCCCTTCATTTGTTCTACGATTTCATATTCATCGTCTTTTAAAACTTCCCCTTGTAGATCTTTGGCCAGATAATAAAAATTTCCGTCTTCATGTTTTACTTTAATATAGTCGACTGTTGGATTAACCACCAAGGCCACATTGGAGGGAAGAGTCCATGGAGTGGTAGTCCATGCTAGGAAATAATCTTTTTCTTGACCCTTTACTTTGAATTTGGCAGTTACAGTTTCTGTTTTAATTTCCTCATATCCCTGTGCTACTTCATGAGAAGCCAATCCAGTCCCACAACGAGGACAATAAGGTAGAATCTTATGACCTTCATAAATCAGACCGTCTTTAAACATGGAGTCTAAAATATGCCACACTGATTCGATATAGTCATTTTCCAAGGTGATATAGGGATGATCCAAATCGATTAAATAGCCCATTCTTCTCGTCAGTTCCCGCCATTCTTTTTCGTATTCAAAGACGGAGGTTTTACATTGTTGATTGAAATTTTCCACACCGTATCTTTCAATATCTTGCTTATTGTCAAGGCCTAGTTTTTTTTCCACTTCGATTTCCACAGGAAGTCCATGGGTATCCCATCCGGCTTTTCGTTTTACTTGATAACCAAGCATCGTGTGATAACGACAAGTCAAGTCTTTTAATGTCCTTGCCATCACATGGTGAATCCCCGGTTTTCCGTTGGCCGTTGGAGGCCCTTCATAGAAAATATAAGGTTTTTGTCCTTCTCGAATATCTACAGACCGGTGTAATAAATCAATTTCTTCCCAATATTGGGAAATATTTCTTTCCCGTTCTGCCACTTTCTCTTTGGAAAGCGCTTCAAATTTACTCATCTTTTCACTCCTTATAATAAAAAAAGTCCCTTTGCCATTGCGCAAAAGGGACGAACATGCCGCGGTACCACCCTAATTATAGATCTCTATCTCTTATCATGATAACGGTTCATAACCGGAAAGACCTTATCCATCTTTCAATTCAAAGGTGATTCATATGGAGTTTCCCGTGTTCTTCCACCAAACAAACACTCTCTTTTTGGGATAAAATTCCATACCGTCCTTATCATAACTTTTATATTATTGGATAAATTTATCGATGGTATATGCGGAAAAGGCCTCAATCAACTCTTCTTGAACTCCCTGTAAAAGTACATGGAACTTACAATGAAAACTTCGATGTTCACAGCCTTTTGAGCAAAATCCATCTTCATCTAAACATCGGTTAATAATTATGGGACCATCTACTGCCAATATAATATCATATAAGGATATTTCTTCTTTGGGCTTATTTAAGGTATAGCCTCCCTTGGCCCCTCGCTTTGCTCTCGTAATGCCAGCTAAATTCAGCTTCCTTAAAATGCGCAACGTAAATCGCTCTGAAACTTTTTGTGTTTGCGCAATTTTTGGTGCCCCTATCACTTCATTTTCATGGGTTGCCAAATAACTGACAATTCGAAAAGCATAATCTGTTTCTAATGTTAATCGCATTAAATCACCTAATAATTCTATAATAAATTAATTCCTGTGTCAATCTTCACACAGGGAATTTTGTAATTTCCGTACTTTTACAATCGTTGAATCTTCTACCAGTTTTACATCTTCATATCGAATCAATTCTCCGGCTTTTATATCTCGAGTAGCCACTGTTCCTTCCACCACTAAACCGATGGGTAGAAACGCTTGCTCTTTTGCTATTTCATATTTTTCCAATGTTCCATAGACATCGAAGCCACCGATCGGTTGAAGTTTCTGTCCTCTTTTAAGATCTGTCTTTGCAACGGTTATCGTTTCTCCATAGGGTCTTATCGAGATTGGCGCTATTGTAGAATCCTTTAATACTTTAGCACGTATAATTGATAGAGGAGTTTCAATACTGGTCAGATGGTAGGGACGATAGATGGCAAATTGATTCCCCTTTCCCATCTTTAAATATTCCATTTCTTTTTTTATATACGAAGAAGAAGTTTTTACAATGGCAAAGACACCGGGAGCAATGCCTCGGACAAAATCCACCACTTTTTTTTGGGATAAAACCCCTCCATCTTCCGCTAGAGCAATATCGGAAGCTAAGTTTTGAGGAGTGGATTTAAAATTATGACAACCTCTGATATCCGGTACAAATCCAGTTGCATTACATACCGATGTCAATTCAATCATGGTATTTGTTCCATCCACAAAAGACGTTAGCATTTTGGGACTTATTCCTTTTTTTTCTGCTTCTTCCCGCAATGACCGAGGATTTGCATGAATATTGAGTTCATTGTTTTTACCTTTTCCCAAAGCAATGATTTCAAAGCCACAATTTTTGGCAAATTCATAGAGTTCCATAATGGCACCGGGTTCGTCGCCGGCTGTTCCAGAATAGACCATATTTTTTTGATCGGCCAAATATTTTAAATAGGGTCCAATGGTGGCGTCCATCTCTACATTCAAGGTGACAATGTGAACTCTGTTTTCAATGGCGCAAAGGGAAATCCGTGCTCCGGCTTCCGTATCGCCGGTACAGTCCACTACCACATCAGGTAAGGTGGCAGGTATCAGAATATCTGTCGTTAAAATATAATCCTTCTTTCCCAGAGCTTCCTTAATCACTGTCAAATCGTTGGAAAAAATATATTGAGAGGGAAGAATATCGGCATTTTTACACGCCTCTTCCAAACTTTCCCTTCGTCGTGAGGCCATAATAATTGGAGAAAAACCTTCTAATTGTTTCAACTGAGTCAACAGAGAGGTTCCCATCAATCCACTGCCTATAATTCCTACGGCAATATCTCCATATTCTCTATGCTTTTTATTGAGATAATTCATAAAACCTCCAAGCTAATTACTTTCATCGAAGAGCTTTGCCTGCTTGAATTCCTGAACCAAAGGCAAAGTGTAAATTGTAACCGCCACATACTCCATCGACATTTAAGGCTTCTCCAATAATAAAGAGTCCTGAAACCAGTTTTGAGGAAAAGTTTTTGGCGCAGATATCTTCTGTTACAACACCACCTCGGGTAACTTGAGAATTCTTAAAGCCGGTTGTGCCGATAATCGAAAATTCTGTGTGTAATAAACAATGAATCAATCGATTAAAATCTTTCATTTCCATCATGGACATGGTCAAATCTCGGGAAAGATGAAGTGAATCCACAATAAAGTGAATGAACTTTTTATCAACAATCCCCATGAGAAATTCTTCCAGGGAAAAATGGCTTAGGACATAGTAACGATTGCATAATCTTTCTTTTATGTCTGTTGTAATATTATTAATCAAAGGCAACTCCAATGTCAAGTGATCATATTGTGACAAATAAACAGACAAATCCAGTATCGGTGGCCCAGAAATCCCATAATTGGTAAAAAGCAAATCTCCTTGACGTCGGTCGATTAATTTTTTATCACAAAAGAGTTTCACCTCTCCTTGTACTTTAACACCACTTAAATGTTTTAAATAAGGAGAGTCTAATTTTAATTGGGTCAATGCTGGATATAACTTCGTCACTGAATGACCGAGGGATTGTATCCATTGGAAGGATTTGCCGTCAGAGCCGGATACAGGCATGGAGCAACCTCCCGTTGCCACCACCACCTTGTCAGCAGTATATTTTCCTTTGTTTGTCTTGATGATAAATTTTTTTTCGGAAAAAATGTCCGTGACATGACAATTTGTCACAACCTCAATCTCTTTTCTCTCTAATTCTGATAATAGGGTATTTAAAACCGAATTGGCTTTTAATGTAATAGGGTAGATCCGATGGCCTTCTCTTGTCGATTCCAGACCCATCATTTGAAAAAATTGGATCAGATCGTCGGTTTGAAACTGTTCCAAGAGAGGTTTTACAAAAGACGGATCATTATAGTCAGAGGCTTTTAGATCCATGTTGGAATAATTACAGCGTCCATTGCCTGTCGCCAAAAGCTTTTTACCCACTCGATCATTTTTTTCCAATAGTATAATTTCATTTTTATCATTTTTTGCGGTAAGAGCAGCTGCCATTCCGGCAGGGCCTGCTCCAATTATTATAATTTTCATAGTTGTCCTCAAAGATATATTATATACTTAAAAGATCCATTTTACAATTTTTATCTAATTTTTTATTCTCCATCTGTTTGTTTCGTAAAATATGCTATAATAATTGAAATTGGGAGGGATCATAAATTGAAGGATAAAATTTATATTACGGGGCATAAAAATCCCGATACTGACAGCATTTGTTCTGCTCTCGCCTATCAGTCTTTGAAAGAACGCCTAGGATATAGGGCAGAAGCCATACGTTTGGGTGACATCAATCAGGAGACACAATATGTATTGGATTATTTTCAAATGAAAGCTCCTCGTCTCAAGACATCCATCAAACCTCAAGTACGAGATTTGACAATGGATCCCGCTTATTGTGTCAATTCCTATTTATCATTGAATCAAGCGATGGAGGTGATGGAACAAAACAATATCGGCTCTCTTCCCGTAGTGGATAAAAAAGAAAAACTGATCGGCATTGTCTCATTGTCAAATATTGCAACTTGCTATATGGAAGTATGGGACGATACGATCTTGGGCCGTAGCAATACACCTTTGGAAAATATTGTGGAAGTTTTAAAAGCCAAAGTGATTTATCACCCGGAAAAACCACGTCCTTTATCCGGAAAGATGGCCATTAAGGCCATTCAAAACGTAAAGCTTTTAGAAGAAAATGATATTGTCATCGTTGGGGATAACGAACAAGATCAACATGCCGTCATCAAAGAAAAGGTAGCCTTGATGATTCTCACCGGATCCACTACCCTCTCCGACCAATTATTACAATATGCCAAAGATAAAAAAGTGACGGTTCTCACTACGGGACTCAGTACCTTTATGGCTGCTCGTCTTTTACCTCAATCGGTTCCTATTTCCCATGTTATGACGAAGGATCATCTTGTAACTTTTCATAAAGACGACTTGGTCGATGAGGTTCGAGAAGTGATGAGTCGAACCCGTTTTCGATCTTATCCAGTATTGGATGATCATTCCAAAGTAGTTGGAATTATTGCCCGCTACCACTTAATCAATGAAAAAAAGAAGAAGGTCATTTTAGTAGATCACAATGAAAAAAATCAATCCATTGATGATTTAGATGCTGGAGAAATTGTGGAAATTATCGACCATCATCGAGTTGCAAATATTGCAACTTCTACACCGGTCTACTTTAGAAATGAGCCGGTGGGCTCTACGTCAACGATTATATCCAAAATGTTTTTTGAAGCCGGAATTCAACCGTCTCGACAAATAGCAGGTCTTCTATGTGCCGCTATTATTTCCGATACTTTGCTTTTTCGTTCCCCTACAGCCACAGACACCGATCGCTTTATCTTGGATCGGATGAGTAAAATTGCCAATATCGATGTGGAAAGTTTTGCTCTGGATATGTTTAAAGCGGGAACCTCTTTAGCCGGTCGGGATGTAAAGAGTTTATTGTCCGCCGATGTCAAAGACTTTTCCATTGAAGAAGAAAAAATTCGAGTTTGCCAAATTTTTACCATGGATTTAGACTCGATTCAAAAGATAGAACAAAAACTTCAGCAGGAAATGGAAACTTCTCGTCAAAAATATCAAAAAGATATCTTTCTGCTCATGGTTACGGATATTTTCCATGAAATGTCCCAGGTCTATATCAGTGGTCGTCACGGGGAGTCCATTGCTAGCGAATTTAATGCCACTCTTATTGATGACAAATTTATAGCCAAGGATCTTCTTTCCCGAAAAAAACAAATGATTCCTGCCATTACCACTGCCCTTGTCAAAGACAAAAATAGTTTTTAATGCCGAAAAAACCTAAGGAGAAAATACTCCTTAGGTTTTTATATTTTAAATCAACGAAACATTCAAAGCAATCCCCTTGATTTTTTGAAAGATACGCTCTATCTTGAAAATTTTCCCCTTTTCCATTGGAAAATTTTTTTATACTCTGAATTTAAAATTAAGTCTCTCATGAGCATACCAATTTCATCAGTTTCACAATACCGTCTCCCATAATGATCAATGACAATACTCCATTGAATACAAAAATCCACCGATCTTGTTTCAATAGCTTATCCATCCAGGGAAAAAGGAAATAATACATGAGTAAACCTCCAACTCCAAAGCGAAGGGAAGCTCCTATGCAAATATATCCACCTAAATTATATACACGGTATCGATAGTCCCACAATCGCAAGCCCCAAAAATAGTCCAAAAGATAGCCCACGATCCATTCCACGCCTGTAGAAACCATGATCATAATACAAAAAATGACCAATGGTTTTATCGAAATCTCTCCTACTGTCACATGTTCTGGTAAAAGTTTAAAACAGATAAATACGACAATTAGTCCCCCTAAACCGTAAATCGGTAAATAAGGTCCCCATAAAAACCCCCTATTTTCAAAGGGGAGTCCACGGGTAATAAATAGCATCGACTCATAGAGCCAACCAATCATTGAAAATGCAATAAAGATAAATAATAGGCTTTTCTTTTTCAAAAAGTTCTCACGGTTCATATTTTCCTCCCAGAACGATGATCTTCAACCTTTTTGCCTTACCATTTCATATCTTCTATTTTAGCTTATCGGTTTTAAAAAAGAAATTAATCCTCTCTAAAAACTTGATTTTTCTTGATAATTATTTATTATTATTAATAATCGTAATTTAGTACATTATATCGTCATATCGAGATTTCTTTAATATTCCCATTTTTCAAGGGGTTTTAACTTTTGGTTGTTGCGAGAATTTTTTCTTGAATTTGCTATTTGTCGCTAAACTCTTTTCATTTCACTTATTATCTGATATATTATAGATATGAAAACGTTATTCTCAAATGAATAATGTCTTGAACATTGAAAGGAGGAAAAGGCTATCAACTGGAAAAAATATTTACTACTTTGCAACGAGATTGCAAAAGAATCCGTAGCCAAAGGAAATACACCTTTTGGTGCCCTTATCATTGACGAAGAGGGGAATATTTTATTGAAGCAGGGAAATGTAGAGTTAACGGAACAAAAAGCTACTGGCCATGCGGAAACGCAAATTGTGGAACGTGCTTCTCAAATGTACTCTAAGGATTTCTTACATAAATGTACCCTCGTTACTTCGGTGGAACCATGTGTTATGTGTTCCGGAGCTACTTACTGGGCAAATATCGGCCGTGTTGTCTTTGGACTTTTAGAAACGGATTTACTTGCTCTTACAGGAGACAACGAGATCAACCCCACTTTAAATTTAAGTTGCCGTGAAGTATTTCGTCATGGCCAAAAGGATATCGAAGTCATCGGTCCTTTTGAAGATCTTAAAGAGGAGTTAATCAAAGTTCATAAAGATTATTGGAGGTAGTTATGAGTAAAGAAAAAGTTTTAAATCACGATGTTGAAGTTCAACAAGACAGTGGTGACTATGAAGGGGAAGCCGTTCCTCTCCATGCACGGAAAAGTTTCTTTTCCCTAACCATTGTTTGGACAGGTTTTGTATTTTTAATCACTTCAATGATGGCAGGTGGCGGCCTTGCCGATGGATTGAATTTGAAAGAAATTATTTTAGCAACCCTTATGGGAAACGTTTTTCTGTCGGCGATAGCCATTGCCATTGCCATTATTGCATCTAAATCAGGCTTGTCCTTTGCACTGATCACAAGGTTCCCCTTCGGATTTAAAGGTTCAAAAATTGCTACATTGTTCGTCCCAATCGTCAATGTCGGTTGGTACACCATTCAATCTGCTACTTATGGACACTTTATTTCTTCCATTTTAGGAATCGAAGGAACCACAGGCGAGTTAATAATAATGTTTATATCCGCTATCGTTATGGGAGTATTTGCTCTTGTAGGAATGAATGCTCTTACTATTTTAGGATATGTTGCAATTCCCGCCGTAATTTATCTATCCCTTGGAGCAGCGATTAAAGCAACCATGATTGGTGGAGTGGATCATTTGATCAATTATATTCCTCCGGCAACTATTTCATTGACAGACGGGATGGGAATTGTCATCGGTACATGGATTTTATCTACCGCCACTTGTATTGCCGATATCATGCGTTTTGCTAAATCTACAAAACAAGCCATTATGTCAACAGTACTGGGGCTTATTGGTGGAAACTCCATGTTGATCCTATGTGGTGCCATAGCCGCCATTGGAACGAAAAACTCAGACCTTTGTGCCATGTTATTATCTTTAGGTTTGGTCGTTCCAAGTTTTGTATTGATGACGACGAATATATTTACAACCAATGCGACAAATTTATATTCAACTTCATTAAACTTGTCCAATTCATTTTCATTAGAGCGTAAAAAATTAATTGCAATCATTCTGGTTCTTTCAGGATTGTTGACATTTATTCGCCCTCATGAAATCGATAATCTATTCGTATTTTTGGATATGCTTGGAAAAATTGTTCCTCCTTTGGCAGGAATTATTCTCGCTGACTATTATATCGTCCATAAAGGAAATTATGACCATTTAGACAGTGCCAAAAAAATGGATTGGAATTTAGCACCCTGGATCACCTGGGCTGTCACTTTAATCTTTGTATTTAAAGTTGATTGGGGACTGCCAGCTCTTAACGGTATAGTGATTTCATTAATCCTATATCCTATTTTAAATGGTCTACTCAATGGTAGAAAGAAATAGGAGGTTACAATGAGTAAAGAGAATTTAGGAAAATATAAAGCAATTGCAGGTATTGGAACGATTTTAATGGGAATCGGTTCTTTTATGAGTTGTCTTGCTGAATCCAGCGGACTTTCCACTTTCGGAACTGTACTTCTCATCATCAGTATCTTTATCATGAGTTATGGTTTTTATTACTGGAGACCTTAATTTAAAAAGCCCTTCGATGAATCGGAGGGCTTTTATGTAGTACAATATGCATCTTTCCCTTGGATCATATTTAAGAACGATAAAAAATTTTATTATTCGAATCTCAAGGAAAACCTTTGACTCTTTCCTTGTAATTTTGAAATATTACTGTATTTTTTTCATTTTTTATAGATTATATGCTTTATATCCACAAATATTTCCCTATTTATGATATCATTGAATACATAGAAATTAATATAAGGAGGTTCACTATGAAGTTGAACAAAAGAGTTCTCAGTTTGATTCTTGCAATGGTATTCCTCTTGGGAGTCATTGTTCCTGTCACAGCTGAGAAGAAAGAAACAGCTACTGAAAAGTTGCAAAAAGTTGAACTACTGGATGCAGACAATTCAGAAGAAGCTTTAAATGGTGCTTTAAAAAGATCTGAAGGATTGACCATGGTTCTAAAAGCTTTAGGTTATTCTCAAAAAGTTTCAGAAGATGAAAAATTTGTAGAATTAAATCCTTTTACAGATGCACCTGAATGGTTTAAAGGCTATGCGGGACTTGGATTTGATCGAGGGATAGCTGCCGGTGTTGCAGACGATCGATATGATCCCGATGGAGAATTAAGTAAACAAGAATTCATCGCCTTTATTTTAAGAGCATTAAATTGGGATAGCAAAGAAGCCTATGTGTCCGCCAAAGACCTTGGCGTAAAAGCTGGTATCCTAGAAGAAAATGAAGATATCAATGCTCCAATTACCAAGGCAGAAGCTGCAGGTTATATCTTTAAAGCTTTAAATGCCGATCTACAAGATGGAACCGGATATACTCTGGGAGAATTCCTTGTCAATAATGGAATTATCTCTGAAGAAAAAGCAAAAGAAATCGGTATCCAATTCGGCTCAGTCGATGAACAAAATGTCTATATCGTCTACAATAATGACTTCCATGGTAATATTTCCGAAGAAGTTACCGGAAAGAAGAGAAATATGGGAATGGCCAAAATGGTAGGTTATGTCAATGAGTTTGCTCAAAAACACAAAAATACCATCGTATTAGCCGGTGGGGATAACTATCAAGGAACTGCCGATTCCAACCTAACCATGGGTAAACCGGTTTCTGCCATGCTTAAAGGTATGAATACGGTTGCATCCGCTGTGGGTAACCACGAGTTTGATTGGGGTGCTGATAAAATTGAAGGTTGGGCAAAAGATGGAAACTTTAAATTCATCGCATCCAATATCTATAATAAAGAAACAGACAAACCTGTTGAATGGGCTGATCCCTACATGATTATAGAAAGTGGTGGACTTAAAATTGGTCTAGTCGGACTGGCACACCCTGACACTTCCACCTTGACCAAGGAACAATATGTCAAAGGGTTTGAATTTAAAGATCCTGTAGCATCGGCTCAAGAATGGGTTAATTTCCTTCGTGAAGGAAAGGCAGAAGAAGGAACTCCTGATGTAATCATCGCTTTAACTCACATTGATTCCAACCAAGACAAAGACGGTACTATTTCAGGTAATGCTGTAGAATTGGCAGAAAAAGTTGAAGGACTGGATGCTATTCTTTCCGCACACTCTCACCGTACAGTAAACGGTGTTGTCAATGATGTACCGATCTTACAAGCATATTGCTACGGTCGTGCCGTTGGAGTATTTAAAATCAATGTAAATGAAGAAGGTAAATTTGACGGTATCGAAGGCTTTGTACACAGTGGAAATGATATTAAAAACAATATCATCAAGGACAAAGAAGCAGAAAAATTCTATGATGATCTTCAAAAAGAATTAAATCCCATCAAAGGGGAAGTTATTGGAGAAGCCAATGGAGAATTTACTCATGACAGAAGTAATAAAGGCTCCAATACCCTATTGGGAAGATGGTCCTGTGAAGTAATGGCAGAAAAAACAGATGCTCAAATTGGTATTCAAAACGGTGGTGGACTACGTCGTACCCTTGAGAGTGGACAAATTACCATGGGCGATATGTATGAAATCATGCCATTTGATAACTATCTCGTTGTAATGGATCTTCCAGGAGATGCTTTAATCAAAGCCATTGATCACGGTATTAATATGCCAAAGACAACAGATGGAGCGTTCTCCGGACTTAAAGTAGAATTTGATTCTTCCAAACCCTATGGAGAGCAAATTACAAAGATTACCTTAACCGATGGAACACCTATTGAAAAAGATAAAATGTATAGAGTAGTTACAAATGACTTTATGTTTACCGGTGGAGACGGATATGATTTCTCAGCTGCAGAAAATGTAGATGAAACATATATACCGATTCGTGATGTATTAGTTGAAGCAATCAAAGATGCTAAGACCATTACCCCACAACCGGTCGATTATATCATCGATGTAAACAGTGCTGACAAAGCAGCTTAAAAATAAATGAGGGCTACCTTACCTCGGTAGCCCTTCTTTAATGGATTGAAAGAGGCTATGATGAAACGAATTATTTTTTTATCAGCAATTATTTTATTATTATCCAATCTTCCCATTTATGGTGCCAATCCCTTTACCAACGAATCCACCATGGAAGAATATTATGAAAATTCCATGCAATCTCCCGACTATACTTTAAACAAAGCCGTCATTAAGGGGATTGTTTACGATGATACAAAAGAAGAGCGAGATATTCCCATAGAAGCGGATATCCGCTATCAACATCTTGAGATTGAAATATATTCCGGTCCCCATAAAGGAGAGGAGCTCACCATTCGCCATACCATCGAACGGCTAATGCCGGGAGTCTATGAGTTTAAGACAGGAGATAAAATACTCTTACGAATTACGGAAAAAAATGATACTATTGAAACGGTGAGAATTCAGGAAAAAGTTCGTGACACTTGGATTTATTTGGCCATCGGACTTTTTGTATTATTATTAATTATAGGAAAATTAAACGGTCTAAAAGCCCTATTGTCTCTGACCGTTACCATCCTATTATTTCTTTTTGCCTATATTCCTATGATTATAAAAGGACTCAATCCCCTCTTATCTTCCATCGGAATATCCATTTTATCCATTGTCTTAATGCTTTTTATCATCAGTGGTTTTCATATTAAAACTTATGTAGCGATTACAGGCACGGCTCTAGGTGTGGTTTTTTCCGGATTGATTGCTTTATTTTTTGGGCATATGGCTCAACTTACCGGGCTCGCCAGCGACAATTCCATCTCTTTGGCCTTTATCCCACAATTTCGTCATTTGGATTATCGAGGCTTACTCTTTGGTACGATCATCATAGGTGCCATTGGAGCAATAATGGATGTAGCCATTTCCATAGCTTCTGCCATGTGGGAAATACGAGAAATCCATCCCCATGTGACGGAAAAAGAATTAATTCGATCAGGCATGAATATCGGAAAAGATATTATGGGTTCTATGTCCAACACTTTGATCCTCGCCTATATCGGCACCACCCTTCATTTGATTATTTTGTTTTCCGTATACCAATATTATTTTATGGAAATCATCAATTTAGATTCCATTGGTACAGAAATTATACGTGCCATGTCTGGTAGTATCGGATTAATTTTGACGATTCCCATCACCGTATGGATTGCCGCTAAAATTTTTTTAAAAAAGCCCTCTTCATCTGCCGTTGGGAAAAAATAATAAATTTTCATCCTGAGAATCTCGATGATTTCTCAGGATTTTTTTGTGAGTTCGTCTTAATTGTTTATGCCATTCTTTATTTTGATACATTTTAATCAGAGCATTCTATTATCTCAATATAGTTATAAAATTAACAATTATTGACATTTATCAATGAGAATGTTAGTATTAAAAACAATAATAAAGGAGGGTTTTTAATGGGCGTTTTTGTTATAACCGGAGCCAGCTCTGGTATTGGAAAGGCTGCAAAGGCTATACTTGAGACAAAAGGACATGAAGTTTGTAATATTGATTATAAGAATGGAGATGTCAATGCGGATCTTGCAAACCCGGATGATAGAATAAAAGCTATAGATTCAATCTTGGAAAGATATCCCGAAGGCATTGACGGATTGATTTGTAATGCAGGGGTCGGTCCTGAAGTGCCGGCAGATAAAATGTGGGCGATTAATTTTTTTGCACCTATTGAAATTGCCAAAGGACTTAAAAAATCTCTACAGAAAAAACAAGGGGCTTGTGTCGTAACTCTATCCAACACCATCAGCAATGATATGATTGTTCGTGAGGATTGGGTTGAAATGATGGTCAACACGATGGATGAAGATCGAGTATTGGAATATGCCAAGACCATACCACAAGAAATGGCTCCCCTATGCTACAGTTCCGGAAAAAATGCATTGGCAAGATGGATACGTCGTACCTCCGGTTCATGGGGAGTTGATCAGGTCCGTATCAACGGAATTGCGCCGGGAAATACCAATACTCCCATGACGGAAGGAATGTCTGATGAACAGTGGGAAGCGGCATTGCTTATTCCCATTCCGACTCGTTACGGTAAAAAAGAATTCTTAGATGCCGAAGAAATCGCAAATGTAATGGTCTTTTTAGTCTTACCGGAATCGAAGGGAATGGACGGATCCATCGTCTATGTAGATGGCGGCATTGACGCATTACTTCGTTCCGAAAGATTTTAAGGAGGTTACTATGGGTTTATTGGAATTATTTATAGAGAGAATGCAAGAAGGAAATGCCGCTAAATTAGCAGATCTATTTTGTGACGATGGAGTTATACATGATTCTTCCTATATCAAAGTAGGAAAAGATACTCTCCATGTCGTGGGAAAGATGGGGATTGAAATGATTTTTCACAATCGTTTCGGAATGAATCGAGGACCTTTTAAAATTACTTCCGTCCAAATTATCAATGAAACGACAGCTTGGTATTTTATCACCCATAATAATACCGTCGTTCCCGTCACTGCATTTTTATCTGCTGTTGAAGATGGTAAAATCAAAAGATTAAACATATATCCCCTTTGATACTAAAAATAGGCTGTTCTTGCAGCCTATTTTATTTATGACCAAACACTTCTCATTTTTCACATCACTTATCAATAATTCTTATATATTAGGGTATTTTAGTATAGAGGTGATGATGTGGAAAATTGGAATATTCGATTGACAAATATGGTTCCAAATCCTCAAGAAGTGGAAGAACAACTTCAGGGTTTGGAAAAATATACACAACTGTCTACTTGGAAAAATATTGACTGGACTTCATTGGGACTTAGACTTCTAACAGGACTTATTTTTTTTACCATCGGTTATTATCTTATAAAGCTGATCATTCGTTTAATTCGTAGCATTTTAGAACGTCAAGGAGTAACCAAAGGAATGATCTACTTTTTAACTCGCACTTTACGGTTTATCCTGCTCTTTATTTTGATTACGGTAATTGCTGGAACTTTAGGAATCAAAACAACGTCTTTGGTCGCTTTGATTGGTTCCTTGGGAATCGCCGTCGGATTGGCCTTACAAGGATCTTTATCTGATTTGGCGTCCGGTATTATGTTAGTCACACTTCATCCGATACGGGTTGGAGATTATGTCTTTTTAGAAGGAGAAGATACTCTCCTCCAAGTTCATCAAATTCGACTATTTAATACTTATTTTATTGATAAAAGGAATTTTATTTTAATTCATCCCAATAGTCGAATTATAAAGAATAAAATTCAAAACCTATCAAAGAAAGATTTTGTTAAATTTGATGTAGAGGTTGACATAGCCTATAGTGCGGACTTAGAAAAAGCTAAAATCGCCATTACAAAAGGATTAAAGTCCAATCCTCTCATTCTTCACGATCAAGGATATTTAATCGCCGTAAAAGAATTAAAGGATAGCGGCATCGGTCTTCTCGTACGGGCTTCCGTGCGATCCAAAGATTATGCCATTGCTAAATTAAAAACGACAGAAGATATTAAGAAGCTTCTGGATGAATATCATATTGAAATTCCCTTCCCTCAAATGGAAGTAAAGATATTACATCCTCATTCTGACGATTCCCATATGATAGGAAATATTAAAAAGGGACAATCTTCATTGAAATAAAAAAGGAAGTCTGTTGACTTCCCTTTTTTTTGATCTTATTTCCAGCACTCCACTTCGTCTAAATGCTTTTCCAGGGATTTGATCGTCGTGGGATCAAATACCGGGTCGATTCCCTGACCAATTTGTTTAAAATAGTCAAAATAAACTTCCACTGCAATTTTACCTAAGAAGAGCAGAGATACTAAGTTAATACAGGCCATGATACCCATGAAAATATCACCGGTATTCCATACGATGGAAAAATCCGACACAGTACCTACAAATAATACCACTAAAACTAAAACTCGATAAATGGTAAGACCAGATTTCCCCCAATTTAAATGGTTGATATTATTTTCTCCATAATAGTAATTTCCAATAATGGAAGAAAAAGCAAACATCAAGACACAAGCAGTCAAGAAAGGATCAGACCAAGAACCAACTTCCGTAGCCAAGGCCTTTTGTGTAATATCCAATCCTTCCAAAGCCACATCGCCGTAAATTCCCTCTCCGCCAATTATAATAATAAAAGCAGTAGCGGAGCAAACTAAGATTGTATCCAAATAAACGCCCATGGCTTGAATTAAACCTTGTTTCGCCGGATGGGAAACATCGGCAACAGCAGATGCATTGGGGACGGCACCCATTCCCGCTTCATTGGAGAATAAACCTCGACGAACACCGTTACGAATGGCGGCACCGATCGTACCTCCTGCCACTGCCTTTACAGAAAAAGCAGCTCGAAATATCAAACTGAAAACATGGGGAATTAAAGTAATATTCTTAATAACGATAAAAATTGCAAGACCCATGTATAATACAGCCATGATCGGTACTAAAAAAGATGTCACATCAGCAATTCTTTTCAATCCACCAAATATAATAGCACCGGCAACGATCACTAAAACGATACCTACAATTTTCTCATTGGCTTGAAAAGAGTTACGAAATGCAGCCGCAATCGTATTGGATTGCATCGCATTAAACATAAAGCCGTAGACAATGGAAATAATGATTGAAAAGAAAATACTGATTTTAGGCTTTTTCAATGCCTTGTCAATATAATAGGCCGGTCCTCCGTGAAATGTTCCTTCTTCATCACGAATCTTAAAGATTTGACCTAAAGTATTCTCAACAAAAGAAGAAGCTCCACCGATTAAAGCGGTAACCCACATCCAAAATACTGCACCGGGACCCCCACTGGCTATCGCAGCTGCAACTCCTACCACATTACCGGTTCCAATATGGGAAGCTGCCGAAATCGTAAAAGCTTTAAATGGAGAAATACTATCCTCGTTGCCGGAATTTTTGGACGGTTGAGTAATTAAATGAATCACATGCTTTAGATGAGTAAATTGACCGCCTCGTATCAGTAAGGTATAAAAAACACCGATAAAAATCAATAGAGGTATTACATAATAAGTGTATACCGTATCATTGACGATGCCTGATAATCTTTGAAAAGTTTCCATAAAAACCTCCTTTAAAATACATCATTGAATAAAAAAATAAAAGGATAATAATCCATTGCCCTATGATTTTCTATTGTTTTATACAATAGAATTATGATTTGATCTCATAAGGACTTTAATATTTTATCAGATAATACTTATAAAGTAAAGAATAATCAGCCGTCATTTAAAAATCCTCTATTTTGATACATTGTTATATTTCATTTTATTCATTCATACTCATTATAAAGTACAATTCTCAAAATAAAAAAATTTTCCTTTAAAAATAAAAGAAGATTTTTATGGAGATGATTATACAAATTATAAAGAGATGATTGATCGAGAATCCTTTCCCGATACACCGATTTGTTTTCTATTGCATAGTTTTCTAGCTAAGACCAATAACAAAGAGCCGAAAATCCATTTAAGTATTTTCGCTTCTTTGTGGTTTTTTATCTTATCTTCTATTTCATCATAAAAAAAGAAGACTTTCTATTTAGAAAGTCTTCTTTATAATAGCACGTCTATCAACGATTTATAAAAATACATCGATAAACTTTAAACCGGCAATAACCTACTCTCCCAGGTCGTTACCAACCAAGTACCATCAGCGGT
>JAUNVJ010000018.1 GCA_030537695.1 Tissierellia bacterium
CGGTGTTTGGGACGAAGAAACGATTCAATATTGTAAGGACCATGGTATAGTTTTACTATAAAATTAAAATTAAATAGCAAGCTTTTCACAAATCCTCCTGAAAATATGATAGAATATTTCTACAAGATTTTTTTCGGAGGATTTTTTTATGAATATAGCACCAAAATATAATAATAAACAGACCTATTATGTCTTTAAAGATATCAAAAAATTCCTGAGCGAAAAATTTTTATATTATAATGATATTGATAGCATAAATATCTTACTTAACATTTATAATATTGAGGAATCCATAGAAAATATATTTCCTCGTTACTTAACTTTAGATAATTTGAGAAAGGATATTATAAAGCTTCATCGAAAAAAAGATGGGATCGAGCTGATCGCTAAAAATCTCTCTGCTTTACTCCATGATGATATCAATCGCTTTGAATTATTCTTATACTTGGAAGGGTATCGTTTAGGTTTTCGTTCTTCAAAATATGCAAATCAACTTGAAATTATAACATTACGATATCTAACTTTAGATGAGTTATACACAAGAAAAAAATTATTTAATTATGAATTTAAAAATAAAGAAATTTTAAGCTTTAAAAAACATATTTTTTCTGAACTTAGAAAAGATCAAAACATTCGATATTACTTAAAGGAAATTATACGAGGTATGGACAAAAACTTATTGCGAAATAAGATCAATAATTTAAACAAACATTTGGATTTGCAATTAGTCTTTACTCAGGAAGATTCAGATATTAAATTTAAAGTAATGAATTCATATTTAACAAAAATAGAAATTGAAACTTTTAATAAAAAAATTATAAAGTTCTTATATGCAGATGGATATCGAGTGTTTCGAAATGCTTTTTGGGACGGTATTAACGACAAAGTCATGATGAGGTATAAATAAAAACTAAGTTCTAGAACTTAGTTTTTTTTAAAGTAGAATAGGACAAATTATGCGTATTTTAGGAATTGATCCGGGATTGGCAATCATCGGATACGGAATTATAGATTTAGAAGGTAATTCATACCGAGTAAAGGATTATGGGGCGATTAAAACATCGTCAAAGACTCCTTTTCCTCAACGATTGGAAGAAATTTATTCTCAAATGGGACAGATTATCAAAAAATTTGATCCGGATGATATTGCTTTTGAAGAACTTTTTTTCAACAAGAATGTAAAAACGGCCATTACCGTTGCACAAGCTCGAGGAGTAGAAGTATTGGCTGCTAAACTCTATAAAAAAGAAATTTTTGAGTATACTCCTTTACAAATAAAACAGGCAACGGTTGGATATGGAAGAGCAGAAAAAAAGCAAGTGCAAGAGATGGTAAAAATAATATTAAATTTACAAGAGATACCAAAGCCTGATGATGTCTCAGACGCTTTGGCAGTGGCAATAACCCACGGATCCTCTATTAAATTTAAAGAAAGTTTTAGGATGATATAATGATTGACTATATTCGTGGAAAATTAGTGGAAAAATACGATGAGACGATCGTCGTAGAATCCAATTTTATAGGATATACCATTAATATATCGGCAGGCACAGAAGAATTGATATTAGGAGAAGATATTAAAATCTATACTCGCTTAATCGTTCGTGAAGACGATATGAGTTTATACGGGTTTATAGATAAGGACAGTCGTTTGTTTTTTGATCTTTTAAAGACAGTCACTGGAATTGGTCCACGAGTGGCCAATGGTATTATATCAACGATTCAAACTTCTGATCTCCGCCAAGGTATATTGATGGAAGATGAAAAAACCTTAATGGAAGCTCCCGGTGTAGGGAAAAAAACGGCTCAAAGAATTATTTTGGAACTGAAAGATAAGATCACAAAATATTCTTTTGAAAATCTAGAATTGACAAAAAATCCGCCAATTATGGATTCGAAGGAACACACACCGGCTTTGGAAGCTCTATTAACTTTAGGTTATAGTGAATATGAAGCCATGCAAGCTTTGGAAAAAGTAGATAATACTCAAGATATTTCATTGATAATAAAAGATGCTTTAAAACTGATGGGTAGGTAATGATATTGGAAAACAATCGAATCGTAGAACCGAGTTTATCACCTGAAGATCGACAAGAAACGTCTTTGCGGCCGAAGTGGTTATCAGAATATATTGGCCAGGAAAAGGCAGTAGAGAAATTAAAAATCTTTATTGAGGCAGCAAAAAACAGAAATGAACCATTGGATCACTGTTTGTTAAACGGCCCTCCGGGATTGGGTAAAACTACTTTAGCAGGAATCATAGCCAATGAGATGGGGGTCAATATTAAAGTTACTTCCGGTCCTGCCATTGAGCGACAAGGAGATTTAGCCAGTATTTTAACAAATTTAAGTGAAGATGATGTTTTGTTTATTGATGAAATTCATCGAATTAATAAATCCGTAGAAGAAGTTTTATATCCGGCAATGGAAGATTATGCTTTGGATATTATCATCGGGAAGGGTCCTTCCGCACGCTCCATACGATTGGATTTAGCAAAATTTACTTTAATTGGAGCAACCACTCGAGCAGGAATGTTGACCAGTCCGCTACGGGATCGTTTCGGTGTGTTGATGAATCTGGAATTATACCATGTGGAGGCTTTGACTTCCATTATTAAAAGATCCGCAAATATTCTCAATATTCCCATTGAATTGGAAGGAGCTGTGGAAATTGCCAAACGTTCAAGGGGGACGCCTCGTATTGCAAATCGTTTATTAAAACGAGTACGTGATTATGCGGAAGTTCGAGAACGTGGCGTAATTACTGAAAAAGTAGCGATACGAGGGCTCAATTTATTGGAAATTGATCAATTCGGTTTAGATAATATTGATCGTAAAATCGTCTTGACTATGATAGAAAAATTTTCAGGTCGTCCGGTAGGTATTGACACGATTTCAGCTGCTATTGGAGAAGATCGATTGACAGTGGAAGATGTCTATGAACCTTATTTGATGCAAATAGGTTTTATTAACCGAACTCCTCGAGGTCGAGTTGTCACAAAGAATGCTTATCGCCATTTTAATATCCCTTATCATGAAGGAGAATAAGATGAAAAAATTACTATATTTATTAATTATATTGTTATTAGTTTCGATTACCGGATACGCAAAGAGCATTCAATATTTAGACATTAAGATAGGTAAATCATATCAACCAAAGGAAGAAATTATATTGACCTCAGAGAGTGACTTTTATCTTGGGACTCGGGAGAATAAAAAAATTCAACCATTGAATACGAAAAAATTTACCGTAGTATTTGAAGATGGGAAAATCATTTTACGAAATGGTAATTTGACAATAGCAGATTTTCCTCATCATGGTGAAATGATAATTGGATCTCATTCACCGATTCAAGTAGAAAATACGACGTTAAAATATCGCGGCGGTATGAATTTTCGAATTAACAACAATCAATTAGATCTTATTAACCGGGTTTCAATGGAAGATTATTTAAAAGGAGTCGTACCAAAAGAAATGTCTCCTTCTTTTCCAAGTGAAGCATTAAAAGCACAAGCTGTATGCTCCCGATCCTTTGCCTTAGCCAACCAAAACAAATATCAGAAATACGGATACAATTTAAATGATACGACCAGCTCACAAGTTTATCGTGGGCTCAATGTGGAAAAGTCATCTACTAATGCTGCTGTACAAGAGACGGAAAATGAAATTTTAACATACCAAGGTGAAGTTGCCAATGCCATCTTTTGTGCCTCTTCCGGTGGAGTGACTGCAGCTGCTCATGAAGTATGGGGAGGCAAAGAGATACCTTATTTGATCTGTCATAAAGATGATTATTCAATGCATCCATGGACTTTAAAATTATCACAAGAAGGCTTAAAAAATTATGGAATAGGAAATGTAAAAGATATTCAAATTGTAGAACGAGACAGTTCAGGAAGAGTACAATTAATAAAAATTTTAGGCGATAATGGCGAGAAAACCATCAGTGGCAATATATTTCGAAGCATCTATGGAAATACAATAATGAAAAACACTTTTTTTGACATTGAAAAAAAGGAAAATGGATTTTTATTGACAGGAAACGGTTATGGTCATGGCGTCGGCATGAGTCAATACGGAGCCGTAGAAATGGCAAAGTCCAAGAAAGACTATAGAGAAATTTTAGATTTTTATTTTCCGGGTACAAAATTAGTAAATAAATAAAATTTATAAAGGAAGATATATGAAGACAAGTGATTTTTATTATGACCTTCCGGAAGACTTGATTGCTCAACATCCTTTGGAAGATCGAGCTCAATCGAGACTTATGACAGTCAATCGGAAAACAGGTGAAATTTCTGAAGGTCATTTTTATGAAATTATAGACAATTTAAATGCCGGTGATGTTTTGGTATTAAACGATACCAGAGTAATGCCGGCTCGTTTATTTGGACATCGGAAAGAGAAGGAAGAGTCCATTGAATTTTTATTACTCAAAAAAGATTCAAAAGGTATTTGGGAATGTCTTACAAAACCGGGAAAAAAAGCAAAGATCGGTACCACTGTGATTTTTTCTGAAAAACTTTCCGGTGAAGTCATCGGAATTTCTGAAGAAGGTTCTCGCTTCGTCCGATTTGACTATGAGGGAATTTTTGAAGAAATATTGGATGAATTAGGGGAGATGCCTCTTCCTCCCTATATCCATGAAAAATTAAAGGATCAAGAGAGGTATCAGACAGTTTATTCAAGGTATGAAGGTTCAGCAGCGGCACCTACTGCAGGCCTTCACTTTACACAAAAATTATTACAAGACATAAAAAACAAGGGTGTTCATATTTGTTATATTACCCTTCATGTTGGTCTAGGGACCTTCCGACCGGTAAAGGTTGATGATATAGATCAGCACCATATGCATTCGGAATATTATTCAATCAGCAAGGAGGTAGCCGAGACTATCAATCAGGCGATCGATGAGAATCGGAGGATCGTTTCTGTTGGAACTACGACTACAAGGACTTTAGAAACCGTTGCAAATGAAAAAGGTTATGTCAAAGAAGGGTCGGGTTGGACCAATATATTTATCTATCCCGGATATCGCTTTAAATGTGTTCAAGCATTGATTACAAATTTCCATCTACCGGAATCTACTTTATTGATGCTTGTTTCTGCCTTTAGTACGCGACAAATAATTATGGATGCTTATCATCAAGCAGTAGAGGAGAAATTTAGATTTTTCAGTTTTGGTGATAGTATGTTTTTATATTGACAGACTGGAAATGGAGTAATTATGTTTGAATTTGAACTATTAAAAAAAGCACAAGATTCCAAAGCCCGATTGGGAAAAATTAAGACGGATCATGGAGAAATCGAAACGCCAATTTTTATGCCTGTGGGTACCAGAGCTACCGTTAAAACCATGACCCCGGATGAATTAAAGAAATTAAATGCTCAAATTATACTGTCTAACACCTACCATTTATTGTTAAGACCGGGAACAGAAATCATAAAAAAAGCAGGTGGTCTGCATTCTTTTATGAATTGGAACGGGCCAATCCTTACAGATAGTGGCGGATTTCAAGTTTTCAGTCTTTCGGACAATCGTAAGATCACAGAGGAAGGGGTGGAATTTCGCTCTCATATTGACGGTTCCAAACAATTTTTATCACCGGAAAAATCCATGGAAGTACAGAATATATTGGGTTCCGATATTATGATGGCCTTCGATGAATGTGCTCCTTATCCTGCAGAGTATGATTATATTAAACATTCAATGGAGCGAACATTACGTTGGGCTCAAAGATGTAAAGACTATCACAAAAATACGAAACATCAAGCATTATTTGGAATTATTCAAGGTGGAATGTATAAGGATTTGAGAAAAATATCCGCCAGAGAAACGATAGGAATTGGATTTCCGGGCTATGCTGTAGGTGGATTATCTGTAGGAGAACCTTTGAATTTAATGAAAGATATTTTGGACTATACAACGGATTTTATGCCAAATGACAAGCCTCGTTATCTAATGGGCGTGGGAACCCCGGATTATCTCTTTGAAGCGGTGGAACGGGGCATTGATATGGCGGATTGTGTGTTGCCGACTCGAATTGCAAGGAATGGGACGGCAATGACCAATCAAGGACGTGTAGTAATTCGAAATGCTAAATATAAAGAAGATTTTTCACCGCTGGATCCTCATTGTAACTGTTATACTTGCACTAATTATACCAGAGCATATATTAGACATCTGCTCAATGTCGATGAAATTTTAGGTATGAGATTGGTTACAATTCACAATTTACACTTCCTTTTACAATTAATGGAAAAAATACGAGATTCCATTCGAGGAGATTATTTTCTTGAATTAAAAAAAGATTTTTATAAAAGTTATGGATATATTGATATAGATTGAACTATAATTTGAAATTCTGTATAATAGAACGTAGAGAGAAAGGAGTTTTAGTAAATGGATTCAAATATGACTGCAATTTTAGTGCAATTTGCACCATTAGTATTGATATTGGTATTCTTCTACTTTATTTTAATCAGACCTCAAAAGAAAAAAGATGCGCAAATTCGTGAAATGAGAGATAATTTAAAAGTGGGAGATCGGGTATTGACGATTGGTGGAATGATTGGAAAAATAGTTTTGATTAAAGAAGATTATCTTGTACTGGAAACTTCGTCAGATAAATCTAAAATTGAGATTATGAAATGGGGAATAAATACGGTAATAAAATCTACCGGAGATTTAAAAGCAGAACCTGAAGCAAAATAGGAGGTACTTATGAAACTAGTTAAAACTTTAACTTCTAAAAGACTAAAAGATACTTACGCAAAAGGTGGATGCGGAGAATGTCAAACTTCTTGTCAATCAGCTTGTAAAACATCTTGTACAGTAGGTAATCAAAAATGTGAAAACAAAGAACAATAAAAGGGTTGGGGAACCAACCTTTTATTTTATTATCAATGAGAGGTAGGAAGAAAAAGATGGAAACGATCCATAAATTTAATTTAAACAATAAATATATCCTATTGGATATTGCCAGTGGATCTGTACATGTGGTCGAAAAAATCATCTATGACTTAGTGGAAGATTATGAGTTTTTATCGAAGTCGGAAATTATAGAGAAATATGCATCCGATTATTCTTTCGATCAATTGAATCAAGCTCTTGAAGAGATGGATGATCTGAGGAATGAAGGATTACTATATACGACAGAAGAATACAAAATGGCTCCTGCATATAATCCCAAAAATATTGTAAAAGCAATGTGTTTACATGTTGCCCATGATTGTAATTTAAGATGTGAATATTGTTTTGCTTCCCAAGGTGATTTTAAAGGTTCTCGAAGCTTAATGTCTTTGGAAACAGGTAAAGCAGCTTTAGATTATCTTTTGCAAAATTCGGGGAACCGTAAAAACTTAGAAGTAGATTTTTTTGGTGGAGAACCATTAATGAATTTTCCCCTGGTGGAAAAATTGGTGGAATATGGTCGTCAAGAAGAAAAAAAGTTTGGGAAACATTTTCGATTTACGATTACAACCAACGGTGTCTTATTAAACGATAAAATGATGGATTTCATCAATGAAAACATGGATAATGTTGTATTATCTTTAGACGGTCGAAAAGAATTAAATGATAAAATGAGGCCAACTACCAGTGGAAAAGGATCCTATGATGTAATTGTTCCAAAATTTCAAGAATTTATTAAAAGGCGTGGTAAGAAAGATTATTTTATTCGAGGAACTTTTACCAGCAATAATTTGGACTTTTCCAATGATCTAAAAGAGTTTTATGATTTAGGTTTTAAAAAGACTTCCATTGAACCGGTAGTAACCGATGAAAAAGAACCTTACGCTATTCGTAAAGAACATCTGGAGAAAATTTTAAAAGAATATGAAAAGATGAGTGGGGATTATATACAAATCCGGAAAAAAGATAAAGAATTTTCTTTTTTTCATTTTATTATCGATTTGAGTCAAGGCCCTTGTGTCATTAAACGAACCGTTGGCTGTGGTGCTGGATCAGAATATATTGCTGTGACCCCGGAAGGAGATATCTATCCCTGCCATCAATTTGTAGGGGAAAAAGACTTTCGATTGGGTGATGTCTTTCATGGGATAAAAAACACTACTCTACGAGATACATTTAAATGTTCCAATGTTTTTACCAATGAAGACTGTCCCACTTGTTGGGCAAGATACTATTGTTCAGGGGGTTGTCATGCTAATGCATATTATGCGAACGCCGACATATCCAAGCCCTATAAGATAGGTTGTGAAATGGAACGGAAACGGATAGAATGTGCAATATCAGTTTTGGCAAATGAAGATTAAAAGAGGTGCTCACCTCTTTTTTTAATATCTTGAATTCTGTGATATAATGTAATATAACTGTTTTATAAAATTATAAATGGCTAATGATAGGTGATGAGTTTGGAGAAATGGTTTATTAAAAATAGAAAAGATCTAAATATCGATTATGAAAAATATGGATTGAATAAAATTTTATACCGAATTGCTCTGAATCGAGGAATTGAATCTGAAGAAGAATTAGATAAATTTCTCCATCCCACCCTAGATAAGTTGTATTCGCCGATTTTATTGAAAGACATGGTGAAAAGTGCTAATTTAATATTATCTCATATCTCCAAAGGCAATAAAATTCGAATTGTTGGTGATTATGATGTCGATGGTGTCACAAGTACATTTGTATTGATGAAAGGCTTAAAAAATATCGGGGCTATTGTGGACTATGATATCCCACATCGTGTTCACGATGGCTATGGAATCAACAATCGTATCATCGATCAAGCTTGTGAAGATGATATTTCTTTAATAATCACTTGTGATAATGGAATTGCAGCTTTTGAACCCGTTCTGTATGGGAAATCCAAAGGGATTGACATAATCATAACGGATCATCACGAAGTTCCAAAAGATTTTGAAGGTGGCGATCTTTTTCCAGAAGCTGATGGGGTAATCGATCCGAAACGTCAGGATTCTCAATATCCCTTTTATGAGATTTGCGGTTGTACCGTTGCATTTAAAGTTATAACCTATTTATATCTCATCAAAGGCAAAGATGAAGAAGAACTCTATCAAGATTTCCTGCCATATGTTACAATTGCAACGATTTGTGATGTCATGCCATTAAAAGATGAAAATCGCATTCTCGTTTCTCAAGGATTATTAGCACTCAGACGGAATAAGGATATCGGCTTATGTGCTTTAATCGATGCTTGTGATATAAAAAAAGAAGACTTGTCGGTATACCATATTGGTTTTATTTTAGGACCTACTATCAACTCAAGTGGTCGTTTGGAATCTGCGGAAAAAGCGTTGGAGCTTTTTTTATCCCAAGATCCCATAGAGGCAAAACATATAGCTACTACATTACGGACTTATAATCGAGAGCGACAAGATTATACAGAAGAGGCAGTAGAAAAAGCGGAAATTTTAATTAAAAAGGAAAATCTTTTACAAAAAATGCCAATACTGGTTCTTTATATTCCAAATATTAATGAAAGCATCGTGGGGATTGTAGCTGGACGGTTAAAAGAAAAATATTGTCGTCCCACTATTGTTTTGACGGATTCCAAGGGTCTCATGAAGGGTTCTGGTCGAAGTATTAAAGAGTATAATATGTTCGAAGAAATTTCCAAATATAAAAGCTATTTGACATCCTTCGGTGGTCATGCCATGGCGGCAGGACTTAGTTTGGGAAAAGACCAATTGGTTCCATTTATAGTCGAAATCAATAATAATACCTTCTTAACGAAAGATGATTTAGTTCCTAAAAGGTATATTGATATGGAGTTACCTTTAAAATATATCAATTATAATTTAATCGAAGAGCTTAAAATTTTTGAACCCTATGGAAATGGGAACGAAACCCCACAATTTGGAGCTAAGAATCTTTTGATTGAAAATGTGGCAATTTTTGGGAAAAATAAAAATGTGATTAAATTACAGCTCAAGGACAAGAATTGCAGAGAAATCGGTCTGTTGTTTGAAGACTCAAAAATCTTTTTAAATAGATTGTCAAAAGTTTATGGCCGTGAAGCGGTTGTATCATTTTTAAACCATAACAATACTTTTAAATTCTATATCGATATATTATATTATCCGGGAATCAATACTTTCCGGGGAAATACCAATATCGAACTTAAAATTAAAAGTTATAGGATAGTAGGGGAATAATATGATAGATATATTAATTGATAAAATTAAAGAATACAATCCTAATGCCAATGAAATTCTAATACGAGAAGCTTTTGAACTGGCAAAGGAAAATCACAAAGGTCAAAAACGAAACTCTGGAGAGGATTATATTATCCATCCATTTAATGTGGCATTGATATTGGGAGATATGAACATGGATACGGCTACTATAATTGCCGGTCTGCTCCATGATACAATAGAAGATACCGATGTCACCTATGAAGAAGTACAAGATAAATTTGGTACGGAAATTGCTGATTTAGTAGATGGCGTTACAAAACTTAAGAAATTAAATTATAAAAACAAAGAGGAAAAACAAGCGGAAAATATTCGCAAAATGGTTTTAGCAATGGCAAAAGACATTCGGGTCATCATTGTTAAACTGGCGGATCGACTCCATAATATGAGAACATTAGAATATATGACCGATGCGAAAAAAGTAGAAAAAGCATCGGAAACTTTGGAAATTTATGCACCGATTGCCGATCGACTGGGTATGAGCCGGATCAAATGGGAATTAGAAGATCTATCCTTGCGATATTTAGATCCTGATAATTACTATACTTTGGTGGATATGGTCAGTAAAAGACGAAGTGAACGAGAAGAATTAATCAATCGCATCATCCGAGAACTAAAGGAGCATTTGGATACTGTCGGTATTGAATCTGAAATTAACGGACGACCTAAAAATTTATATTCCATCTATAAGAAAATGACAATAAAGGGAAAGGCCTTTGAGGAAATATATGATCTTTCAGCAGTACGAGTTTTAGTCAATGATATCAAAGATTGTTATGGAGTTTTAGGCACAGTACACACTTTGTGGAAGCCAATTCCGGGGCGATTTAAGGATTATATTGCCATGCCGAAACCAAATAAATATCAATCCTTGCATACAACAGTCATTGATAATAATGGAGAAACATTTGAAGTTCAAATACGAACATATGAGATGCATCAAACAGCAGAATACGGTATTGCAGCTCATTGGAAATACAAATCAGGTGTTACGAAAGCTACGACTTTTGATGAAAATCTCACTTGGCTCCGTCAATTATTGGAGTGGCAAAAAGATGTCAATGATCCCAATGATTTTATGGAAACCTTAAAAGTCGATTTTTTTGCAGATGAAGTCTTTGTATTTACACCGCAGGGAGATGTGATTAATCTTCCGGAAGGGTCTACGCCTATTGACTTTGCCTATCGAATTCACTCAGCAATTGGCAATACTTGTGTCGGTGCAAAGATCAATGGAAGAATCGTTCCATTAAACTATAAATTAAAGAGTGGTAATATCGTTGAAGTCATAACCAACTCCAGCTCAGGCCCTTCCATGGACTGGTTGAATATCGTAAAAAGCCCACAAGCCAAGAAAAAAATAGCCCAATATTTTAAAGTCAAAGATCGGGATAAAAATATTGAACGTGGTCGAGAAAACATAGAACGGGAAGCTAAAAAAATAGGGTATTCCGTAGGAGATTTGGTGAAAGACGAATGGTTGGAAGAAGTACGGGCAAAGATGAATGTCTCTACCTTAGACGATTTATATGCGGCAGTTGGATTCGGTACGATAACCATCAATCAAGTCATTGCTAAATTAGTCGATATCTACAAAAGATTCAATAAGCCTCAAGCTCCTCCTATAACCAGTGTTAACACAAGCTCCGGACCTAAACGGATTCAAAAGGGCGGTATTGTCGTAAAGGGTGTAGATAATGTAAAAGTTCGCTTGGCAAAATGTTGCAACCCTGTGCCGGGCGATCGTATCATCGGTTATATTACCATTGGTCGTGGGATTTCAGTCCATCGATCCGACTGCGCAAATGTAAAAAATATTAAGGATGATTCTCGTATCGTCGATGTTAGTTGGCAAAATAAAGATGGGGAAAACTATGAAGCGTCCATTGAAGTTTTAGCATTGGATAAACCAAATGTCATTACTGATATTGCTATGAGAATTAATGAATCTAAATTAAATATGACTTATTTAAATGCAAAATCCACGAAGGAAGGGGATGCAATCCTGGATATTACAGTGGAAATCACAGATATAAAAGAGCTAGAGCGACTAATGGAAAAAATTAAACGAGTAACTAATGTATTTGATGTTTTCCGTGTAAAGGCGTGATAAAATGAGAGCGGTAGTTCAAAGAGTAAAAAATGCGACAGTTAGGGTAAATAATAAAATCGTCGGATCCATCGATAAAGGATTGTTATTATTTTTAGGTATTTCCACAGAAGATAAAGATGAAGACTTTAATTATATCTTCAATAAAGTGATAAAGTTGCGTGTTTTTGACGATGATCAAGGAATCATGAATAAAAGTTTATTGGATTATAATTTAGAATTATTAGTCGTATCCCAGTTTACTTTATATGGAGACGGTCGAAAGGGAAATCGACCCAGCTATGTAAGAGCAGCAAAATTTGATGAAGGTAAAATCTATTATGAAAAATTCATTGATAAAGCTTTGGAGATGGGTATAAAAACTGAAAAGGGCGAGTATGGTGGTGATATGGACATCGAACTTGTAAACGACGGACCGGTCACCATATTACTGGATTCGGAAAAGAAATTTTAAGGAGTGGCTATGAAGCATAAAATATTGAAAATGGTATTGGGATCATTTCAAACAAACTGTTATATTGTCTATAATGAGGATAAGGAATGTGCACTGATTGATCCCGGTGCACAGAGTAAGGATATTATCCAAGCATTGGAACAATATGAACTTACTCCCATCTATATTCTTTTGACTCATGCACATGCAGATCATATTGGAGCAGTTTATGATTTGAAAGAAAAATATGGAATAAAAATATATATGAATCTTGATGATCGAGAAATGTTGGAAGATCGAGGAAAGAGTCGAGCTCAAACATTGGGATTGGAAGTAAAACCGACGAAAGCGGATGTTTTTGTTGAAGAGGGAGATGAGATTCCTTTTGGAACCGATAAATTTGTCGTAATCGATACCCCGGGACATACACCGGGTGGGGTTTGCTACCTTCTAGACGATGTATTGTTTTCCGGCGATACCCTATTCAATGGATCCATTGGGCGTACAGACTTTCCTGAAAGTAATCACAAAAATATGATGCATTCATTGAAAAAATTAACAGAACTTCCAAAAGATACGATTGTTCTATCTGGACATGGACCTGAAACTACAATTGAACAAGAATTAAGATATAATCCTTTTTTAAGAATGTTATGATTTCAGTTGTCTGTAATAATCAAGGATTACAACATAGTGTATATGAAATGATACGATTAAAATTTCCTCAATATGAAAATAAAGGGGAAATTTTTATTTGTATACAAGTTGAAAAAGAACAAGTACAATATCATATAAAAATTGATACTCGAAAAATACAGGGTACATTTAATTTGCCCGATAAAGAGTTAAATATCCACTGGTGGATAAAAAGAATAATTTATCAACAAATTCAACCCTTTTTATTGGAAGACGATGGATACGGAATTTTAACCGGAATCAGACCGTTAAAATTATATCGAAGCATTTTCCGATCTAACCGAGATCCCAAAAAAGTATTGAGAGAACAATATTTTGTATCCCATGAAAAAATTGAGCTAATGACAAGTGTTTTTAGACGACAGGAAGCAATGCTTCAAACTCTTGGTCAAAAATCTTATAATATTTATATTCATATTCCTTTCTGTCCCTCTAAATGCAGCTATTGTTCTTTTGATACTTTAGTGACCAGTCATTACGATATATCTTCCTATGTAGACGATCTATATCATGAAATGACTAGGATATCAAAATGGATCCAGGGAAAACCCCATTGTATTTATATTGGAGGAGGCACCCCCTCTTCCATTCCCATATTCTATCTGGAAAAAATCATAGAAAAAGCATTAAATCTCTTTGGAAATCCGAAAGAATTTACAGTGGAATGTGGAAGACTAGATACTTTAAGCAATGATTTAATAAAGATGTTATCTGACTTTTCCGTAGATCGTATTAGTATTAATCCTCAAACCTTCAATGAAAAAATTTTAAAGGATATGAATCGTAATTTTTCATTAAAAGAATTGGAAAAGTGGATGGAAATCTGTTGGAATTATGGATTGCAATCGATTAATATGGACTTGATTTTGGGACTTCCCGGAGAATCAAGACAGAGTATGATCAATAATATTGTCCAGGGGATTAGCTTAAAGCCTCAAAATATAACCATTCACAAATTATCGATAAAAAAAGGTTCAAAACTCCATCAAGACAAGAATATAAATTCAAAAGCGGTACTGTCGACCCAGGAAGTATATGATAAAATGGTAGAAAATGAGTATTTTCCATATTATCTCTATCGTCAAAAACGAATACTTGGGAGTGGAGAAAACTTGGGATATTCAAAAAAAGATTATGAATCAATTTACAATATTATGGTTATGGAAGAATTAGAAGATGTATTTGGGTTTGGAATGGGTGCCAGCTCTAAAATTTTTTATAATAACAATAAATTTTTCCAGCATACAAATTATCGAAATATGAGAGATTACCATAATTCCTTGGACTTGATCATCGATGAAAAGATAAAATTAATTCAAACGAGAGGTGATTCCATTTGAAATTAAAAGAGTTATTAAACAATATGGACATATTGGAAATAAGAGGGAGTATTGACGAAGAAAGAGACATTTCGTCGATCGCTTACCATACAGACGATGTGCGAAAAGACAGTATTTTTGTTGCAATCAAAGGATATGTGACAGATGGACATAAATATTTAAAACAAGCAAAAAACAAGGGAGCAATATTTACCATCGTTGAAGATTTTAAAGATGTTTATATTCCCCAAATCAAAGTTTCAGATTCCAGAAAAGCTCTGGCTGATATATCTGCAAACTTTTACAAACATCCCTCTAAAAATTTGAATATCATCGGAATAACAGGAACTAACGGCAAGACCACCACATCTTTTTTTATTGATGAGATCTTAAAAAAAGCAAAAATACCAGAAGGCATTATCGGAACGGTTTTAACAAGATTTAATGATACGAAGATACCCTCTATTCTTACCACACCAGAATCACTGGAGTTACAAAAATATTTTTACGAAATGAATCAGGCTGGAATTGAATCTGTGGTAATGGAAGTTTCATCATCAGCTCAAGAATTGGAACGAGTAAAAAATATTGATTTTGACATTGTGACTTTTAATAATTTTAGTAGAGAGCATATTGATCAGCATGGGAGTTTTGAACGATACTACGAAGTAAAATCCAGATTGATTAAAAATGCAAAAAAAGATGCCTTTGCCATTTTAAATGGTGATTTCGAAAAAATCAAAGTATTAAAGGATCAAACTAAGGCTCATGTGCTGACTTTTTCTCTTGAATCTTTAAATGAAGATTTTGGAATTACTGGATTGGATCTTTCGACAGGTCGAGGCAAATATTATTTCCACATTAATCGAGATCTATCCATCAAAGATGGTATTTTGAAAAAAGAAAGTTTTCCCATCGAATTGGGAACAGCGGGATATTCTTCAGTTATGAATTCTGTCGTTGCAATTATCGTCGCTCTTGTAATGGGAATCGACATTTCAGTGATTCAAAAGGCATTGCTGGAGTTTCAAGGAGTCGAACGGCGATTGGAAATTATTTATGATGAAAAATTTAAAATTTTAGACGATCACTTTGCCAATGAAAAAAATATTGACTCTACTTTAGCGACACTGGAGAAAATGAATTACAATCAACTTCATATCCTCTATGCGATACGAGGCAATCGTGGAGTAGAAGTCAATCGTGAGAGCACTTTAAATATGGTCAAATGGTTAAAGAAATTAAATCCTACGAATTTATTTGCAACTCTTAGCCGGGATACTGTCACTAAAAAAGATGAAGTGTCAGGAAAAGAATTAGAAGTTTATCGTACAATTATAAGAGAAAACGAATATACTCCCATCATTTATAATACACTGGAAGAGGGAATTAACAGAGTATTGGATTGTGCGGAAGAAGGGGATATCGTATTATTAGCCGGTTGTCAAGGAATGGATAAAGGGGCACAATTTGTAAAGGATCGTTTACTGCAAGATCATTTGGTAAAAGATGTTGACAGATTTATATATCGCATTGACTCCAGAATATGTTAATCGTAAAATCTTAATGATCCATTATTTAAAATTCAATAGGAATATGCTATAATCGTATTTAAATATGGTGAAGAATATGATATAAAAGATTTACTAGAGATGGAATAATTGATAAAAACTTCAATCTATTTTATATAGGGACAACTCCTCTATGGTAAATTTTTCCGAGCAACCACGATAAAAGATAAAGTGAGGTTTACCTAATTAGGGTGGTATCACGAGAACTCCTCGTCCCTTTTGGACGGGGAGTCATTTGTATTAGGAGGTTAATATGTCAGAAAGTATGGGCAGTTTGAAACGCACCCACTACTGTGCAGAAATTGCTGCTGTGAGTATTGGCAGTGAAGTAGTTCTAATGGGTTGGGTTTCCAAACAAAGAAATTTAGGTTCAATCGTTTTTGTAGATTTAAGGGACCGTAGTGGGATTGTACAAATTGTTTTTGACGATACGGTGGACTCAAGGATGTTTGAAAAGGCAGAAAAGCTTCGGTCTGAATTTGTCATTGCGGTTAAAGGTAAGGTACGTAAGCGATCTTCAATTAACGAAAATATTGAAACCGGTTATGTGGAAGTATTGGCCAACGAATTGCGCATTTTAAATGAATCGGAAGTTCCGCCTATTTATGTGAAAGACAATGACAATGTACAGGAAACCATGAGATTAAAATATCGTTCATTGGATTTAAGAAAACCATTTATGCAAAAAAATTTGATGATGCGATCAAAATTTTATAAAGTAACTCGTGATTTTTTTGCTGAAAATGGGTTTATTGAAATCGAGACTCCTATGCTCACCAAACCCACACCGGAAGGTGCCAGAGACTACTTGGTACCTAGTAGAGTTAATCCTGGAGAATTTTACGCTCTGCCACAATCACCACAGTTGATGAAACAGCTTCTTATGGTCTCTGGATTGGATCGCTATATCCAAATTACAAAATGTTTTCGGGATGAGGATTTGCGTGCAAATCGTCAACCTGAATTTACCCAAATCGATTTAGAGATGAGTTTTGTGGATATCGACGATGTCATTGAAATAAATGAAAAATTTCTTCAACGTGCTTTTAAAGAAATGATTGATGTTGACATAAAACTGCCGATTCGTCGGATGAAATATAATGAGGCAATGAATCGATTTGGTCTGGATAAACCGGACTTGCGCTTTGACATGGAATTGACGGATATCTCGAAGCTTGTTCGAGATGTTGATTTTAAAGTTTTTTCCAATGCAGTTGCTTCAGGAGGCAGCGTTCGAGGTATCAATGTAAAAGATGGTGCAGATAAATATTCAAGAAAGCAATTGTCTAAATTGGAGGATTTTGTAAAGGACTACGGTGCTAAAGGTTTAGCTTGGATCAAAATTGAAGACGAAATCACTTCGCCGATTTTGAAATTTTTAGAAGAGAATGACTTGCAAAACATCATTACACAAATGAATGGTGAAAGAGGAGATCTGTTGCTTTTTGTAGCAGATAAAAATTCTGTCGTCTTTGATAGTTTGGGACATTTGAGGAATCGAGTAGCACAAGATTTAGATTTAATTGATCCCAATCGGTACGAACTCTTGTGGATTACGGAATTTCCCCTCTTTGAATATGACGAAGAAGAAAAACGATATGTTGCAAAACACCATCCTTTTACCAGCCCCATGGAAGAAGATCTCAATCTCTTAGAAACAAAGCCTGAAAAAATGAGAGCAAAGGCTTATGATATCGTAATTAATGGAGATGAAATGGGAGGGGGCAGTATTCGGATAAATGATCCAGTCGTTCAACGGAGAATGTTTAAAGCATTGGGATTAACTGTAGAAGAAGCCGAGAAAAAATTCGGTTTTCTATTGGATGCTTTTAAATATGGTGTTCCACCCCATGGAGGACTTGCCTATGGCTTAGATCGTTTGGTCATGTTATTTACCCAATCGGATAATATTCGGGACGTCATTGCCTTTCCGAAAACTCAATCTGCAACTTGTCTATTGACCGACGCCCCTACAGAGTTAAGTGAAGATCAATTAAAAGAGGTACACATTAAAGTTACAGAATAGGGTGATCCTTTGGAAGAATTAGGAATTGTAAGGAAAATATTTGAAAATGAAATTTATGTAGAAGTTACAAGAGCTGGAGCTTGCGGTAGCAATTGCTCCTCTTGTAATGCAAAATGTGCAGAATCCAAAAGTGAGATCTTACGACTGAACAATACAATTGATGCAAAGGTTGGCGACATTGTAAAACTGAAAAGCGATAGTCGAGCCGTATTAACTTATATCTTTTTAGTCTATGGATTGCCGTTAATCGTAATGATTATGGCCATAACAATATCTAATTATGTATTTTTTAAGATCAATATACAACTAAAAGATCTATGGAGTATGGTTGTAGGACTTTGTGCCTTGATCACCACCTATCTTATGATAAAAAAGGTGGATCAAAAATTTTCGAAAACGGCAGGCTCGATTATAACTTTAGAAAAACTATAGGATCAATATGAATAAATATGGAAAAACTTTATTTCTCAGCTCTATTTTTATTTTATTTATTGTAATCATTATCTTCAGCTATTCTCAATTTAATCGAAACTACACCCAAAATAAAAGCCTTGAAAATGATAAATTGCACTTAGAAATCAAAAAAGCTAATGAAAAATGGATGCTTTTAAAAGATGATGGTTATAAGCTCGATGAAGAATTAAATCATCAAAATAATGAATTTTATAAAAAGTACGGATATGAGTTTGGGGCAAATAAAGAAAAGGAATTTCAAAAGGTACTTCAATTATTACAAAGTGAAAATAAGCAATATTTAAGAGAAATGGAAAAGCTAATTCTCGATTATAGTAATTATTATAGTGGTGATATCTATGATTCTGAGGAATTGGACGGGATCATTGGTAATTTTACTCAAATGACAAATTTTGTAAATTCAGAACGATTTAAAAATATACCAAAAGAATTACATCTCTATGATTTAATTCAAGAGGCTGATGGTACCATCGGTTACTTAAAAAGCTTAAATGCACCGTCTAAAAAACTTGATCTATTGCTCTTTTATTCGATGGTATATTCCAGAAATTTAAATTTGATGTCAAAATCAGAAAAAATACCTCCCTTCGAGCTGTATCGAGATATTAAAAATTTAGAATATATATATTCTCATATGGAAAAACAAGGGTATCAATTGGGAAATTTATCCAGTGAAAAATTAAAATATTTGGGTAATAATTTTTACACCTTGATGAGTCATTATTATAAAAATTTAGGTATCATAAAGTCCTTGGAACAGGGGGGAGAAAATGAAAAATAAAGCTTTTTCAACCCTGGCTCTCGTCTTTTTTATAATTTCTATTATATTAATCTATTTGAGTTATGAAAACTTTAAAAATACCGAAAGCTCTTCTTTTAAAATCTCCAATGAAAACAATCGATTAAAAGAAGAAAAAAATCAAATTTTGTTAAAGATCAATGCGGATCGAGAAGCGTTGAAAGATAAACAAATGCGATTAAATTCTTTAAAAGAAGAAGTGGATAAATTTGAATCTTTAGAACAAAAGGAAGAATTAGATAAGCTTTTTGCTCTTCTGAAAAATTATGAAATGGAGTTGGTTCCTGGTACTTTAGATTATTTTTATATTGATAATTTACAAGAACGATCTTCTTTTGAAAGACCTTTGGACGGGCTTTTTTTTGAAAGTGATTTAAATTATGAAGATGTATGGGATAATTTAAATCTATTGTCTTTATATATCAACAATTATGTCTATCTTCATATCAATAGTCTTATAGCCAAAAACAATAGTGAAATTTTAGAGACCATCGGAATTATGGACTATTTGGAAAAAGGGGATAATTATCTTGTGAAATCACAGATTTTAGAAAACACCTCTGAAATAGAAAATATAAAAATGAATTATTTTAATGGACTGAGCTTGCTAGAGAGAAATTTAGACTATTGGGAAAATATTCTGTTTACCAGTCCTCAAAAAAATTTTTCAAAATACCATGAAGATATTGCTCGCATGAAAGGAGAGCATTCAGATTTTCAAAGTTTTCAATTAAAAAAATCACAATTAAAGGATTTGAATTTAATGGAAGCTTTCACCATTGAATTACTCAATTCTTCGACACCGTATCTTTTGAACTTAAGAATTGAAGAGGTGGACCAAACTAAATATCTACGGAAAGAAAATAACCAAGACTTAATGATCGAAGATCAAAGCCAACAATT
>JAUNVJ010000060.1 GCA_030537695.1 Tissierellia bacterium
GAAGAAGGAATACAGGGATTGAAAAACTTTGCCTATCCCTTGGTGATTAAAGCTGATGGTCTCTGCTTAGGTAAAGGAGTAATTATTTGCCAAGAAGAAGAAGAAGCTCTGAAAGCTTTAAAGGCCATATTTATTGAAAAAATATTTGGTGATGAAGGAAGAGAGGTAGTAATAGAAGAATTTTTACAAGGGTATGAATCCTCCCTTCTTTGCTTCGTCTCTCACAATAGAATTTTTCCCATGGAGACAGCCAAGGATCACAAGCAAATTTACGATGGGGATAAAGGCCCCAACACTGGTGGAGTAGGAGCTTATAGTCCGGGAATTCCCAATAGTGAAACTGTGAAAAAAAAGACCTGCGAGATATTGAGGAAGATTGAAAAAGGTTGGGAAGCAGAGGGCCATGACTATACCGGAATTTTATTTATTGGCTTTATGACGGATCAAGAGCCGAAAGTCTTGGAGTTTAACGTCCGATTCGGAGATCCGGAGACGGAAGTCATCCTACCGAGACTCCAGGGAGATTTTGTAGAAATTCTTCAAAAGGCCATTCGTGGAACTCTTGAAGAAAAAGATCTTCGCTGGAAGGACCAATACTGTTTAACCACGGTGCTGACTTCCGGTGGATATCCGGGGAAATATGAGAAGAGAAAGTCCATTCAAGGGGTGGAGGATTTGGATTCGGAAATTCTCCTCTTTCACAATGGAACGGTGATAGAAGATGGAAAGCTCTTTACCAATGGGGGACGAGTTTTGTCAGTAACTGCCTTTGGAGAGAGTTTAGAAAAAGCGAGAGAAATAGTTTACCGAAATATTGAAAAAATTACTTTTGAAAACATGTACTATCGAAAAGATATTGGAAAAATGGGAGAATAGATTTCCCTTTCGTTTCGTTGAAGATAGGGGATGCTACAGATGATTCGTCATTCGGTAGCATCCTATTCTTTATAGGGCGCAATTTTAAGGGGTTGTGGGCTCTGCATCTTCCTCAATTCCAAAATCTCAAATCACAAAGTGGTTCTATTGGTTGAACTGTTGACCTTGGTTCTAATTGAGATAAAAGTCCATTCTTTTGAAGTTATTTGAGATTTAAAAAAGTTTATGAGTTTATGTACATAGAGATGTTTCTGATAACTTTCTTGTCAACGGCATATGTAGAATCGATCGGTATTTCCCTATTTATTCGCCATGGATTGAGGTAACATCATCTTTTTTGTCGTACTCAAAGTGGTGAACATACTTTTCAGTTTTTTGAAAGTTCCTATCCATATAATACTTCCCTGTTCTCTACTTTTATCACTGCTTTTCTCTTTCCTACAATCTGATTAATACTCCTCAGTTTTTTAAATTTCCCCGTTCTTTTAATAGATGATTCTAAAATCCCGCTTTCTATTAATCTTCTCGCCTTCCTCTTTCCTCTTTTATGGGAATCTGTATTTTGATCTTCACTTCTGGATTCTATTCCGACTCTTTTCTTTATTTAGTTTAAATATGAATTTATTAATTTACAACTCCCATTAAGTTATCATCACTTTCACATTTTTGTAGTTCTAACGATTCTCTGCCCCATCATTTTTACCGAGAATTTAAAAAATGTAACAATCTTATAAAGAACTGAGATTTTGTGATGCATTTCCCTTTTTCGAGGATTTTATTTTCAGGAAATACTAGAAGAGAAATAGTACTTGTGTTAAAATCGTCTTAACTTTGCCGGGAGATGGAGATTATGAAAAAAAGCAATGAAATTTCAGAAACTTTTTTATTTGCTGCTACTTTAACATTGGCAGGAGGAATACAAGATGCTTATTCCTATATTTGCCGCGGAAAGGTTTTCGTCAATGCACAGACGGGAAATATCGTCTTGTTGGCTTACAATATCAGCCAAGGCAATTTAAAAAAAATCATCGGCTATCTCATACCGTTGATTGCCTTTATGTTGGGAGTGGCCGTAACAGTATTTTTGGAAGGAAAGTTGAGAGCTAAAAAAATTCATTGGCGACAGGGAGTGCTCTTAATTCAAATTTTAATTTCCCTAGGTGTGGGTTTTATGGGGAAAGAATTTAATATTCTTGCTAACGCACTTTTGAGTTTTTCCTGTGCCATGCAGGTCAATGCCTTTCGCAGTTTACATGGCTTGCCCTATGCTTCCACTATGTGTATTGGAAATATGAGAAGTGGCGTGGATATGATCTCCCGATACCATTTGACCAAGGAGGGGGAGTATCGGGAAAAGGGGCTGTATTACTTTGCCATTATTTTAATTTTTGGTGTGGGGGCACTCTTGGGGGCTGTTTTTTCAGAGCTTTTATTTTTCCGATCCATATGGTTTTGTTCCTTTTTTTACACAATGGCATTTTTTTTGTTACATCAAGAAAATAAAATATAAAATTTCCAGGTAATAATGCAGAGTTTATACCAAGATTTCTTTTAAGGTATTTTGGCACATGGTACAATGGATAAAAGCAGTGTTAAAGGAAGGGATATGGAGATGAAGATTGTAGTTTTAGATGGATACACCTTAAATCCGGGAGATCTCTCTTGGAAGGGATTGGAAACTTTTGGTGATTTGGTGGTATACGATCGAAC